>JBAZBD010000001.1:0-600000 GCA_041671645.1 Patescibacteria group bacterium | reverse complement strand
ATCAGCGACATAAATATCAACTTGTTCACCATTAATTGGATTGATCGCGTATACGCCATACAGCTTAACTCCAGTTTTATCCTTCTGCAGCTCAGTACGTTCCAAATCAGACTTTTTCTTTGCTTTATCTATATAATCTTGGACTTCTTCAAAGTTCTGGATATGGTGGCCAAGCTTTTTAACCAGTGGGTGCTCTGGGGCAAGCACGACATAAGTACAGCCAAACAAAGTATCGGCTCGGGTAGTAAATACCTCTATTTCTTCATCGTGAACGGTGTTACTAAAACCTTTGACGTCAAAAATTATATTTGCGCCCTCACTTCGCCCGATCCAATTGACCTGCTGTGTCTTGATCTTGTCCAAGTAATCAACCGTGTCTAGATCTTTAATTAACCGATCGGCGTAGGCAGTAATCCGAAGCATCCATTGCTTTTGTTTTCTCTTCTCAGACCCAGTACCGCAACGCTCACATGTTCCGTTGACGACTTCTTCGTTGGCCAAAACTATTTTGCAAGAAGGGCACCAGTTGACCGGCATCTCTGCCTGAAAAGCAAGTCTGGGAGTATGAAAATCATCATCTGCAACCTTGACTAGTTTCCCATCAATGATTGCATGCTTGTAAAATTGGAGGAAAATCCATTGAGTCCAGCGATAATAATCTGGGTCGGTCGTGTTGACCTCGCGAGACCAGTCGAAGGAAAGCCCCAATGATTTCATCTGGGATTTGAATACCGCAACATTGTCAGCAGTCGCTTTTTGCGGTTTAACCTTATTCTTGATCGCAAAATTTTCGGTAGGCAGGCCAAATGCGTCCCAGCCGATCGGATACATCACATTGAAGCCCTGAAGACGTTTCATTCGGCAGTAGGCATCGGATGCGCCATAGCCCATACAGTGGCCGACGTGGAGGCCAGCGCCAGAGGGGTAAGGGAATTCAACTAGATGATAGTGCTTCGGCAAGGCAGAATCATCATCGGATTTGCCGTAATTTTCCTCTTCCCATTTCTTCTGCCATTTTGATTCGATCTCTTTGAAATTATATTCTCTCATTTTGCCTACTTAGTGCGTTTATTTTTAAATTCTTAAATCAAGAATATCACTTCCTGAGCTTGAATTCAATTCAATTTTGTAGTAAAATAACCTTTGAATTATCGCTACAAAAAATATCTGGGCCCTTAGCTTAGTTGGCTAGAACGTCCCGATGGACATCGGGAAGGTCAGAAAGGAAATATGGCAGGGACAGTCTATATCCTCGAGTTAAATAATATGCAATATTATATTGGCTCTACGAACGATATTCACAGACGGCTACTTGAACATAACTCTGGCAAAACACTGGGGATCAAATATAAATTGCCCGCCAAGCTAGTTTTCCAGCAAAATTTCGATGACCTTATTTCAGCGAGAAGGATCGAATTGAGATTAAAAGATATAAAAATAAAAATATTATTAAACAAATAATTAAAGACGGATTTATTAAAAACGACTAATGGGCCCTTAGCTTAGTTGGTAGAGCGCCTCCATGGCATGGAGGAGGTCAGCGGTTCAAATCCGCTAGGGTCCACCAAAAACGCATCTCATTTTTGAGGTGTTTTTTTGATCTTAAATTGACAAAGTATCATAATCTCGATATACCAAAGATAGAATGCTCTGCTTGGAGGACATTTCGATGGCGAAGATAACTATTTCACGCAGTGCTCTGGTCGTCGTTTTGAACGACAAGCCAGACCACGAACGCATCATTTCTCAGCTCCTCAAGAGGGGAGATGTGAAGGGGAAAATCTTTTGTGACACAATAGTATTTGCAATTTGTAACTCTCGCGACGACTGTTTCAAAAAGTTGGAAGCTGCGAAAGTTAAATACTTTAGCGAAAATATTGTTGGCACAATTTCGTTGGTTGTCGTGGATGGAGAGGTAGATTCCAGTAATACAAAAGGTCCGATCACCGTTCTTGCAGGAATCAGGCCCGAATTTATCAATCTCTACTCCTCCGACCACTTGTCGCACCACACACGGTGTGATTCACGGGTCAAGGAAGAGCCTGTACAGTATTCGCAAGTGCAGACGCCTCAGTCTTTTAGCCAGTCTCGATCACGATCTGGCTGGACACACATCGATATCGAATTTTGACCCGTCTTCGCCTAGAATCTAAATCTAAGCGGAGACTTTTTATTTGTTTCAATAATTATTTTGACAAGTTATGGGATAGCCAGATAGAATAATATTGAATTAATTATTTGGAGGAATAGGAAATGCTCAAGTTTATTCTCTATCTCATCCGCTGGCAACTCTCAACACTAATTCTCGCTCCAGCCGTTGCGTACTTCAAGCACTCTCCCTCAATAATGGGTACCAAGGAAGACTGGATCGCCGCCACTGTGGCCAATCTGATCGGCGGTTGTATCTTCTTCTGGGTTGATCGCTTCATCTTCAAAAGCAAACTGATAGAAAAATGGGAAATTATTCCTAGCGGTACTTGCTTCGATTGTGGCAAGAAAGACTTGGTGCGAAGATTGGTGATGGCTCCTGGCGGCTACGACAGGACAGAGGACAAGCACCCGCAGTACCGTTGCCCCAAGTGCTCCGAAATCAAACTCAATAGTCTCAAAAAAGCCAAAAAAGTGGCAATGTAGCGAATCGAATATTGATTAAAAACAACCGCAACACGCCGGTTGTTTTTTAAAATCCATTTTTGAGTTTTTAAAGAATTTGTGTTAATACATTAAGCAGGGAGGTAAGAAATGTGCAAAAATTACTTACCGGTATCTGTTTTGCTGGAAGACAAGCCAGCAACCTACTGCGTTACTCGCTTGGGTACGTACTATTTATCGTCGCATTGGCTGTCTATATCCTCGCGATAGGGGCCTGGCTTATATTTGGTTGCCTTGGTGTAGGAGGATTAATCATGACCGCAATCCCATTTATGCTCAATCCGTCAGGGCAAACAGTCGCCGCAAACTATCCTTGGATCGGATGGACCTTCCCCCTGACTATGGTTTTTGCCTATGAGGCTCTCAGAAATGGCCTCTGGTTGGGACAATGGATCGACAGTTGGGCACTGTACTTTTCAAATGGTAGGTATCGGGAAGAGCCATGGTACTTTTGCCCAAACATTGTTGAAATGTGCCGTCTTGGCATCAAAAGATTACCCAAACGGACGTCTTTAAGCAGAAAAGCCTAAGGACAAAATTTCCAGCCCGGTTCATTGAGTTCCGGGTTTTTTAATACAAAAAATCCCCCAAGAGGGGGTTGGTGGGAGCTACCAACTGCTTTTTCCTATACATTCCAGCCAATTTATGCTATTTATACACCATATCTACTATCGGATATAGCTAGCCGATAACGGCTAAATGCTCTTTGACAAACTAACAATTTATTGTTTGTTGCATTCTGAGAAAAGGAGAACAAATATGAACACAGCCATTACTGCCGGCCCTGCGGCCGGAGTAAATTCGATCACTTACCATGATTATCAGCAACATGCGCTGCCGAGCGATCATGGCCTTATCATCCAGAAAAGCGGAGGCAGTGAGTTGATTCTTATCCGTAATGATGGGCACCAAGTCAGTCTCGGCGACGGTCACTACGGCTGGTATCCGACAAAGGCTGGTGTTGCAATTCAAAAGGGAACCAGATACTATCTTGCTCCTTACGATGGTAGCGCTCATGATTTACTCTACCGAAGCAAGATACCTGATCATCTGCGCTGTTGCGACACAGGGATGATTTTAGCGCACAAGGAGTCCGAGTTTCTTTATGTTCCGTTTGACCGGTCAGAGCCAAAAGTATTTTGGGATGGCCGTGGTGTGAATATCACTGTTCATGACGGGATAGTTATCGGTTCACACAAGAATCGGAATTGGGTTCACGCCAAGGTCAATGGTGTCTATAATATTATCTTCACTGATCGTGATTGGGGTCAAAAATCATCGATGGGGCAAGGATATGTCTGGGATTTCCATGATGGCCTAAACCATTGCTACCCGTATAACGGTGGCCCGCCCGCGGCTACAAAATATGCTAACTGCGGCAGTTGTTGCAAAGGCATCGTTGCGAATTTTCGTGACAAAGTTATAGTTTATCCTTTCGGCGGTGGGGAGATTCTGCTTTGGACAGGACCATACACCAGATGGTACGGAAGCTGTGATGCCGGACTTTTCATCATTGTTGATGATAAGGCGCTCCTCTTGCCTTATGACGGCACTGGAGCAAGAGAACTATGGATCGGACCATACAAAACCATGATCCCTTTTAGCGAGGCACTATTGGTGCTGAAAGAGTTAAATGAGATCGTGATGATTCCTATCCCGAAACCAGTAATCTAATTACCAATTATTCCCGCCCGGGTCATTGAGTATCACTCAGATCCGGGTTTTTTAATACAAAAAATCCCCCAAGAGGGGGGTTGGTGGGAGCTACCAACTGTGGAAAATCCAGGTGCGGGCAATAAATGCAAATAAATAACCTGGAATACCAGTATTGTTGATAGCCCCCGGGCACATCCGCGATTGGTCCTAGGAGGAAGGACTAGCAAGATAATACAACCATATTAGTCTTTGGTCAATGTTTTTGTCATATAGCAGCGGTCTAGCTTGTAGCTAAACTTCTCAAAAAAACCGCGTACGCCGACTCCAGCAATGATGGAAACTTTATCGAGGTAAAATTCTTTTTTGGCAATAGTTTCAGCCTCAGACAACAATTTAGTTCCAAATCCTTGGTGCTGGGCAGCTAAATCATTATTTTGCCCTATTGCAACCTGTGGCCCATAAGTATGCATCTCGCGAATAATGGCCGAGTTTTTTAATACTGGCAATGATTCGGAATAATTTGTTGGGATACGGAGTCTGAGCAAAGCCAAAAGCCTCGCTCTATCCTTAGATTCGATTGAGAGAAATATTTCTCTACCATCGGAAGCTTCGTAATCGAGACGAAACATTTTGTAATCTTCATCGATATTATAATCGCCTTTAATTTCGCGGCAACGGATGCATTGACACTTTGCATTTTGTTTATCCAACTCGAGCAAGACATTTTGTCTCAGATTTGAAATCTTGGCGCCACCTTCGACAATATATTCAGTCGGAATGTCGCGAATTACTCTTTCGATCCTGCAATAAGGCGGGACCAGTTTTTTGATCTCGACAAGCAGGCCTGTCAATTCTGACTCAGTATAGGGCTTATATCTCTTCTGCTCAAAAAGTTTGTATATTTCTGCTTCCTTGACTAGCGCCAAGGGATAAATCTTCAAATGATCTGGCTTGAAATCTGGATTTTCAAATAACTCTTTGAATATCTCAAGATCTCGTTTCAGATCAGCGCCGTAAAGGTTGACCATCATCTGATACGAGACCTTGAACCCTGCGTTTTTCAAAAGTTTTGTTGCACGAATAGTCGATGCAGTATCATTGCCACGATTATTTAATTTTAAAATTTCATCATCTAAGCTTTGTACGCCAAGTTCGACTTTGGTCACTCCTAACTCGCGCAAATGTTTGATCTCATCCATGTCGATATGATCTTGTCTTGTTTCTATCGATATCTCGACGATTCGGTGTTTGGTAGTCTCATTTTGCTTCTGTAGATTTTCTAAGCTTTCAACTCCTGACTCCCTGATCCTGCCATTAGCTGCTTTGAATAATTCCCTGACAAATTCTGTCCGGTACTCTGTAGGATAAGCCGACCAAGTGCCACCGATAATGCGAATATTAACTTTGTCGGTCAGGTGTCCAACGGCCTCCAAGGCTTTGAGTCTTGAGCTGACCTGAAGATAAGGGTCATAATTGCAGGTAATTGCCCGCATTACGGCTGGTTCCTCGGCAAGGTAGCTCTTGGGTGCACCGGCTTGTGTAGGGCAATATAGACAACGGCCGGGGCAATCGTATGGCTTTGTTAGGACTGAGACGACGACAATTCCAGAATTAGATCGAGTAGATTTGAGCGTCAGAAATTTCTCAAGCCCAATATTCTTCTCAACGAGTTGACCTATGAGCAAAGTTTGGTATGCTAAAAGCAGCTGGTCATTTGTGAAAAATGAAAGCTGTGAAGCCTTCGCGTAAATGCGTTGGAGTTTATCAAATCGCTTGCGAGAGAGTTCGCCGCTAGCAAATTCAATAATAAATTGTTCGATCGGGTTTTTATCCATTATGAAAAAAGAATACGCACAATATCTATTAAATCGGACGATAGAGGATTATAACAGCATCGCTGAGCAGTTTTCAAGTACAAGGAACTATTTGTCTAATGACATTATAGCACTGAAGTCTTATGCTAAAGATGGCGACAGGATCCTGGATGTTGGCTGTGGTAACGGCAGATTAACCGAATTATTTAAGGATATGAAGATCGACTACACTGGAGTTGATAACTCCACAGAGTTAGTGAAGATTGCGAAGCAGCGTTATCCAAAATCTGATTTTCGTCTGACCGATCCGCTCAAATTCGAATTCGCCGACAACTCCTTCGATAAAATATTCTGTCTATCGGTCTTCCATCACATCCCCAGTACTGAATTTCGCGTTCAATATCTGAAAGAGATCAGACGGGTCATGAAGCCGGGCGGCTTGCTCGTCCTGACAGTTTGGAATATGTGGAAAAAGAAGGGAATGTTCTGGCAGATTCTGCGTAACGGGTTCTTTCATCCCAGTCTCGACTTGAGCGACACATTTTACCCATTTCGATCAGGAAACAGAATCATCAAGGCAAATCGCTACATTCATTGTTTCAAAGTAGAGGAGCTTGAAAAATTGTTCCTAGAGGCCGGCTTCGAAATAGTTGGAATCGATAATATGAAAAGAGGGGATAGGGGCGACAACGAAAATATCCTCTTCCTCGGCGAAAAATTATAGCAAGGATTTTAACGGACTGGCGTCGACTTGGAAAATTTGTTCACGCAAAAATCTAACCTTCCGCTGGCCGAGAAACTTCGTCCTACATCTCTAGGCGATTTTATTGGCCAGGAACATATCGTTGGGAAAGACAAGATCCTACGAAGGATTATTGAGTCGGACCGAATCGTCCCGATGATTTTTTGGGGTCCGCCCGGATGCGGCAAGACAACGCTAGCCAAAATTATCGCCGGAAGGACCAAAAGCCAGTTTGTCTTCATCTCTGCTGTTGCTAGCGGAGTAGCTGATTTGAAGAAAATAGTGGCCGAAGCAGGAGACAAATCACAATTCAACCAAATCAAAACAATTTTGTTTATTGATGAAATTCATCGTTTCAATAAGTCGCAGCAAGATTTTCTTCTGCCCTATGTCGAGAACGGTACTGTTACCTTGATTGGAGCCACGACCGAAAATCCATCATTTCAAGTCAACGCTCCACTTCTGTCGAGAGCGAGAGTCTTTCATTTCCGCGAACAAACCATACCGTCTGTGGCCAAGGCTCTAAAAAGAGCCATTTCCAGAATTAATTTAGAGCAAGCCGACTATGTAAGTGGTCGTTCTGAAGGACCAAAAAATAAAATAGAAATCTCCAAAAAAGCACTGGAGCTGATTGCCAATCTATGCGAAGGCGATCTTCGTGACGCTTACAATGCCTTGGAGCTTGCGATAATATCAGCAGAGCCAAGAGATGGGATTATCAAAATCGATGAGCTCTTGGCACAAGAATCAATCCAGCAGAAATTTATACGATATGACAAGGGTGCGGACGGCCATTATGATGCCATCTCGGCCCTGCACAAAGCAATCCGCGCTTCACAACCTGATGCGGCACTACATTATCTTGCCCGAATGTTGGAGGCGGGCGAAGATCCTCTCTATGTCATCCGACGGTTGATACGATGTGCGTCTGAGGACATTGGGATGGCTGATTCACAGGCCTTAATCTTAGCGACATCTGTACTCGACGCGACCAGACATTTGGGTATGCCTGAGGCCAATAATGCAATCGCGCAATTGGTGATATATCTAAGTATTGCCCCAAAATCGCGCGCTGTCGATGAGGCATATGCAAGTGCAAAAAACGACGTCACAAATAGTCGACTTGAGCCCGTCCCTCTCAAAATTAGAAATGCATCTAGCAAGATAATGAAGGATTTCGGCTTTGGAAAAGACTACAAAATGTACGACAAAGAATCTCTTTTGCCTGATAATCTCAAGGGCAAAAAATATTGGAGAGGGTAGAATTCAATTCTAGTTCATAAATTCCGCAAAAGCTTTTTTGGCCGCTTTTACTTAGCACTCTTATCTTTGGTTACGGAGATGGCGGCGTCTGGGCAAAAACGGAAGCAATTGCCGCAAGCGATACATTTCTCCAAATCAATCTCTGGCACCTGAGTCGCGAATACGCCAAGAGTTTCACCTTTTGATAATGCGGCTACAGGGCATTTGGCAATGCAGATATGGCATCCCTTACAGCGCTCTGGAATGATCAAAGCGCTTTTGCCAAAACCTTTGCGTATGATTTTCTCGGTTGCAGGCATGAAAGTCGGCTTCGAAAATTGATCTATCTCAAAAACTGCGTTTCGCCCGTACTTGAAACAATCTTCATTCATCTTCCGGATTTTGTCATCTTTAAACTTCTTGCCCAGTATTTTGACGATTGAGTCCCAAACAAGTTTCTCGTCAAGATTGATCAACCTACTGATCTTGCCGGTAATCAAGATATTAAAAGATTGAGCCTTGAATTGCGCGGCGGCAACTTCTGTCGCTGGAATACCCAATTTGTGGTGATGATGGATCGAGGATGCAGGGATCGTCGAGGAGTCGAAAACTACTTTGGTTTGGGGGGAGATATGTTTTTCTATCACAGAAAGGGCGCGCTTCTGCAGTACGACTACAACGTCTGCGTGTTCGAATCGAGGGTAGCGGATTTCATCGTTGCTTATGGTGATGAAAGCAGTGGAGGGTGTCCCGCGTTGTTCTACGCCAAAAGCGGGAATGTATGAAACGTTAGAACCCTGTGATTTGACTGCGTCCACTAGGATTTTGGCGATAGTTTGAATACCCTGACCGCCTTCACCCGCTAAAAATATCTTCATTGGTTTCATTTTGTCTCCTTCTCTACTAAACTTATTTCACCGATAGGGAAAAACTTCTCCATTTCGGCTAGTCTCTCAAAGCTTTCTTTTGCATTTGTCTTCCAATTTGTTGGGCAGGTTGAGAGAATTTCCAAGAAAGAAAAAGAATTGTTCTTGACTTGGTTGTCGATAGCGCGTTTGATCATGGCTTTCATCTGGATTGGGTTGGATATCGAGGCGCGAGCGATATAAGCATTTTTGCTGGCAATATTAGCCAAGAGCTCAGGACCCTTGAATCCCGGTCCGAATACTGCTGATTTGCCGCTTGGTGCAGTTGAAGTCACAGTTCCTACCTCGGTAGTTGGCGAGGTCTGACCGCCGGTCATTGCATAATTTTCATTATTGACCAAGATCACGGTGATCGGGTTGTTTCGATATGCCGCATGGACGAGGGCCTGAAGGCCAATCGCGTATCCGCCGCCGTCGCCCATGTAGGCAATGGCGATTCGGCTTGGTCTAGCCATTTTGTAACCGACCATTACAGAAGTCGTTCGGCCGTGGTGTGTCTGGACAGTGTCCATATCGAAAAAATCCCAGGCCAGAAGAGAGCAACCGATATCGATGCCCAGTGCAGTATTTCGAGCTATTCCCATTTCATCTGCCAAGTACCCCAATTGTTTTAGGACGCTACCGTGGCCGCAACCTGGGCAAAATAGGTGAGGTTTGCTGCTTTTCTTCCAGCACTTTGGCATAATATTATCCATTGTGCCTCCTAATTTGGTCAATTATCTCTTCGGGGGTGAACCCTTGAGCTGATTTTGATATTTCGATGAACTTCGCTTTTTGGCCGGCCATTTCATATTTGACGATTCTGGACAACTGGTTGAGTGAAGATTCGATGATAATTATTTTTTCGGTCTTTTTAGCGGCAATCAATAATTTGGCTTTGTCAAAAGGGTTTAGAGTGATTGGACGGAAAAGACCAATCCTAGCGCCACTTTTTCGCATTATTTTTACTGCATCTCTGGCGGCACTTGCGACCAAACCGTGAGCCACGATCAACGTCTTCGCATCAGAGACTTTGTATGATTCGGACTCTACAATTTCTTCTCGACTTTTCTGCCAATCTTTGTGTGTCTGATCGAGCACCGCACCAAACGACTCCTCTGAGCTATAACAATTTCTCAAATTTGTTGACTCAGCTTTCTCTTCGAGGATGGGAGAACTTTTTGCTTTTTCGGAGTGTTGATCAATTTCGACAACGTTTTTCATTTTACCGAGATAACCGTCACCCAGAAGAATAGTGGGAAAGCGATATTTCCAAGCGGTTTCAAATGATTTTTTTGTTAATTCGTACATTTCTGGAACAGTCGAGGCAGAATATACAATCCTATGTCCATCACCATTGCCTCCAAATGCGGCCAGGGTCACTTCCTGCTGAGAAAAGTTTACAGTACCAGTTGATGGGCCGCCTCTTTGCATGATTATACCGACAAAGGGAAGTCTGAGATTCTCGGCCATGGCGATTGGATCTTGAAGCAGGACATGCCCTGGCCCAGCCGAAGCGGTAAAACTTTTGACGCCACCCAAGACACTGCCCAGGACGCCGAAACCTGCCGCAATTTCATCTTCGGTTTGAAGGTACTTAAGCTCTGGGTTTTCTTCTGCCTTGCGTATATAACCTTCGAGGATCTCTGTCGCAGGCGTGATTGGATAGCCAAACATGACGGTAGCGCCAGCATCGATTGTGCCCAGCACAGCTGCCTCGTTGCCAGAAATTAAAACTTGTTTTTTCATTTATCTCCCTCTATATTTTCTGTCAGAATAATTCTCACATCCACCAAATGAAAATTGTCGGCGTCGGCCACGATAGGATTGAAATCTATTTCTTTGATGTTGCTAAAGTTATCAGCAAAATTTGTGGCACGAACAAGTATATCTGCTAGAGCCGCAAGATCATATTTTTTCTGGTTGCGAGCACCGTTTAGAATTCGCCCAATTTTAGTCTCCAAGATCATCGAGAGAGCGTTCTTTTGATCTAGCGGTGCGATGCGGTAGCTAAAATCTTGATATATCTCTGCATATATTCCACCCGTACCAAAAACTATGGTGGTTCCTGTCCCAGCCTCCTTTTTGATGCCGAGCATAATCTCAAACTTCTTGTTGACCATGGGACCGACGATAGCGGGGGAGCCAGTTTTCAAAAAGGCTTTTTGGAGGTGGAAGGAATCCTCAATATTCAAAACCACTTTGCCCTCATCAGATTTGTGCGCGTTTTGATCGGCCATCTTTAGAACTACGGGAAACCCGATGCTATCTGCCGCGTCTTTAACCTCATCGATATTCTTACACTCTTTGTATTGGACAATCGGAAGTTTGTAATCCAGCAAATGCTTTTCTTTATTCTCAGAATTGAATAAATTATGCTTTGGCGAATGCGGCACGAGCAAAGTTTGTTTCTCTGCTGAAAATTTAAATAGAGTGAGCAAGCCTAGTGCTGCTTCCTCGGGATATGAGAAGCATGGCTTGCCGGAGTTCTCTATAATATCTTTGGCACTGGTCAGAATTTCGCCGCCTACAAATGAGGAAATAATCGGTGTCCTGGATTTGACGCTGGCAATTACTTCTGCAGTCTCGATAATCTTTGTAGCGGATTGAGGAGTCAAAATCACAAGAATTCCATCAGTTCCACTGTCGTTCGTCACGATTTCCAGAGCTTTTTGGTAATCAATTTCACTGGCATCTCCGAGCAAATCGACGGGATTTGTCAGGTTTGCCTCTGGTCGTAGTTGTTTCTGGAGCAAACTGACGGTTTTGGGCGAGAGTGTGTTGAGATTGAGCCCCAGATCATGCAAATGATCAGAAGCGGCAATAGCTGGGCCACCAGCATTTGTGATTATAGTAATATTGTTGCCGTTGATCTGCTGGTAGCTTGAGAAGACGCGAGAATAAAGCAAAAGGTCTTCGAGGGTGTCGGCGATAATCACTCCTGCTTGTGTGAGATAGGCTTTGACCGAGGTGTAAGAGCTTACTATCGATCCAGTATGTGAGAGCGCGGCGCGGGCGCCAAAAGAACTTTTGCCCCCAAAAAGGATTATCGTAGGCTTTTTCTTGGCATTTTTGATAAAAATCTCAGATAGATGACGGTCAACCTCGAGGTTTTCAATATAAGCTGCCACAACTTTTGTCTCATTGTCATTGTATAAATATTCAAATAAATCAGATTCCTTAATCAGCGCTTTGTTGCCAATTGAAAATATTTTGGAAAATCCGATTGGGGAGTTCTTGGACCAGTCGATTATTGAGGTAATGATGGCTCCTGATTGAGAAAGCAGGGAGACATGGCCTGTTTTTGGCAACTCCTTAGCGAAAGTAGCATTCAAATTTATTTCAGTATTTATCAACCCCAAACAGTTTGGACCAAGCAAAGAAATGTTATTTTTCTCGCAAATATCTCGAATCTCGTCTTGAATCAATTTGCCAGCCTCTCCAATCTCGGCGAAACCGGCAGAGATAACAATAACTGAGCTTACGCGAGTCTTGACGCATTCAAGCACAGAGTCCCTGACGAACTTAGCTGGAATCGCGATAATCGCGAGGTCGATATGCTCCTTGATATCCAAGACCGATTTAACCGATTGCAAATTTAGTATTGTTTCGCCAGACAAATTCACGGGGAAAACACGACCAGCAAAACCGCCGTTTAGGATGTTCGACAGAATTTGGAAGCCGATCTTCTCTGGATTGGAGGATGCTCCAATAAGGGCGATGCTTCTGGGCGATATCATTTTTGCAAGGGTCATAACGTTTCTCCGATCTGAAAATGCTTTAATATAGTTTTGTGAATCGATTGCAAACCGTCTCTGCTGGTAGCGATTTCTTGCAAGAGAGAGTTTTTCGATTTTACGGTCGATCGAACGTCTTCGATCAACAGAAGTGGAGTGTTCGAGGGAGTGGGCAAGTAGTTGAATCCGAAACCGGCCATTTCTTTGGAGCGAGTTAAATTTTCTGCCATTCCATAAGGTGAGGCGATATAAAAACTGCTGTCAGAATTCATCACCTTTTCGAAGACCATCCTAATAACTAAGTTTACTAGCTGGGCGCTGTTTGCGCAACCTGAAAAACCAGCGCTTTGGCACTTCTGTATCAGATCTGAATATTGAATTAGCAAAAAGGAAGTATCAGAATGGAAAAAATCATCAAGCTCACTACTTAGAAAATCTTGAATCGCGGCAGGATTATCTGAGGGGTAGTAGCGTGGAGCAACGTTGTCAGTTTCGTTTAGCCAGTAACGTCTGCTCTCTTGGGAATTGTCAGGGAGGATCAGACGTGACTTGATTTGAGCTTTAGAGAGTCGGGCCATTAGATGTTCAGGCGTATTATAAATCGGCAAGACCCCTACAATCCCAGTGTCGGCGAGAGAGGCCAGAGAAACAAAGCGTGGTTTCCTGGGGGAACGGCTCAAAAAGGAAATGAAATTAGTCAGAAGTAAGTTATTGTGATTGGCGAAAACAACAGCGTCAAAATCCGAGATTCCTCCGCTAGATGTCGTTTTTAGCGTGCAGTGGGGAAAATTTGCTAAATCGCCCTTAGCCAAACTTTTAATTGCTTGTTCTCCCGAAATGAATAAGTCAGTATTTCGGTCTAGATAACCATTGATACTTTTCTTATTGCCAGCAGTAGAAGATAAATACAATTCGCCAACAATAGAAACAATCTCACCGAGTCCAGTTGATTTGATCTTCGCCTCCAACTTTTCGAAATGGATCAATAAATCACTTGGGCTCTTGAAGGAATTGTCTATTAAAATATGGATATAGAGGAAAAAGACCTGGCTTCCTTGGGAAATTTTGATCAGATCAAGCAATTGTTTGAGTGAGGATTGAGAGTCGTCGTTCGACAAGACAAAAAACAAATGGAGGGCGGATCGGTGGTCCCTGACAATATTTATAATATTTTGAAGCTGTGTGCTTCGAGATAGGTCTGGCAATGCTTTGCGTTCGGTTCTGGGATTATACCCCAAGCTAATTTCAAGATAGCTATTTTCGGTATCAAAACACTTCGCTTTTTCGGTCGAATCTGGGCGAATGGCCGAGACCAGACATTTGCGGGGATAATGATCCCAGAGAAATTGAAAATTGGGGATAGTTTCTATAGCTACCGCGTTATTTTGTGAGGACGTTGAAACACCAAAACCATCTATTAATAACGTGACAAGTTTTCTTATTTTCTTTGGCAAGCTTTACCCTCTAACGATTAATGATTTGTTCATCCCAGGAATTTCAAGATTAATACCCATCAATTCAAGGACTGTTGGAGCGATATCAGAAAGCTTCCCATCCTGGCGCAATGCAATTTTTTTGTTTTCGAAATCAGCACCAAATATTATGAACGGGACGGGGTTTGAAGTGTGCTCAGTGTCAGGACCGCCTGTTTTGGGGTTGACCATCTGTTCGGCGTTGCCATGATCTGCGCAAATGAAAGCAACACCGTTCTTCTTTTGGATTAGCGAGAGAATTTCACCTAAGCACTGATCGACATAGCTAACAGCTTTGGCGGTAGCTTGAAGGTCACCTGTGTGTCCGACCATGTCCGGATTGGCAAAATTAATAACGAAACAATCATATATATCCTTATTGATGACCGAAAGCGTTTCAGCAGTGAGCTCGCGAGCACTCATCTCTGGTAATTTGGCGTAGCTTAGGCCCTTCTTTGAGGGGATCATGGCCCAATCTTCGCCTGGACTTTTCTTTTCTGAGCCACCGTCAAAGAAGTAAGTGACATGAGCATACTTTTCGCTTTCTGCGGAGTGATATTGCTTAAGTCCATGCTCAGACCAGATTTGAGCTAGGCCATGGTTGTGGAGTACTGGAGCGAAGGCTTGCTTTGCAAGTGAATTTTCGTTGTACATGACAAAGGAAACGAAATATAAATTATTTAATTTTTTCCGATCTGGGTAATCAGGGATCTGATCGTTCAGAAAGGCATCTGTTATTTCCTTGGCGCGATCTGCTCTAAAATTAAAAAGTATGATGGAGTCGTTATCCTTGACGGTCGCGATTGGCTGAGACTTGTTGGCAATAACGCTTGGCTCAATGAACTCATCCGTGATGTTTTGAGAATAAGAAGAGGCAAAAACTGATCCTGGAGTTTCGAATTGTGTCCCAACAGCTTGAGTCAATAGATCATATGATTTTTTCACACGGGACCAATTATTGTCACGGTCCATGGCGTAAAATCTTCCAACGATCGATGCGATTCGATTTGGTCCAAAGCCAAATTCAGCGCATTTATTCTGTACTTCGGCCAGCATTTCAATCCCTGACATCACGTCAGAGTCCCTACCGTCAGTAAAAAAATGAATCATGAAGTTGCTAAAGTTCTGGTCATGCAAAAGTTTCAAAATAGCGTACAGGTGGGCAATCTGACTATGCGTGCCAGTCTTCGAGAGAAGCCCCATGATATGAAGCATAGAGTTATTCTTCCGAGAATGTTCAATTGCGCCGAGAATTGTGCCATTACTGAAAAACGAACCATCATTAATGTGATTGTCGATCAGACCTTGATCCTGAAGGATGACTTGACCCGCTCCAATGTTGAGATGGCCAGCTTCGGAGTTGCCGGGGGATCCCTCAGAAAGTCCAACTCCTGTTCCTGAAGCGACCAGTGTGGTGGAAGGATATTTGTTGACCAAACTATTAAAAACCGGTGTTTCGGCCACAGCAATAGCGTTGCCGCCCCAGACAGGAGCGATTCCCCAGCCGTCAAGTACAATCAGCGCATGTACTTTACGCGATTCTTTATTAAAAAAGTTCAAGTTCCCTCCGATTTATGTTAGCTGAGTTTGGATTTCACTTCGTCGATAACTTCGTTGACCCCAGGATTTACCTTGTCCAGTATTGCTAGGTAATATGAAACAAAGTCTCCGAGCAGTACAAATGATAGGGTCTCGGAAAGTTGATCTTTTGCTTTGACAAATTTGATCCTCTCGAGCGTAATTTTGTGCTTCCTCATAATTTCAGAGCTGATATTTTCGCGGAGTGTGACACGATCATAATCAAAATTAGATTCCAACATCATAACCATGCAAAGGTTTTCTGGCCTCAGCATTCCTTCAATAACGTTGTGGTGAAGCTCCGGGAAGATACAGGTGAAAGCCCAGTGTTTAGCGTTTTCGTTGATTTGATTTTTGAAGCGGAGTGCCGCGCCAGCCAACAGGCGAGAACTAAAGATCACCGGTACGCGTCCATGGATCTTTTCAGCCAGTATCTTGGCCGGGTTGGAAAATAGCGAAACATCAGGAAGGTATTTTTTCTTAAGTTCATCAAGGCTGTCCAAAGCACTTTTGACATCGGCTTCGGTGAAATTGACATAGCCAAGTTTCATAAATACAGAAAGCATCAGAATGAAAAGATAAGGGAAAGATGCTCTGGGGCATCCCTCATATTCAAACGATAAAGTTGGTACTTTGTACTTGTCGGAAAGCACCTTAAGCTTGCCACCAGTCGTGACCGAAATCATTTTGGCGCCGCGATTTTGTGCTTCCAGAAATACAGCCAGAACTTCCTCGGTGTTGCCAGAATATGAGTTTAAGATGACGAGGGTATCGCTACCTGCCCATGATGGCAGGGAATAGTCATGTATGCTCTCGACGATTAAGTCGGCATGAGGGCTTAGATACTCCTTGATAATGTCTCCGGCAGCTCCAGATCCGCCCATCCCGACCAGGACAATTTTCTTGGCCTTAATATAGTAAGCAGGGACATTAAAGCTAGAAGCAGTCTCAAAAGCCTGTCTTGCATCATCCACAAAGCTTACAATATTATTTATCATTCCCTTCGGATCAGCTTTTTTGAAGTCAATTTTGTCTAGTTGTTCTAAATTGCCCATATTACCTTCTTTGTTTAAATTTTAATTCAATTATATTATGATTGTAGTTATAACTCAAGGAGAATTATGAAAAGAATAATGCTTACAAACAGTAACATGCAAGAGGTCGTCACCGAAGCCGCACAAATCATACGAGCTGGAGGCCTTGTCGTCGCTCCATTTGACACCGTTTACGGAATAATTGCTGATCCGACCAGCCATAGCGCAATAAATAAAATTAATGAGATAAAGGGTCGGCCAGAGTCAAAGACTATTGGTTTGGCCACTTACGAAATCGAACAAATCGGTAACGCTGCTGACCTGAGCGCGGAAAACTCAAATTTTATCAGTCAAAAAATTCCTGGCAAATTTACATTCGTATTGAGAGCAAACAATGCCAACAAGATTTCTGATTTGTGCAAACGAGAGGGGACTATCGCTGTCCGTGTGCCAGATAATGAATTGATACTAAAAATCGCCGAACTGTCGGACGGCTTCGTGGCCCAAACCTCGGCGAACAAGTCAGGACTGCCAAATTGCTATTCGGTAGATCAGATTAGCGACCAATTTGATGGCCTCGGCCAGCTCGATTTTGTTATTGATGGAGGAGAGCTTCCCCAATCTGCACCCTCGGAGCTTTGGGATTTAACAGGCTCTGAGCCCAAAAAGATTGAAAGAAACTGAATATTTTGCTATTATCTTCCCATGCCGATGTGGCGGAACTGGTATACGCGCACGACTCAAAATCGTGTGGTCACAAGCCATGTGGGTTCGATTCCCACCATCGGCACCAATAATTGCTTGATTCTCGAATCGGGCAATTATTTTTTATAGACTTATCAAATCGAATCGCTCTGGTATAATAGGAAAGATGAAAAAAGAAATAAATTTATCCGAAGAAGATCTAGTCAGACTTTTCGCAGGCGCAAAACGCAAAAAAGCCGATTTGATTGTGAGCCTGGCCCTGTTTGCGGGTAAAGCTCTATTTGTATTTGCTTTGATTTTAGCCGGGTATACTGTCATAAACTTTCCAGCGATCAAGGACAAAGTTGCCTTCTGGTATCTGAACGACATCAAAACAGCTGAAGTTATTGTCGATCAGCCTGGAGTAGGAATTATTAAGACCGAGGATATTGCGCCAACGGACGTTATGCCTGATATGGCGAATAATACAATAAGGATCCCCGCTCTGTCGATCGAAGCCCCCATCAGCTGGCGTGTTGAAAATACCCCTGCTCTTGTTGCCAAAGGACTGGCTAATGGCGTGATCCAGCTTGACGGCACTAGCTTGCCTGGAGAAAAGGGGAATATTTACGTTACGGGTCACTCGTCCAACTATGTTTGGGCCAAGGGTAACTACAATTCTATATTTGCAATCATAGACAAATTATTGCCTGGCGATTTGATCTATATCAAATACAACGACACCGTATTTACATACAAAACACTGGACCAAAAAGTAGTTACAGCCAATGACCTTTCCGTTTTGTCTCAGACCGAAGATTCGAGGCTGACTTTGGTTACTTGTTGGCCAGTTGGCACTTCCTACAAACGAATGGTAGTGACAGCTAGCCAAAGTAGTCCTTCGCCAGAAAATAATATTGCCCCCGCGAATAAGCCCAGTTTTAGTACATTGCCTGGGGCCAGATAAAAACTATAGAACTACTTGATAATTGCCTGGTAATTCTTGCCAGATTCTTGGTAGTAGATTTCATCGCCGCGGCTGCTGATCACGAATTTGATGTTTGTGCTACTTGTGAGCTTGATTAATAGCGTATCGTTTTTGCCGTCGTCACCGATGACTCGGATCTCGTCACCTTGCTTGTAAACTATGTGGCGGAGATCGGTGTACCATATGGCTTTATCAATCGGGGCGGCAAACCGGGTTATAAGTCGATCGCCACTCCAAATTTCGTATTTGCTGTGCGACAGAACGTTTGAATTTGTCAAATCCTCAGAAGGGGCAGACAGGAGATTAAGCTTGCTTTGATCGGAAAGCGGAGAGATGACAGGATTGGTCAAAAAGAGTGTCACTTTATCGAAAATCGTGACAGATCGCGGAGATACCTTGGTTTCCTGCTCATATGAAGTGTAATTTGCCTTTGATACCCTGATGCTATACATTCCGGGTCGATAATTCTTGGCGATATTGCCGCTTATAGCGCTGATCTGCTTGTCATTTATATAAACCATAGAGTCGCGTGGCTGGTATTCCAGAACAAGGACTCCAGTATTGATCAACTTAAGATTTTTGAAATCATAACGATAACCCTGAGCGTAAAACGCGATCGAGAGAGCCACGAATGTGATTAAAAGGGCAAATGCGGTCTGACCAAAGATAATTTTCGGGAGATCTCTTGTGCGTCTGTTATTCGCGACCAAATGTTCTGTTGTAGTCATAAAAATATTTTAATATTGAATCTTAGACGATTTTACCATAAAATAGCAGTGGAAGCTAGAATTAATTAAGGAAACAAATGGCCTATTTCATTATAAAGAGCGGCAATCAACTTAGCGGTTCGATTAAAATCGGAGGTGCCAAAAATTCTGCGCTGAAGATCCTGCCAGCCGCTATTTTGGCTGATTCACCATCGCAAATATCCAATGTCCCCAAGATTATCGACATCGACAAGATGATTGAGATTTTGCGTAGCATTGGCGTTGAAATCAATTTTTCAAAGGGTGTAGTTGACATTGATCCGAAGAAAATGAATTCAAGCCATCCTGATGAGAATCTAATCAAGAAACTTCGGGGCTCCATCGTTTTGGTCGGAGCATTATTGGCCAAGTACGGGAATGCAGTTATTAGCCAGCCAGGTGGCTGCTTGATCGGTGCTAGACCGATTGACGATCATCTCGATGTCTTTCGTCAGCTTGGTGTTTCGGTCAAGTACAGTGCTGGAAGATACTACTTGAAGGGCAAGCCAAAGGCTGGCGAAGTTGTTTTGGGCAAGATGAGCGTCACGGCAACCGAAAATGCCATTTTGGCCACAGTTTTGTCAAAAGGCACAACGCGTATTCACGTTGCCGCAGCAGAGCCAGAAATCGCTGACTTGGCTAATTATCTCAACAAGATGGGCGCCAAAATCACTGGTGCCGGCACCCACGATATCACAATTGAAGGTGTAAGCTCCTTGCACGGCGTACCATACGATATTATCCCAGATCGGATTGAGGCAGGCACATATTTGATAATCGCAATTTTGACCAACTCAGAGTTGACAATCGGACCGATTGCGCCCGATACATTAAGTCTAGTTTTCAAAAAGCTCAAAGATGTCGGGGCAAAATTTAAGATCATCACTCGTGAGGGGAAGTCATATATTCAAACTGAAAAGCATGGCAAATTAATCGCTCAGGATATTGATACGCGGACATACCCAGGGTTCCCAACCGATCTCCAGTCCTTTTACGCGGTTTTGATGACACAGGCCGAGGGCAGATCTCGAATTTTTGAAACTATCTATGAGGGTCGCTTTGCTTCAGTTGAGGAGCTTCAACTGCTTCGTGGCAAAACTTTGATACTGAATCCGCATGAATTTGTAGTAGATGGGCCAAACAAGCTTGTGGGCGCTAGAATCTCAAGCAAAGATATCAGAGGCGGTGCCTCTCTTGTCGCGGCGGCACTGGCGGCGGAAGGAAAGACTGTAATCGAAGACATCGAATATATCGACCGCGGTTATGAAATGATCGATCAGAAACTAAGAACGGTTGGGGCGGATATCGAACGTATTTCGGTGATTGAAGAGGACAATGATTAGAAAAATTGCAATAGACTTGGGCACGAACAATATTCGCGTTTACATTCCCAAGAAGGGGATTATTATCAGTGAGCCCAGCGTTGTCGCTCTCCAGGCTGCTGACAACAAGATAATGGCAATCGGTGAAGAGGCCAAGAAGATGATTGGTCGTACGCCCGAAAGTATCATCGCCGCTTCACCTCTACGCGACGGAGTAATTGCAAATTTTCGAATTGCTGAGGCGATGCTTCGATATTTTATCAACAAGGTTAGCGGTTCAATCCGCCTTTTCAAGCCTGACATCATGGTCTCTATCCCGGCAGGCGTGACCTCTACTGAGCGGAGAGCGGTGATCGACGCTTGCAATCAGGCTGGCGCCAAACAAACATTCCTGATCAAGCAACCAGTCGCCGCCGCTTTAGGCGCTGGTATTCCTATCGCAACCCCATCAGGTAGCATGATCATCGATATCGGCGGTGGCACGAGCGAAGTTGCTGTTATTTCACTTGGCGATGTCGTCGCTTCGACCTCTGTACGGGTCGGTGGCAATAAGTTCGACGCGGCAATCGCGAATTACATTCGCAAAAAACACAATTTGATTATCGGCGATCAGACAGCCGAAGAGATCAAGATCAGAATTGGTTCTGCCCAAACCTTAAAAAAAGAGCTGAAAATGGAAGTTTCTGGCTCCAATACCATTTCTGGCCTACCTGAGAGTATAATTATTTCATATGAAGAAACGGTTTCTGCCGTCAAGGCGCCATTGCTCGAGATTATTAACGCGGTGAAGGATGTACTTCAAAAAACTCCGCCGGAACTTGCCTCAGACGTGATGGACAAAGGCATTATCCTAACCGGTGGGGGAGCACAACTTCGAAGTTTGGACACGCTACTTACCAAGGTTACAGGTGTTCCTTGCGAGATAGCGAATAATCCGACCGAATGTGTGGTCAAGGGCTCCGGCATCGCTCTGGAAAACCTAGAGGCGTTCAAGCGTTCGGTACTGTGGTCTAAGAATTAATTTTCACTAATATGATTATTGGAATCGACGCAAACAAGGCAACGGCCAAGAATCGAACTGGAATTGAAAACTTTGTTTTCGAACTCATTTTGAATTTGCTCAAAATCGACGCTCAAAATACTTATTACCTTTTCGCGGCCAATGATCTGCCAGATCAAATCATCAAGCATAAAAATGTCGTTCAGATAAAATCGAAATTCTCTCGGCCGTGGAACAAGATCGTTCTTCCATTGCTCTTGCGTCAAAATAAACCGGACGTTTATCTCCAACCACTCGATGGGATCCCAATGTTTGCCCCAGAGAAGACTATCGGCGTAATCCACGATTTGGCCTACAAATACTTTCCAGAGGCTTATAGCGGATTAGAAAACAGAAGACAGAACGGGGTATTGTCAAACGTTAATGCCAAGGCGAAGAAGATAATCTGCGTTAGCGAATCGACCAAGACGGACGTGCTTGATTTTTATCCCGAATCAAAAAGCAAAATCAAGGTAATCCACCTAGGGTACGACCCAGAAGTCTTTCACTCGATTGAAAAGCCCAAGGACGTCCTCAAAACAGACGGCCCCTATATTCTTTTCGCTGGCAGGCTTGAGGAAAGAAAAAATGTCAAACGACTAGTTGAGGCGTTTTTGAAGGTCAAAGCCGAGTCAAATATCCCTCAAAAGCTGGTATTGGCTGGCTCTCCTGGCTACAACTATTCCAAGATATACCAAGCGATCGTCTCAGACCGCAAATATATAAATGAAATTATCATGCCTGGGCACATTTCACATGCTCAAATGCCTGATTTGATCGCTAAGGCTGATTTCGTCGTCTTCCCAACTCTTTATGAAGGATTTGGGCTACCAGTTCTCGAGGCGATGGCCTGCGGAGCGGCAGTTGTGGCGGCCAAGTCTTCGTCCCTTCCTGAGGTCGCTGGTGAGGCTGCTGTCTATGTCAATCCGCTCGATGTTGACGACATAGCAGAAGGGATTAATTATCTGATCCAGCATCCCGAGACGAAGAAGCACTACCAGGGGCTAGCTCTGGAGCGGGCCAAGGATTTTTCATGGGAGAAGACAGCCAAAGAATTTTTAAACGAATTGGAAAGCTTATGAAACCAAAAGTTGCCATAGTTTGTGATTTCCTGACCAAGTTTGGTGGTGCCCAACAAGTCCTTCTTTCAATCAGCGAACTTTATCCAGAAGCTCCGATTTTCTGTTTGCTCTATGATGAAGAGGGGACACTCGGCAAATTCAAAAATCGCAAAATAATCCCAAGCTCCTTGCAGAAAAAACCTGCCTTTTTGCGCAATCGCCTCAAATTTCTCTTGCCAAGCTTCCCGAAAGCGATTGAGGAATTTGATTTGTCAGAGTATGACGTCGTCATATCATCCAATGATTCCTTCGCTCACGGCGCGATTACGAAGCCTGACACTTTCCATATTTGCTATTGCCACACTCCGATGCGATATGCCTGGGATTGGTGCCATGAATATCTGAAAGAAAGCGGTGTTGATCATGGACTCAAGGGTTTGATCGCTAGAATACTAATTCACAATATCAGGATCTGGGATCGAGCTTCCTCGGAGCGCGTTGACTCTTGGATAGCAAACTCTGACAATGTGAAACAAAGAATTCGGAAATACTACCGCCAAGACTCGTCTGTGATATATCCTCCAGTTAGCGTCGAGGAAATCAAGCCAAACGGCGAAGCTCCCGAAGATTTTTACCTGATCGCCTCACGGCTTGAGCCTTACAAGAAGATTGATCTTGCTGTCGAAGCCTTCAACCAATCTGGCAGACAATTAATCGTCGTCGGAGAGGGGTCACAATTCGAATATTTATCATCGATTGCGAAGAAAAACGTTCAATTTGTCGGTCCGAAATACGGCCAGGAGCTATACGACTATTTCGCTCGCGCCAAAGCCTTCATCTTCCCTGGCGAAGACGATTTTGGCATCACACCAGTAGAATCAATGGCCGCCGGCAGACCTGTCATTGCTTACAAGAAGGGCGGAACGCTCGAAACAATCATCCCTAGCAAGACCGGTATATTTTTCGAAGAGCAAACTATAGAATCGCTCAACTCTGCAATTCAAAGCCTTGAACAAGACTACTCGGACTTTACGCCAGAGGGTTGTCGTTCTCAAGCCGAGAAATTTAGCAAAGAAGAGTTCAAAAAGATGATTAGCGATAAGGTAGTATCAGAATACAAGAAATATATAGAATCAAACAAGAAATGAAACGCGATATTACCAAAATTTTGGGTATCAAAATTGATTCTCTGACCAAGGAAGAGGCCCTCTCTTCGGTTGAGGAAATTATCGGCCGCTCACGAGCCGCCTTCATCGCAACTCCAAACACAGAGATGATTATCAAAGCTCAGGGAGATGACCATTTCCGCGAAATGCTCAACGACAAATCAGCGCTCAATTTGCCCGATAGCTACGGCCTGCTCTGGGCTGGTCGTTTCCAGACACTATGGGCGCCAAAAACTCCTGGACTCCGCCAAATCATCGTTCTGTTGGAATGGATTTTCTCGATTCTAATACTACCTCTTGCGACCAGGGCCTATCATTATCCGATCAAATCTAAACTTTCTGGCTCGGACTTCATCTGGGACCTGTCTCGCTTAGCGGCAGTGAAAAGATACAAGCTATTCCTCTTTGGTGGTGGGCCTACCGTTGCCGAGCAAGCCGCCCTGCGTCTCCAAACAGAAATCCTAGGCCTCAGAATCGGCGGCATGATGTCGGGCGACCTTTCCAAATCAGATGAAGTCGTTGAGGCAGTCAAGAAATCTCGATCAGAAATTCTTCTTGTTTGCCTAGGTGCACCTCTCCAGGAAGAATGGCTTGTTGAGAATCTGAAGGCGACTGGCGCCAAGATCGGAATAGGATTGGGCGGAACTTTTGATTTTGTGGCCAGAGTCGTACCGCGTGCGCCGAGCTGGATGCAACATGCTGGACTCGAGTGGCTTTTCCGCTTGATCATCGAACCCAAACGATTATTCCGTCAAATGGCCCTCCCCAAATTTATGTTTCTCATGCTTCTAGACCGTCTCAAATCGGGATAGAGTTCTCATCACAATCTCGCCAAACCAGCGATTTTGTGATACTGTAATGTCTATGAAAATCAATACAGGAAAGCCAGAGCTTCTCGCTCCAGCAGGAACACTAGATATACTCAAAATTGCCTTCATGTACGGCGCTGACGCAGTTTATTGCGGTACGCCCGCTTTTGCGATGCGCTCCAGGGTTGGATTTGATATAAAATCATTGGGCGAGGGAATCGAATACGCTCATTCGCTCAACAAGAAAGTCTATGTCACGCTCAACTCCTTCCCACATTCGACCGAAATTGAGAAGCTAGGGGAGCATGTCGCCAAAATTGCAGAACTCAAGCCTGACGCCTTCATTGTCGCCGATCCAGGCGTGATGAAGTTTGTACTCGATAACTTCGATATTCCAGTCCATCTCTCTACCCAAGCTAATACGACCAACCAGCTCTCAGCTCAGTTTTGGGCAGATCAGGGGATAGAACGCTTAGTCTTAGCTAGAGAATTAAGTCTCAAGGATATCGCCCTCATACACAAAACGGTGCCAAATCTGCAGATTGAGACATTCGTCCACGGCGCGATGTGTATGGCACATTCTGGCCGTTGCCAGATTTCCAACTATTTTGCTGGAAGAGACCCCAACAAAGGCGCTTGTATCCAAGCCTGTAGATTTAAATACAAAATGTATGCGCTCGAAGAGGAGTATCGCCCAGGCGAGCTTTTCCCAATTTACGAAGATGAAGAGGGGACTCACATCTTGAATTCCAAGGATCTTTGCATGATCGACCATCTCGATGACATTGTGAAATCAGGCGTGATCTCACTCAAGATCGAGGGTAGACTCAAATCAGAATATTATGTCGCCACCGTCGTCGGCGCTTATCGTAAAGCCATAGATCTATTATTCAGCGATCCAGCTCAATATCAGTCAGCCAAGGCTGAACTACTCGAAGATGTGTCCAAAGCGGCTAATAGGGGATTGACGACCGGTTTTTATTACAACGAACCCGACAAAGATACCAACAACTATGCTAGTGCCAAGACCAAGAGCGAATGGGGCTATGTCGGCCGAGTTATCTCTTACGACAAAGAGGCCAAGCTTCTCAAATTTGAAGCCAAGAATTTCCTGCCAGTAGGAGCCGAGATCGAGATTCTGGCACCAGAAGGTATTGTTAAATCCAAGATTACTCAAATAATTCGCGATGGTGAAGTTCTCGAAGTAGCCCACTCTGGCTACATCGTTGAAATTCCATTAGATAAGCCAGTCTGCGCAGACGCACTCATCAGAATGAAGCTCTAGTCAGAATAATGCTCTAGCTGTAATGATGCTCTAATCATAAGGAGGCTCGCATCAGAACGAAGCTCTATTTATAATGAAACGCATATCAGGATGAACTTTTAACTATCCGATAACGTCTCTGATCTCCTAAACTAATTCGTACAAATCTCGTCGATCGACCATATTCATACGAAGTAAAACAAGATCTAGGAAGCAAAATTCTCACTGCCCTTTAGTTTCTTTTAGCAAATTGTTGATGAACTCGTCAGCACTTGACGACAGTACGACCATATAGATTACATATTCGCTGACGGCATACTCGTCCATCGCCAATTCGATATATTTACCAACGTCTTTTTTGCAAACCCACAAGCTCTTTTGAATTTGTTTGAGTCCGAGTCTCTTGATTACTCGTCGAAACATATCTCGGTTGTGGCGCATTGTTTCTGGGATATCGAACGACACAAAACGAAATTTATCATCATTCGGGATAAGGGAGGCTACTTTTTCTACAACGGCCAATCTGGCCTTGTTGGTAATAACCAATGACCCACTTTGGGCATGAGAACTCTGCTCTACATATCCGCTACGCCGTAAGCTATATAGAAATTTTGAGATGTCAGAATTGTCCAAATCCGCACCGCTATACAACTGCCTTGAAATCTTATAGGCGTCTTCGCGACTAAGGATGGCCGTAGACATAGTATCGAGAAAATTCAAAGTATAACTCAAAAAGTCTAGAGTAAAATTGATTACTTTGTCGGTTCGCGTGAGTTTGATCTGGCGTTTGCTCATACCCAAAGGAATTATTTCGTGTAATCCAATTAATCATACCCTTCTGACATGAAAGTATATAAAATATTATAACATAATGTAAAATAATGTATTCGTATGTTTCTCGTCGATCGACCATTATCATACGAAGTGGTGAGGGAAGAACTCCTGGGAGTTGTCACAAATTATCTCTGACAAATGACAAAACCCCCACTTGAGGAAGCTTGGGGGCTTGTCTCAATATGGGGGTCGGTTGTGCCCCTAAAGGGGCAGGGTCAATTGGGCATTCTTTGCCCATTTGAGTCGTCTCAGTCTAACTGAGGCGAAGAAGACGGCGGTGCGCAGCTTGGCGATCAATGTGCCAAGAGTTGCGTTTCGGAAATCTTCTTCCCGAGCCTTTCGGGCTGTAATACGCTGAACGAGCGCAGCAGTCCGGGCCTTTCGGCCAGTTTCATATCGGCGTAGCCATTCGCCCACTAGGGCGGACTTCTTACAGAATCTCGGCATAATGCCTAAGATTCCGAGAAAAGTTATGGCGGCGCTGATGATCAGGCCTGGGAAGGCTACCGGAATTAATTCCGGCATTGTTGGCAGGATGATGACGCACTGTATAAACAGTACGAAACCAATGGCTGCAAAGAGGAAACTTTTGCGCGCAAAGCGCGCTGACATTAACATTTTCATCGAATACCCTCCTAAGGGGCGGTCTGTGACTGTTGCTGCGATAGGCGATAAAAATTTCACCTACGACAGGCCAATCACGACTGTACATAAGAACATTATAGCACAATACACGCCAAAAGTCAAGATTAGCACCGTTGACCAGGCTAGCGCTTCGTGGTATATTACTCCTATTCCACCGCGGAATATTTTTATTTCCACAACTAATATAACAGAGGATTTATGCGAACGAAAATCATCGCCACAATCGGCCCATCGTCAGATTCACCAGAAATGATCGAGAAGCTTGCACTCGCAGGCATGGATGTGATGCGCAACAACTTTGCGCACTGTACTTTTGACGAATACAAGGCTCGCTATGACATTATCAAAGAGATCAACAAGAAACACAATTTGGACGTCAAGATTCAGGCTGACCTTCGTGGCCCTAGCATCCGACTTGGCGAGAATATTCCGGCCAAAGGTCTCAAGGTCAAAGACGGCGATGTATTGAAATTTGTCACTACTCCAGGCGAGGACAAACAGCCAGACGAGCTTATCATTACCGACCCCTACCTTCATGCAGACGTAAATGTTGGTGATCCAATGTTGATCGAGTCAGGCATGATTGAGCTCGAGATTACCAAGACTACTCCAGACCATCACAAATTTGAGGCCAAAGTCCTAGTCGGCGGTGTTATCTTCCCACGAAAAGCGATCAATTTGCCTACTACCAAGCTGACCACTTCTTCTATTACCGAGAAAGATCTGAAGGATTTGGACTATGTTCTTGGTGTCGGCGTTGATTATGTTGCACTTTCTTTCGTTGGTTGTGCCGCTGAGCTCAATATTATCCGCGAGAAAATCGGCGATAAGCCAGTCAAAATCATGTCCAAGATCGAACGTCGTGAGGCCATCGTCAATATTGACGAAATCATCAATGCATCAGATGTCGTCATTATCGCCCGCGGTGACTTGGGTGTTGAGATGCCATACGAGCAATTGCCAATTCTTCAGAAGAGAATTCTTCGCAAATCTCACCAGCTCTTGAAACCTGCCGTTGTCGCCACTCAGATGCTCAAGAATATGACCAAGTCGCCATACCCAACTCGCGCTGAAGTGTCCGACATTGCTAATGCAGTCTTTGACGGCGCGCACTATGTCTGGCTCTCAGATGAGACAGCCAACGGCGATTATCCACTCGAGGCTCTCAAGGTCCTGAAGAAGACGATTGTGGCTGCAGACCAGTACATGGAAGGCTGCTCGATCTAAGCAAACTGAATATATTCTAGAAAAGGTAGCTCAAAAGGCTACCTTTTTGGTATGAAACAGTTGACATCCTCGTGAGGAATATCTAGACAGAAGTGATACAATAGCCATAGGCGATAAGAAATTTACTTCCAATTCAAGCGGAAAGAGGTATTTGAACGTGGTCGCCCCCAAAACTGTGTCGAGACGAATCCCGCCTCAGCATGAACGTGTAAGATACAGAGTAAGTCAGGGGGTTTAAATGGTGAAAAATTGTGAAAGAAGGTGAATAATATGAGAAATACTATTAAAAAAGGGTTTTCTCTGATTTGGTCAGAAGGCCCAAAAATTTTTTTCTGGTGGAGCGTTTTGGGGCTCGGATCGCTGATTCCCAAGTTTAAAAATCCTTATTACTATTGGCTTGCGGCAGTGATCGCAATAATTTCGCTTTTTTTTATTATAAAAAAGGCATTTTTAGAGGTCAGAAGAGACATACAGGAATCCATAATAAATCGCGATACGAAGCCTATCGTCGCCGATAACACGGATTTGGTGAAATGTCTTGAGAAAAATATGCCTACATCAAGGTTTTTTGAATTAGTCTATAAACACGGTGACTCTTTGGCTAGTGACTGGGCATCGGATGGTGTTCTGCGACAAATAAATTTCTATATCGAGTGTAAAAATGGTATTACTGAGAAAACAGTCCAGATTTATGTCTATTCCAAAATATCGAAAGAGCAGCTTATGAAAATTCTGCCTAGTAATAGTGAAACTGTGGAAATTTTAAAGGCAGAACCATATGGAGCTACAAGTATCAGGATGTCGGAGATAGGTGGGTTTAAGCATGTTCTCGCAACAGCGATTGCCTCTGCCTCGAGCGAAATAGCTAAATCCGAAGGAGTAAAAGTACAAATTTCACCAGCATCCAATTCGGTTTCAATTAACTTCCGCTTGAACAACAAGACAAGACAATGGACAGAGAGATATCAATATCAAGACAACACTTTGTTTGATGAAAATAATATATCGATTAAAAAGTTTGACAAAAAATAATTAAGAGTCAATAAAAAAACTGCATGAAAATAAAAGATACTCCAAAAGTAGATCGGCCACAGGAAAAATTGGTCAAATACGGCACGAAAAAATTGTCTGATGCCGAGCTTTTGGCCATTATTTTGCGGACTGGGACGAAAGAATGCAATGTTCTCGATTTATCCAAAAAAATCCTTCGTAAATATCGTGAAAAATTGTCATCCCTTGAGATCGATGAGTTAAAGAAAATAAAGGGGCTTGGCGAAACGAAGGCCTGCCAACTAATCGCGGTGGTTGAGCTGGCTAGGCGACTTATTCATGACAATGCCAAGCCGCTATTAATTTCGCCAGAAGTGGTTTTCGAATCAGTCAAGGAGATTAGAGAAAGCAAGAAAGAGCATCTCTTGGCAATATATCTAGATGTCAGAAACAGGGAGATTTCACGCGAAATTATTTCTATCGGAACGTTGACCGCCAACTTGGTCCATCCACGCGAAATATTCGAACCAGCTATTCGACAATTAGCAGCCGGAATAATAATTGTCCATAATCACCCATCAGGCGATACACAGCCGTCCGATGAGGATCGAGAAGCTACCAAGCAATTACGGAAAGCGGGTAATATTTTAGGAATCGAAGTTGTCGATCATATTATTGTTTCGGAACACAATTACTCCTGCATCGGCAACTGAGGCTAGATACCAAACAAAGACCGAACATATCCACAGTAGTTGTGCTGCAAAATGCCTAGAATGTGTGATACCATACTGTCATGTACAACAAGATCACTAAGCAAAGTTTATTTACATCGGAGAAAGAAAAGTTGAGAAAAAAGCCAACAGATTTTAAATTTATCGATTTATTCGCAGGAATTGGCGGAACTCGTATCGCTTTTGAACGTGTCGGCGGCGAATGCGTTTTCAGCTCGGAATGGGATTCGTCATGCCAGAAGACATACGAGGCAAATTTTGGTGAAATTCCTCACGGAGACATCGCGAAGATTGATGAGAAAAAAATCCCTGATTTTGACATACTTGTCGCAGGTTTCCCTTGCCAGCCGTTTAGCTCTATCGGCAAGCGACAGGGATTTAAACACAAAACGCAAGGTACGCTTTTTTATGATATCGCTAGAATAATTGGTGCGAAGAAACCATCCGCATTTCTCTTGGAGAATGTTAAGGGCCTGACAACTCATAACGACGGCGATACCCTCAGAACAATTATTTCTGTGCTTGAGGATGATCTTGGATATAAAACATTTTACGAAATACTTGATGCCTCTAACTTCGGAGTTCCCCAGAAAAGACAAAGAATCTACATAGTTGGCTTCAAGAAGGAGCTATTATCTAAAGACGATAAATACATTCATCCCACAGGCACAAACAACAAGGTCTTCATCAACCAATTCCTTGAAAAAAATGCCGACGGCTATTCAATATCAAAGCATTTACAGGAAAACTATTTGTTTAAGCTTGATGACGGTCGCCCGAAGCTAGTTAACGAGAAATCCGATATCCATGTGAAGACGCTTGTCGCATCCTATCACAAAATTCAACGCCTTACGGGAACTTTTGTAGAGGACGGTCCGACTGGCATTAGGTTATTTACACAGAATGAATGTAAGGCCATTATGGGTTTTCCTGAAGATTTTGTTGTTCCTGTTTCAAGAACACAGATGTATCGACAGTTCGGTAATTCGGTAGCCGTTCCCGCTGTCCAGGCGGTGGCGGAGAGCATTAAACAATTTTTAATTAAGAATAACGTTTTGAAGGGAAAGAATGAAGCCAAAAAAAATAAGCCAAGAGCAGGTAATTAAAAAGTACTTTATTGCTCATCCTAATATTAGTGTAGAACACAAGGATTGTGTTCCATGGATGATGAAGGAATACAGGGACAAAACAGGCCAGGTCTTTGCTGATCCCGACAGGGGGATAAGGAAATTACATCAAGAAGGCTTTCTTGTTAAAGAGAACAAGGGTGTCTACAAATATGATCCCAACATGGTCGAGACTCGACATCTAGAAGATTTTACTCCTGCCCAAAAAAAGGAAATATTCAAAAAAGATGGCTACAAATGTGTAATGTGCGGTAAAGGTGAGGCTGAGGGTGTTCAATTGTATGCTGACCACATTAAGCCCAAGGATCTTGGCGGAGAGGCTAAGATCTCTAACGGACAAACTCTCTGCGGTCAGCATAACTGGCTGAAGAAAAACCTAAAGCAGACGGAGACTGGCAAAAAAATGTATATCCATCTCTATGAACTTGCGAAAGACGAGAAGAACGAAGAAGTACTAAAATTTTGTACAGAGATATTGGAAGTATATGAAAAAAATGACATGAACGGCCATATTGTGTGGAAAAAATAAAGATTATCGAGGAGAAAAATGGAAGAAGAGCACACAAAGAAAGAAATTAACGATTTATTCAAAAAAATAAAAAAGTTTAATAAATGCATAGAGAATGAGGGGAATAACAAATTTTCCGTGATCGATACTACTGAAGAAGAGAGGATCTGGGTAGTTGCTGATAGCTCCTCCTCATTTAACAATATTAAGGAGTTTGCAAATGGCTAACTGGAATGACATTCTGGATGAAATAAATAGCGAGGGTAGCACTTATGATATCGTAAGACGCAGGTACTTAAAGAAATTAAGCGATATCACAGGAAGAAATACGATAGCATATTATAGCGGCTGGCTACAAAAGCCGAACGCACCAGAGATACAGATAAATGATAATGATAAAAACGGGTTTATGACTGCTGTTAATGGGCTCAATCGGGACAAGGGACTTGATCTGATTTTGCACACACCTGGAGGTGAAACAGCAGCAACAGAGTCAATAATTGATTACTTATCAAAAACCTTTAAGGACATTAGAACAATTGTCCCACAGCTTGCAATGTCTGGTGGAACAATGATTGCATTCATGGGTAGCGAAATTTTAATGGGTAGACAATCGAGTCTTGGTCCGATAGACCCTCAATTAGGTGGATTGCCAGCGCATGGAATTCTTGAGGAATTTTCGCAAGCCTTTCAGGAGATGGCTGCAGACCAGAAGAAGGCCTTCGTCTGGCAGCCTATTCTGAATAAATATAACCCAACTTTAGTCGGAGAATGTCAAAAATCAATCGCTTGGTCCGAGAAAATTGCTGAAGATTGCCTTAAGAAAAGAATGCTAAAAGGCAAGAGAAATATCAATGAAAGAATCAAGAAGATTAAAAAAGAATTTGTAGATCACTCAATAAACCTCTCACATGCAAGGCATCTACCAGCCGAAAAATGCAGAGAAATTGGTCTAAATATAAAAATGATAGAGGATGATCAAATTATTCAAGATGCAATATTGACCGTACATCATTCCTTTATACATACCTTAACGGCAACTCCTGCAGTAAAGATTATTGAAAATCAAAATGGTACTGCTTATATCCAAACCATACAAACAATCCTAATTCCTGGACGATAATAAAGTGACTATACAAACAGAATGGAAATCTGAATAAATAAAAATCATCGATGCTAATATCAATGTGGACGAAAATTACGGAGGCATATAATGTTCAATAGACTTAGAGAAATTCAGATCGATAACAAAATAGTAAATCTGCTAAACAGGCCGATCATTGTTGGCCATGAAGTTGACGAAAGTGGCAAAGTCATAAATTATATTCTTGGAGTCAGCGATTCTATAAGGCATTCCGGCAAGAGCTTCGAGCTCACCCTCTCAAAATGGCAATATATTCTGTTCCTATACCAGAAGCTGAACAAGAGACGATTTGTGAAGTCAGTCGGGGCGATTATGGTGGCGCTAGGCTTGATATTCGGTAGCATGTCTTTGATTTACTTTGGAGGAATACTGTCGCTGATCTGTGACTACATCTGGCTCTCTAGCAAAGAAGGAAGACGTAATTGGCGAGAATATCTGGCAGCGTATGTTTTGGGAGTTCTGATCTTTGGCTGGTCCAAGGGTATCTTTGCCGGGTCGGCTGTTTTGATCATATACGCCTATTTGTTCGACCCCTATTTCTTCTTTGAGCTAAACCCAAGTAGCGGGCTTGATATTGACCAAATCCAACATCTCAAGAAAAAAGTAGTTAAACAGTGAGGCGAAGTGTCCGATATATAAATTTAATTCGTACTCTTGACACAGACGAACACAAATAGTATATTTCAAAAGAACGGTGGACCATATTGGCCCACTTTCTTTTTTCCCAAAGATGTCAGCTTCTATGACTTGCATCTTACTGGTATAATCAAATCAATAATAATAAGGAGAAATATGAAGAAAATTAACCCATTTATGGCCGCTATCGAAGATTTGTGTGAGGAAAAGGGCTTGGACATCGACATTGTAATCGAAACAGTCGAAGCCGCACTCGCCGCCGCTTATCGTAAGGATTACGGTAAGCCAAAGCAGATTATCCGAGGCAAATTGCACCCAGAGACTGGCAAAGCCTCAATGTTTCGCGTCTATGACGTGATTGAGGATCCAGAAGAGATTAAAGAACACGAACACGAGCTTACTCTCGAAGAAGCCAAGGAGATCGATCCCAAGGCTGAATACGGCAAAGAGGTGATCGTACCATTGCCAGATCATGAGGATTTTGGTCGCATCGCCGCTCAAACTGCCAAGCAGGTTATTATCCAAAGAATCCGTGAAGCAGAGCGTGATCTTCTTTTCAACGAATTCAAGGACAAGGAGAACAAGGTCGTCAATGCAACTGTTTCTCAGGTTGACGGACGCAATATTATCGTCACTCTCAACAAAGCCAACGGCATCCTATATCCATCTGATCAGATTCAGGGCGAGCGATATTACATCGGTCAGAGAATCAAGGTCTACGTCAAGGAAGTTTCTCAGTCAGTCAAAGGACCTCAGATTATCGTCTCTCGTAGCGATGAAAATTTGATCAAAGGCCTCTTCGAAGTTGAGGTTCCAGAGATTCCTGCCGGTACTGTCGAGATCAAAAGCCTCGCACGTGAGGCCGGCTCTCGTACCAAGATTGCTGTTATCGCCACCGAAGAAAAGATTGATCCAGTCGGAGCTTGTGTCGGACAACGCGGAACTCGCGTCCAAGCAGTTCTAGACGAAATCGGACTAGAAAAAATTGATATTGTGCTCTGGGACGACGATATTGAGCAGTTTATCAGCAACGCCCTTTCTCCTGCCAAGACTCGCCACATTACACTCTCATCAAAAGATAGCAAAGCAACTGTATATGTAGACAAAGATAATCTCTCTCTCGCGATCGGTAAGAACGGCCAAAACGTTCGCCTTGCTTCCAAGTTGACCGGTTGGGGCATTGACATCAAATTCAACGAAGAACTTGGCGAAGAGGCCGAAGGTGACGTCGCAGAAGCGGCACCAGTAGTGGAAAAGAAAAAGACCCCCAAAGGGGGCTCTGCTGGCGCTAAGCCTGCAAAGAAGAAATCCCCCAAAGCCAAGAAGATTGTCGACGAAGAGTAATCCCTTCCTGATCTCGCAACCATGAGCTCCCTTACACGTACTCTTCAATAGTATTATTTTCGGTACTCTAAATTCTTTATTCAAAATATTGACCCATGAACAACGAGATATTCAAAAAATTTACACCAAATCTCAAGAAAACGATTTTGGAGTCGGAGAGAATCGCCAAGGCTCGTAATTCTGCTTTGAGCACCGAGCATCAATTGCTCTCGCTGCTTTTGAGCAAGGATTCTCTGGCCTATGAAATCTTGTCCTCTTTTGACGTGACCGCCGACAAAATTGATTTGATTGCCTCGTTGATCGATCACAACAAAGGCGCTCTATATGTCATCACTGAAGACGCCAAGAAGTCGATTCAATTGGCCGTCCAATATGCCGCCAAATACAATCACGCCACGATCGGATCGGAACACCTTCTCTTGTCTCTCATTTCAAACAAGAATTTCAACTCTTACCTCATTATCGAGCGAATCGGCGTTGATCCCAAGAAGATAAAACGTCAGATAGAGACGATTTTCAAGGGCATCACCAAATCATTCAATCAGGATGACCTGCCGATGACCCAGATCCCAGTCGAAAACATGATGGGGGATGGCTTGGACGACGGATTCATCAATTCTGGCCCGATGCCTTTCATGCAGACAGGGACTGCCCAAGCCAAGAAGGAAAATGCTCTCGACCAATATTCCAACAATTTGACCAAATTGGCCAAGGAAGGCAAGCTTGATCCAGTCATTGGTCGCGACAAAGAGATCGCACGGATTGTACAGATATTGTCTCGTCGCACCAAAAATAACCCTATCCTAGTAGGCGAACCCGGAGTGGGCAAAACTGCCATTGTTGAGGGCTTAGCTCAACGAATCGTCAAACACCAAGTCCCTCGCAAACTAGATAATTGTCAGATCATGTCGTTGGACCTTGGCTCAATATTGGCTGGCACGATGTATCGCGGCCAATTTGAGAGTCGAATCAAGAAGATCCTTGCCGAGATTGAGAAGCGTGGCAATATAATTCTTTTTGTCGATGAAATTCATATGATGGTCGGGGCTGGCTCGACTGAGGGATCGATTGACGCCGCCAATCTGCTCAAGCCAATGTTGGCCAAAGGGCAACTCCGCCTGGTCGGCTCGACAACTTTTGACGAATACAAAAAACATATTGAGAAGGATCCCGCCTTTGAGCGCAGATTCCAACCAATCCACGTCTTGCCGCCAACGGTAGAGGAAACAATTCAGATCCTAAACGGTCTCAAATCTCATTACGAAGCCTATCACCATGTCGCTTATACGGAGAGCGCCATCGAGGCGGCCGCACGGCTTTCTCACCGCTATATTCACGATCGCTCATTACCAGACAAGGCGATTGACCTGATCGACGAAGCAGGGGCGTCCGTAGCCAACAAAAATACAGAGAGTGGCAAGATTATCCAGCTTCGGAAACTTTTGGCTGTGGCTCTGAAAAAGAAAGAAAAAGCTATCTCTGAGGAGAATTTTGAAGGTGCCGCTCTACACAAAGAGGAAGAAGCAAAGCTTCTCTTGGAAATCGAGAAAGCAAACAAGCAAACTGAGGCCAAGGATTCTGCTGTGGTAGACGAGGAACAGATTGCTAGATTAGTCTCGGATTGGACAGGCGTCCCAGTGGTGGCAATGACCAAAAAAGAGAAGAAAACATACCTAAATCTATCCAAAACGCTAGCCAAATTTGTCGTCGGCCAAGATGAAGCAATTACTGAAATTTCGCAGTCAATCAAGAGATCTCGTGTCGGGATTAGCAGCCCTCACCGACCAATTGGTTCATTCATTTTCTTGGGCCCGACTGGAGTAGGCAAGACTGAGCTGGCCAAGGTACTGGCACGAGAAGTATTTGGTAGTAGCGACAACCTTTTCAAGATCGACATGTCCGAATTCATGGAGAAGCACAATGTGGCCAGACTTATTGGCGCCCCAGCTGGCTATATCGGCTACGAAGAGGGCGGCAAACTGACTGAAAAGGTGCGCAAGAATCCATATTTAGTCATCTTGTTCGACGAAATTGAGAAAGCCCACCCCGAAGTATTCAATATCCTCCTCCAGATTATGGAAGATGGCGTACTGACAGACGCCAAAGGGCGCAAAATCGACTTCAAAAACACGATTATCATCATGACGTCAAATCTAGGGACTGATGTCTTGAGACAAGGTAGCGCGATTGGATTTACCAAAAACGATAGCGACTCACAATATTCTCATCTCAAGTCCAGCATCCTAGACACAGTCGAGAAGACGTTTCGGCCGGAATTTATCAATCGTCTCGACAAAGTTATCATCTTCTATCCGCTCAAGGAAAAAAGCTTGCGCACAATCGTAGATTTGCAAGCAGAGGAGCTGATAGAGAGATTGAAATCTGGCGGATATACGCTAGAGATTCCAAACGATGTCCGCGACTTCATCGCTACCAAGAGCCATAATCCACAATATGGCGCCAGACCGATTCGGAAATTTATCGCTGAACATATCGAAAATATGATCACAGACGCCATTCTGGCCGAAAAATATCAGTCAGGTGATTCAATTATTTGCCAGCTCAAAGATGACCTAATCGTGCTGGCCTAAGGAAGTATAATGTCACAAGCTCTACCAAAATCATTCGGTCCCTTCTTGGGTTCGTTTAAGGTATCCGAGATAAATGACCTAACTCATGCCTATAATTTTGCCAAGACCAAGCACATTGACCAAAAACGTCTCTCTGGCATCCCATATATCGAGCACCCCAAAAGAGTCGCTCTAGCTTTACTTCGAGACGGCTACAATGTCTCTCTGGCTATTGCCGGCCTTCTGCATGATGTTATTGAGGACACTACCGGTACCGAGGAAGAAATCCGCGGGCTTTTTGGCGATACCGTCTGCAATATCGTCCTGGGTGTGACCAAGGTCTCGAAGGTCAAACTCAACGACAAATCAAAGATCTTTGACGATGACGAGAGGTTTTTGGAGCAGGCTGACAATTATCGCAAGATTATCTTCGCTCTAACCACCAATCCAGGCGCTATTATCGTCAAGCTCTACGATCGTCTCGACAATATCAAGACGGTCAAGCATCTGAAGCCAGAGAAGCAAAAATTCTACGCCAGAGAGACGATTGAGATCTTCGCTCCAATTGCCGAGAGACTTGGTATGGGCAAGATCAAGACGCTCCTTGAGGACACTGCATTTCCTTATGCTTACCCGAAGGAATATTCCAAATTTATGGAAGAAGCGGCCTCAATCTATCAAAACCCAGAGAAAGCCATCACCAAATTGATCCCAGAGGTTAAGCGCAACTTGGAAAAAGAGGGGATACGGCTAATCAGCATTTCTGGTCGGACCAAGGGACAGTACAGTTTGTACAAAAAGATTGAGCGCAGAGGCAGCTTGAAGACAGTCTATGATATCGTGGCGATGCGTCTAATCGTGAAGACTGTTGGCGAATGCTACCAGGCTCTCGGCCTTGTCCATTCGCTCTACGAACCAGTCCCAAATCAGATCAATGATTATATTGCCAAGCCCAAGAGCAACGGTTATCAATCGATTCATACTACCGTCAAATCCCGCAGCAATAATGTCTTCGAAGTCCAGATTAGAACTCCCGAGATGCACGAATTGGCCGAGTATGGCCCGCTAACATCACACTGGGGCTACAAAGAGTCAGCCCACGGCAGCTCCTCCAAGGCGATTCAGCTCGGCTGGGCCAAGGAACTGGTCAAACTCAAAGAAATCAACGACAACGGCGCCTTCCTGACTGAGCTCAAAGACCAATTGTTTGCTGATCAGATATTCGTCTTCACCCCAAAAGGGGATATTGTCAGGCTTCCCAAGGGGGCAGTCGCAATTGATTTTGCTTATCGAATTCATTCAGATTTAGGAAACCACTTATCGGGCGCTAGAGTGAACGGCCGACTAATTTCGATCAATACTCCTCTTCAGACTGGCGATACACTAGAGCTTCTGGTCAACAAGAACAATTTGCCCAAACGCGAATGGCTCCGCCTCGCCGTCACTTCGCAGGCCAAGCAACATATCCGGGCGTTCTTGCGCAAGAAAGAAGAGCAAAGTTTGCTCTCGCGAGGAATCCGCAGGCTTCAGGATATTTACAGGAAATTTGGACTGAAGAAGGAAGTCTCCGAAAACGATCGACTCAAAGACGAGAGATTGCCCTACAAATCTATCAAACAAGCCCTGATCGCCGTTGGCGAAAATGGACTCAAAGCCGTCCGTCTGGCCAAAGCGATCAATCCTGAGCTAGTCACAACAGAACAAAAAAAGAAGAAAATATTCGCTCCCACGACGGCAGAGCCCAAAAATCTCGTTGGGATCAGGTACGAATATGCTAATTGCTGCAAGCCCAAGCCGACTGATAAGCTTGTCGGCTATATCGGAAGAGAGCATGTGCTCAAGGTTCACCGACAGGGTTGCAAACGTCTTACCGGCGTTGACCCCAAAAGGCTGATTGAGATCTAAAATAGTGCCGATCACATTTGATTTTTGATTATGGTCTTGCTAACATGAGGCAAGATTAGTTAATAGGGAGAACACGATGTCAAAGTTAAATTTTCAGACCCCACGAGGGACCAAAGATATACTTCCAGACGAACAGCCATACTGGCAGACTATCCGAGCTGTCACTGAGAAAACTCTTTCCGGACTAGGCTTTGGCCGTCTCGATCTCCCTCATTTCGAGAATTCTGAAATCTACAAGAAGGGCATCGGCGAGCAAACAGATATCGTCCAGAAGGAGATGTTTACACTCGAATCCCGAAATGATGATGAGGCGATCAAGCTCTGTCTTCGCCCAGAAGGTACTGCTGGCGCCGTCAGGTCATATATCCAAAACGGCATGAGCAGCTGGCCACAGCCAGTGCGGCTCTATTATCTTGGTGCAATGTTTCGTCACGAAAGACCTCAAAAGGGTCGATTCCGCGAGTTTTATCAGGGCGGAGTCGAAATATTTGGTGATGAAAGCGCTGAATCCGATTACCTAGCTATCATGTCCGCTTGGGAAATTCTAACTCGGCTAGGACTCAAAAATCTGGTGGTAAATACCAATTCAATCGGTTGCCCCAAATGCCGACCAAAATATCTAGCCAAACTGAAGAAATACTACAAAGAGCACTTAGACAAATCCTGCCCAGATTGCCAAAATCGATATGAGTCTAATCCGCTTAGACTTCTGGACTGCAAGTCAGAAAGTTGCCAGGAGATTGCCAAAGGCGCACCAATCATGCTCGACACTCTCTGCCCAGAGTGCAAGAAACATTTCCAACACACGCTAGAGCTTCTGGACTATTTCGATATCAAATATGATCTAGCTCCTACACTTGTCCGCGGTCTTGATTACTATACCAACACCGTTTTCGAGATCGTTTCGCAGGACGACAAGGCCAGACAGGGTACAATCGTCGGCGGCGGTCGCTACAATGGCTTGGCCGAACTTCTAGGCGGCGCCAAGACTCCAGCTGTTGGCTATTCCTTCGGTATCGAGCGAATTATTGCACTCATGAAGGAGCAGGGGATTAAGCCTGCCAAAACCCGAGGCGTCGAGGTCTGCATCCTCCAGCTTGGTGAGAAGGCCAAAGAAGTTTCGAAGAAGATTTATGACGAACTATCCAACAATGATATCAACGTATATTTTGTCCCATCAAATGATGGCTTGCGTCAGCAGATGAGATCAGCCAGCAAACTCGGCGCCAAATACGCTATTATGATCGGCCAGCAGGAAGCAGTCAAAGACGAAATCATTCTTCGTGACCTCGAGGGTTCTTCCCAGGAAGTCTATCAGGCTAAAGATTTGGTTGAAGCAGTCAAAGACCGCTTGATCAAATGCGAATGCAAAAAATAGATTTTTGATGATTCTAAAAATAGAAAAGTTGATCTACGAAGGATTTGGGCTTGGCCACGATGAGAATGGCCGAGCCATTTTCGTGAAGAAATCAGTCCCAGGTGACACCCTGGAAGTTGAGGTTATCAAAGACAAGAAGAAATATGCTGAAGCAAGAATAGTTAAAGTTATTGAGCCTTCGAAATTACGTATTGAACCCAAATGTCCTCATTTTGCCGAGTGCGGTGGCTGTGATTTTCAAAATATTGGATACGCAGATCAATTAAAATTCAAAGAGGCGTATTTTAAGGAAACTCTGGAGCGCCAAAAGGTAGAGACCGAAATTTTGCCGATAATTTCAAGCCGCTCTGATTTCTATTATCGCAACACCATTTCCTTCCAATTCATGGAAGTTGACGGCCAGATATCGCTAGCGATGTACGATTATCTCGATTATAAGAAGTTAATTCCGATCAAGACCTGCTTGCTTCAGTCCGAGACTGCCATATTGATCATGAATGCAGTCGTAGATTGGGCAAACGAGAATGAAATCAAAAATCTAAGGTCACTGAGACTCCGTGAGGGCAAAAGGACCGATGATTACATGGTCGAAATATTTACTAGTTCAAGTCAACTGGCAAATACAGTGGAGCTCAGAGAAAAGCTGTCGCAAATCCCAAATATCAAATCAATTTATCATTGCTATGAAGTAGATAGACGAGTGCGTAGAAATCTATTATCAGGCGCTACCGCCATATCTGAGAAGATTGGCAAATACACTTTCACAATCTCTCCAGAGTCATCTTTCCAGACCAATGGGGCAAATGTCGAGATTCTCTATGACCTGATCAAGAAATTTGCCGATGTCAAAATAGGGGAGAGCGTACTCGATCTTTTTTGCGGTACGGGAACTATTGGGATCTATCTCTCAACTTTTGCCAAGAAGGTCGTCGGCATAGAGTTAAACCAACAAGCCGTTAATGATGCAAAGGCCAACGCCAAGATTAATAAAGTACCAAATATTGAGTTCAAATTGGCTGATTTAGGTAGGGGCGATCAGTCAGAGTTATTTAACGAAAAATTTGATGTCGTAGTTATTGATCCACCTCGTGCAGGCCTAACAGTTGAGCTGATTGAATCTCTCTCCAAACTCTCAGCCCCTAACTCCCGACTAGTTTATGTTTCCTGTGATCCAGCAACCTTTGCGCGAGACATTATAGAATTTCAAAAATATGGTCGGGAATTAAAAAAAGTCCAATCTCTGGACATGTTTCCGCAAACTTATCATCTCGAATGTGTAGGCCTAATCTCGTAGAAAGACGAATGGGGATGAAAACATAGTGTTAACATCCCCATCGGCACATATTGGGGTCTGGCAACCCCAAACGGCTTGCTCCTGTGTGCGTTGCACACTAAATATTGGACTCCGCAGAGTCAGGCTTCCCCAAGTCATGACCCGGGTCTCATCCAATATCTTGTGTAGCACACAGTTCCCTGGGCTCATACACAATAGACTGTTTTGCAATTTTTGTCAAGACTAAATACGGGGGTTAAAAGTCAAAAGACTCAAGCAAATGCTGAGTCTTTCGGTTTGTGCCTCGAATAGAGGCGAATGAGTGCTTGGGGGTTACGACAGTAACAATATAAAATTTTCCTGGGGAAGACGAATCGATTTAGTCGAAACACAATTTAAGTTGAACTCAAGACTGCGACAATGACGTTTTTCCCTTTTAAAGGGAGTAGGTGCTCGATCTTTCGACCGAAATCAAAGCTACTAACGAACTTAAGAAGATTGTCTTGTCGTTCAATGTGAGCGAACTAAACTTTTTCTGGGGACCTATCTGTCGTAAACCACCCTGCTTATCGTTATACTCTGATCCTATCTGGCCGTCAAGAGCGCAATATCACTCTCGTGATATATTTATCCACAGTCTTTTGTTTGATTTTTGTTCGGTCTAATTCTATAATTGGATTATCCAAACAAAACACGAACAAAGGAGCAAATATGGAGCCGCTAACTCGCAAACAAAAGGACATCTTAGAATTTATTCGTCATTTCATCGATGACAATGGCTACGCGCCAAGTTATCGAGAGATTGCGCATTATTTTGAGCTCTCTTCGACTGGTACGATTGCCGAATATGTCAATATTCTGGAGGAGAAGGGCTATTTGACCAAGGACGCGATGGAAGCCCGTGCTATCCAGCTCACGCCAACCTTCGACGACGGCGTCGAGATGCACTCAGTCATTCTGATGGGTGTGATCGACGCTGGAAGGCCGATAGAAGCGATCCGGACCAATGAAACGATTGACATACCCAGAGACATGATGGGCAAGCGTACCTTCGCTCTCAGGGTCAGAGGTGAATCGATGATTGACGACGGAATACTGGACGGCGACTACGTCATCATTGAGCAGACGGCAAGCCCAAGAAACGGCGAGATCGTGGTTGCCCTGATCGACAATGCTAATGCCACGCTGAAGAGATTTTATGATGAGAAAGAGAAGATTCGCCTCCAACCTGCCAACAAGACGATGAAGCCAATGCTTTTCAAAAGAGACCGAGTCACAATCCAGGGCAAAGTCAGAGGCGTGATCCGTCGCTTCGTCTAAGCTCTTGATCTGTTACTTCGACCAATATGGTACAATATATTCACCAAAACATAACTTTGTGTCGTGAGGGGCACCAAGTTTTTGTTGTTAATTAGGGCATTACTGAAAATGGTAAAACTCTCATACATACATTCCAAAGATTCGGCGTACAATATCGAACGCTCTCTTTCGCTGATCAAGACCGAGGTGACCAAGAGCATCAAAAACAAATCCCGCGTCGTTGTAATGGTCGATATTCCAAGGCCCTCCAGCAAGCAGGTTATCGAGGCTTCGGTCCTTGAGGCATTGCTAAATTTCCTCACGCCTCACGTCAAAGGGCAGATTACCGTAACCGGTCAGGCCGAAAAGGGCAAAACACTCGATATTTTCAAGGATTTGGGATATCTAAAATTTCAAGACCAATACGATTTTGCAGCCTCTGATCTCAACGAAGAGGAGCAGGTTTTGATTAAAGCCGGTGAGAATGAGCTTTCGGTGCCAAAGATTCTTCATGAATCAGACTTTATAGTCCTCCTAGCCACGCCAAAGATTACAGATGGGAAATTTGCTGGAGCACTGGCAAACCTTATTCCGGCTGAGTCTTCACACGCACCAAGCTTTCTCGAGAGAATTTTTGGCGCCAAGGAACATAATAGCAATTTAAGTAGCCCGGAATTGATAGTCGAGACTTTCAAGCAGTACAAGGTTTCTCTCTCGGTCATTGACGGGCACAGAACAGTCGTCTCATCGAGCGGCAACGAGGACATATTGCCAACCAATTTCGCGATTTCGAGCATCAACACTGTCGAAGCAGATGTCCTGACCGCTATGTGCCTGGGGATCCAGCCAGAAGATGTTGATTATCTTTCTCTGTTTGACCCCGATCTCGGGACTGTCTTTGTGGTAGGGGACGACTGGAACAAATACAGTTTGTCACAGCAATAATCTGATTTAGTTAGACATTTCTAATGTTGTTTTGGTATAATATTCCTAAAAGGAGGGTAAATGGGAATATCGAATGATATCATGCCCAAGCACCTACCAAGGCGAAAACTTGAAGAGCGAAATATTGCAGAAATAGCTGACAAAGCTGGCGCTTTTGATGTTGATTTGCTTCAAGATCCTCCTGAGCCCGAAGTTGAATTAAGTTCCAAAGAAGGCGACAAGGAGACGAAGAAGAAAAGCAACGACCGCTTGGCCGACGAGTTTTTTGACAAGAAACAATTTAAGGACTCCAAAAAGGCACCAGCCATGACTGAATCAAACGAGACGGCTTCGCAGAAAGAGCCAAACAAAAAAACTTTTCTGCTGAACATTGGATTTCTCTGGACTTTGTTTGTAGTTTTGGTTGGTATTCTAGTCTGGCAGAACTTCGCGGTGATCAAGAAGATATTTATCAAAGATAGCGCTCCGGCCGTCACCACCTCGAAGGAGCCAGCAAGCACTACAACTGAAGAAACCACAACGCCTACTCAAACTACAGAAACAGAAACAACGCCTGCTACGACGCCTGTTGCTGCTACTACTCCAGCCGTTACCACTCCAGCTGTCACAACTCCGACCATCGACAAGGCCGCCATCAAGATCAAGGTATTGAACGGCAATGGCGTCACAGGTCGAGCTGCTACAGTGAGCTCGCTTCTCACAACTGCAGGATTCAAGATCACAAGCACTACCAACGCCAAAAAGTTCACTTATGCCACCACGATCATATATTTCCATGAAGGCAAACAGGCCGAAGCGAATTTGGTCAAGGACGCATTGCCAACATATTCTGTAACCACTGTGATGGACAATACAGTTGTCGGCACATCCGACTTGGTTGTAGTGGTGGGCAAAAAGTAATGCCGAAAGACGAGAGAAGTCTAATATACAAGTTCATTTACGGCCTTTTAGCTCTGTTCGCAGGGCTACTCGCCTTATTAATTTCTGGACATCAGGGAATCCCACCAGCTTAAACTTATGGATCCAATCTACGCCTCCTTCAAATTTTATGACAATTTCATCTCGCGCTTCTCACCTGAAGGGCAATTCTTTATTTCATTGCTGATTTTGTTGCTTCTGGCAGGCTCAATTATAGGGCTTTTGAAGCACGGACACTGGATATTTTTGATCCTAATCTTATTATTCATCCCAGGAGCCTGGCCCGCTACGATGCATATTGGCGAGATCATTTGGATGGTCTTGAAGTTCCTTTTTGTTCGAATCGAGACCAACATGTTTTGGTTGCACAAGAGCTGAAATTGTAATAATATGATCAGGCATTCATTAATTGGAACTGTTTTATGTATGATGTTGTAATAATCGGTGGCGGACCGGCAGGCCTATCTGCAGGAATGTATACGGCTAGAAGAGGGCTCAAAACTGCTGTCATATCTCTCGATATTGGCGGTCAGATTACCAAGACCAGCGAGATCGAAAACTACCCAGGCCTAGGCTTGATCACTGGTGCCGAATTGGCCAAGAAGATATTTGACCAATCAAAGAATTTTGGTGTTGAATTTATCTTCAGCGAAGCAAAATCAATCGAAAAGAAAGATGATGTTTTCGTCGTTCAAACCTCGGCCAAAGAAGTACAGGGCAAGACCCTGATATTAGCTTTGGGCAAGAAACCTCGCGAACTTGGAGTCCCTGGCGAGGAAAAGCTCAAAGGTCATGGTGTTTCATACTGCGCCACCTGCGATGCCCCGTTTTTCAAAGGCAAGATCCTTTCGATTGTAGGGGACGGTAATTCAGCAGTTAGCGCCGCTATCACCGCTGCAGCTTTTGCCAAACAGGTAAATATTCTCTCCAAAAGAGAGGTTTTCAAGGCCGAGGAAGCGCTGATGGAAAAACTTTCAGCATTAAAAAATATTGAGATTATCAACAATGTACAGGTTGCCGAGATACTTGGCGACAAAAAGGTTGAATCAATCAAGTTAAACAATGGGAAAGAAGTGACCAGCGACGGCATTCTGATCGAAATTGGATATGTAGTTGATAGAAGATTATTTGAGAATATTGTCAAAATTGATGAGAAAGGTCAGATAGTCTGCGACCCTGCCCAGGCCACCTCAGTCCCTGGCCTGTTCGCTGCAGGAGACGTCACAAACTCACCTTACAAACAAATAGTCATTGCTGCAGGTGAGGGTGCCAAGGCGGCTTTGTCATGCTTCGCATATTTACAAAAAATAAAAAAATAGAGGGAAAAATGGACGAGCTAATCAAAAATTACGAAAAGAAGTTTTTTTGGAGAAAAATCACTGACTTCTGGTCAAAATTTATAATTTATATCAAGACACACAAGAAGCTTTCAATCATTATTGGAGCCATAATTATAATTCTCGTTGCAGTCGGCCTCGGCCTTTTTTTCACTCTCCGTGACAAGCCTGAAGCGCCCAAGCCGGAAGCAGAGAAAACCGCGACTCCAGAAGCCGTTGCTGTCGGATATCCAGCAATTCTCGACGGGATTTCCACAGATCAGAGCTCAAGCTTGAGGCACCCATTGGCAATAATTGTAGAAAATCATCCTGATGCTAGACCCCAAGCCGGACTGGACAAGGCCAGCATCATCTATGAAGCAATCGCTGAAGGTGGAATTACTCGTTTTCTCGCTCTTTTTGGCACCTACCAAGCCGAAAAAGTTGGCCCAGTTCGCTCTGCACGTACATACTATGTTGATTGGGCCCTTGGTTACAATGCATACTTGGGCCATGTTGGTGGCAATATTGACGCTCTTGACAAGATCAAGGCCGACAAAGTTTATGATCTCGACCAATTCGCATACTCTGCACCATATTGGCGAGAGGGAAGTGGTGTCGCGAGTGAGCACACTGCCTTCACTTCGACCAGTAAACTTTGGGACAAAGCAACCGAGCTTGGCTACCCAACAGCCAACAATTTTAATGTCTACAAATTCAAAGAGGAGCCAGAGGGAGCCGATCGGCTGGCTTTGCCCGAAAAACAGAAGATTACGATCGATTTCTCAAATACATCCTACAAAGTCGTCTTTGAATATGACAAGGTTACCAATTCTTACAAGCGCTATCTGGCTGGCACGGCTCACGTTGACCGAGTTACCAAAAATCAGCTCAGCCCCAAGAACGTCATTGTTATGACAGTCAAGCGCAAATCGACAGTTACCAAGATCAACGAAAGCGGCTACGACATGACCAATATCGGCACCGGGGCCGCACATATCTTTATCGACGGCAAGGAAACAATCGGAACATGGAAAAAGAATTCCAAGACTGAGAGAGAGCTTTTCTACGACGCAAGTGGCGCTGAAGTCGTCTTTGACAGAGGACAGACATGGATTAGCGTCTTGAACGGTGAGACGGGTCAGAGCTTGACCGTAGAATAAGACAACAAGCGCACTACTTACCTTATAAATATTCAATTTCTGGAGGGAAAATGGCAAAAATATCAGATATTCATGCACGTGAAATTCTCGATTCACGAGGATGGCCTACTGTTGCTTGCGAAATTTTGCTCGATGACGGGACCTATGCCTTGGGTTATGTACCCTCAGGCGCCTCCAAGAGCGCCTCGGAGTGCTTGGAGCTACGCGATGAGGACATTGCGCGGTTTGGCGGCAAAGGCGTGCTCAAGGCGGTCAGCAACGTAAACAACGAGATCCGGAGCTCGCTCATAGGCGCCGACACCTCAAATCTAGCTGTAATCGATCAGAGAATGATCGAATTGGATGGCACTAAGAACAAATCTCGCCTCGGGGCCAATGCAATATTATCCGTATCGCTTGCCGCCGCCAAAGCTACGGCCAAGAGTCAAAAAATGCCGCTCTACATGTACTTGGCTTCTTTGATGGACCGCAAACTCGATACTCTCACGCTTCCGATTCCGCTGATGAACATATTAAACGGTGGCAAACACGCCCTGGGATCAACTGATTTTCAGGAGTTTATGATTGTCCCAACCAAATTCCCCAGTTTTCGTGAGTCACTTCGTGTTGGCACCGAAATTTTCCACACCCTTGGCAAGATTCTAGAGGATCGCAATTACCAGCCACTGGTTGGTGACGAGGGCGGATATGCGCCTTCTCTCTTCTCAAACGAGCAAGCAATGGAGCTTCTGATGCTAGCCATTGGAGAAGCAGGCTATGAAGCAGGGGAGAATGTCTTCATTGCGCTCGATCCCGCCGCAAGTCGTTTCTTCTCAAAAGAGGGCTTTTACGAACTCCATCGAGAAAATCGCTCGCTAATATCGCACGAATTAGTCGAATTTTATACCATGTGGTGCGACAAATACCCAATTGTCTCGATCGAGGATCCACTTGATCAGGCCGACTGGGATGGCTGGAAGGATATTACCCAGCAGGTTGGGGAGAAGGTTGAGATTATCGGCGACGAAATCTACACCACTAACGTTGAGCTTCTGAAGAAAGGGATTGCTGAGCACGCCTCGACTGGAATTTTGATCAAACCCAACCAGATCGGTACGCTGACCGAAACGCTTGAGACGATTCGAATTGCTGAGGACGCTGGCTTTCGCGTGGTAGTCTCACACCGTTCGGGCGAGACTGAGGACAATTTCATCGCAGATTTAGCCATCGCCTCAGGTTGCGGTACCCTCAAATCCGGTTCGCCCTGTCGCTCGGAGAGAACAGCTAAGTACAACAGAATATTGGAAATTGAAGAGAAAAATCAGGGAAAATGCACTCTGGCCCCGTGGCAAAGAGTCTAAAATTAAATATTTTGGTTACAAAAAGGACCCGAGCTTTCGCCTGGGTCCTTTTTTAATGTAATCGTTAAAGTCCGTTATATATGCGAGTAACCTTGTTGAAGTAGCTTGTCGAAGGGTTATAGCCCCACAAAGCTTGTTTCACATTTGGGTAACCGCAATCTTTTAGATATTGAGCCGCAGAGAAGATTGCATCTTCTACGTTGGTAATATCCAAGATGCCGTCTCCATTACCGTCAACTGCATGTCGACGAAAAGTAGAGGGCAAGAACTGCATCGGTCCAGTCGCGCCAGACTTATTGGCAATTCCGGAAGAACCAGAAGCGCCGGTCTCGGCAATATGGATCGATTTGAGCAGTTTCCAGTCTACACCAATGCTTGCTTCGGCACGATGATAAATCGTGTCAAAATCCGTTGGATCGGTATAGACACGTCTTTCACGAGAAACGGTGTTTCTAGAAGCAACAGCTTTCGCTGCAGCATCGGCCTTGGCACGAGCCAAAGCTTCATTTTGTTCTCGCTCAAGGCGCTGAACAGTCGATTCACCTGGGGTGATAATCGAGCTTGGTTTGACTACCGACAATACAGAGCCAGACTTTAGATCAAGCTGGATCGTGGAACTAATCGGGTCAACCGAAGCAATCGAATTTGTAGGGACGACAGGGAACATACTAAAAGTAATAGCCACCATTGGAAATAGTGGTATGATTTTCTTGTTGTTCCAAATTGAGATGAAACCATTTTTTGCCCTCCACACAAAGTCGCGCACCCTCTTCAGAAGAAGAGTCATTATATATTCTGGAGTTTCGGCCGCCATATTCAGAAGAAAGAGCCTTGCACCAGAAACCTTTTTTAATTAAAAAAACTTGGGGCTTTACCTCCAAGTCATGTGTATATATTAGCACATTTCATGCTCAATGTCAATAGCAGTAAGCCTAATATATCCAACAGTTGTGTATACTAACCCATACAGTACCTTGATGTCAAGCACGATTTGATTATTCCGACAATTTTAACGATAATATGGGATATGAGATCACACGTCTGGCTTCTAAAATTACTGAACGAAACTTGGCAACAATATTTTGCTGATGTGGAGCGCCCCAATGACGTGACCATCAGCTTCGGGCGCACCGCCAAGAGAAGATTGGGTAGTATCCGACAAGTCGCCCCAAGAGACAAAAATTCACGCACCATAATTACTATTACTGGCTATTTTCGAGACAAAAATGTACCAGAATACATCGTCGCAAGCACGATTGCCCATGAATTGTGCCATTATGCTCATGGCTTCGCTTCGCCCTTGCCCAAGTTTTCGAGGTATCCACACCATGGCGGAATAGTCGACACGGAGCTCAAGAATAGGGGATTGGGAGATCAGCTAAAGGCGCAAAAACTCTGGCTCAAACAAGAGTGGCCCAAAATCATAGGCGAGGCCAATCTTGTCAGACGTCGAATAATTAGACGCAAAGCTTTCAGCTTTCGTAAATGGCTTATCTCATTAACTTAAAGGGAGTACTTATGGCCGATTGTATTTTTTGTAAGATTGCTCAGCATGAAATTAAGGCAGATATAGTATTTGAAGACGACAAAATAATTGCCTTTCGGGACATTGCCCCGAAGGCCCCATCTCACATAGTGATAATTCCCAAAATTCATATTGATTCAATTGGCTCATTGAACGGAGAAAATGCGGATATCGTCGCTGACATTATGATTGCGGCGGGCAAAATTGCCCAAGATCTGGGCATCGACAAGTCTGGCTTTCGCGTAGTTTCTAACACTGGACCTGATGCCAGTCAAGCCGTCCCGCATCTCCATTTCCATCTCCTGGGAGGCGGCAAACTTGGAGACATTTGTTAAGCTCTTCGCACCTTGCGATTTTTGGATTTTTCCGATATAATATGAGCATCATAAATCGTTCTGCTGTTGTGCAGAACACATTCGGAAGGTGGTGATTACTCTTGATCGAGGTCAAACGCAAAGGAGAGGAACGTATTGATATTTTAGTCCGCAGATTCAACCGCGAAGTTCAACAAAGCGGTGTTTTAACTGTGGCCAAAGGCCGACGCTTTTTTGAAAAAGATCTAAATCGTGGCATGAAGCGCAAACTTGCTGTCCGAAGAAGTGAAATTAATAAGCTTAAACGCGGTTGGTAATATGAGTTTGATCGAACAGATCGACGCTGATTTTCTCACAGCCTACAAGGCACACGACGAGTTAAAAACGTCTGTTTTGAGATTGCTCAAAAGTTCACTCAAAAATAAATCTATCGAGAAAAAAGATAATCTTACCGAAGAAGAAGCGTTCAAAGTGCTTCGGAAAGAAGTCAAACAGAGACAAGATTCAGCCAAGGAGTATAGCGACGCTGGTCGACCTGATAGTGCAGAAAAAGAGCTTTCAGAGTCCAAAATTATCGAAGCTTACCTCCCAGCAGAGATGTCAGAAGATGTTATCCGCGGAATTGCCGTGGAGACATTGCAAGATCTCGGCATTACAGAGATGAAAGATATGGGACGCGCCATGGGCGCAGTCATAGGGAAGACAAACGGCCAGGCCGATGGTGGCCTCGTCTCAAAAATTGTCCGAGAACTTCTAAATAAATAAAATGAAACAGGGATCACCAAAAATTTTGGTAGTTTTCCCAATTATTCTCACAATTGCCACCGCAATAATTATGGGGTTAATTTTGTTAATCTCAAATATTTTTGCGGTTAGCGGAATGTTTCTTGTCCTTGCAATTACCCTTGGAGCGTTGGTCTCGGTTGCTCTCAATCTAATCATCCTAACTATGATTGACCCGATCCTGGCCGAGAGCATCAAGAAGAACCATCGCCTTATTAGGTTCGAGAGCCTGTCACACCCCTTGATGCTTCGGATGTCATATGAAGCACCAGGTACCTTCCACCATGTGATCAACGTCTCGATACTAGCCCAGAAGGCAGCCAAAGCAATAGGCGCAGACGCCCTATTGACTCGAGTTGCGTCGTATTATCACGACCTTGGCAAACTTGATGCTCCGACACTCTATATTGAAAATCAATCAGGCGAAGAAATCCCCAAGACTTATGATTCTGAGAATATCGCTTCTCAGGCGCAAAAAATCATCTCGCACGTCAAAAACGGAGTACAAATCGCCAGCGAAAATCATCTCCCTATCGAGATTATAGAGATGATCAAAGAACACCATGGCACAACTTCGGTACTATTTTTTTACGAGATGGCCAAAGAGCGCAAACTGAAGGTGAAGAGAACTGACCTAAAATACGAAGGTCCTACCCCGACCACTCGTGAATCAGCGATATTGATGCTTGCCGATTCCGTCGAGGCAGCTACCAGATCAGTCCCATTTCTAACCCAGGAACTATTTCGTGAGATCGTAGAGAATACCTTTTCGGACAAAATCAGGGAAAAGCAGCTCAAAAATTCTGGGATGAGTGAGCATGATATTAAAACTGTGAAGGACTCTCTCCTAGAGACGCTTGACTCAATCTATCATCAACGAATCTTGCGAAGCTAAATATGACAAATATTATAGACATATATCATTTCAATTCTGAAACTACTGAGCCAACTGATCTTGAGATCAAGGAGCTAGTCTCTTCCTGTCTCGAAAAATTTGGAGTAAATAATTACTTCGTCGAAATAAACTTTGTAGACACGGCCCATATTCACGATTTAAACCAGAAATATCGAAATATCGACAAACCAACTGATGTTTTGTCATTCCCGCAATTCAATCCCGTTAAACCGAAGCTGAATTTCCTGGGCTCGATTGTAATTTGCGCCAAGATCGTCGAGGAAAAAGAGGAATCAATCCCTGACGTCGTCAAACATGGCCTGATTCATCTGCTCGGATACGATCATGAGGAAGACGCCCAGCTCTGGGACCAAAAAGCCAAGATTATTGATTGTAATTTATAGGAGGATTATGGAAACTGTTGAAGATAAAAAATGTTGCCAAAAAGATCAGTCTGCAAATCGCGAAGAGACAGCTTCACAGCCGATCAAATACAAACCCTTCAGCGTGCGAAGATTGTTTGACAGTTTCGACCATGCCATTAGGGGCGTTTCCTTCCTTCTCAAATCAGAACAAAACGCTAGAGTTCACGCCGTAATTACCATAGTTGTTGGCGTTCTGGCCTACATCCTCGAAGTCTCTCGAGTTGAGCTGGCTATCCTGTTTATGGCCGTGATCTTGGTTTTCGCAATTGAGATCATAAATACCGCCATCGAGAAGGTGTTTGACGTCTGCCACCCCGGAAATCACAAATTGATCAAGGCGGCCAAAGATGCAATGGCAGGTGCAGTCCTAATCAGCGCAATAATTGCCATCGTGGTCGGTATTCTGATCTTTCTGCCTTACGTGAAAAGACTCCTTTAGGCTTGCAAGGTAGCGGCTTTTATAATAAAATGTGAATAAGCTAGTTATTATTTGGAGGGTTTCGTGCGAGAAAGCAACATCTCAGTTGGCATAGATATTGGCAGTACTAAGGTCATCACCTGCGTCGGTAAATTCGAGGAAGGTAATATTGATATTATCGGGTTGGGCGAAAGCGCCAACCAGGGCATCCGCAAGGGTGTTATTGTCGATATTGAGGAAACAGTCTCTGCTATTACCAGTTCCGTACTCGAAGCCGAGAGAATGTCCGGTTGCCAAATACAGGGTGCTGTTGTTGGCATCTCTGGCCCGTTTATCGAGAGCGAGGAGAGCAAAGGCATTATCGCCATCTCTAGCCAAAACGGACAGATCGGTGAAGACGACGTCAGACGGGCTATCGATGCTGCTCGCGCCATCCCAACCAAGTCTAACCGCGAGGTTCTTCACGTAATTCCCGAAAATTTTGTCGTTGATAGCAATGAAGTAATCAAAGATCCAATCGGCATGACCGGAATCAGACTTGAGGTTGTCTCTAATATTGTGACCGCTTCATCAAACGCTGTAAAATCACTTATCAAAGCCGTTGACCAAGCAAATATCGGGGTCGAAGAATTAGTTTTTTCTCCTCTTGCAACCGCCAAGCTACTCCTTTCCAAGCGCCAAATTGAAATGGGCGCTCTCCTTGTTGATATCGGAGCCGCCAGCACTTCCTATGCCGCCTATGAAGACGGCGAGATCGCGACTTGCGGTGTAATCCCTATTGGTTCTACTCATATCACAAATGACATCGCTATCGGTCTTCGTACCAACCTAGACCTCGCAGATCTGATCAAATTGAAATACGGATACGCCTTACCAGACAAGGTAGATGAGAAGGACACTATTGATCTCGCAAAGCTGGACAAGCATGAAGATGGTGAAGTTAAGACCAAATATGTCTCTGAAATTATAGAAGCGAGGCTTTCTGAAATATTCAGTCTAATACAGGAAAATCTTCGCAAAGCCGACTGTACAGACGCCCTTCCCGCTGGGGTAGTGCTTACCGGCGGTGGGTCCAAGATTCAGGGAATTGTCGAAATGACCAAAGAAAAAATGCGTCTACCGGCCAAAGTTGGCTCGCCAATTATTGAGATCACAGGACTTATTGACAAGCTCGGAGATCCAGTATATTCTACAAGCATAGGTCTGATGCTTTGGGGAAAAGACAGAAGCCACGAGCCAAATCGTATGAATTTCAATCTCGATATACCAGGAGTTAATAACGTAATTGATAAGGTAAAGTCGATTTTCAAGAATCTCATGCCGTAAGGCCCCCACCCAAAGTACTCTCGCCATTATATTTCTCTTGAAGTATTATTTTATTACGAATATACTTCATAAAAAGTATTACGGTTGTATTAACTTTTCATACCATAAGGATCAGCATGATTGAGAAAAACTCAGATCTAGCAAATTTCGCCAACATTAAAGTTGTTGGTGTGGGCGGCTCTGGAGGGAGCGCGATCACTCGGATGATTAATTCGAAGTTGCGTGGTATTGAGTTTATCGCCATTAACACAGACTCGCAGGCTCTCGCTTTCAACGAAGCACCGATCAAAATACAGATCGGCAAAGAGACCACTCGCGGTTTGGGTGCTGGTGCAGATCCAGAAGTCGGCCGAAAGTCGATTGAGGAAAACAAAGAAGAAGTCTACGAAGCGCTCAAGGGCGCTGACATGGTCTTCGTCACTTGTGGTATGGGCGGTGGTACTGGTACTGGCGCAGCGCCTTTTGTTGCAGACATTGCCAAAGAATTAGGCGCTCTAACAGTTGGTGTTGTTACCAAGCCTTTCACTTTCGAAGGCCAAAGACGCAAGAAGATTGCAGAGCTTGGCATCGCCGAGATGAAAGAAAAAGTTGATACTCTTATCACTATTCCAAACGACAGATTATTGCAGGTTATCGATAAAAAGACATCTCTTTTCGACGCTTTTGGCATCGTAGACGATGTACTTCGTCAGGGTGTCCAAGGTATTGCAGACTTGATTATCTATCATGGTTTGATCAATGTAGACTTTGCTGATGTTAAAGCCATTATGGCAGACGCCGGTAGCGCCCTCATGGGCATCGGTCACGGCACTGGTGACAATAGGGCAATCGAAGCCGCTCGCGCCGCTATTGACTCTCCGTTGCTCGAGCTTTCCATCGATGGCGCCAAAGGAATCCTGTTCAACATTACTGGTGGTCCAGATCTTGGAATGTATGAAATTGATGAAGCCGCCAAAGCGATCACTGAGGCTGCCGACCCTGATGCAAATATTATCTTCGGAGCAATCATCGATGAAGCGATGCAGGGCGAAGTCAAAATTACTGTGATTGCGACAGGATTTGAATCAGAAACCAACAGAACACAGAAGAAAATATTCGCACCAAACGAGCGACCTCAGGCAGAAATTCCAGCCTCTCAGATGCTCAGACGAAACGAAAGACAGTACATGTACGCCGAGCCAGAGCCAGCAAGGCCGCTTGAGAAGGACGAGGAAGATGACGAAGGCGAACTAGAAGTACCAGCATTTATACGAAGAAAACTGAAATAGAACACGAAAAATAGGCCAAGGGGCCTACTTTTTATTGACCATCCATATCTAGTAGTTTAATATGTAGTTAGAGTGAATTTGGCACTGAATATAGATAAATGACGGAATGCTAGCATATGATCTGCCCAGAGTGTAAAAAATCTGACACCAAAGTCCTTGATTCGAGAGACGATGACCGGACTATTCGAAGAAGGCGAGAGTGTTTGCGCTGTCACTTCAGATTTACTACCTACGAGAGAATTGAATCTCCTAAGATTAAGGTAGTCAAACGCAACGGCGTGATCGAAGAATATTCGAGAAGTAAACTAGCTCGTGGTATCAATCTGGCGTTAGAGAAACGTCCGGTCTCGGCCAATCAAATTGAGGGCATTGTTGACGCCATAGAGCATGAAATTGCCAAATTGAAGTCCAAGTACATCGCCAGCAAACAAATCGGTAAATTCTGTATTGATAAGCTGAAGGGTGCCGATGAGGTGGGATATTTGAGATTTCTATCAGTTTACAAGAGTTTTGGATCAGCATCGAAGTTCCAAAAGGAAGCAGAAAAATTACAAAGAGATAAAAATTAAAAAGGAGAAATATGAGCGAAGAAACAATTAAGCATCCAGCTACGGAAGAAGAGTTCAAGAAGAATATTGATGTGAAAAAGCCAGTTCTGGTCGATTTTTTTGCCACTTGGTGCGGCCCATGCCAAATGATGGGCATGATTCTAGACGACTTTGCAAAGACGTACAAAAACATCGACAAGGTCGAAATAGTCAAAGTTGATATTGATGAACTCAAAGAGGTAGCCATCAATTACGATGTCATGAGCGTACCAACATTGATATTATTCAACGACGGCAAATTGGTCGAGACTATGGTTGGGATGAGACCGATTGAGGAAATCGAATCCAAATTGAACGATTTGTTGAAATAACCATACCTATTGACTTATTGAGCACAGATATGTTATAATTGAGCTGTTGAAACGCTCAATTTGAGCAACTTCAAAGTTCTTTGATGACCCCTCACCCTTTCAAAAAAATGGGTAAGGGGCACTAAAGAATTAACCGTCTCGATCCAATATCGGGGCGGTTTTTTTGTGGCAAATTTAATTAATCATTTCTGTGGACAAATTCTCTAGACAGGCCAACACAAATTTTGTATGATCATTTAATCAAGCGAACGTTTATCGTTTGGTGAAGGAGAGTAGGTAGATATGTATCTACTAAGAGTTTTGCTCTGGATCGCAACAATATTGTCTGCAATTTTGGGACTAACAAGTTTCATTGCAAATGCTACTGCAGAGATGATCGCATACCAGAGAAAATTTTGGTACAGTGTACCACGCTGGGATTTTAAGATCCCAAGCCACCTATTCCAGGTAGCATGAGGGTTGATATCCCGAAGACTGCTCTCTGGGAGCGGATATTTATCCGTTGCATCACTTTGGTCGATTTGCGGTAGGAGACCGATACCAATGCAGAGGATTAAACCCGAGGCTCGCATGCCTCATTATGCAGGCGAAAATCAAAACGGCCCGGTTGGGCCAAAAGGAGCACAACTGTGCTAAGAAAATTGAGATTTGACTTTGCTTCAGACGTCGGTTTACAGGACAGTTTCCTGAAGACGGCGGAATTTGAAGCGGCGAAAAAGATGGTATCCGGTATTGAAGAAGCGCAACGGCAAATGGCGAGCATAGTATCCGGTTGATTGTCCGACACACGGACGGGAACCGGCGCTGTGAGCGCCACCAATCACTAGTACCGCTGGGGTAGTGACCAGCTCCATACAGGTAGGTGCCCGGTAAGCTCGGGCACCTACAGGACAATCTTATCGACCCGCAAGGGTCTTTTTTTGATATACCCACGCACTTTGTTATAATGCAGTCATGCAACAAGACCTTTTTACAACAAAGGACTCATCCGAGAAAATATTAACTGGGCTCAACACTGCACAGAAAGATGCTGTCACGCATCGCGATGGCCCGCTTTTGATCATCGCTGGTGCCGGTACAGGCAAGACAACTGTCATCACTCGTCGGATTGCTTACCTGATCGAGCAAAAGCTAGCCAAACCTTCAGAAATACTAGCTCTGACCTTTACCGAAAAGGCTGCCTCGGAGATGGAAGAGCGGGTCGATATGCTCGTCCCATACGGCTACACCGACATGTGGATCTCTACTTTTCACGCTTTTGGCGACAGATTGCTCCGAGATCATTCGCTCGACCTGGGCCTCCCAGCAAATTTCAAGGTTCTTACCGCTACGGAACAAGCCATCTTCATGAGACAAAATATCTATGCCTTCGATCTCGTACATTTTCGCCCAATCGCAAGTCCCTTGACCCATATTTCAGCGCTTTTGAATCATTTCTCCAGGCTAAAGGACGAACTAATTTCACCAGAACAGTATTTAGCTTTCGCAAGTTTGCAAACAAATGATGACCCTATCGAGAATGAAAAAACGCTGGAATTGGCGAACGCCTACGCAAGATATCAGGATTTGATGATTCAATCCGGAAATCTCGACTTTGGAGACCAACTATATCTGACCTACAAACTGCTAAAGGAGAACAAGAAAGTGTTGGGGGAGTGCCACAAGCGCTTCAAATATGTCCTAGTCGACGAATATCAGGATACCAACTTTGCTCAAAACGAGATCGTCAAATTACTCTCGTCTGGCTCCGATAATATTACTGTGGTAGGGGATGACGACCAGTCTATTTATCGTTTTCGTGGCGCCTCTATCTCTAATATTCTGGATTTCAACAAGACCTATCCCAAGGCCAAACAAGTTGTATTGAATGAAAACTACCGCTCTACACAAGAAATTCTGGATTCGTCATACCGACTCATACAAAACAACAATCCAGACCGTCTTGAGATACAGAACAAGATCAACAAGCGTCTAGTTTCAACAAAACACGGAGTCACTCCAGAACTATTATTTTGCGACAATCTCTCATGTGAAGCAGACAAGGTCGCGGAAGGAATCAAAGAATTGAAAGAAGGAAAGGGCTACAAATACAATGATTTCGCTCTGCTGGTCCGTGCCAACAATCAGGCTGAGCCATTTCTGCAATCATTTAATATTGCCGGAATCCCATATATCTTCTCTGGGTCATCGGGGCTGTTCGCTCAACCGGAGATCAAAATGTTGGTCGCGTTCCTAAAATCTATCGTCTATACGGACGACTCTCTAGCTCTGTACCAACTTGCGACAAGCGAATTGTATGGAGTATCCCACGATGCCCTCTCGGAGTATTATACTGAGTCGAAACGCAGAAACCGAGCTATAATCGATACGATCGATCTGGCGACAATAGGTGAGAAAGACAAGCTAAAAATCGAAAGCTTAGTCCAGGATGTTAAGGAATATTCTGAGAGAAAAGCAGAGCCATGTGGAGAGCTTCTCTACGATTATCTCAAAGCCAAGAAATATTTGAAGAAATTGATCGAAACAAATAACACCGAAAACGAGATCAAAATTCATAATATTGCCAAATTTTTTGATCGAATCGCCCAATTCAATCACGGGAGTGAGGATAGGGGAGTCCACGCCTTTTTGAATAACTTAGAGCTGATCCTTGAAGTAGGAGATGAGGTGATTTCCTCTGACATAGACAGAGACATCGATGCGGTCAATATCCTAACCGCTCACGCTTCGAAAGGCCTAGAGTGGCCCGTAGTATTCATTGCCAATTGTGTAGCCGATAGATTCCCGGGCAGACAGCGAAGAGACCCTCTGCCCATCCCAGACAAACTGATCAAAGAACGATTGCCAGAAGGGGATTTTCATTTGCAGGAAGAACGCCGACTATTTTATGTTGCGGCAACCCGGGCCAAGACAAATCTATTTCTGACCGCGGCCGAAGACTACGGCGGCAAGAGAAGCAAGAAGCTTTCCCAGTTTGTAATGGAGCTCATCGGGGAGGCAGATTCGCTCAAACTAAAACACAAGCTAGACCCAATGCAGAAGATAGAACGCTTCAAGAAGCTGGTTCAAAAGCCTGCGAAATTACCGAATAAATTCACCGACGAGACACTCCGACTTTCTCGTCAGCAAATCGATGATTACTATTCTTGCCCCAGGAAATTTTACTTTGCCCATGTAGTGAAAATACCGCTCCTAGAGAATCAATTCTTGATGTACGGGACAGCAATTCACGCCGCGCTAGATCACTATTTCAATCGAAAAATTAATGGTGAAATCCCAACTCTTGAACAGTTACTAGCGGATTACGAAACGGCATTCAAGAATATCGGATTTATCACCAGAGATCAGGAAGAGCTGCGTTACAAGCAGGGACTTATGACTTTAACTAGATTTTATAACGATGACTCTGATAATCCCACAAACCCGACAAAAGTTGAGGAAGTATTCGAATTTTCTGAGAATAAAGTCAAGGTGAACGGCCGGTATGATCTGATATGCGGAGTAGGGGAGAGCGCTGAGATTAGGGACTTCAAAACGTCCGATGTCCGTGAGCAAAAAGATGCCGATCGGAGAATCAAGGATTCTACTCAGATGAAAATTTACGCTCTGGCGTGGTATGAAAAGTATAGTGTTATTCCCAAGACGACCCTACTGTTTATCGAGTCGGGCTTGAGGGGAGAAATCACTTACACCGAGAAAGACCTTGAGGAGACGAAGGAGATGATAATGGCCGTAGCAGAGGGCTTGCGAAAGCAAGACTTGAAGGCAAAGCCCGATATGTTCCAATGTAAAATGTGCCCATATTCCGATATCTGCCCAGATAGTAAAAAATAATTTAACCATAGGAAATATATGACAGAGCAACAAATCAATATTAAATTTAATGACCAGAGCGTGAAGGGGAGCTACTCTAACAATTTGATTGTTCAGCACACCGGAGAAGAATTTGTACTGGATTTTCTCAACATAATGCCGCCACAGGGAAGCCTAGTCTCCAGAATTATCACAAGCCCTGGCCACATGAAGAGAATCGCAAAGGCGATAGAGGAGAACCTAACGCTCTATGAAAAAAGCTTTGGCAAGATTACAGAATCAGTAGAGCCAGACAGAACAATCGGCTTCAAAGCCTAAGTAATCCGCAACTAAATGTTTGGCTTTTGTTCGCCTAATATTTTTGGTATAATGATCTAAAGTATTTATTGAGGGGATAGGATGAACACACTTAGTCTAATCATCGTAATAGCGATCGCTTTTCTTGGCAGTAGTCTGCTCACTTTTTTCCTATTGAAAAGATTCCTGGCTAGCGGCTCAGGCACAGGGGATCTCGAATCGAAAATATCCAAACTCTCCACCGATGCATTGAGAAATAACTCCGAACAATTCATCCAGTATGCCAAGGAAATCCTGCAGGCCCAGAAAAACGAAATTAAGGTGGACCTGGATGGCAAGAAATCAGCCATTTCTGAATTGATCAACGAAATTCGCCGAGATATCCACAAGAACGAAGAGCGCTTGAGCAAGAGCGACGAAGACAGAATCAAATCGTTCTCAACTCTCTCGAGCGAGCTCAAAAGCCAACAGGAGATTACCAAAGACCTGAAGATGAGCACTGAGAAGCTAAAAAGTTTGCTCTCCAACAATCAGCTTCGCGGTGCCTTTGGCGAGCAAGTTGCCGAGGATCTACTCAAGATGGCAGGATTTGTAATCGGTCAAACTTATATCAAGAACGAGGCACAGCAAACCCAAAGCACTCGGCCTGACTTTACTATTCTGCTCCCCGACCAGACCAAGATTAATATCGATGTTAAGTTCCCTTACTCGTCGCTCGTCAAAACCCTGGAAGCCGAAAATGATCAGGAAAAGAAGGCCTGGTTCAAGAAGTTCAAGGATGACGTCAAGGAGAAGATCAAGCAGGTTTGTACCCGAGAATACATTAATCCAGAAGAGAAGACTGTCGATTTCGTAATCTTATTCATCCCGAATGAAATGATATTTTCATACATTTACGAGCAGATGAACGATGTCTGGGAAGATTCAATGCGAAAGAAAGTCGTCTTGGCCGGCCCATTTAGCTTCACGGCGATTCTTCGGATGGTCAAGCAAGCTTATACCAATTTCCGTTATCAGGAGAACCTCCAGCATATCATCGGATTGATACAGAGATTTGACACAGAATACCAGAAGTTTACCGAGGAATTCGACAAGGTCGGGGACCGAATTAGCTCAGCCAGCAAGCAGTACGAATTAGTTGCTAATACGCGGAATCGTCAGCTCACGTCAGTGGTAGACAAAATCAAAAGCCACAAAATTGAAACAACGGAAACGCCCAAATTGATTGATGAAATATAAATCTAAAAAAATTTTGATAGGAATTATAGTTCTTTTGGGGATATTTTTGGTAATGCTTGCTTTCGAACAGGCCCAATCGCTAAAGTCTGAGGTCGTTAATCCCACCAAGAGTGAGGAAGCGACGACTACGACTGCGCCATCGCCAGACCAGAGGATAGAAGCTGCACCTGTCGCCATGCCAACTGAAATACCTATTCTGATGTACCATCACATTCGTGATTTTGTCGATACGAGCGATCAGATCGGCACGAACTTGTCGGTTTCACCTGCAAAATTTGCGACCCAGCTAGAGCTGATCAAAAGCAAAGGCTATACAACGACAACATTTGAAGAGATAGCGAGCGGTCAGGCACCCAGCAAACCAATCATTCTCACCTTTGATGATGGATATTCAAACTTCTTCGAGAGCGCATACCCAGCTCTTAAATTAGAACAGATGAAAGCGGTAGCTTTTGTAATTACTGGGGAAACCAGCTCTGATTATATGACCGAGACCCAAATTAGAGAGATCAACACCAACGGAATCGAAGTCGGATCTCATACCATTTCTCATCCAGACCTGACGAAAATCTCTCAGGAAAAAGTAAGTCTCGAGCTGAAGGATAGCAAGATCGCACTCGAAAAAATACTCGGACATAATATTGTAAGCTTGTGTTATCCTGCTGGGAAAGAGAACTCTGAGGTTGTGTCCACTGCTCGAGAAGCTGGTTATTTTTACGCCGTTACCACGAAATACGGGATAGGGGATTTGAAGTCTGATAATCTGCTTTTATCTCGCTATCGTGTAAACGCTGATACTAACATCGCAGGATTTTTGAAATGAACAATTCTGACTCCAAAATTTATGTAGTGAGTTCCGGAGCGGGGGAGAGACTGGATCAATACTTGGCCAAAGAAAATCCAGATTACTCTCGAAATTACTTTGCCAAGCTGATCAAAGAAGGGGCTATTTTGGTCAATAATAAGCCAACAAAATCTAGCTACAAGTTGAAATTGGGCGACGAAATCAAAGTATCTATGTCAGAAATTCAGTCAACCGTAGAGCCAACAGCTCAGGATATTTCGCTAGATATCATCTATGAAGATAAGGACGTTATCGTCCTCAATAAACCCGTTGGGATGGTCGTCCACCCCGCAGCAGGCAACTATACTGGTACGTTAGTCAACGCGCTTCTCGCGCATTCGCCAAACATCAAGGACGCTTTGGCAGAGCCAGATTCAGAGATATCCAAGTTCCGTCCGGGAATAGTACATAGGTTGGACAAATTCACCTCTGGAATTATGGTAGTAGCCAAAAACGCACGCGCAATGCACTCAATTTCTCGTCAGATCATGCACCGGGACGTCAAGAAAATCTATCTGGCAATTTGTTATAATTGGCCCAAAAATGAAACTGGAAGAATGACGAATTATATTGGCAGAAACCCGAAAGACCGCAAGAAAATGGCCGAAGTCGGGGAAATGAAAGGGAAGTTAGCAGTTTCAAATTACAAAGTAATTTCTTATTTGCAAGATAGCGCTGGTAAACGAATTTCTCTCGTTGAGTACGACATAGAGACAGGCCGGACCCACCAAATCAGACTACAATCAATGCTAGCCGGATTCCCAGTCCTAGGCGACCAAGTTTACTGTTCCAAGGATAGCAAACATTTCTCCGATACCAGATCAATCGAGAGACAGATGCTGCATGCCAAAAGTCTCTCTTTTACAATACCGGGGCAAAACAAACAATCAAATTTTACCGCAGAAATACCTGAAGACTTTAACGCAGTCTTGAATGCCTTTAAGCAAATTGATTAATTTTTCACACCTATAGCCCTCTTCTCAGTCTGGCAATGATTTGGATTTGACTTCGATTTTTTGTGTATGATAAATTATGAATACAATAACAATTTACTATAGGGAGAATCATGGATCGAGAGAGAATTACAATTTCCATCAAAACAGAGGTTCTGAAAATGATCGATAAGGCAATCGACGGCGTAGAACTTAGAAATCGATCACACGCAATCGAATCTCTAGTTCTAAACGCCCTAGACAACAGCGCCCCAGTCAAGGCGGTAGTGCTTCTCGGCGGAGATAATGCGATCAAATCAGCAGACCGAGCAATTGATTTCATCAAATCCTTGTCTGGCTTCGGTGTCAAAGAGGTTATCGTCGCAACTGGCTTCTTGGGCGATAAGGTCAAGGACAAGATTGCAAAAGCAAATATTTCTGACGTATCAATCAAATATTCGGACAAAGGTGAAGGCTCTGGCGGAGCAATACATGCCCTGAAAAAAGAACTGGCTGGTGGTTTGTTTATCGTTTATAGTAATGCCGACCAAGGCGAATACAATCTGGCTGGACTGATTGAATTCCACAAAACCCACAATTCCACTGCCACCCTTCTAACAGAAGATCTCTCTTCGATGGACGGAATATATCTTTTTGACCCATCGGTATTTACTGTATTCCCAAAAGGCTACTCCATGCTCGAAGAAGATATCGTTCCAAAACTGGCAAAAACTGGCGATCTTTTGGTCTGCCCAATCGTACGATAAGCGCTAAGCGCAACGAGCGTTGACTTAAGTACTATTTTTTAGATAAGATGTATATATTATGAGAACAAAACTCTGGGTTGGTTTCGGTTTTATTATATTGATTGTAGCGCTCGCAATTTCTATCGACTTGCCGAAGAGCTTCTTCTTTGGCGATCGAATCAAAGCAATGCTAGGCCTTGATCTTGTCGGCGGGACAGAGCTGATCTACCAAGCCGATTTGAGCCAATCAAAAGATAAAGTAAAAGATCTAAACAATCTGAAAAATGTCTTCGATAGACGTATCAACGAACTCGGTGTTGCGGAGCCAACTATCCAAACCAGCGGGGGAGACCGCATTCTGATTGAGCTGCCTGGAATTACAAATATCGATGAAGCAATTGATAAGATTGGCGCTACTTATGAACTTGCATTCATGGTAGAGGGCACTGAAGCTGATGGCGCTCAACTTAGCGATTATTACGAACCGACATATACTTACCCAGGTTATTGGAAAAAATCAGAGCTTACTGGACGCAACCTGACCAAATCGGACGCAACCTTTGACGGAAACTCACAAGGAGTAGCGACATCTCAACCCGTAGTGCAGATCAAGTTCGACAACATCGGAACCGATATGTTCCGACAGCTGACCAAGGATAATATCAATAAGAGAATTGCAATAGTGCTGGACAACAAAATTGTATCCGCTCCAAATGTACAAACCGAAATTGCCAACGGTGAAGCCATTATCACGGGCTCAAAGGATATCAAAGAAGCACAAAACTTAGCCAAACGATTAAACGAGGGCATGCTTCCAGTCCCAACCAATCTAATTGGCCAACAAAATATTGGTGCCACCCTGGGCACGAACTCATTGAAGCTTAGCCTTGTAGGCGGATTGATCGGTCTGATATTGGTTGCAATGTTTATAGTCTCATATTATAAATTCCCAGGCCTTATCGCAATTTTCGCACTTACAACTTACGCCGCAATAACACTGGCCGTTTACAAAATCATGCCAGTCACTCTAACGCTTGCCGGTATCGCCGGGTTTGTATTATCTATCGGTATGGCAATAGACGCAAACGTTCTGATATTTGAGAGGATGAAAGAGGAACTTAAGTCCGGCAAGGATTTGCACCTTTCCATTATGGACGGCTTCAAAAGATCGTGGAACTCAATTCGCGACTCGAATACTTCCTCAATCCTGACTTGTTTGATTCTCTATACCACCACAGGCTCCGGACCAATCAGAGGTTTCGCTCTGACCTTGATGATCGGTATCATCATCAGTTTGTTTACCGCGATCACTGTGACCCGAACAATATTGTTGCTTTTATCATCATCTAGCTATGCCAAGAGGTTTATCCATGTTTAGAATCATTAGAAACTCAAACTATTGGTTTGCATTCTCTATAATTTTGGCAATTGCTTCAGTACTCGCAATTGGTTTTTACGGGCTCCGAGTCGGTGTAGACTACAAAGGCGGTACCGTAATCCAGTTTAGTTCCGAGAACTCTCAAAAGGTAGACCTTGCGAAATCCACCCTTGATAATTTCGGTATGACTGGCTACCAGATCAAAGAAAGTGGTGCTTCTGACGTAATTGTCAAACTTCAAACCTTGAGCAATGATCAACACAAGGAGCTAGCAACTAAATTCACCGAGAAGATTAGCGATTACAAAGAGGTGAGCTATGACACTGTCGGTCCTCTGATCGGACAGGATTTGACCAATAAATCTATTCTGGCTGTCATAATTGCTTCTATTACAATTATCATTTTCATTGCCTTTGCTTTTCGCAAGGTTCCAAAGCCTCTTTCTTCCTGGATGTTTGGCGTTTGCGCCGTGATTGCCCTAATTCACGACCTTCTTATTACGACTGGATTTGTCGCCGTCATCGGCCACTTTTTCATCTGGATGGAAGTTGATGCGCTTTTCGTGACCGCACTCCTGACCATTATGGGTTTCTCAGTTCATGACACAATCGTGGTCTATGACCGATTACGCGAGAACTTCATCAAAAACCCCCACCAGGATATTGCACTCTCTGCTGAAGAGAGTATCAATCAGACCGTTGTGAGATCAGTAAATACTTCGCTCACGACGCTAATCGTATTGTTGGCCCTCCTGGTCTTCGGCAGTAGCTCAATTAAGCATTTCATATTGATTCTAGTCTTCGGTATCACTATCGGAACATATTCCTCAATCTTCAACGCAGCGCCGCTCCTCGTACTCTGGCAAAAGAAATTATTGAAGAACAAAGCCGCAAACAAAAAATAGGGGAGTGCCTTCCGCCTATTTGCGAAAATTATTTATTTAAGAATAATCGACATATCTACGGATCTAGTTTGTAGATAATGGACAAAAATAGATTTTCAAATAGAAGGAAGAAATATAATGTTATTAATTGCCTTGGGCTTAATTTTAGGACTATCAGTTGGAGCTTTCCTGCAATTTGATATTCCACCGGAATACACTCGATACACTGCAGTCGCAATAATCGGTCTTCTCGACTCTATTTTTGGCGCGGTAAAAGCGCAGGTTGAGAAAAAGTATGATACCACTGTCTTTGTATCAGGCCTTTTGTTTAACATGATAATCGCCATGGTCATAACATTCTTTGGCGACAAATTAAACCTGGACCTATACCTAGCAATCATCATCGCATTTACCATTCGTATACTTTCCAACATTGGCTCAATCAAAACTTTTACAGTTTCAAGTATCAAAAGACGGTCCGCCAAAGTTGAAGAAATGAACTAAAGGTACAAATTATCATACAGAGTATGAAAAACGCCGCAGAAGCCATTCTGGGGCTTTTTGAGTGTATTTTGGACGTATGGCAAGCTCGAAATGAGTATTATTGCAGCAATTGTAATAAGAGTTATGCGAAATTGTTTGATTGGTAAAGTTAACAGCAAAATGGTAGGACAACTAGCGAAGAATGTAAGGGCGGACGCATCAGAATAAATGTCTAGATATATACGGCAAATAGACATAACCAAAAATATGGATAAATGGATAGGGTAGAGGTCCTTCTCCGGGTTTTGGCTAATGTCGTATAATGTATGTTATGCGACATAATTAGTTCGTAGGAACTCACTTCCCCCAAACACCCTATTTTGGGGAAGTTCATATTTGCACCGTTTATTTGCACCAAAATAATCCGGGGCCCCTGCCTCCTCTACAACATTTGTGCTACCCCATATAGCTCATGCCATATACTTTGATGAATATCTATCACTCCCCCAAGGCTTCTAGAAAAAACGGACTTCTCCGGTAGATAAAAGAAAAGACCCTGGCTTCCGCCTGAGTCTTCCCTATTCACTAGTATCTATCTCTATTTATCTTCCTCTTTGTGGTGTAGCTTAACCGACTGGCCTTCCGCTAGATGGGTAGCGTGATGATGCGTCACATGATGAGATTCGGCATGTTTAGTTGGCGCCTCAGCATGATCAGTCTTCGGCAGTTCCTTCTCTTCATTCGGCGACAATATCGAGTGGGCAAGCGCAGGACTGTCTGCTTCGTGTTTCTCTGGTAGATTCTCCGGTTGAAAAGCAGGTAATATATTTGGCGCAATTTCTGGAAGCAAATTTGATTCTACGATCGCAGTGCTTGGTACTTCTTTTGGCTCCAATAGATTGTCCACTTTTTCGGGACGGATAGAATCGCTCTCCCCTACTACATTTTTTTTCTGGGTGCCATCATGATCTGCGAGTTTGGCGGTTAGCGCAATGATTCGCTTCGCCTTGTCGTCCAAGACTACACCGGCCTTGAGAAGCTTCTCCTCGTCGACCTCGTCGCCAACATACCACTTCACATTACCTCGTGCTGTGCGCTCCTTGTAGACCTTGCCCTCTATAACGTTCTGCCACTTCAGGATTCTTGGCTCGTCTGACTTAGTAGGCTCTTCGGGTTTTTCATGGCTTTCATGTTTTACTGAGGCTACGTCTTCGCGATTAGCATGTTCTTCTAGCTTTGCTGATTCTGGCTGAGATACTGGTTCAGACTTGTATACAGGTTTATCTTCTGGCTCAGAGTCTACAAGAGGCTTTGGCTCGGCTTGCGCCTCCTCTGGGATAAATGCGGAGTTGACGGTTTCCTTTTCGGGAGCGCGGTCCTCTGGCTCCGAACTAGGTGAAGCGGCGCCACGTTTTGTCAGAAGCGCTTCGAGTCCGCCAGATTTGAAGATTTCAGCCTCTCTTTTCAGCTCTTCCTCTTCCTGACTTGACTTACCATCAATCTGAGCCTCGACGGTACTGCGCGCGACAGAATATTTTTGGTGAGATTGGTTCACAACCTGATCATAGTTGCCGGTCAATTTGGCGACTGGTGGCAGAGTTCTGGCAGAGAAAGCTGGCGGTGCTATACCATCGATTAGAAGTTTGATATAGATATGAGCCTTCTCGAGATTAACCATATCGTTTTCTTCAAAAACAGGAGCATACTCTTTGACCAGCGTCACAGCGTCAGATCCACCAACACGGAATGAGATCAGGGTACCCGCATTGCCAAATACTGCTTCTTTGACCGGGTCAGGCATTTGAGCGATGTATTGATGAGCAATAGTAAGGGACAGATTATACTTTCGAGCCTCGGAAAGAATCGTAGCGAAAGAGTCAGTCGCAAAGTTCTGAAACTCGTCCACGTAGAGGAAACAATCTGGTCTATTCTCGATTGTGACATCAGCACGGCTCATCGCGGCAAGCTGAATCTTGGTAATCATCATCGCGCCGAGAAGCGCAGAGTTGTCTTCTCCGATCTTGCCACGAGATAGATTTACAATCATTACCTTCTGCTGGTCCATGACTTCACGAATGTTCAGACGAGAATGTGCTTGACCGACAATGTTTCGAATAGTCGAAGTGGCCAGGAACTGCCCAACTTTGTTCAAAATTGGTGAAACAGCCTCAGTCCTAAATTTGCTATCATATTGTGCGAATTCATTGACCCAGAAGTCTCGGATCACCGAATCTTTAACCTGCTCGACGATCTTGTCGCGGAACCTGTTGTTGGTCAACATCTTGGGGATGTCCAGCATGGTGGAATCGGGACAATCCAGAAGCGCCAAAACAGTATTTCGAAGAATATGCTCAAGTCTAGGTCCCCATGATTCACCAAATATCTTCTTGAAGATTCCAACAAAACCAGATGCGACAATCCCCTTAAAATCATCATCGACCGTTTCCAATAGGTTGAAGGCGACAGGAAATTCGCGATCGGAAGGATCAAAGACTATAACATCGTTGATACGACTGTCAGGAGTACACGCCAAAATCTTGTCCGCAGTTTCTCCATGCGGATCAATTAGGATTACGCCTTTGCCGGCCGCGATATCGTTGATCACCATATTCTCGATCAATGTGGACTTACCAGTACCAGATTTACCAATAATATAAATATGTCGTCGGCGATCATCAGTTTTGATGCCAAACTCCTGTAAATTATTCCGAAAATTCGTAAGTCCAAGCACTGTAAATTGAGATTCTTCAGTGTTTGTTCGAAGCGGTAAGTTGGAAGGTGGTTCTCCCTTCTTGGAGCCAGACCAAACAATATTTGGGGTCGAGACTGAACTAGATGGTAAATGGAATATTGAAGCAATTTCAGCGATATTGAGGATCGCGCCGTCATCTTCAAACGAGCGATATACGAAATCCTTGAATGAGGTCTGATTGTTGATATGGACTTCCCCTATTTTGAAACCGTTTAGGGTGGTCGAATTAAACTGCTTGAACGTTGCAGCGATATTTTGGCATTTAGCTTTGGTCAGAGTTGGATCGGTCCCGAGAGCCAATACCCTGATTTTGGTCTCGAATCCAAGTTTGGTGATTTTGAGCTCAATATTCTTGAGGGCGTCCTCTACGGCAGATGGCAATTTGACTTCCTTTTCTGGCTGATCCAAGTCGACGCCAGGTCTGATCGCCTGCAAGACTAAAGCTTTGCCAAATTTTGCAAAACCACTTGCGATAGCACGGCCGAGTCCAACCTTGGCAATATTGGTGCCGTTTCGGACAGAAGAGACCATTTCATGACCTTTTTCCTGCCACTCATCCCCTATTGGCTTGATCACAAATTGAACCCAGACTTCCTCATCCTCGCCAAGCTTGGTCATGACGGAAGTGATAGATGAAATCGGGTCTACATCGAAATCTGTAAAGGTTTTGATTGGATAGACATCTGGCTTGGTCAAATTAAGTTCGCAGATGGCATAATCTTTGGAGCCAATACTGGCATTCTGGGCATAATCATCGACTTCATTAATCTCGACAGTCGGATATTGAGCATAGATCTGACCCTCTACGAAATCCTTCAAGTGCAAAGGCAAATAGATATAGAATTGAATGAACTTATCTTTTGAGACTATCTCGAAGCTCAGATGATTTTGGAATTCGGCAGATTCGGAGTAGATACCATGAATAGCGGCAAACATTTGCTCAGCGGCCATCGGCGACTTCTCGTTGTTGCGCGGTACATCTATACGCAATACTGTGTATTCTTGAGCGGCTAGCCAGTCGACTTTTTTGATTTTTTTGTTCATATTAGCAATTGCCCATATTAAGTATATTGGTCCAACGATTAAGACGAAGTAAATTACGTATAGTATAAAATTCATATATAAAAATTGGCCGATAGAGACATTAATCTAATTATACAAATAAATGTTTATAAAGTCCACAAACACAAAAGCTCACAGGCCAAGGCCTGTGAGCTTTCTTTGAGTACTGACAATGTGCTTATTTTAGAGCAAATTTTGACTTGCCAACTTTTTTAAATAGTGGCTTTGTCTGAAGATTTATAAGGATGGTATTTTTCTTCACAATTCTCTGTTTGGACACTGCCTTGACGATATCCTCTGCGGTCATGCCTTCGGGATTCTTGGATAGAATTTCAGAAATGATTTCGGCGACAGTCCCCTCTTTGTAGCCCCATTCTGACAGAGCGTAGATCCCACGGCCAACCAAGACGAAACGTTCATCAGCAATCAACTCATTGTGAACGGTAGCGCGGACAATGTCCTTACCATCGAAGCTCTGATCCTTGATCTTGGCAGCGATTTCGTTGAAATGGAGAGGTTTTTCATACTTTTTAAGAATAAAGTAGATTTTGTCTCTGACATTCTTTGGGTTGACTTCAGGCCAGACAGACAGACCGATTTCACCAGATTCGGTGCGAACAAGTCGTTTGGAAATTTCTGGAAGTTCTGAAAGGAAGGTCATCTTGTATTTGGATTGAGTTGGATGAGATTGGACCAAAATATCAATATTCTCTGGACGTTTTTGTTTCTTCAAATGTGTGACCCAAGCATCGATGATTGAGACTATGTCATCTTTGGAGACAGACCCAAGCATCCAACCAGCTTCGAGCTCTTGTGTACGCTCGATCTTGATGATCTGTGGCATCAAAAGGAAGATCAGGTGAAGCGAGTTGAACTCATTCTTGTCTTTGTGCATTACTTCGTCGAGGAATTTCTCAGCGATTTTGTTGTGGCTAGAAATACCGCCCTGTTTCTCAAAAGCGTCAACGATATCGATAATATATGAGTTGTTATCTTCAACGATAGATTTAGCAAGCTTGCGAAGACCGTCTTTTTCGATCTGACGAATTCTTTCGCGTGAAAGTCCAAGCTCACGACCGATGGATGACAGTGTTTTGTGATCAGTATCAACACCAAAACGGCTAGCTATAACCTTACGTTCGTTTGGTTTTAAGCCGCTGATTGCCTCTCTTACAATTTTGTAGGGAGAAAAGTTTTTGACTGTCATGCGATTTTCCATTTATTACTTTATTGATTAAATATTTAAATAATATTTTCGACTGCTGCCCACTCGCTTGCTGAATCTTCTGGGACAAGAATACTTACCCTGTCCCCGATTTTAGCTTTGAAATAAGTGATTGAGGCGGCCAGAACACGATATTTGGTGCCGCCAGCCGTAACCGTATAGACATTGTCGCCCATATCTTCCAACAAACCAACCAGTTTCTTGCGCTCGACTGGACCGATTTGTTTGAAAATAAAGCTTCCGTCTTCAGGAATAGTCAACTTGAGAGTGTCGCCAGTTACGAGCTTGGATTTCGAGGCATAATTCGCAGGGACTGAATAAGTCTTTCCGCTTGAAGTAACCATCCGCTCGCCGTCAAATATCCCTTCCACGACGCTCTCGCTCTCTTCGTTTGAGGCTTCGCTACGCTCGCTCTTGACTAACACTTCACGCGAAAACATTAGGGAGCGTGCCAAGCGAATATTGTTCTCGGCTGAATCAAGGAGCTGTTTGATATTTGAGAGATCTTTCTCAGTTGGCATTTTTGTTTTGAGCCGTTTTCACGGCAATTATTTTTGACCTCGTGGAATATCTTACCACATTAGATCGCCATCGTCAACACTTTTATGTTCTAATATTAACTACAAAAATCAGCACATTTTCGTGCTGATTTTGTACCATATGCTTTATGGACTTTATGGACTTTCGACTTTATGACGTCGGTGCTCCGCCAGTTGATTTGAGACCTGGCAGATCAATACTGTCAACCTTCGATCTCTCCAATATCTCCGTCTCTATGATTTCTCTGGGTTTGCCATACTTCAGCCTTGAGAGCTCTTTAATCGCGGTCCCTAGCTTGGGATTGCCTTCAAAGTCCTCTGGCCAGATGCTCTGACCATTGAAAGGTCGGGTTGGCGCGCCGTCGATCAGCATCTTAATGTAGAAATTATACTTGTCAATATTTGTCAGATCATCAGGCTTGAGCGGGTCAAACTCCTTCTGGAAGAATTCTGCGTCAGCGGCGCCCATGCGGAAGGCAATCAAAGTACCAGCGTTGCCCACGACAGCGGCACGAATCTTCTCATCTAACTGCTCGATGTACTGGTTGGTGATATTCAAGCTCAGTTTGTATTTACGAGACTCTGACAAAATCGTGGCGAAAACATCGGTAATAAAGTTTTGAAACTCATCAACATAGAGGTAAAAAGGAACACGTTCATTCTCGGGAATTTCCTGACGGGAGAAGGCACCCATGGCAATCTTGGATACGATCACCATACCAAGCAAGAAGGCATTAATTTCGCCGATCAATCCCTTGGAGAGATTGCAGATCAAAATTTTCTTGGTGTCCATGATCTCGCGGAAATCAAAGGATGACTTGGTCTGACCTAGAATATTCCTCATCATGTCGTTGGTCATGAATCTACCAAACTTGGAGGTGAAGTAATTCAACATTTCAGATTTGTGGAAATCAGCCGTCTTGGCCATCTGCTTTTCCCAGAAAGATTTAACCACAGGATCTGTCACATATTTGACACGATCCTTTTCAAAATCTGGATCAGTAAAGAGGCGTGGGATATCGATGATAGTGCCGCCGTCTGGATGCATCATCAAAGTCAATGCCGCATTTCTCATCCAGTGCTCAAACTGCGGACCAACCATACCAGTCTGATTGGGGTCAAACAATTTGTAAAATATTTGGATAGATTCCTGGACCAAGAAGTCTCTCTGCTCTGGCGTCTTCCACTCCAGCATATTCAAACCAAATGGCCTCTCTCTATCAGCCGGATTGAAGTAGATGACATCCTCAGCGCGTTCCTTCGGAATGTGATTCAATATCCACTCGGCGGCGTCACCATTTGGATCAAGATAGCAAACACCCTTACCCTCTTCGATATCCTGACGAATCATGTTTTGGAACATAACAGTTTTACCCACACCAGTTTTACCGATTTGGTAGATGTGGCGTAGACGATCTGCTTCCTTGATACGAATGAATTTCTCCTGACCTCGATAGAGCGATTTACCAACGATAGTACCTTCGGAGGGCAAATTGGCTGGTGGCGGCTCTTTGCGAGACAACAGCCAGACGATATTTGGAGTATCAATATAACGATTTGGGAAATGATAAAGAGAAGCAAGCTCCTCGGTATTTAATATTGAGACACTACCAGATGAAAATACTCGGAAAATATAGTTGGCCAATTCTTCGTTTTTCTTTTTTGGTTCCTTTTTCCAAAGTCCATTGGAGTCAGGTGCGTTGAACTGGTTAAAAGAGGCAGCAATATTCTTCGTCACATTCTCGGCGTCCTTGTCGGTCTCCCCTACTCCGACAATTCTGATTTGGCATTCAAATCCGATCTTGGCTGCCTTCTCGCCGAGTAGCTTGACTGTGTTCTCCTGCATTGGAGTCAATTTTCTCATCGAGCTCTGATACTCTGTCTCGTTCTGCTCCTTGTTGCCGCCCACCATGCTAGCCGAGCTGCTAACAAAATTGAAGAATGACTCTCCTGCTCTGACCCACCAAGTGTTGGAATATGAGACTCGAGATTTGCCATGTTGAATGTTATAGGCAGTTCGCTCGCCCGCCAATCGCCATAACCCTGAGGTTGGTCGTACCAATATCTGGATGCCGGCCAATTCATTCTCTGTCAATCGCGAGAGTGAATTGGTGATCGCGTTGAGCGGATCCTCTTCAAGCATTTTGTAAGTTTTGATCGGAAACATGTAACGCCGTGTCAGGGTGACGCTGGTCACATCCATTTTGAGCGGCTTGTCTGGAAAAATTGAATAATCCTTCTCCTCGCGAACCTCAGAGTGAGGATATTGGGCCTGGAGATTCTTCAGAACTATCGAAGAGATCTTTTTCGAACAGCCGACATAGAAGAATATCCGACCTTCCTTGGCCACCAGCTCGAGAGATATATGGGTCTGGCGTTTGAACATTTTGGCGAACAAATTGTTGTCAAAAAGCGCGTGAAGATTGGCATAAAACGGCTCAATTACTCCTAACATCTCCTGAAAATTCTTGCGCTGGTCATCCTCCTCTGCATGGCGCTCCTTCGGCGTCATCACCTTGAACATTATCCAGTCACGGGTGATCTGGACCTGTGACTTTCGAATCAACATCTTGCGAATCCAGACGACAATCAAAACCAGAGCTGTAAGGACGATAGTCGTGCCGAAAAACCAAAACCACCCGGACATATCTGCCTGGGTTGAGGTAGCCGATATAGTGTTCCGTGATTGAGAAGTAGAGTTGTAATAATTTGAACTTGTTGCCATTTTGATTTTTCTTTTTATGCTGCTTTTTCTATTTCACCAGGGTAATATGGTGCAAGCTGTTTGGTCGTAAGCTCATATATGGACCCCATTTTTTCGATCTGGCTAATCTTGTCCTCAACCGGCTCGTCGTCAACAAACGGAGTCGCTCCCGCCGGTGGAGTATCACCCACTTTGACTGATTCCTCGGCTACAACTGGTGGTGGGATAACTGGGTCTTCCACAACTGCAGGCGGCTCGACAGATGCTGGGGTTAGATTTGGCGCGGCCTCAGCTACCTTCGCCTCTAGTTCGACAACTTTCGGTTTGCGTGACTCCTCGACTCTCTTGGCCAGCGCATTATAAATACTAAGCTTTTCGATTTCATTTGGATAACGATGCTCGGCCATGTCTACACGGGCTTTCTCGTCGCTGATTGATTGGAGAAATCCCTGAATCCGAACCCTAGCTTGCTCCGCGTCACCCTCAGCCGACAGATCCCTGAACAGGTGAGCAAGATTTGTAGCCAACGCTCTTTTCAATTTATTCAATCTAGCGTGATAACCTCGAAGATCTTTCTTCGCGCTTTCCTCAATTTTTGAGGCATGAGCCACCACACGCCCATGGTCAAGTGTGTGGGCGCCAGGCGTCTCAGCAACCCGCTTCGTGTGCACTGTTTCGACTTTGGCTTCGGCTTCAAACTTATGGATCTCTTCGATCCATTCATTCATAGCCATGATTTGGTTGACAATTAGAGCAAGGAGTCGCTCATTCCCCTCGAGCTCCTTGATCGATTGAAAACGTAATTCTGTATTGTTTGCGTTGATATTATCCATTTAGCCCCAAATCATTCTCTGCACTCTTTGATTTGTCTTCCAGCCCTGGCGGTTTAGTATCATTTTTCTTTTTCTTCTTCCTCTGGTTCGCGTATGCGTCGTTCTGGTCATTGGCAACTTCGGCCAATTCCTTGATATCAGAGTTATCGGCGGCTTCTTTGGAAATTTCTTCTGCCACAGGAGTGCCCTTGATAACGTTGTCTTCTGTTAGCGTTACATTATTGCCAATCAAGACGTCTCTCATCTGCTCAGGGCTAAAGCGAAGTCTTACATTATTACCATATTTATTGACATATATATTTGCTTCTTCATCAAATTCCGCCATCTCTTCTTGAACTTCGTTCACAAGCATGATTTCAGTATTATAGAATTCAATGGGGCCAGCTGGTGTGGATTCGTTCGAATTCGGCACAATCTGAGTCACACGGACAGAGAATGACGGCGAAAAAGTCCAATATTTGCCGCCCCCTACTTCAACGCGAACATTGTAGCCCAGGGGGACCACGCTACCTTCGACCAGTTCCCGGATATCCTCATCAGCTTTCTCGGAAGTCAATTTATCCCTGTATAACGCAACGATTTCTTTCTTGGGCTTGAAATTGTCAACGGTTAATATTTCAGCCTCTCCAACAATATTGAAATCCTTATCCAGCGAATATCGATTGAATTTGCCGTCTTCAGGTATAATAATCCAGAATTTGTCGCCATCGCCGTAGAGCAACGGCTTTGCTTTCAGAGTCGGAACAGGTTCATCTGCTTCAGAATCAACGGAATCCAGCGCTTCAGCTATATCATCCTGATAAAATTCTGCACGGCCATACAACCGAAAACCTGCAGGCACATTCTCTTGCAACTTCTCGATTGGAATCACTGCTTTATTTTCGAGCACAGGCGGAGTCTCTCCCCCCTCAACATATTTGTAGACAGTAACTTGTGCTGCTTTTGCAACATCGCCTAGCTTACCATCGTGAAGCTGAAGACTGCCGTCGAAGATAAACCCTTGCTTAATCACGCGCTCGACAATCTCCTTACCTTTGTATTTCTCGTCACCCGTCTCGGATCCTTCTGAGGCCTCCATTGTTGAATAATCACATTTGTCCCCCGTCTTGGCTTCGACACTGACAAGCCCAAGCTTCTCAATCTCGGCCTTCAGTTCACTAGAGAGTGAAATAAATTCGGCCTTTTCTTCGTCGGTATCAGCATGCTCAAGCGATCCCAAAAAGTCATTATATATGCCAACAAATTCGTCAAGCGATTCAAAGTACTTGGAGCGGACAGACTGTATCTCTTTAACTTTGTAAGAATCAATTAAGCCTTCCGGAAAAGCTTTGTATTCATCAATTTTTTTACGGCTGGCTTTCACCGCCTTTGTCATTTTCTCATCAATTTTCGTTGGATCCACACGGTCTAATTTTCGTCCGATGATCTCCAAGGACTTGATGCGATCGGGATTGGCATTTAATTTAGTAAGCCTATCCACTGATGCCTCTATTTGCTTGGCAACTTTCGTTTTGAGAGCACCCAGCTTGGTCGATAGCTCCAGGATTTGATTGATTTTCTCCTTCGCTTCTTTTGCGTTTGGATCAGTCTCTTCATCCTTGGTCGCTGGCTTCTCAACCTTCTTCTTTACTTCATCTTTTGTATAGCTGAAAATTACTTCTTTGCCGGCAAGACTTTTCTTTATCCCTGGTATGGTTATCCCGAACGAAATATTCTCAATCGCCGAAAATTCATATTCCGAAAATTCACTATTTATTTTCTCAAGATTCTCGGGATTCTCGCTCACCATATGACCAGAAAATTGATCACGATCGCGACCATCGAAAAAAGGCAATTTCGTAATCTTGTATTTCAGTCCCTTGAGAAAGACAGTCGGGCCATCTTCCACTTCAATCTTCATAGAATCGCCAATGGGTAATTCTTCGCCAACTTGTAGCTCGGCTAATCTCTTCTCTACATCGGCGGCAGGAACCGTTTCTTTCTTCTTCTCGAGTTTTAGGGGAAACGAGAGAGAATCACCTTCCAAAATTCTCTTCATGACTTTTCTGTTGATTGTAGCTTTAACGTCCAAGATACCGCCCAGAAAAACATACCCTTCGAATGCTTTGTCCACTTTGTCGGGATTGCCAACAATTTCGCATGTAAATTGGTCAAGAGTGCCTGTCTGACGTTCAACCATCGATATTTTAAATGACAAACCAGCCATACCAACGCTTGGTGCGCCCGGCTCTTTCGGGACAGTGGCCGTAATATTGTCACTCAAATGAACCACGCTGTTTACATCTAATTCGTTAAGTGTCTTCTCAGTAGCCCAATTCTTCTTGAACGAGTCGGTGCCGAAATAGCTCTTCTCGAGCCATAACTTCCCGACTTTGTTACTCTGATTTACTTCGATATCACCCCTATTGCGAGGCTTGGGCGACTGACCTGCGATTATATCTGATTTCTCAAGGTCGAAATCATAAACTTCATATTGATCCTCCCCAATTTTCTGGAATAACGATGCGACGCCGCCACCATAATCCACTACTACACGGCCACCATTCCCGCCATTAATATTTCTATCGAAATAGTCTGCTTCGATAGCGTCTATAAACGCATCAGAATCTATCTTGCCGCTCTCGGTAAACTTATCAGTGAATTCCGTGGGCAAAGCCTCTGGTTTTTTCTTCTCAGGAGGCTTGACCGTAGGTTTTTCTTTGTGATACCACTCAATGAAAACTTCTTTGATTTGGCTCACGGTCGGGTTGTGCTTCTTGTCCCCTAGTGTTCCGTCAGGGTTACAGTCGACGATGGCGAGCTTATCATCGCCAACGGCAGATTGTACCTTCCACTTCTTGCCACCTTTGTCGAGCAATACAATCTCACGTACGTTTGCGCTAGCCCCGAAGATTATCGTTTGAGGAATACCATCTGACATATCAGACTTAAGGAATCCAGCGTGGGTATAGCCCTCGAATCCGGCTCCCAGCTCTTGCTCTTTCAGATCAAACTTCACATTAATACTATCTTTGACAGACTCAATATTTGAAATCTTGACTTTATATCGGCCGTTTGGAGTATTCGCGTTCTCACAGACTCCGCTGTTCTCTCTATTCTTGGGCCAATTATCCTTGCCGATTTTGGTAACTTTGCCATCTTCATCGAGAGTCAGTTCTAACTCTGTGTTTTTGTATTTTTCATGCATCTCCGTGGCAAATTCTGCGTCAGTCTTGTCCATCTCTGACTGATCAGTTTCATCTTGGTCGACGTGGGCATCTGGATCTCCGTCATCATCAGAAGACTCTCTTTCCGCTCTTCTCTCTTCAGACCAGCCAGCACCAAAAATAAGATCTGCTTCTTCCGCGTCAAAAATGAATGTTTTCTCTGGAAATTTCTCTTCTCCATCGGCGCTATAAAAAGCAATTTTGCATGTGCCCAAATCATCCTCATCCAATATGACGGCACGATCACCCTTATCAAGATCGAAGCCTTTGCCATCTCTCTCGAAATAATACTCCGCTGTCACAGTGAAGACGAGGCCAGCCGCCTCAGCAAGCTTCAGTTTTTCTGCAGGAGTAATAATCTCCTCAGGAGGAGTCTCGATCACTGGCTCGACAGAAGTTTCCGGAATCGGCTTGGGCAGAATTTTCTTCATCCCTGCAACAACCTGACCATGTTCGACTGATTGCTCTTCTTGGGCTTTTTCTAGGTTTTGAGTCGCTTCCCTACCCCAGCTATTACCAAGAGTTGCCAATAGTCCTGCAGCACCAGTTGCCCAAACAGTCACGAGCTGCTTGTGCAATTCGGCACTGATTAAATTGTGCTTGATGATGTCTATGACTTGGGTAAGATCATTGGCGGCTTCGCTGACAGTATGCCAGTGCTCGCCAGCCTTATTGATTATGTCATTGACCCAAGGATTGTAATTCGGAGCATCCTTGGCTGCGCCCATCAGATCCTTGCCTGCTTCCTTGAGGAATATCACTGTATCGGTAATCTTTTGAGTTGCCTGATCTCGTGCCAATTCAATCGTATGTTTTATGTTGTCGCCGTTTAGATCAATATTCGCAACTTGCTCGCCCGCCCTCAGCTGTGCTTCAATCGCGTTGGCACCCTGGCTTGCCGCAGTCTCTGCCATCTTCGCACCGGCGAAGACCTTGGCCACTATAGATGTGCCAAGGCTACCAATCGTAGCACACCAATCGGATATAGATTCATTTTTCTTCTCAAGTTTACGAAGCTCTGCTTCCTTCTCGGCGACCGTAAATACCTTTGGATCTTTGGCTGCTTCAGGAGCCGGAGTAGTCCCATCGGCCGCAGGAGCCGCTGTCTCGGCAGCCGCCGGAGGCTCTTCGCTTGGGTCAACTACTACATACTCCTTCCTCGTCTTGGTCATATCAGGGCCAATCGGAACTTTTACGACCTTCACCTTTCGCTTCGTATCATCATGAGCCAAATCAATTGCTCTATATAATATTGCTTGAAATTCTGGGTCAGCGTCTGGTTGATATCCTTCCTCGCCAAGATGCGCCTCTTCGAGCTCCATATACTTGAGAGCGGCGTCACCAATTAGTTTATCGATCTCCTGGATAACTGCTTCATTGGCGGCCTCTATCTCACCCCTCATATTTCGCTCTTTGCCATTCCAAATCCGGCGAGCTTCGTTCACCCCTCTGACAATTGCCCCGCCAGCAGCACCCACCAATATAATAGGGATGCTAACGCCACCAAATATCGATGCGATTCCTGCACCGATTGCTATCGTAACAACAGTCTTGAGTGCGATTTTCTTGGCCTTAGTTTCAATTTCCTGTCCAACTGTCTGGCCAGTATAAATACCCTCTGAATTCTTGGTCTTAACACCTGCCAGCGACCTGTTGAAATCTCCAATCCAGGACTTTCCGTAGCTTTGTGCCCGTCGATCCTTATCTGCGTCCCTAAATATACCGATATTTTCGATCGTACCAAATATAGTCTTGAATACCTCTTCTTTCCTCTTGGCTTCACTGGTCTCGCGTTTGCCCTTCTCTGTCTTAGCGTGAAGGGCAGCCTTCGCCATAGTTGCCTCCAGACGAAGGTCAGACCTGTCAACACTGATAGGCTTGTCATCAACAAAATCAACATCGCCAGGTAGATGCATCGGATCACCAAGATCTAAACCCAGATCGTCTAAAGGAATGCCTTCTGGCCCTGGCATATTATTTGTCTCCCTTAACTTGCTTTGCAGAGGTAGCCAAAACTTTGGCAGAAGTTGTCAGGTAATTGTTGTATGCTACCACTTCCGCTTTCAGTTGCAGAGCAATGTCAGCAAATATCATCGCAATATCGATATTGTTGGCAACAAAAAAGGCGGATAACATTTCGCTATCGCCTTCGCTCACTATTCGCTTGAACTCTGTCTTGGCAGAGTCGGCAAGCATTTCATCAACATGGATCAGGATCCGTAGATTTGCCTCATCCGTAAGCTTCGCCATGAGGATAGCTTTTTGCTCGTCAGAAAGATTTTCTGCTTTTAGCAAAACAAAAATATCCTTCTCTATGATATCTTTTACCTGCTGATCTTCAGCAATATTGACCATTGGACTCCCTCCGTTAGCTCAAAAGATTATATTTGATATAAATATATTATAACCTAGTTTATATTATATACAATTTTTTGGGTATGGAAAAGGCCGGCATCAAGTGATGTCGGCCGATTCCCCTCTACTTAAGTTACTTGTGCTCCAGCTGGTGGCTGGTTCCCTTTGTTTTTGTTCTTTGCCGCTAACTTAGCGGCTTCGGTTGCCTTCCTGGCATCCTCTGCCGCCTTTTCGTCAGCAATGATCTTTTTCTCCGCTTCCTCGCGATCGTGTGCACGCTTTTCACGGCGCGCCCTTCGCATTTCTTCGTCGCTGTGAGTGTCCGGCACGAGCCGGCGCGGTGCAGGAGTGGTGTCGTCGCTTTCGAGCGACTTAAGCATCTTCGCTCGGAGCAAGCTCCGCGCGATGTCTGCATCGGCTTTCGCCTCCACAATGCGCGCCCGACTCTCGTACTTCACTTGGAGTGCTTCGCACTCAAGCTCAGTTTTTTCGATGGGATCATAAATTCGAGTCTCCGAATCCGCAGTGGTGTGAGTCGTAAGCGACCCGAACCCCTGGCGATGGACCGAAATTCGGTCATCGATCAAGTGGTTTACATTGGTCAGCGCTCGGACGGCAGTCCTGAACTCGCGTGGTCGCAGTATTGCGAAAATTGCGATCCCTACGATTATCCAACCCCACCAAGGGAGGACGATTGCTGTTACAGCTACATTTTCCATATTCTTCTCCTTTTTCTCTGGCGCAACGAGCGCCTGCCTTTGCGGTTTCGGCTGAGCTTTCGCTGCCGGTCGAGAATTGCTCACCTTGCGAACCTGAGTCCGCTTGGTGATGTAAACTTTCTGGATTACCGGTGGTGCCACTTGGGCCTTCGGTGAAATGTTATTCTGCGTATTGCTGATGGTGATATAAACAATATCTCCATCTTTCTTCGTAATTTTGAGCTTGCCGTTTCCGACAGGTTCAATTTTCGTTGCATCTACGGGAATAGAATTGATTGTTGCGGGGGTTGTGTCCGCAGGAACCTGTCCGAAAACAGGTGATAGTCCAGCCGCCAACATGATAAGGGCGGTCAAAGTGATGGTGAATAACTTTTTCATAGCCATTCTCCTTATGTAAATTCCGTCCTATTCGGATCGGGCTGGGTTCGTTTTTTTGTCTCAGCAAGCAGATGCCAATAGTTGGCAGCTCTTCGCTGAGACAATGTCTATATATAGTTGTTAAAGTACTATTTGTGTCGCTGTTAAGGATTCAGGATATTCGTAATCTGTAATTTGGAAAATCTGTAATCCATTATTTAAACCGAACTTTCGGTTTAAAAATAGCGGCACTGTTCTGCATAACTCGACACGGGTGGAGGGGGTACCCATGTTCTCTTGATAAATCAAGAGAGTGAATTATGCAGGACACTACCGCTGCATTTTTGTAGTATATGCTTTCAATCTATCGTCCCTCATACCCTCGTATGCGTTGATTGATTGCAGAAACTTAAGTGAAGAAAATTGTTTGGTGCGACGATTCAATTTCCAATCGTCATGTGAACATTATACCATGTTGTAAATACTTTGTCAAGCACCTTACTCGTGATTCGTGCTGGATTTGCGGTACTGTGCTGATAATAGTGGTCTCACAGGTGGAGGGGGTACCCATGAGCTACTACCAGCACGCTACCGCAAGAGAAGTCGGAAGTCGTAAAGTCTGTAAAGTCTAAAGGATGTATAATTTTTTCCTTCTGGGGGTGAGCTCTTCTCTACCCTCAGAACTAAGCATTATAGCATCCCATATATAGTGTGTCAAGGGCGTGATTCACGCCAGCTTAATCTCAGCCTCATACTATAGATATAGCGCTATGCACGAAAAGAACGGCGTGATTAAACGCCGCTCCTCTCCACGCACGCTCACGCCGGTTTAGGCATTATTGCGCAATTTCCTCATGAGTTCGAGGTACTGCCAGAGATTGTGCAGGCTGGCTAGGTGAAGGCCGAGAATTTCGTTGGAGCGAAGTAGGTGGGAAATATAGGCACGGGACAGTCCCCTCTTACATCCTTCACAGCCACAATTTTCGTCGATCACTCCCCCATCGGTTCTGAATTTGTTATTCAAAAGATTCATGAGTTCATATTTCTTATTTTCGACTTTCGACTTTCGACTTTCGACTGGCGCGTAAACCGCGCCATGGCGAGCCAGTCGCGTCGGCAAGACACAATCAAACATGTCCATGCCCAGCTTGGTAGCGGTGATGATATCATCTGGCGTACCGACGCCCATAAGATAACGCTGTTTATTTTCCGGTAGTATCTCCCCCATCAGCTTAACAGTATCCCACATCTCGCGAGTTTCCAGATCAACGGCCAGGCCGCCGACAGAATATCCGTCAAAATCTAATTTGATGAGTTCCTCGGCGCAGTATTTGCGTAGATCTTTATCTAACCCACCTTGCACGATTCCGTGGAGCATCGGCCTCTTGCCAGATGGGAGGCCAGAGACCTTTGATTCAAAATATACTTTGGCTCGTTTGGCCCAAGCAATTGTCAGTCGTACCGCTTCTTCGATCTCTTCCTTGCTCGCCGTGCCCGAAGGACAAACGTCAAGCGGCATCAGTATGTCGACACCAAGATCGAGCTGGATATCAATCACCTTCTCTGGGGTGAAGAAATGCTTCGAGCCGTCCAGATGAGACTTGAACTCTACTCCGTCCTCGGTAATTTTGACCAAATCCGAGTTCTTGGCCAAGCTAAAGACCTGATATCCGCCCGAATCAGTCAGAATTGGCTTGTCCCAGCCCATGAACTTGTGAAGTCCGCCGAGGTCTTTGACCAATTTCTCGCCTGGGCGAAGATAGAGATGATAAGTATTGGAAAGCACAATCTGCGCGCCAAGAGTTTCTAGCTCCCAAGGCGAAACAGATTTGACGCTTCCTACCGTACCAACCGGCATGAAAAAGGGCGTCTCGATAGCACCATGAGGCGTCGTAAGCTCGCCAACGCGAACACCGTTGTCTAATTTTTTGATCAATTTGAAACTCATAACATATACTTATAGCATATTTTGACTAATTAAAAAACCAGGGCTTTGGTCGAAACCTCAAGTCCTGGTCAGGATAAGTTTGTCAAATAATTTGACGACGCGAGTAATTTTCTCGCCCAAATCATAGTAAGTGTCGCTGAAGACATCGTCGGTCATCCTGTGCGCCATATCGCCCATGACAGACTTTATTATCAACTGGAACCTGAGATACACGCCCTCTGCGTCAGCTTGAGATAAATGCGCCGGTCGGCGAACGCAAAGCTGGTTGTGAACACGTTTCATCAGATTACCCATACCCACCAACTGCATTCCTACGAGATATGAAGCTTCCTCGTCAAGGAGACAATCATACGGGATCGGCTTGTAGGGATGTCTTTCGTTCAGACGCAATGGTCCTTCAACTTGAGAAACGCCGTTAAGACGACCGACAATCTGCACTAAGCTTGCATACGCGCCTCTCGACATCATGGAGCCATATTCGGCCATGAGTTGGCTAATTTCTTCCACCACCGCCTGGGTGATGCAACGCATTGCAATCTCTGTTTCTCCTGGGGCAAGGCCCCCAAACGAATTAGTCAACCCAAGTGAACATGCCTTGTTGAGAAGATCATCAACCGCATGAAGCAATCCCTGAGCGGGCTCAGGCAAATCCTCATAGGGCAAACCAATCAAGGTGGTTCGAAAATACCCAGTCTCTTCGCGAATCGTTCTCACGATTTTTGAGTCTATGTTCATTACAGTCACCTCACTTCAATCCTTTTACCACTTTTAGACTATTTTGACAAGGAGGAATTGACTTGCATAACAAAAAGAGCCCCCTTCGGGACTCTTTTCTATTTTTTACCAGCTTACGAGCTTATTAGCTTATATGCTGAATAATTATTTTACTTCGACAGTTGCGCCTGCGGCCTCTAATTTGGCTTTAGCAGCTTCGACGTCCTCTTTCTTGGCACCCTTCAAAACTTCTTTTGGAGCGGCGTCAACCAAGTCCTTGGCTTCTTTGAGGCCTAGGTCAGGTTTGATCTCGCGAACAGCTTTGATCACACCGATTTTCTGTGCACCAGCAGCGGTAAGGATAAGGTCAAATGCAGTCTTTTCCTCTTCTGGCTCAGCAGCAGCGGCACCACCAGCGGCAGGCATAGCGCCCATCATCATTGGGGCAGCAGCAGAAACACCAAATTTGTCTTCAAGAACTTTGACAAGTTCTGATAGATCAAGCACTGAGAGTTTTTCAATTTTCTCTACGAGATCCTTGAATTTCTCTGGGACAACAACTTCTGTTTTCTCTTCCATGTTAACTCCTAATATTAATTTCTTATAAATAAATTATTCAGAAACGGATGGCAGATTTTACTGATAACAGATTTTCGTACCATCTGCTTATCTGTTCGATCCGACCCAAAGGGTCCCCTTTGGGGTTATCCTTTTCTGGTTAGGCTTGTTTGTCTCCGTAAGCCTTAAGCACCTGTACCAAGCCGCGCAAGTTGCCAGCCATAACATTGACGAATCCAGAAAGTGGAGCAGCCAATGTGCCAACCAATTGAGCGCGCATCTGATCTTTGCTTGGAAGCTGTGCCAATCTCTTGACCATAGCCGCATCAATCATCTTGTTCTCAAGCATTCCGCCCAAGATCTCGACTGCTTCATGTTTCTTGGCATAAAGTTCGATTTCTTTGGCTGGAGCGACTTCGTCTTCCATCGCGAAAGCGATAGCGACTGGTTTCTTGAACATCTCATTGTCAAATTCGATACCATGTTTGGTCAGCGCGATCTTGACCAAAGTATTCTTGGTCACGTGGAACTGAACACCCTTGGTGCGTAAAATGTTGCGAAGCTCTTCACTTTCCTTCACCTTCATGCCCTTGTAATCAACAATGACTGCTGATTTGGCGTTTTGAAGCTGAATGTCGAGAGCGTCGATCAACTCTGCCTTTTTTGCTTTTGTCTTTGCCATTTTTTATCCGAATTATGAATTAAGAATTATGAATTATGGGAGTAAAAACGAAAATTCCTGCGACCAGCGCAGGATGCACAATAAACTTTATAACTTTCAACTTGATGAACTTTATAAACTGAATTGTATTCCTGCACAAGGCTTATTTCGCTTAGCTGGCTTGCCGGCCGTAGCTTCAGCGAAGGCTGGTGGTCTTGGGATGTATTTAATATAGCAAGAATTGTCTGATGTGTCAACAAAAAACCGCCTCGGCATTTCTGCTTCGGCGGCATTCTTTAGTGCTTACTAGCTTTCTTATTTCTTGGCGACTTTGACGCTTGGACCCATCGAAGTTGTAAGATAGATAGAATCGATTCTCTTTGGCATATGATCGATAACAGCCTGATAATTCATTTTGACTTTTTCGGCGCCAAATGAGATTTTGCCGAGAGCCATGTGAACGATGTTCTGTTTGTCGGCACGGAATTCAACTTTGCCACCCTTCATTTCGGCGGCTGCCTTCTTCACGTCCTCGACAACTGTGCCGGCTTTTGGTGAAGGCATAAGTCCCTTTGGACCCAAGACCTTGGCCAATACTGCGAGCTTTGGCATCACTTTCATATCTGCAATCATAATATCGAAGTCGACTTTGCCAGACTTAACATCATTGACTACCTGGTCAACATTCTCTGCGGTAACTTCGAGAACCTTCTTCTCTTTGGTCACGCCACCAGGAAGGACGACCATACCACGAATATTTTTCTCTTTGTCGTTCAATTTAACATGAAGTTCAACAGTAGCATCAAATTTGGCAGGGTTGGTCTCTAGGGCCAAATCAATGGCTTCAGAAACGGAGTATTCTTTGCCAGCTTCTACTTTCTCAGCGATAGCACGGTATTTTTTGCTATGTCGTGGTTTGACACGAACGGTCGCTTTACGAGCTAGTTTTCCCTCGCGGTCCTCAGCCTTTTGCTCTTTGGCCAAGGCCTTTGCCTCAGCTTTTTCTTCTTTTTCGAGCTCTTTGCGCTCTTTTTCACGTTCCTCGGCCTGCTTCAAGATCTCAGCCTCAGTCAATTCCTCTTTGGCTTCTTCCTCGATCTGCTCGACGATTTTCTCGTCTTTGTCCTGTTCCTTCTTCTGTGATCCGCCAGAGGCGGACTTCATTTCATTACGCATCTGTCTCCTCTTGTCCTCCATAGCTTTAGCGACGGAGGATCGTGGTCATAACACTTGTCGACTAAACAAGCTCCCACAAATAAAATTATTAGACTATATTTATAGCATTTTCTGATCAGTTTAGCAACTATTTAGATCTCGATGGTGTGAGCAGGGATCTCTTGCTTTTGACCCAGATGAAGCAAGAGATACTTGATCGACTCGGCGATTATCTGATTGATCTGTTCTTTTTCCTGTTTTGAAAATTTGCTGAGGACAAAATTGGCCGCGTCAAAAGTCGGATTATCAGTCTCACCACTCAGCTCTGACTTGACTCCGATTCGGAGACGCGAGAATGAATCCGACCTAAGAATATCAATAATATTTTGCAAACCTTTTTGTCCGCCGCTCGAGCCCTCATGACGAATTCGAGCTGTACCAACAGGCAAATCGATATCATCAGACACCACGACAAGATCAGCAATCTCAGCTTTGTAGTATTGCATTACCATCGCCACAGAATTGCCAGATAAGTTCATATAGGTTTGCGGCTTGATCACTATAAGCTTCTCGCCGTTGAGTTGAGTCTCAGCAATTTCAGCTTCAAACTTAGCTACGGCCTTGAAATTAAGTGTCTCCCCTATTGCTGTAATTTCGTCTGATTTCGAGAGTGCATCAACAAATACAAAACCGGCATTGTGGCGAGTGCCTTCATACTGCTTACCCGGATTGCCAAGACCTACGATTATTTTCATAATTTCTATTTCTTAGTTTTTATTCAATTATTAATTAATAATTATAAATTGATTAGAAATCAAAAATTATTAATTAGAAATTTCTAGGCCTAAAGTCCTGGTATTCCCATTCCGCCCGCGATATCCTTCATTTTCTCAGCCGCAACTGCTTGGGCTCGAGAGATTGCCTGCGAAATCGTATTCTTCAAATCTTTCTCAATTTCACGCTTGTTTTCTGGTCGAAGTGCTTCTTCAGCAATATTGACCTCTGTCATGTGTTGTTCGCCGTTAAAAACTACAGTAACCCAGCCGTCATTGCTGGAAGCTTCAACTTCAACATCCTTCAGTTCCTTTTGTACCGCTCTGGCCTTTTTCTGTAATTCGTACAGATCTTTCATTTTTCCAAAATCAACCATTGTATCTCCAATCAAACTTATTTTTTAAAAATCTTGGACACTGCGAATAAAACAATACTGAATAGCAGGGCAAAAATCAACAATAAAACTATTGACGATAGCAGGATGGTAATCTTCTCGACCGGGACAAAACTAAAGTATCCGGCCATGGGCAAGAATTTAAAAGCGGCAACAAGCACGACGAGAATTAGAATCAATAGCAAAGCCATGTTCTTGAAGTCCTGCTTGCTCGGCGTCATCGTCACAATTACATTCAAGACGATGTAGAAGATCAGCCAGTTTTTCCAATCAGCAAAATTGATTGGTGATACCATCGACTTGGCATAGGAAAGAATACCACCGACAGAAAGATCGATTTCCTTGAGGTTAACCGGTTTGAGACCCAAATGCAGGGACATAAAATATATGATACCGGTGCCGATGATGAAGGGTGCAAAAGAGATCAAGACCTGACCGATCACTGGAATTCTCGGCTTTTCATGCTCTACGCTCCCGCCAGATGTATCGAATACGACAACCTTGGTTACTTTGGCGCCGGTCAAAAGACAAGCCAAAAAGTGCGACATTTCATGAATGATAACTCCAGGAGCTACGAAGAGACGGTAATTTTTGCCAAAAAACGATCGAACCAAGAAAAAATCAACAGCGGAGGCCAATGCAAATATTAAAATAATAAGTATGAATATTTCATACCTGCCAGCGTTAAAACTAGTCGGCATTAGAGACTTAATCCCGACAGAAAAATAATGACTGATCTGGTCAACATGAATTAATTGTAGAAATTTTTCCATAACCACCCTCCTATCAGTTAATCGAACTCTTGAGTTCCGCTTCGATAAACTCGGCCAGTCCCCCACTCAAAACCTTGTCTGGATCTGAAGTCTCGACATTGGTCCGATGATCCTTCACCATTTTGTACGGGTGCAATACGTATGATCGAATTTGGTTTCCCCACTCAGGAGAAGAAAAATCACCCTTCAGGTCCTCGATCCTTTCTTTGTGTTGATCGATAAGTAATTGTGCCAAGCGAGATCGCAAGACCTTCATAGCGCTCTCTTTGTTTTGCAATTGGCTTCTCTCGTTCTGGCAAGAAACCACAATATTTGTCGGCAAGTGAGTAATCCGTACCGCAGAATCAGTTGTGTTGACTGACTGACCGCCATGTCCTCCGGCTCTGAAGACGTCAATTTTCAAATCTTTGGCATCAATCTCGACGTCAGAATCAGATTCAATTTTGGGCAGTACCTGGACTAAGGCAAATGAAGTTTGGCGCAAAGCCTTCGCGTTAAACGGCGATTGACGCACTAGCCTGTGAACACCAGATTCGAGTCTCAAATTGCCATAAGCAAAAGCGCCGTCTATCGAGATAGTCGCACTTTTGATACCGGCTTCGCCTCCACGTGATTCATAGATCATTTCGGTCTTCATGCCCATGTTCTCAGCCCAACGCAGGTACATCCGAAGCAACATCTCAGTCCAGTCCTGCGCGTCGTCTCCTCCGGCTCCAGCATAAAAGTTTAGAATTGCGTCATACTGGTCGTATTTGCCTGAGAAAATAGTCAACTTCTCGAATCTCTCGATTTCGGGTCGAAGAGTCTCCAATTCTGCATCATCGGCGATTTCCGACATCTGGTAAAGTTCATCAAAACCAGAGATCTCGTCTTTTAGGTTTTTGAGCTTTCGACTTTTGTCATTGGCACTTGCATCCTCAAGCCAAAAAGCCGGCTCTCGCATCTCTGCCTCTAGAGTCTTGATCTCCTCTTTCTTCTCGCTGATTTTGAGGAAATTTCTCAAATCCTCTAGTTTGTTCCTGAGTGTTTCCATTTTTTTATTATAAGTTATCAATGGTCAATGATCAATGATCACTAAAAAAGCCCCAACTTGCGTCGAGGCTTTTTTATACTTGCTTACTGTCTTAGTAGTTTGCAATTTTGTAGCTAAGAGTTTTTCTCTTTTCCAAATACTTGCGTACTGCGTATGCAGCTGGGACCAAAAGTAGGGCTAAAATCCAGCTTTCGGCACCGGTCTTTGGCAAGCTTGTTTCTGCAACAGGAGTGACAGTTTGCGTTACCGCAATTTTTGTCAAAGCCGTGTCAGACAGGCTTACTGTTCCAAATTTCAAATTGGCAGTATTCAAAAGTTTCTCGCCATCAGCCAAAGTGGCCTTGGTCAGAACTTTGAACTTGATATAGCCAAAATCATTTGGATTGAGGGTACCGATCAAGATTCCGTCGCCAGTTAGCAAATCGCCAACCGTGTGCTCTTGACCATCATTGATCGACATTACAGTCGTACCGGACATGAACTGAGTATACAGTGGCAGAATATCTGTAATCCTTACAGAATCAGCTACGCCCTGTCCATCATTGCGAAAAGAAATTTTGTATTCCAGTGTATCACCAGGCTTGGCTGAAATTTCATCAGCGAAGTTGATTTCACCGGCCGTAAAGTTACGGACATCTTTTTGCATTTTGACACTGGCAACACCCGGTGCAGGTTTCTGCAAACGAACATTGACCACGTTTCCGAAGAGGTTGTACATCACAAAGTCAAAGTGAGTACCACTCTCTGGAGTCATTGGAAGCGGACTTTTGACCTTAACTTTGAAAACATCATTTTCTACCGCTCCTGGAGCAAATGTCTTCGAGTACATAGGGCCATTAGTGTTGAAACTAATTACCCCATTCTTGACTTCTGCATTCGCAGGAAGATTGGTAACATCGGCATATTCTAGGATATCGCTGATATCATCAGAGATGACAGCGCTGATGTCCTGTGCGCCAGTGTTCGTAGTAGTCAATGTGTACTCAATTACGTCGCCCGCATTTGCCTTGATATCAGTACCTGTTTCACCAGTTGTGATATTTTTGGCAATTTTGTTCTGGACGATGACACCGGGCAATATCTTGGCTGTTTTGACTTGAAAGAGAATATATCCCTTATAGTCCCAGCAACCATTGACGTCACCGATGTTGATACCGCTATCCTGAAACAAATTGGATTCAACTTGTCCTACAGGCAATGCGCTTGGCGCGTCACCAGTCTTATAGCTTGGAAACCATTTCAAAGTTCCAGGAACGAATTCTAGACTTGCGTCAGAATCCAAAGTTGCAGTCATGTCAGCAGTCACAGTGTCGGCGTTATCAGCCCACAATGTGCTACGAAGCAACGCGCCCTTGTTGATAGTCTCAGTTGGCAAGGCAACCTTCAGCTTCGTATTGTGAGCTGTCGTGTTGACTACGCCATTGTGATAATAGAGAGCGATCTCGAACACGTCGCCAGCAGTGCCGGTAACAGCCGTTTTTCGCTCAGTCTCGTTTTTGGTCAAGTTCAAGCCGTAAATCAGAGGATGGTCACCATCCAAATAATTGAAGCGTGGACTTTCCGCTTTGGCGCTGCCGAGCGGCGCCAGGGAGAGGGCCAAGAAAAGCACGCTGGCCGCGATCCCTTTTAATTTTGTAAATACATTTTTCATAACAATTCTCTTTGTTCCTTATTTAACCACTGGTGCGCCAGGGATTGATAAATTAACTACTGTAGATGCGCTATCCCAGATTTGTGTAACAGTGTCGGCTTTACCATACGCAGTGTTATAAAGCGTATATCCGCCGACAGGTGGGCAGCCATAGATTTTACCGTTGAAGGTAATAACCTTTTGCTGACCTGGAGTCATTGTGCCTAGGTTGAGACCACCGGCCATGATCTGATCGTTGGCTGTAACGCCATCGATTTTGGTAGATCCAGCTTGGTAGTTCACATACAGAGGCATAATATCAGAGACGATAACATTGGTCATGTTGGCGTTACCAGTATTTTTGACAATAACTTGGTATTCAACGATATCACCGATATTACCTGTGTTTTGCTTAACCCAACCATTTGCTGCCTTCACGTTTTTCACGATAGACAAAATTCTTGATTCGCAACGAAGAGTAACTTTGGCTTGATCCATCGCCTGTTCAACACCGCCCATATAAACCTTGGCAACGTTGTTCAAGTAATAGCCACAAGTATCGTCTAGAGTAGCGAAAATCTTGGTGTGATAAGTAATCGTGACCATGTTGGCCGCACCTGCCTGAAGATCAGGGAGAGCAAGACCATTGGCCGTGAAGATAGAATCTGTCTGCTTTACGCCGGCAGGAGCATCTTTGGTATAAAGATAAGTCGTGCCAGTAACATAGTTCATTTTGGCAGGCAAGATATCCTTGATCAGAACATTTTTGGCCAGATCGTTACCGTTGTTGATAACGTTCAAACGATAGATCACTTCGTCGCCACGAGATGCAGAAATCTCTTCCTGCCAAGTCGCGTCACCGATGTGAGCAACAGCTTTGCTCATAGTAAGATTAGCTTGTCCCTTCACGTCAACTTGGAAGCTCACGTAACCGGAATACTGCCAACAACCACTTACATCTCCGATATCAAGACCAGAGACTGAATTGATGGAGTCAGGCACTGATACGCCAGTCTGAGCGCCATTCTGGAACCACTTGGTCGAACCAGGAACGTACTCAAGGCGTCCAGCAGTTGGCAAATTGATGGTCATACCATCTCCGCCAACAATTTTACCGTCAACAACTGTGTTGCTAACAGCCTGCAAACCCTCAGCCCATAGGTAACTAGTCAACTTCTGTGAAGTTGCGCTACCAGCTGGTAAATCCACTCTCAGAGTGGTGTGATGTGCAGTCGTGTTGACTACACCATTATGATAATAGAACAGCACAGAGACACGGTCTCCGATGTTCGCACTCACTGGATCAGACCAAGCAGTATCTGCAGGCTTCGCACCGCGAAGCATGTCTAGGTCCCCTGCCAGGTAGTTGAACTTTGGAGCGTCGGCACTCTTGACTGGCTTAGCCTCAAACTTTGGAGCTTGAAACGCTAAAGTCAATGCAAAAAGCGCGGCACCGGTAAGCGCAACTCTTTTGGCGATCTTAATTAACCTTTTCCCTCCGTCTCGGAAAGTAAACATTTTCTTCCTTTCACTTCTAAAGAGCAGAAACTTATTAATAAATTTTTTTCTGTTCTTTAGAGTGATCCCAGATGCATTTGCGATCTGGGAGGCACTCAACCACTAAGGTGTGGTTGAAGGGGATCCCCCTGCCCCTACGCCACCTGGAATAAATCCAGGCTGCGTTTGGGGAACATTTGATGGAATACCCTGCCCGGGGGGAAGCGGACAGACTATTGTTGGACCAGATACCGGTCCGATAGGAGCATTTGTTGCCCCAGGCGGGGGTTCGGTATTTGGTCCACCAAGTGGGTCGCAAGGACCCGTTGGGGGAGTCGTTGGGGTTGTCGCTGGTATCTGCTGGCGAGTCCAGCCGACATATAGCGAGCCCTGGAACGATGGGCCCTGTTGTTGGTATGGGAAGCGAGCTTGATAGCCCGCCGGCTGTTGAACGTAAGTTTCCGTGTTGTTTGTGGTCGTCGTATAATAATTAGTCACGATTTCCTTCACAACTGGAACTTGTTGAACAACCTGAACAGGTGCGGTGACAACGGGAGTCGGCATTGGCACAGACGCCAATTTTACGATCTCGACCGGTTTTAAAGCCGGAAGTGATGGCAACGACGCCTGTTCGCGGATGACAATGGGGGCAGGCGTTTGGGAAACTGGAACGTTAACGTACCAATCGACCCGATTCAGCATCTTCTCGATGCTCTGCGCCTCAAAGTCATACTCTTGTGGTGTTCGCTGCAAATATATTGGCAGATGAATTATATCCATCTGAAGCATATATTCTAAAGCGCTCTTGACGGAAGGAGTCATTGAAAGACCCCGTTTCTGCCAATAAGCCCTGTAGCTTTCTATGCCCGCCAAATCTGCGGCTGTCAGAGGGCGCTTTTGGGCGACCCGCTGGACCGGAGTTTTGACAGTTGGACGAAACTGAGAGGTCAAGGTTTGACCATCGGGGACTGTCGAGTTCCCGGGATCTTGTGAAAGACCCGAGAAAGTGAGGAGCACCACGGCTCCGAGAATAAGAAATAATCGGATCATAGGGTGCCTCCTTGATCGACTGGGACAACCAGGATTTTACCCTGGACAATGGCAGTCGGTTGAATCGTTGCATAATTCCAAGGTGAGGAATTATTCACACGATATCCGACTCTAAACGAATCTTTAATGTTGCTATAACGAGCAACACCGATTCGTTTCTTAAACTGCTCGTAGCCCGGCAAGAGAAATACATTTCTGTATTGCTCGTTGACCGGTGCCCAGATCACTCTGGCTTGCCAGGTTCCATCATTCGATAAACAGTTGAGCGTGATATCATTTACGATATCAAGTCCCTCTGTCGTTTCAACGATGGACGGGCCTCGGTAATTGCGTGCAAACGCTACCGAGAAACTGTAACTGGTTGGGGTTGGTGGAGCCGTGTACGCCGTTTCCAAACGAACAATTCTTGCTTCGTGGTTGTTCACCACTTCGGCGATTTTGTTGTCGTTGGCGACTAAAGCGGCCAATGTTTCTTCGATCTTCACGACCGGAACTGCAGGCGGGTTTGATACCGCTGGAGTCGGGGTCGCTTGGATCGTTGGGGGTTGAACCGGGACTTCCGTAATAATTCTTTCCGGCGCCTGTTGGGGCGTTGGAACGTAAATTATTGTCGGAGCCTTTGGCAGTTCCGTTTGATAAGTCATACGACTTGTCATTGGAATGTCCGTAGGTGGGGTCGGGGATGTCGCAGATACAGCCAGATTATCAACAATTGTAAATTGAATAATGTCGACCAAGTCGGTTGAGTTCTCATAGCTCACATTATTAATTTTTGGTAAGAACGGCAACAGCCCGAAGACTATTGCACTAGTATCAAACGTCCTCACCTTTCTGATACCCTTTTCGCAAAATGCGTAAAGAGTGATCTGGTGGCTACCGGGTTTGAGCCCATCGATTGGCACGTCGCATGACAGCCGTGAGCCGTCCCTTGATGTCAGTTCGGTAATTTGATCGCTATGCGGATAAGTCCAGATGCCCTCTACTTTCGTAAATTTCGGCACAGGATTGTCACCCCTCACAGCAACTAATTTGGTTATTGCCTTGCCATCGCTGGTAACGCAATTACCAATTAACCGTAAGAAAACGCCCTGGTCGTTATATAAACAACCTATTGAATTGCCCGAACGATTAACGGATTGACGGAATATCTTTATCCCACCAATATTGGTATCGAACAGGTCCACCTGAGTATTGCCGACCGGAACGGTCTTCGTCTCAGTTTGCTGATAAACCGGTGGAGTGATTCCAACCGAAACAGCAGTGACAGCCGCGGCCTGAGCCGAAGTTGTCAAAAAGCACAGGCTGGCTACTATGGCCAGCACGAGGATGAAGCTATAGTTAACCAGCTTCTTCATATTTCTACCTCCTAGGATAGATTGTGGTGTACTGCAGACAAGTTTCATTTCCTTGGCGTGCAATAAATGCTTTACAGCACAATATCGCCATCCAAGGGGTGACTGGTTTATTACAATCGTTTGTGTTCCAGATTTTGTAACACCATACTCCTTTTCTCTGCAAGCTATCTTGCTCCGAAATTTCGTAAGTTGTCTTGCGTCGGAAGATCCAACCAGGAAGAGGGCGAGAACGTCAGAAGCTAATTGAGCTAGGTCCATGTGTTTTAAAGGACCCACAAATGCTTATTAACTTATATATCTGCGTTCTAATGTCCCCAAATCCCAGTCGAATCTCCAGAAACAAAAAACAAGGAAAGATTTGGACTCCAAGTCCGTGCCCTTCCTTGCTTGCTAGACCAGTGTTATTGGCCTTAACATTGTCCACTTTACCACTACTGGATAATTTTGTCAAGTGTTTACACTCAAATTGGACAAAAGTTTCGCTACATCGTCATAGGATTCGATCGATACTGCCTCCTTCCGCAAGTCCTTTGCGCCTGGAAAACCCTTCAAATAGAACAATAAGTGCTTACGAAATTCGACTATTCCGTGCTCACCTTTTCGCTCAAATGACAATTTAGCGTGTCTGAGAGCTATCTTTTTCAACATTTCTGGCGTAATTTCGTCGTTAGAAAAAATCCAAGGCTTCCCTATCGCCGCACGGCCGATAGAATATCCGTCCAAAATAACGCCGTCTGTCATCCCGTACTGTAAGCTTGAGATACGGGATCTCGACATTGAATCAAGGTCTCCGTTCCCAATGACAACGCATTTATCGCCCACTATTTTCTTGACCTCAAAAATATTATCCCATCTGGCCCTGCCCTTGAATCCGTCTTTGTACGTGCGGCCGTGGATCATGATGGCGCTAATTCCAGCCTTGACCAATTCCGGCGCGAATTCGAGTATTTGATCGTCATCGCCCCAGCCAAGTCTAGTCTTGACCGATACCGGCAGGTCAGTATTTTCCTTGACCGCTCGGACAATTTCACAAGCCAAGGTTGGATTTTTGAGCAATGCAGCGCCATGGTCGCTGCCGACAACTTTGCGCGCTGGGCAACCCATATTAATATCAATCCCATCAGGCTTGAGGTTTTCGCTAATCCACTTGGCGGCAAAGGCAAACTTCTCTGGGAATTTACCAAAAAGCTGGATGATGATCGGTCTCTCTTCTTGGGCGAATTTCAGCATCTGCAAAGTTTCATCTTTGCCCTTAGTTGATTGCCACTCGCCTTTTTCATCCTTGAACCAGTGTTTGGCTGTGTGGAAAATAGCATCGGCCGAAATCAATTCCGTCATTACCAAATCAGCGCCCAGCTCACGACAGAGCTGGCGAAAGGCCGAATCAGTATATCCCGCCATCGGCGCCAATATTTTGATCGGCTTATCCAATTTTTGCCAAATATTTTGCATCGTGTATTTTTGTGCTATAGTTTGCTCACTTCGTCGGCAGGATTGACCCGCGTCGTGCGGCTATTCACCCTCAGCGCCAATCGTCTACGAGATAGACAGATGGTTCGGCCACGGCCGTTGTTCAGAAGCCTGAGTGCCTTCAATGGCGAAGTGAAAGAGCCTGGCCCCATGGTAAGGATATTAAATCCATGGGGTCATTACTTTTTTATAATCTTATATTCATTATTTGGGAAATCTTCGATCTGCCAGCCTGCCTCGATAATTTGATCCCTTAGCTCATCTGATTTGGCGAAATCCTTGGCTTCACGTGCCGTCTTTCGTTCCTCGGCAATCTTAATCACCTCTGCTGGTATTTCGAAAGTTTGATTTTCTAATAGGCCAAGACCGAAAACCTTGTCCATTTCGGCGATTGTTGCGTTTTTGTCTGCTTGAGAAACATTTTCGTCTCGCATCAGCTCCCAAAGAATTGCAAGCGCTTCTGGGGTATTTAAATCGTTAGAGATTTTTTCGTTAAATCGATCTAGGTATTTTTTGTCTCTCTGCCCCTCCGCCTCTCCGCCACTGATTTGCGAAGCAACTCTATTCAATCGCTCTCTCGCGTTTTTTGCCGCTTCCAAACCTTCCCAGGTGAAATTCAATTTGGAACGATAGTGAGCGGCAAGCACAAAATAACGGAAATCTAACGGGGAAAAACCTTTTGCCACAATATTGTCTAGCGTATAGAAATTATTCAAGCTCTTGCTCATCTTCCTGCCGTCGACCATCAGATGCTCGTTGTGAACCCAGAAATTGACGAACTTCTTGCCTGTCTTGGCCTCCGACTGCGCAATTTCATTTTCATGATGAGGAAAGATCAAATCAACTCCGCCAGCGTGGATATCTATTGTGTTGCCCAATACGTCCCCTGCCATGACCGAGCACTCCAGGTGCCAACCTGGGCGACCTTTGCCGAGACTTGTTTCCCAAAATATTTCGCCGTCCTTCTCGCTCCAAGCCTTCCAAAGCACGAAGTCAGCCGGATTTTCCTTGTCGTAATCATCCTGCGCTACCCGAGCACCACTTTTGATTCCCTCTTTGTCCAGCTTTGACAATTGACCATAGTTTTTGAATTTATCAATTGAAAAATAGACAGAGCCATCATCAGCCTTGTAGGCATAACCATTCGAAATTAAAGACTCGACAAAGACTACCATCTTGTCTATATACTCAGTCGCCCTAGTCACGATACTTGGCTTTATGATATTTAGCTCTTTTTCGTCTTGCCAGACTCGGTCTTCATATAGCTTTATTAGCTTCGAGAAGGCCTCTTTCTCGCCCTCCGATCGCTTGATTGTCTTGTCATCAATGTCGGTCAAGTTCATCGCGTGTACTACATTGTAGCCCTCTGCGGCCAAAGCCCGCTTCAAGAGGTCATAGGTCAATAGAGCACGCAAATTGCCAATATGAGCCACATCGTATACGGTCGGCCCACAGGTGTAGAGTGTCACCTTTTCTGGATCGATCGGTTTGAACTCTTCACTCTTGCTTGAAAGTGTATTAAATAGCTTCATAATGTAGCCTTTCTATGATTTCTGTTTCCTACTATTAAAGATAGCACAATTTCCCCTCTTATCAATAACAAAAGCCTCCGTCTCCGGAGGCTAGTCTTTGTATATTTTAGATTGCGCTGAACCCTTCTTCGCTTTCATCTCCCCAAGTTGCAATAGTCGGATCTTCGTCTAGTTCACTCATACCCTGTGTTTTTGGAGAAAATTCGTCGTCCTCAGTATCTTTTTCGATCTCGTCGATAGCCATGAGCGGAATCCCGCACTCTGGGCACGTGATTGCTTCGTTCCTCTCTATCCCACAATAATTTGGACAATAATAGGTGCTTTCCTTCCTCATGCTCCCTCTTTTTTGTTTTAATTTTCTGATACCTGAGATGGATTGTAGCTATGGGCTGGAAGAAAAGTCAATAATAGTTATCCACCATAGAGAATTTCTAATTCCTAATTACTAATTTCTAATCAAATACTAATTTTATAATTCTTAGTTTTTAACATTAGAATCTATTTAAGTTTAGAAATTTGGATTTAGGATTTATTTAGATCAATTAGAAATTAGAAATTAATAATTTCGCTCGAAGAGCGGTTAGTAGTCTCGTCTGCCTTCGATTGATCGCTTCAAGGTGACTTCGTCTGCGTACTCTAGATCTCCTCCCACTGGCAGGCCACGAGCAATGCGGGTGATTCTAAGGTTGTCTAAATTTAACTGATTGATTCTGTCCTTAATATAGGCCGCTGTCGCTTCTCCTTCGAGATTTGGATTCGTAGCCAATACAATCTCTTCGACCGCTCCGTTTTTGATACGTTCGATCAGCTGAGCGATTCTCAAGTCATCTGGACCAACTCCGTTGATCGGCGAGACCACGCCGCCCAAAACATGATAAACACCCTCAAAGGGAAGAGATTTCTCTAGCGCTATCACATCTAGCGGCTCTTCGACCACCATGATAATATTCTTGTTTCGTCGGTCGTTGTCGCAAATCAGGCAAATTTCTTCCTCCGCGATGTTGAAACACTCTTTGCAATATTGAAGATTATTGGCCAGGCCGAGAACAGAGGAACCAAGATTTTCGATATCCGACTTTGGCTTGGTCAACAAATAAAAGGCCAGTCGCGCCGCCGTTTTCGGGCCTACGCCGGGCAATTTGCTAAATTCATCAATTAAATTTTGAACAGATTTTGGCAACATAGTTAAACTTCAACTTTCCATTCTTCCCTGATTCTAGGTTTAAGATTATTGATAAAAGCATTATCTGCGGTCTTCAAATATTTTACCAATTGCACAAATAGTTTCTCGTACATGATTTTCGACTCAGGCAACTTTAAGATTTCTCTGCCGATGGCTGGGATTTTGCTAATTCCAATATTTATTTCCTTTGATCTCTCATCCCCAATCCCAATCTGCCAACGCGATACGGTCAGGAAATCGAGCTTGTCTGCATCTTTCAGAATGATAGCTTCCAGCGAGGCTGGCTTCGTCGTGCTCGAGTTGCTATGGCTCTCAATCATGGCGCAGATTTTGGCTACATCACCTGGATCTATTCCAATACTCCCAAGGGACTCCCCTGCCATTTCCGCACTCTTTTGGGCATGGCCGTCATCGAGAAAGACTCGGCCGACATCATGCCACCAAACGGCAATTTCCAAGATATCACGATCTGCTTCAGGGTAAGAAACTGCAAGATCCATCGCATAAGCAAAGGTCTGCTCCATGTGCGGCACACTGTGCATTGGGTCGTCGATTTTCACTATCCACTCTTTCGCCTTTTGCAAAGCGACTATTTTTTGCTCTGGTGTAATCATGTGCCAAAAATTATTCAGCTCCCTCAATTACGGTTTCTGTCGTTTCTGATTCTTTTTTGACTTTTTCTTCCTTTGGCTGAGTTGGATTGTCCCAAGTCGCATATTTGCAATCTGGATATTTGGAGCAACCCCAGAAGGTTCGCCTTTTCTTGGTTGTTCGCGCGATCAGTTCGCCCTTTTCGCATTCAGGGCATTTGACCCCGGTCTTACCGACGACTGCCAAGGTATTTTTGCATTTTGGATAATTTTCGCAGGCCAAGAATTTGCCGAATCTTCCCTCTTTCATAATCATCTTGCCGCCACACTTCTCGCATTTCTGTTCCTCCGCCTCTTTCACACTTTCGACATCACCGTCGCTACCGACAACTTGCAAATTTTTATTCTCTGCTTTGGTTTCAAGGGGCTTGGAATATTTGCACTTTGGATAGCCAGAACAAGCGACAAATTTGCCAAACCGGCCGTGACGGATCACGAGCGGTGCGCCACATTCGGGACATTTCTCCCCGGTTTCTTCGACCGGCATGATCTCGCTTTTCTCTAGTTCCTTGTTCTTCACCGTAAGATTAGCGGCAAATGGCTTGTAGAAATCATCGATCACCTTATGCCATTCAAGCTTCCCCTCGGCAATTTCATCGAATTCGTCTTCCATATCAGCCGTAAATTTGTAGTCCACTATCTCAGCGAAATGCTTGACCAGCAGATCCGAAACAATCGTGCCAATCTCGGTCGGCGAAAATTTCTTTTCGAGCAGCTCGACGTAACCGCGATTCTTGATCGTTTCAAGTGTTGGCGCATAGGTAGAAGGTCGGCCGATGCCCAAACTCTCAAGCTTCTTGACTAGCATTGCCTCAGTGTAACGTTTTGGCGGCTCAGTAAATTTCTGATCCTTGATCATCTGGATAAATTTCAGCATCTCGCCCATGACAAGAGCTGGGATTTTGCTAATTGCTTCCTCGGTTTCTTCGTCTTTGCCCTCAAGATATACGGTCATGAAGCCGTCAAATTTGATAATTTCACCTTTGGTCTGAAAAATATATTTGTTTGATACTGCCGATATTCTGGCCGAGATCACATCAAAGAGGGCGTCTGTCATTTGGGTCGCAACCGTTCTCTTCCAAATCAATTCATACAATTTCTGAGCTCTGCGATCATTGCTGACGTTGGAATTTTCAAAATGGGTTGGGCGAATCGCTTCGTGCGCCTCCTGAGCATGTTTGGCCTTGGTGGCGAAGACTCTGCCGCCCTTAGCCAAATACTTCTCGCCATAATCCTTGACGATCAATTTCTGAATTGCAGAGATTGATTCAGCAGACAGATTCATCGAGTCAGTACGCATATATGTGATGTGGCCATCTTCGTAGAGCATTTGAGCCATCATCATCGTTTGTTTTGGCGAGAAGCCGAGTTTTCTGGCCGCTTCCATCTGAAGAGTTGAGGTAGTGAAAGGTGCGGCAGGCTTGCGATATGAGTCCTCATGTTTAACTTCGATGACCTCATATTCGGCATCGGTCAAGTCTTTTTCGATCTTGTCCGCCTCTGCCTTTGTCTTGATCGACATTTTGCCAATAGCCTTCTTGTCCATCTCGACGAGATAGGCGGAAAATGTTTCCTTTTTATCTTTTTTGGACAGGTCAACGCCGAGCAGCCAATACTCTTCGGGCTTAAACGCTTCGATTTCTTTTTCGCGCTCAACTACCAGACGGACCGCTACCGATTGAACACGACCAGCAGACAGGCCCTTCTTTACCTTTTTCCAGAGCAATGGGCTCAATTTATAACCGACCAAGCGGTCAAGAACTCGGCGTGCTTGCTGTGCATCTACTAAATTAATATCGAGATCTCGTGGATTCGCTACCGCTTTTTCGATCGCAGATTTGGTAATTTCATGAAAAGTAATTCGATTGATTTTGTCTTTTTTCTTGTTCAGGCCCAGTGCAAAAGTCAGATGCCAAGATATCGCTTCTCCTTCTCGGTCCAAGTCAGTTGCGAGATAGACTTTGTCGGCGCCGCTGAGAGCTGATTTTAAGGCCGCAAGCGCTTTCTTGGCTTTTGGCAATATCGCATACTCTGGCTCGTAATTCTTGGCCACATCGACTCCGAGAGATTTTTCTGGCAAATCACGGACATGACCATAAGAGGCCAGGACTTTGTAATCCTTGCCCAAATATTTCTCGATTGTCTTGGCTTTGGCTGGAGACTCTACGATGACTAAATTCATAATTCCTTCAGTTAATTTTGTTTTTATTTTGCTATGGTTAAGTTACCAGAAGAAATTGGTTTATTCAAATCAATATTACTTTATACTTTATAACTTTCCGCTTTTAACTTATTTTATATCTTCCCCCACCAATATTTTTGACCATGCCCTTTAGCTCCATCATCGTCAGTACAGAATTGAGCTCTATCACATTTAGTTTTGAGGCTTTGATTATTTCATCGCCAGACCGCTCCCCCGATCTCAAAATTTCATATATCTTCTTTTCATTTTCATTTTCAGGCAGAATCTCTCTCGCCTTCTCGGCGCTTTTCTTCTCCTCGATGTCCAAGACGGACAAGACATCACTTGCACAGGTCACGGGAATAGCGCCCTGTTTGATTAATTTATTGGTTCCCTCCGACATCGGCGAGTCGATTCCTCCTGGCACGGCAAAAACCTCACGATTATAGTCAAGCGCTAGACCGGCAGTAATCAAAGAGCCAGAATCCAACGCCGCTTCGACAACCAGAGTGCCCAGGCTTAGTCCAGCGATAATTCTATTTCTGATCGGAAAATTATAATTTGTCGGTGGCGTGCCAATCGGAAATTCAGAGATTATTGCACCGCCTCTCTCGATCATCGCTTTGCCAAGATTGTGATTTGACACAGGGTAAATCCGATCCAGACCGCAGCCAAGGACGCCAACCGTCATACCATTTGCGTCGAGCGCTGCTTGATGCGCGATTGCATCAATCCCGAGAGCTAGGCCAGAGATTATTGTGAGACCACTTTCTGCCAATGACTTTGTTAGCTTGTAAGCTACGCTCGAGCCATAATCGGTATACTTTCGGCTTCCAACTACTCCGAGGCCCGGTCTTTTGAGCGCTTCCGGGCTTCCTCTCATATATAGTATGACTGGCGCATCAGGAATTTCCTTAAGTAATGTCGGATATTCTTTGTCAAAAATGGTGACATAGCCAACATCATACTTTTTAATCTTTTCGAATTCCAACTCCGGCTGGTAGTCTGCGCGTGCTTGAAACAGAAGTTCCAACAGCTTTGGCTCGATCTTTCGGCTTAGTTCATTTTTGGATAAGGTCCAAAGCTGTTCGGGGTTGCTGACAGCAAAAATCAGCTTCTTGAGAGTTTGGCTCCCAATTTTGGGGTGAGCATTGAGCGCAAGAATAATTTTGTGATCAAAATTAGCCATTAAGCTAATTCTAACAGATTTCCCTCTTTCAGCCTATCAACGGCTAGTTTCAATAGTTTCGAGTAGAGCATCAATCCTACCGCCTCCATACTGCCATGCTGTTCCTTGCCCAAGATATTCCCGCCTCCCCTAATTTCCAAATCGGATAATGCAATTTCGAACCCCGTACCGAGCTCAGTATTGTGAGACAGAGCTTCAAGTCGCTTGACCGCATTATTTGTCATTTTCTTATTTTTGTAAGTGAAAAGTGCGTATGATTGTCGAGTGCTTCGACCGATCCTTCCACGTATTTGATAAAGTTGAGATAGACCAAATCGGTCTGATTCCTCAACAATCAAAGTATTGACGTTAGGCAGATCAATACCGCTTTCAATGATCGTGGAGCAGACCAAAATATCTATTTTCCCTTCCGTAAAATCGATCATCCTTTTGGCCAAAAGACGCTCCGGCATCTGCCCGTGCGCGATCTCTATATTTAGAGATGGGTAAAGTTTCGACAACATTCGCTTGGTCCCGCCGATTGACTGGACTCGATTATGCAAGAAGTAAATCTGCCCTTTTCTCTCAATTTCACGATCAATGTATGTCTTGATTGTGGTTTCATAATACTTTGCTATCTCTGTTTCTACGCTTCTTCTTCCCTCCGGAATCGAGGATATTTGAGATATACTTCTGACTCCAGACAGGGCCATATACATCGTCCTTGGGATCGGTGTGGCAGTCAGAGTCAAGCAATCTATGTTTGAGCGATAATCCTTGAGCTTCTCCTTATCCTTGACTCCAAATTTTTGCTCCTCATCAATCACCAAGAGCCCCAAATTTTTAAACTTGATTTCAGACCTAATAAGCTTGTGAGTACTAACTACAATATCCACGCTACCGTCGGCCAAACCTTTGACCGTCTCTTTGCTCTGTTCGTCAGAGACAAAACGGCTCAAATGACCTACCCGGATTGGAGTATGAGCGAGTCTGCGAACGAAATTTATGTAATGTTGTTCTGCCAATATCGTTGTAGGTACTAGCATGGCAACCTGATAACCATTTGCTACCGCTTGGACCGCCGCTCTAAGAGCTACCTCAGTCTTGCCGAAGCCAACGTCGCCACAAATCAATCTGTCCGAAGGCACATCAGCAGAGAGGTCGGCATATACACTTTCAATAGCATTCATTTGGTCGACGGTTTCAGTGAAATCGAAGGTTTTACGAGCCAGGGTATCCCATTCCGTATTGATTATCATTTTCTTCTTCTCAGCAATTTGCCTTTTGGCATAAACTGTCAGCAATTCTCTGGCTAGGAGCAATGCGTTTTCGTAGGTTCTCTTATATGTATTCTTCCAGGCGACGCTACCGAGTCTGTTCAATTTCGGTTTTCGCTGTCCCACACCGATATAGCGCGACAATTTATCTATCTGATTTTCAGGCACACGTAATACTTCTTCATTTAGATAAATAAAATTTATGTATTTTACTTGTTCGCCATCTGGCAAGAGCAATGTCTCAATGTTGCGAAACTGGCCAATGCCATAATCTTCATGGACTGCATAACTTTCGGGTGACAATATGCTTCCATCTGATAACTTGACGATATTTTTTTCAATTACTAAGCTGCCAAAAAACTTTTCCTGCTTGCCATCGCGAAGTATATACATGGCATCAACCTCATCGCCAAAGAATTCGACGAGGTAAATATCTTTATCGTTAACAGGAAAAATTTTGATTACTCCTCCTGAGATCCCGAAGTAACCGCTTTTGATTTCGTCCTGTTCTCTTTCATATCCAAAATCAAGTAGAGAAGAAATCAGCTCCCTGAAAGGATATTTGTTATGACTTTGTATGATTATTCTGTTCAATGTTGACATTTTGACTTCATTTTGGCTATCATGAATAAGTAAGATCAATACCGGCGAAGATTGGAAAAGTGTTGCCCCTCCTTTCGCTTTCTCTGGTCAACGTCAGTACATCTCTACAAAAAGAATCCCCGATCCGCCAGCTGGCGGAGGGGGTTCTTTTGTTTTATCATATTATGTATGAAGTTAAAAGAAGTTTATTTCTCTACTTCAACGCCCATGCTTCGAGCTGTACCGGCGATGATCTTCTTGGCCGCTTCGATGTCATTTGCGTTTAGATCTGACATTTTTGTGTTTGCGATTTCTTCGAGCTGAGCTTGAGTAATCTTGCCAACCTTATTTTTCTTGGAGTTGTCGCTGCCCTTAGCGGCCTTAACGGCTTTCATAACCAATACGGCTGCGGGTGGCTGCTTCAGAATGAAGGTATAAGTTCTATCTTCATAAACCGTAATCTCTACAGGAATGATGAAGTCGCCCTTTTCCCTAGTAGCCTCGTTGAACTTGGTGCAGAATTCCATGATATTCAAACCATGCTGACCAAGTGCTGGGCCGACTGGAGGTGCAGGATTTGCTTTACCTGCTGGACATTGTAATTTGATAACTGCTTTTATTGCTTTTGCCATGATTTTGCTTTGGAGGGTCTAAAGTAGAAGCGTCTTTGAACCTCGAATCCTATATTATTATATTTTCACAACTTGTAAAAAGTCTAGATTTACTGGGGTCTCGCGACCAAACATATTAACCAAGACCTTGATCTTGCCTTTGTTCTGGTCAATTTCTTCAATCTTACCTTCGAAACCCTTGAGAGCTCCATCGGTAATTTTGACCAAATCATTAACTCGGAAATCAATCTGATATTTTGGCTCTTCGACGCCCATTCTCTTCTTGATGCGATCAATTTCTTCCTTTGACATTGGGGTAGGACGAACACCGAAACCAATAAAGCCAGTAACATTCGGCGTATTTCGGACGACATACCAAGAGTCATCAGTAACAATCATATCAACAAGGACATAACCAGGGAAAATCTTCTTTTCGACAGTTTTGCGCTTACCGTTTTTGATTTCAATCTGTTTTTCTTTTGGCACGATAACATCGAAGATCTTATCTTCCATGTTCATGGATTCGATTCTCTGTTTCAAAGAATCGGCAACTTGCTCCTCATATCCAGAATAGGTATGAATCACATACCAGTTGCGTTCACCAGTCTGCTTCAAGGTCAAAAACTGCTTTGATTCAGCAGATTCGTCAACTTTGATTTCTTCTTCGAGTTCTTGTTTTGGTTCTTTTGGTGCCATGTTATTTTTTATTCTCAATAATAAATTGCACTAATTTCGTTAGACCGAAGTCGATGCTTGCCGTGATGGCTACAGCCAAACTCGCGGATACTAATACGATGATTGTATGGTTTATGACCTCTTTACGAGTAGGCCAGCTTACTTTCTTAAGTTCTAGATACACCCCTTTGAAGTAATTTGTAATGCTATTCATATTAGCTATTAATTGTTATAACCTTGATCCGGGTATAATCCTGCTTGTGACCCAGCGTTTTTTTGACGCGAGCCTTGGCTTTAAATTTCATAGCGGTCAATTTCTTGCCACGAGCAAGACCGATAATCTCGGCTTTTACTGAAGCACCCTTTACATTCGGCTCTCCAACTAGAATTTCTTTTTCGGTGCTGACCAATAAAACGTCGTCAAAAACAATATCCTTCTCGCTAGTTTCAATCAGAGCGATATTATATTCTTTGTTCTCCTCGAATTTGTACTGGTTTCCATTGTACGAAATAACTGCAAACATTTGTATACTCCTAACTTAAAAAAGACCGGAGGTCTAATTACAGTAATAATATCACACGCTCATATTTTGTCAATACTTGCCGATCAAAACGATTTCCTCTGGCGATGGATATGAATACTCTGGACCAGACCAATCACAAATAGAGAGACAAAAAGTGAAGTTCCGCCATAACTCATAAGTGGTAGCGGGATGCCGGTGACTGGAAGTAGGCCGATATTCATGCCTACGCTGATTAAAACTTGGTAGAAAAACATGCTAACTGCGCCAACTACGATCAGAAGGCCAAAATTATCTCTGGCGGACTGTCCAATTTGTATAAGACGATACAAGAAAAAACAATATAAAAATAGGAAAAAACCACTCCCCAAGAAGCCAAACGATTCAGCAATCCCAGAAAAAATAAAATCAGTATGAGATTCAGGCAGGAAGCGAAGCTGACTCTGAGAACCCTTGCCCAATCCCCTGCCAAACATTCCGCCAGAGCCCACTGTGATTTGAGCCTGCTTTACATTGTAGCCCTCTTTTGTGGGCGCCAAACTAGGATCCAAGAAAACCGCGATGCGGTGTCTCTGATAATCCCTAAGCATCCGATCGAAGGGCTTAACTTTCATATACGCGCCAAACCCGATCGAGAGTACTACAACAACCGTAAGAACCAGGGTGAGGATCTGCGCACGTGTCGGTTTCGACATAATCAGCATGGTCAGATACATTAAGATTACGATCAGTCCCGTACCGAAGTCTGGTTCGAGCAATATCAAAATGAGAGGCAACGCCACGATCAAAAAAGATGTGAATATATCGCTCCAACTAATTTTCCCGATTTTTCGTGAGAAAAATGAGGCCAAAACAATAATCAAAAATACTTTTGCCACCTCGGAAGGCTGAAGTTGGAAAAAACCAAGGTCAATCCAGTTCATGGCTCCGTTCACAGTTTTGCCCACAAATTCGACAATTATGAGCAATAGAATCGATATAATATAGAGGATCGCCGAAACGCCCCGAAACTGACGGTAATCGACAAAGCATACGCCGACCATCGCTACGATGCCGACCAAGCCAACCATGGCCTGCTTCGACCAGAGGGATTCATTATTCGTTCCCATCACAAGGCTATATATAATTGCAATGCTAACAGCCAAGAAGACAATAGGTATAATAAATATCGCAATATCAATTGTTTTGAGTTTAGACACTATAGATATTATTTAAACTATTAATTTGTTTTCGAGACATTTATCCATATACTCGCGCCATCAATCAACAAGTCTTCCGAATATCCGCTATCACTCCGGTTAGATTTAATTGATACGGCCAGCACTTCACGGGAGATCAGGTCATGAAATTTTTCGAAGGTTTCGAGAAGCTCCTCAGAATCAGTGTCATATAGCACTTCGATACGGTTCTCGACCTCAAATCCAGCGTTTTTTCGCAAAGCCTGAATACTTCTGACTAGCTCTCTCGCCAATCCTTCCAATTTGAGTTCAGGGGTGATATTGATATCTAATTCAGTCCCGCCAGAATCCTTGGCGATAACTTTTTTAACATTTACCTCTTCTAGGATAATCTCAGCAAACTCAGGTCTCAATGTAACTGCAGTTGAGATAGAATTTAACGGTTGACGAACTTTGATCTTGGCTTCAGCGCGTTTTGACAAGCCCTCTTCTACAATATTTCTTGCTTCTGACATTTCATCCAATATTTTCTGGTCAAACTTTGATTGATTTGGGAAATCCGTCAGGTGAACCGACTCTGGATCGCTTTCGTCTCGCAACCCTTGGTAGACAGTCTCAGCAAACATTGGAGCCATAGGAGCCAAAATCTTGGTTAGCGAAATCAAAACGTAATACAAAGTGTGATAAGCGCTCTCCTTGTCTGAATCACTCTCGCTTTTCCAAAATCTCCTGCGAGAACGTCGGACATACCAGGTTGAAAGCTCACCAACAAAATCGATGATCTGATTGCTCGGCTTGTAGGGATCAAACTTATCGAGTCCTTCGCTGACCTGGTTGATCAACTCCTGTAGTTTTGCCAAGATCCACTCGTCGAGTACACTTTCAACCTCAACCATCGGACTTTTGACTTTCGACTTTTGAGTTTCGACCTTATCCGGTTTCCATCCATCAATTGAGGCGTATGTCATGAAAAACGAATAGACATTCCAAAGTGTCATGAAAAGATTGCGAGAGACAGAGATAACTTCTTTGTCATTAAATAATTTTGGCTCGCCCGGCTGGTTGGTCGAGTAAAAGAAGTAGCGGATCACGTCTGCACCATACTTTCCAAAGGCTTCAGATGGCTCAATAATATTGCCCTTTGACTTCGACATTTTCTTGCCATGAGCGTCTAAAACATGGCCAGTAGAGATCACATTCTTGTAGGAAGAAGTATTGCTAGTGATGGTGGATAGGGCTAACAGTGTGTAGAACCAACCTCTCGTTTGGTCGACAGCTTCGCAGATAAAGTCTGCTGGGAACTGGCTTTTTTGCAACTCGACATTCTCAAAAGGAACATGATATTGAGCATATGGCATAGCGCCAGAGTCAAGCCAAACATCCATAACTTCCGGCGTTCGCTTCATCTTGCCGCCACATTCACAATCAAATATTACTCCGTCAATTTCTGGCTTGTGTGGCTCAACATTCTTGATTTCTTCGAGAGAAGTAACGACCTTATACTTCTGGCATTTATCACACTCCCAGATGGGCAATGGAGTTCCCCAATATCGGTCTCTAGAAATCGCCCAGTCCTGAATATTCTCTAGCCAATTCCCGAATCTGCCATTTTTCAAATATCCTGGATTCCAATTGATATCTTCATTGTTTTTCAAAAGCTCTTCGCGAACCTTGCTCATCGCGATATACCAAGAATCCCTGGCCATATAAATAAGTGGAGAATCACAGCGCCAACAGAATGGATAATCGTGTTTGACTGATTCTACTTTGAATAATATGTCCCTCGCTCGTAAATCTTCTTTGACATCATTATCGGCATCTTTCACAAATTTGCCCTTGCCTGCACCAGCCATCTCAGTACCTTTCTCGTCCACCGTCTTCAAAACCTTAATTCGGTTTTGCTGAAACCCATAGATATAATCATCAGCACCAAAAGCAGGCGCTATATGAACTATTCCTGTACCATCATGGTCAGAAACATAATCGGCAGTGATCAACTGATAAGCCCGCTCGCCCGCCTCACTATATCCTTCACCATCCGCATAAATTGCCTCGTAATCAGGCTCCTCGCCACAATTATATCGCTCGATAATAGCCTCTCCGTCCAGGCCCTTCTCTACAATTTCAGCCTCTGCGCCGAGAACAGCTTCCACGCGATTGAGAGCAATAATATATTCCTCATTGTTTAATTTTGCCCGAGCATACTCAACGTTTGGGCTAAAAGCCAAAGCGGCGTTGCCAGCGAGCGTCCAAGGCGTAGTAGTCCAGACCAGGAAAAATACATCTTCTTTCTTCGACTTTATCTTGACGTATACGGATTCTTCCTTGATATTCTGATATCCCTGAGCTACTTCATGAGAAGAAAGCGCAGTTCCACAACGAGGGCAATATGGCACAACCTTGTGGCCCTTATACAATAGACCTTTTTTGTCGATTTCTCCGATCAAGCTCCAGACGCTTTCGATATATTTTGGTTCATAGGTAATGTACGGATCTTCCATATCTACCCAATAAGCCATTCTCTCAGTCAATTTTTCCCACTCCTCTTTGTACTTCCAGACTGATTCGCGACATAGTTTGTTGAACTTCTCAACTGAAGCCCTTTTGTCTCCCGACACAATATCTTCAATTTGTCCCTTGCCAGAAATCCCCAATTCCTTCTCGACTTGAAGCTCTACTGGCAGACCATGAGTGTCCCAGCCAGCTTTGCGTTTGACATTAAATCCTTTCATCGTTTTGTATCGAGCGAAGAGATCTTTGAACGATCTGGCGAGTACGTGGTGGATGCCAGGCTTACCATTGGCAGTGGGCGGACCCTCGAAAAAGACAAAATTGCCTTCTGGTGAATCCTTTTCCAGGGTTTGTTTGAAAATATTATTTTCACGCCAAAATTTAAGAATGTTTTCTTCTTCAAGTGGCAGATTTAATCTAGAATCGATCTTTTTGAAACTCATAGAAACCTCATTTTCAGAAAATAATTATACTACAAGACAACAATATCAAAAAACTGACCGTTTGTTAACCAAGCACACGATCAAACTATCAAATATCTACTTCGATCAATTTATTTCTCGAGGTATGGCCGCTTTTGATCCCTATCAGGCTCGGCGCCACTTCGAAATATTTGGCCAGGATTTTGATCACGGCTCGATTCGCCTCACCGTCGACGGGTTTGCCCCGGACCCAAACCTTGAGACTTCCGTCGATTGAAATCTGGATCTGTTCAGCCTTTGCTCCCGGCACTACTTTTACGTTTACCAATTTCATTTTTGTTCGAAAAGTGTCCCGACTAGTCGGGACACTTTCTCTTGTTTCTTTTATTAATTGCCTCTGAGCAATCCACCCCACTCTACGACCGTGAAGCCCTTACGTTCAATAGACTTAAGTTTCTGCTCTGGCAAGCTAATCGGCGCGTTCAATCCTTCAAAATCAAGGAAGATACGAATTACACTGTCAGGCTTGGGAGAAACTGTCAGAGGAGCCAATCTATCCATTTGACTTGTGCCAAACCAGGAGAGTCGAGTATAGGGGGTAGCAGGCATCTTGGGCAGCCAATACTCCATAAAGTCGGCGCTTTCCTGACTGTTTAATCCGAGCTTAGCTAAGTGTGCTTTTAATGTATTCGCGATGTCGGCTTTCTTAACCACAAAACCGGATGAGATTTGTGGGTATTCTCCCTTGCCAATCCCCTCCCAGAATAGATTTGGGTAAACAACATTATTCAAGGTAAGCTTCCCCGATGGATCGGCCAAAACGTTCCAGCCTTTTCCATACGCTGGCTCACTTTTGGTAATCTTAGCTCCGACGTTTACAGAAACTTGGGTAGTTTTGGTTGGATAAAGGTATACGACTGGCTTGCCACATTCGCCAAGCGGCGCAAATTCCTGTTTGAAGAATGTCTCGTAATCAGAGAATGGATTTTTCCAGATGAAAACTGGATTTTTGGCCAGGAATGCCTCTTTGGTGATCGTATTGGCAGCATCTCGACCGTTTGAATATGTCGTATAGGCCTGCGTCAAAGCCAGATCGTCGTTACTCGAAAAGTAATAAATCCTGCTGCCGTTGTCAGCAACACCAGCATCTTTCAGACGAGTGGTGATATTTGAAACGTCGCTCAGGATTGATACCCCCGATCCGGAGCCACAATGGGATGCAATAATCGAAGCAAAGTACTTTTCAGTATTCTTGGCTAATCCTGTGAAAGTGACCAGGGCCACGCTATCGTCGGTCATTAAGTTATCAGACAAACGATATTCTATAACCAACCCATCAGCATGTTTCAAGTAGTAAGTAATATATTGTGCTGATGTCTCAGCAGTTGCGGCTGTTGGTTGAGTGGCAACGCGAAATATTTCGCCATAACTTGTCGTGGCGATCTTTGTAGGAGATACAAGCGAAGAGTACCAAGTCTCTGTCCAAGCTCTCTTCAGGACTACATTTTTCTCAGTTGCGATTTGGTCGGGAGAACTGATGGAAGCATAGCTCGTAGTAGAATCGATATTTACTACAGTCGCAATATATTTAGAGACGCTCAGAGAATCCGAGTCTGATGAATGTTTTGTGAGATAATTATACACTCCATCTGCACCTTTCTTGAAATGATAGTAGCAAAGGCCGCCAGGACCACATGCTACCTCGCCAACAATTAATGATCCACCAGCTGAAAATGTGGCAACCTGATAATAGGCGACATCACTCGGTTCGAAATCGCCACCAGATTTAAACAATTTCAAATCAGCCAATTTGGTTGGTGTCTGCCATGTCACCCCGGCGTCAACAATTGGCACAATTTCTGTACTGGTTGTGGCTGGTGTTGTCGGCGTAACGTCAGTGACTTCAGAGGTAGCAGCGGGTGTTTCAGTTGATGAGGTAGTCGAGACGACAGGTGCATCTTTCTTGATCCAATCCGAGATAGACCCGCGAAAAGCGTATGCAGATCCGCCTAGCGCGATAACAGCTACGCCGACAATAGACCAGAGCATCCACTTCTTGCGCTTTATGCCTGAGCCTTTCATCGGGCTCGGCACTTTTATTTCAATAGGATCTTCCATCTTCCTCCTTAGATATTTCGTTTATATACTTATTTCTATTTTATCATAATTCAAGCCCTGATTGGCCACTGGCAGATTTAGATAGCCTCGCATTTTGGTAATAAAATCTGTTTTTTCCTGACCAGTCAAAAGCTCAGGTTTGAGCTTGTTTTGAACTGTCGGAAGCAATACTAGACTTAAATTGTCACCTTTAAACTCGCCTGCAATTATCAGTCCGTGCTGGGTGGGAGCAGAAAATGTTTGGTCAAAAAGTAAATTACCAAGTGAGTAGAATATGGGCTTCCCCTTGTATATCTCCGCGTCCTGGATCACATGGGGATGGCTACCGATCACAATATCGGCGCCCGCGTCAATCCAAGCGTAGGCAAGTTTGGCTTGGGCAATAGAATGAATCGGCTCATATTCTGTGCCCCAATGCGGGAAAACCAAAACCTTATTGCCTTTGGCTTTTTCTGCCTGAATAACTTCGGTTAAATTTTTCGAGACTTCCAACGATTCAATCGTAATCACTGATATCTTTTTGCCTGGCAAGCCAAACTCAGCTACTGAAGTTTCGTCGAAAGTATTTTGACTCCCAATTGGCCTAATCCCCGCTTCGTTAAGCACTTTGATTGTATTTTCAAAGCCAGATTTCCCATGGTTTAGCGCGTGATTGTTGGCCAGGCTCAGAGCGTTAAAATGAAGCCCCAAAAGAACATCAGTCGTTTTGGGCGGGAAATTAAACACCAGGCTGTCTCTCGTCCCGTCAGCAGGAATCGGAGTAGCACTAATTGGACCTTCAAGATTTGCAATCGCAAGATCAGTGCCCCAAAATGTTCTGTCGCCAAGGTTACTGAAAATATCGAATATCTTGTCGCCGCGGAAGGTATAATCAACCAAGCGATCGAACATCATGTCGCCACCGATCGTGAAACTAACTGAATCCTCGATCTTTTTGTTGGCAATCCCCTGCTCATACCAACCAAAGACGTAGGATGTTGACTCTACGTCACGGTCCGAAGCAATCACACCAGAATTTGTATTTTCGACTAGATTGAATTTCTTCGCGTTTTTGCCTTCGGCCCACTTCATACCGAGATATAGGCTCTCGACTGAGTCAACCTCTGATTTCAAGATCGAACTTTCGTCGAGATTATTGAGCGCGCGGATGGTAAAATCATCGTGAATTTGCGCCAGAGAGGCAGGTTGGTAATGAGAAAAATCAACAGAATCGACCAAAAGACAATTATTGATACAAGCTTCGTTCAAGCCGACCAGCAAATTGTCCAAGATAACCTTTTCGGTTTTTGGCTTGATAATTATCGGCACAATTTCTGAATCAGGAAAATTCAAGTAGATATCAGGCAAAATATTGGCAATCCCATGCTCGCCAGCAAAAGCTGTTTCCTGAACTGCGACTAAATTCTTCTTGACCAACGAAGCAATTATCGCCGAGTCTGGCCGTAGCTTTCCACTGGCCAGATTCCAGGTTTTGTCTGTCGTCAAAATGTCATAACTTCCAGTATCAAAATGGTTGGTCGAGACCAATATGATAGTGTCGGGGTAATCAGTATAATTCATGGCCAGTTCGAACAGCTTGGCTCGCTTTTCTGCGACCAAATCATGGTGCGGGACGATGAGAGTAGATATTTTCGCACTGACAGTGTCGGCGCTGAGATCAATCAGATTGGACGAATTTGTATTGAGAGAGATAGTCGGTTTGCGATAAATCGAGATCAAAAAAAATCCACCGACCATCAGACAAAAGACTAATATATACAGCGGATATTTTGTTTTTAACATCTCACCACACAGTCTTTGCGTCGAGAGCTTTGTTCACCAGGCGGTCGGCAATTTTATTTTGCTCTCTTGGAATGTGTACGAAGGAAACCCTTACAATACTCTGGGAGAGTAGTTTTTTGATCTCTTCCATATACTCAGCTATATGAGACTGTTTGACTTTGTAACGTCCATTGATCTGCTCTACGACCAGTTGGCTGTCGAGACGGCAGACGACCTCGTTCTCTTTGCTGTTGTTCTCAACAAACCATTTACTTTTGGTCAGTATTTCCAAGGCTTTGATAATGGCGCGGTATTCAGCTGTGTTATTCGTACCCTCACCAATGTATTCATCATGACGATGAAACTCTTGCCCCTTCTCATCAAAAAAAACAATTCCAATTCCGCAAGGACCTGGATTTCCTCTAGAACCACCGTCTGTATTGATGAATATCTTTTCTGACATATTAATAACTCCGCATTACTACCATAGACCGAATGGACGCGATTGCACGCTGAACCGAAGGCAAATCGTCGTATCCCCTCGTCCTGGCGGTCACAAGAAAGGTAACATAGGAGTGTCTCGGGTGCAAGTCTTCCTTGCCCGGCGCGAATCCACCAAAATGCGCCGCCATTTCAACGCCCGTACCGTCAGATTCTTCTTTTCCACTATAAACGTCATCTTCGCTCATCGATCCGACTTCAGAATTTATATTCAAGTCTGCACTAACTTTTTTGAAGTATAACTTGTGTTGGTTGTTATCCCTGAAAGCAATAACATGGGCTCGAGCAATCCCGTCCTCTTTGACGAACGTGATCAAGACGTTGCCAGTAAGATTCGAGTGATCAGGCAGAGCGAATCCCGGCGTAGTGATATCAGCAGTCGTCCTGTATTGCGGATCGCAATAAGTCTGATTGCAGTTAAAGATTGCCAAGCTCGTAGAATACGATACGCTTTTTAAGCCAGCTGAATTGACATATTCAACGGTACCCGAGCCGTTGGCCGATCTAATTTCATTGCTAATAAAGTCAGCTGCTTTTCTCGTCTCCGCCGATACATTTCGAAGCGCCTTGATCTTGGCCTGATAGCCAGAGCTCTCAGCCACAATCCCACTCGTCATAACCATGAGCAATGAGAAAATCGACGTCGCGATCAGTATCTCAATAAGAGTAAAAGCCGGTCTAATTTTATTTTTAATTTTCATTAATTTGATAATTAATTGATCATTGATAATTGATAATTGAACCTTGATCATTTCTAGTATTTGGGTAGCCAATCAGTAAGTAATTCACTCACGCTAACCTGCTTGCCATCTCCGTATGTTACATGTGCAGTGGCTTTCAGCGCATTGTCGTCGTTCGCTATTGAATCACCAAGGCCGCCAGCAGATTCAATCTTAATGTATCGATAAAATGTGTCTGGGTTGTCAATCTCGATCTGGACGGATTCCTGAGCGACCGTATCACCGACATTACCAGGACAGGTTATCGCTGTCAGGCCAAAGCTTTTGATAATTTCCTTAAATTCAATTTTATAACAACTTGGGTTGGTCAAATCTACTTCGACAAGAGTATTGCCACTCCATTGCAAAGCTTTCCAACCCGCACCGGAGTTGCTGCTCCAATTGTTGTCTCGAATCCCCCTAACGGCTTCAATACCCTCCTGAGCCAGAAACAAAGCCGAGGCGCGCAGGTGAATATCCTGATTTCCTTTGAGCGAAGATTTGGTAGCCATGGTGAGTGCGATCAAGACCATCAAAATCATTGCCGATGCAACCATTACCTCTATCAATCCAAATGCTAATTTTGTTGATTTGTTAAACATCAATTGACCACCGAAATCTCGGTTTTAACTTTAAACGGGCCAGTTTCGGCTGTAAAATCTGCCTGCTTTGACACTCGTGAATCCATAATCGAAAACGTCACGGGGTTGCTGCCAATCACACAGCTTTTTTCTAGATTAGTCGGGCAAACGATATAACTCTCACCGAGGCCAAAAGTTCCTGCCTGGAACTCTTCGCCCGCCGAAAGTGTCACCGTTTTTATAACGTTGTCATTTATACATAACCCTGAGACAGCATCAACTTCGATACAATTCGAAAGATTCAACTTCGTCGAATCATCCACGTCGACACTGACCTGATATTGAACTGTCGACAAACTGTCGGGATTACGAGACATCAGATAAGTCTGATTGATCAGGCTATTGACCTCATCCACCTTGTCTTTGAAATTTATTGAGTTGTTGAAACCACTAAAAGAAGGGATCCCTACCGTCAAAAGTAGGCCCATAATACCCATAGCCACCAGGAGCTCGATTAAGGTGTAGGCTTTTCTGATCACTCCCTCTCCGATTATTAAAACAAGCCGAAATACCAGTCTACTACTATTTTACCATAAGTAATGACCAAAAACGAAGACAGGATAAGGAACGGCGCAAAGGGCAAAGAGGTCTTTAGCCCCTTCTTATCCACTTTCCCGCGAGTCGCAAAGAGGTAAATCAATCCGAGAATAGAGCCAGAGAAAAATGAGAAAAACATCGCCAGCAAGGCACCAGGGAAACCGGCCAGAAGTCCAAGGATAAGCCCAATCTTGATATCCCCCGCTCCCATCCACTTCTCTTTGGACGTATAGACAAGTAGTGCTAAGAATCCTCCAGCAAGCAAGGCGCCCTCGAGCATTGGTATCGCTGGTTGGCCTTTGATGAAATAAAATGTGCCAAGAGACAAGATCAGAGCCGCCCAGACAAAGGCCTCAGGCACTGTCTGCGTCCGAAGATCATAGACAAAGACTACGGTGAGCAGTGAGAAGATTAGCGCATAGAGGAAGAATAGCGGTGTGAAACTGAAAAATAGGAATAGAATCAGAAATACCGATCCGACACCAAGCTCTACCAGCGGATATTGCCATGAAATCTTCTTGCCACAATTGCGGCATTTCCCCCAAAGCAGGACGAAGGAGACAAAAGGGATCAGATCGTACCAGGCGATGGTCTTGCGACAATCGGGACAATGAGACCTAGAATTGATGATTGTCTTGAGCTCATCCATACGCAAAATGACTACGTTGAGAAACGAGCCAATTGCGAGACCTATTACGAATATCAGGATAGAATTATATAACATGTTCTCCTCTGCTTAATATATCAATATTGTACTCGATGCAGAGGAATGATGCAAAATTTAATAGGATGGGGTCGCCGCGTCAGTATCGGTCAATATCTTGATGCTGCATGCTTTCCCAGTCTTACAGAAGTAGAACTTATCTCCGGTAGCTAACGTAGGAGAGTCAGTGCCCTTAAAAGTATCTGCGGCCATAGCATAAATTACATAGGCCGTGCCGGTAGCGTTAGTCTTCATAAAATAATAATGATATTTATCAGTAGCTACATTCGAGGCTGGGTTAGAGGGTGGGCTAGCTATAAGATTGACCGTTGAACCCTCCTCACGAAATGAATTGACTCCCACTGATATTCGAGGCGCTGTATTGCCTGATTTGATGGGCAAACTTAAATCATCAGTTTTTAGACCGATCGAGCTTCCGGTAAAAGCCGCCGAACCCAAAAGAATAATTTCTGCAGCACTCGAGAGTTGCTCTACATCGTTTTGGATGCGGGCATTTCGCGCTTTGACCTGAGATGTAGAAAGATTGACGACCAACACGGTCGCAAGGATACCTATAATACTGACCACCACCAATAGTTCGATCAAAGTAAAACCCTTTTTCATCCATCTCCTTTTATTTTTGATTCTCTTAACTTGGCAGGAGCTTCCCGCCAAGCGTAAGAAAAACTATTTAGCCACAATTGGCTCTGCAGTAACTTTCTCATAAATCTTACCAGTGTAGTAAGACAAGAACGAACCAGCAGTTACTACGCTCTCGCCGTAGACGATATACTTAGTGGGCGCAGTTGTTGAATCTGTAATTAATTCGATGCTTTTACCAGTTACTGGGTGTGTTGGCAGAACGGTAATCAATCTTACGTTGTCGACCCTCAATGAATTCGTCATAGTAGCTGTAAGAACCGAACCAGCGTCTATAGCAGTACTGGCAAACTCTACCGGAAGTTTCGCATTGTCAATTCGATAGATCTCTGCAGCATTTGCGACCTGCTCAAGATCGTTCTGAAGCTTGGCGTCTCTCGCTTTGTTCTGTGAAGTACTTAAATTTACTACCACAACAGTCGCCAAGATACCGATGATGGCAACGACGACCAAGAGCTCGATCAGTGTAAAACCTTTTAGTTTTCTCATTTTTCCCTCCATTATTTTTTGCTTATTTATACTTATTGAATTCCCCCGAAAGAGTTAGCCCGGATCGACCAAGACGAGGCAATGTCTCTTGGGAAATTCACATATATTAACTAATATTATACTAGACAAATTCTGGTGCTACAAGGGCTTTTGTCTACCCGCCCACCGAGGTATTGATCTGATAAATCGGTACGTAAATGGCGAAAACCATGAAGGCGACAGCGATACCGACAAGCACAAGAATTGCAGGCTCGACAAGCGAGCTAATCGTCTTGACTGACTCATTGGTTGCTTCTTCATAATAATCAGCCACCTTGTTCAAGACTTTGTCCAGCTCCCCTGTCTCCTCACCGACTGCTACCATATTGCCGATCAACTGTGGAAAAACTGGCTCTTTCAGCAACTGGACAGAAAAAGGGACACCCTTCTCCACCTGGCTAGCCACATTGGTCAAAGCTGATTCATATATCGGATTATCCATTACTGCACTACCAATTTTCAGTGCATCGAGCAACGGGACACCAGAACTTATCAACATGGACATGATCCGAGTGAAACGATACATGTGCATGCTTTCCATCACGGTCTTGAGGCCAGGTATGGACATCTGTAGTTTGGAAAAAAATCGACTGCCCTTTGGCGATCCGCCCCAGACCTTGATGAGGAGAATAAGGCCGACAATGAGAAGAGCGACGAGCCACCACCATTTTTGCATAAAGTCAGAGGCATAGAGAAGCATCCTGGTGATGATTGGAAGCTCTTTGCCTGCGCTATCAAACATAGTTTTGAGCTTGGGGATCACGACTGTGAGCATGAAAAAACCGGCCACGATCACCATAGCGAAGATAAAACCTGGATAAGCCAAGGCGCCCTTCACTTTTGAATTGAAGGAGCTATCGCGTTCGAGCTGATTGGCGAGTTCATTGAGCACTGAATCGAGCTTGCCAGTAGATTCGCCTGAGCCAACAACACTGACGAAGACGCGGTCAAAGGCTTCTGGATGCTTGGAAAGAGCGATTGAAAAGCTGTATCCCTGCTCCAAATCCTTGTAGATATCGAGAAATATATTCTTGATTGTTTCATTCTTGGCCTGTTTGATCAGGATGCTAATCGCCTTGGACAGAGGAAGACCTGCCGCAAGCATGGTAGAAAGCTGTCTGGAGATGATCGCGCGATCTTTGACCGATACTTTGTTGAATAGAAGCTTGAAAAGACCCTCTTGTTTGCCAGATACGATATCCACAGGTATCAAATTGTTCTTTATCAAAACCGCTTCCGCCTCTGGATGGTTTGGAGCGATCACTGTTCCGGTGACAACCTCACCTTTGTTATTCCTAGCCTTGTAGAGAAACTTCGGCATGACCCTTTCGGTTTTAGACTTTCAACTTAATCTTTTGAACTTTATACTTTCAACTTTCTACTTTTTGTTAGTATACCATCATTTTAAACGCTTTTTGATCAATTGCAAAGTTCAATGCGTCCTCGAGTGTAATCTCGCCCTTCGAGACCAATTCAGCCAATACTTTGTCCAGACTGATCATGCCTTCTGCGGCAGAAGTTTGGATAATATTTGGAATTTGGAAGTTCTTGCCGTCTCGGATCAAGCTTTTGACAGCTGTGTTGGCAACCATGATCTCCGCCGCCATCACCCGACCGCCATTTATGCGTGGGATTAGACGTTGCGAGACGACACCGAGCAAAACTGAGGCTAATTGACTCGAAATTTGTTGCTGTAGGTGCGGCGGGAATACATTGACGATCCTATCAGCTGTCTGTGCGGCAGAGTTGGTGTGCAAGGTGGTCAGGACCAAATGGCCTGTCTCGGCCAAAGTCATGGCCGCCTCGATCGTCTCCAGATCTCGCATTTCGCCGATCAGGACAACATCTGGGTCTTCGCGCAATGCAGACTTAAGCGCCCTTGCAAACGAATTAGTATCCGTCCCAACTTCTCTCTGCGAAATCAGAGATTGCTTATGTTCAAAGACATACTCTATTGGATCTTCAATCGTGACGATGTGTTTTCTTTTTTCCAGATTGATTTTGTTGACCATCGCTGCCAAAGTTGTCGACTTGCCCGAACCAGTAGGCCCGGTAATCACGACAAAGCCTTGGCTGTGCTCTGTAAATTTCTCCAAAATTGGAGGAAGGCCAAGCTCCTTGAAACCTCGGATTTCCTTCGGTATCGAGCGGAGAGAGGCAGATACTGAGCCTTTCTGGAAGTATACATTTACACGAAAACGCATATTTTTGTAGCCAAAGGAGAAGTCGAGCTCTCTCTTCTGGCGGAGAGTCAACAATAGATCTTTGGGCACGAAAGATGTGATCAAAGTTTGGGCCACAGCATCGGAAATTATAGGCGCATCAGGGATAGCGGCAAGCCGTCCGTCTACTCGGATCATCGCAGGTACGCCAACAGAAAAATGAACATCCGAAGCGTTCTGTGCAATCGCAAAATCCAAGTACTTAGTTATCGAGCTTCCGTCACCCATGCCCCTCCCAGGACTTTTATTATGTTATGTTTATTTTAATGTAAATAAGGAGCCAAAGCAAGGAAATTAACTGTTGATCACTGCCTGGAAAACTTCGTCTATCGTTGTCTGACCCTCAAAGGCCTTGAGTATTCCATCCTGTTTCATCGTAATCATGCCCTCTTTGATTGAAACCTCCTTGATCTCATTGGCCGGCCTCTTGGTCACCGCCAACTCCTCGATGCTAGGAGTTATCGACATAACTTCGAAAATTCCTATGCGGCCCTTGTAACCGTGATTACAATCAGAGCAGCCTTTGCCATAAAAAACCTTCGGATCTGCCGGTATACGAGCAAAATCTTTCTGATTGCTTTGCGGAATTTTGGCAACTTCGGCTTTTAGCTCATCCATCAATTTTGGTGGAATTTTCATCTCTTCCTTGCACTTGGGACAAATACGGCGAACAAGACGCTGGGCGACCACTAGATTGATGGAGGAAGTGATCAGAAATGGCTCTACACCCATGTTGATCAGTCTAGGCAATGCTCCGGCGGTGTCGTTGGTATGAAGAGTAGAGAGAACCAAATGACCAGTGAGAGCGGCGTGGGTAGCCATCGAGGCGGTCTCAGCATCACGAATTTCACCAACCATAATAATATTTGGGTCTTGACGCAAGATACTTCGGAGACCCGAAGCGAAAGTAAAGCCGATTTCTGGCTTGACCTGGCACTGATTGATGCCAGGGATCTCATATTCAACTGGATCTTCAAGTGTCACAATATTCACTCCAGGAACGGATAAACGGCTAAGTATTGCATATAATGTAGTGGACTTTCCTGACCCCGTAGGGCCGGTTACCAGGATAATGCCATAGGGTTTTTTCATCGCATCGATCGTTTTCTCCGAAGCACTGCCAGTCACGCCCAAATCCTCAAGCGAAAGCATGCTTTTGCTCTTGTCCAGAACTCTCATCACGATCTTCTCGCCATGAACTGTCGGCAAAGTCGAGACACGGACATCAACTTCATGATCCATGAATTTCACGTCAAATCGACCGTCCTGTGGTACTCTAGTCTCATCAATTTTGAGACGCGACATAATCTTGATACGGCTAACGAAAGGCGGCTGCATTTTGGGCGGCATCTTGAGGACATCAGTCAAAATTCCATCAATTCTACAGCGAATCCGCATATCTTTGACATTTGGTTCGACATGGATATCACTACTTCGCTGGTTCAAGGCAAAGTCGATGACCGCCGCAACAATTTTGGGGATAAACCCTTCCTTAGCGATCGATTCAAGCTGAGCCAAAGTCTTAACTTCCTCCCGAATCAGAGCTCCGATATCGTTGGAATCAAGGCTGCTTTTCTCCGCACCTTCAGCTTCAGAATTGTCGGCAGCTACTTTTTGCTTCTTCGCTTCAGCAGTGACTGTAAATTCGCCGCCTGCGCCCTCGGGGGCTTTGATCTCGTTGGAGGGGGCAATTTGTTCAGCGGTAGCGTCAGCCTTTTTTGCCTGATCGGTTTCCGAAGTATTATTCTGTGTAGTTGTAGTATCTGAGGAAGGTGTAGCGCTGACAGCAGTCATTTCGGCGATCGCATCCCTGCCAACCTTCGGTTTCTCGGCGGGATCAGGCCTAGAAACTAGATCTGCGTTTGGTATTTCGTCAACTGTCAACTTCGGATCGTTTGAGCCCAGGAAATTATCCAGCATCGAGGCGAGCGAATCCTTATCCTTTATCTTCGGATTTGAGGATATTGCCGCTGTTTTTGTTTCGGCTTCTTTAGAGTTATCCGCAGTCTTAGCAGGCTGAGCTTTCTTGTCGAGGAGCCCAATAATATAGTCAATATCCTCTCTCGAAGTAGCAAATCTCTCAACCTTAATATTGTTTTCCTTCTCAATAAACTCCAGAATGCGAATTACAACTGGAGAATCTGGCTGCTCGCAGGCGACCAGGAAGTAATTGTTGGCATTTTGGCCAAAAACTGCGATTCTGTATTTCTGGATAAATTCGAGCGGGATTTTGGTCAAAAACTTCTGTGAAATATTTTGATTGCGTAAGAAAACTACCGGCAGGCTCCCCTTCTTGATCAAAAGTTGGTTGGCCTTGCCCTGGTACTGTTTCAAGCATTCGTTGAAATCGCTTTGTCCCGTAATATAGAGCTCGATTTTCAAGTCCCTATCGGCGAAAAGCTGGATTAGGCCTGTCTGGTAGTTAACCAACAAGTCAGCTGGTAAATACATAGCCAGTCGGAGAATCCCTTCGGTGATCCCGAAAGGAATAATGCCGTATTTCCGGACCAGTTTCTCTGGCACTGCCTTGCGTAATTCTTCACTAATTTCGACGTTTTTGAGCTCGATATATGGCAATTTGAAGATAATGCTGTAGGCCTTGTTGATCGTATCCCTGGAGACGATTCTGTTTCTAAGCAAGAAATCCTCAACCTCACGATTGGTCTTGAGTTTCGCTTTGAGCTTATCGGCATCCTCCGGATCGAGAATATTTTGTAAAACAAAAACATCCAGAATAGACTGGGTGGCTAATATATCCTCCGTCACGGGATAATAATTTTGGTAGGCTGCCTTCTTGTCCATCTATTTTATTGGAAAGGATTAGTTTTTCCGACAGAATCGCTGGTTGGGCCAGAGACTGGCATCCCGGATAGATTGTCTCGGCCAGTCAAGAGTTTCTCGGCCTTTGCTTCTGTCTGAACGACATCAACATTGGCAGTGCTAGAAGCAACCACGTTCGCGTTTCGTGAGGTATACCAAAGTGAGCCAAATCCCAAAAGGACGAGCAGGACAAATGCGATACTGCCCCAGAGAACTAAATTGTTTGTTTTGTCAGTATTCATCATCCCTCACTTATTTAGTTGCTGTAGACGCGCTCTTGTAAATTTCTGCCTGGATCGAGAGCGTCAATCCGCTAGTCGAGCTTGATACGACCATGCTTTTGATATTAAATATCTTGAGATCATTTTCTAAAGTCTCGACGAAAGCCTTCATATTGTCGGCAGATCCAGAAATCATGAAGGAAACTGTTACCGGAGTAATCAGTCCATTCCCTACACTGGCGAGACTCTTTGACTTCGAAGCAGAAGTGGCGACATCGCTGATCTGAACGCTTGGAATGATTGCTCCGTAGCGAGCCGCTAGTCTCTCAAGCTCAGCAATAATATTGGGCGAATCTTTGTCATCAGCTACCGCCACCTTGGCGTCAGCCAATGTTGATTTGGATTTGTCTAGTAATGTCTTTGTCTTCTCGAGAGCCGTTAGATTGGACTGAGCCGAGATTGTCTCGTCATCATATTTTTTGATATCAGAATATTTCGATGAAAGCTGTGCGAAAGTATAAAAATAGCTGACGGCGAGAAACAAAAGGATCAAAACGATTGGAAGGACAAATTTCATCAAATTTTTGCTGTTCATTGTGCTCCTTCCACTGTGCTAGGAATCGTCGGGATAGCGGCAGTGATAGTGACTGGAACACTGCCAGTATTGTTGTTGGCGGCCGAGATAGCGATAGACCCTAATTCGATATTGTTCATAACCGCTATATCCTTCGATTTCCAAGCCTCAAAAGTCATAACCTGGTCAGCGGCACCACGGTAGCTGTCAGTTTTGCCAGTCATGGCAAACTTGCCCTCATTCGTCAGAGAAATACTGGTGACCGTGACGTTGGAGTTGATCCGTTGGAAAATCTGAGGCATGAAATCAGCCATAGGATATCTCCTGTCGAGAGCAGCTTCGATTTGAGCTATTTTTGCCTGAATCTCGGTTGCCTCCGCTCTAATCTGTCTGTAATTGGATGAATCAAGCTTGGCCACAGTCGTATCGCGTTCAACCTTCTTGTCTGCTACACGGCTCTTCATGCTGAAATTTTGATACATCAAAAATCCGCTCGCTAAAACAGAAATTGCGACCCCAACCCAGAGTATGATGATTGAGGGATTCGAGCCAGAATCCGACATGATCTTGAATTGACCATTGGAGTCGGCACGAGAGGGCTTCCCTGAGCCCTTGCCTAAAATATTTGATAAGTCCATCTGAACCCCTCCGTTAGAATGCTTAACTATATTATATATGAATTTAATTTATTTACAATAAATTAAATCAATTTCTAATTAATCTAATTGCTCCCCCAAAGGGGAGCCTTTGGCTTAATTGACCTAAATATTTTGAATTGAAATTTTTAGATTTCGGATTTGTTTAGAAATTAAAAATTAGTAATTAGAAATTTTTTGGCACTTATGGTTTGTTCCCCACCTCATTTGACTTTGGCACTATCAGAGTCCGGAATCCAGGGGGCACTTTGCCATCTAGATTGTAGTCAAAGAAGAAGCTTACATTGGTTGGGTCGCTGAAATTCTTAGCCACGAAAGATCCAGTCATTTCTGAATTAGGACCAATCGTCATTGTTTCTTTGCAAAAGAGCATCGCATTAATCGATCCACCGCCACCATAAGAACAGTCTCCATTGCTAGATACGCCGCCATTGGCGATGAAACCGATTTTGTCTAACATCTTGTTATCCATAGACTGGATATTAATATTCGCACCAATTTTAATGTCCCCGTTTACAATAATTGTACCAACTCCCTGGAATTGAATCGTCCTAGCACTGGAAGCCGTCAAATCTAGATCTCCGTCGACAACCCAAGTCTTCCCTTCTGGATAGCCAGAGCATGAGGTGGCCGCGTCATAAGAATCAGTTAGATTCTCGCCGCACAGATTCCAAAGGTTATTGCCGTTTAGAGCAGTCGAACCAATCGAAACAGCTGACTCTGCCATATTTTGCAATTTGTCATCGAACTTTCCAAATTGATAATTGTTGCTTGTCCCGTCCCAAGCCATCTGTGAATTTGGATTCAGAGTGTAATTTTGCATTTCCCAGGTCGCGCCAGTGCTATGGATGTCCCCACCACTCCCTACAGTGTTCTTGCCCCAGTAGTCGAAAAGACTAGAGCTAAGTCCAAAGGTATCACCCATTATTGTATTGGTGCCGAGGAAAAGCGCCGGTAGCTCATGCCTTGTGATCGGTCCTTGGCCATCACCGACATCGACGTAAGTGCGGCTCGTCATTAATTTGCCCGCGTTACCGACTGAATCAGCGCCAATCAAGCCTTTGCCGAGGACAAAACAAATCGGGTTGGATATAGCGAGGCAGCTATCGGCCGCATTGCTCAGCTTCAAATTGCCGATATTAAAGCCATAGCTCAAAGTTGCATCTTCGTTGTAAACCGCATAATTGCCCGTCATTCCGCCATAAGAGACGCTGTTGGGGCTGGTCACAGTAGTTTGGCCCACCATCATCTCGGGCAATCTGCCAGCGTCAGCAAAAGCCTTGTCCAAGGCGAACAAAGACAAGACAAGGATCAAAATAAATTCGTAAATATGCTTTCTCATTCAGTTGGATTAGATTTCTGTTCTATTGAACTTTGCACTGGTAAGACAATCTCTTGCTTTGAGAAGCTGGTGTAAATGTCCATGTGATCAGTGAAGCAGTTTTGCTAGTGTATCCTTGATCGGTCGGGCCGTCGATAATATCACCACCACAAATGGCATATGAAGTTGATCCGCCAGGCGTCGTCAGTAGATCGTCCGTTACCGTAACAGACTGACCCGTCGGCAAATTGGTCAGGTCAAGTGTAACCAAAATCTTATCGTTCTTCCGCAAAGCGTAAGGATTAAAATTATTTATCGGTGACGCACCTGGTCGTTCGATCGCCGTAAGTGTCTTCTTGATCGTAACCCCGTTTCGAGTAACTAATTCAAAGACAATCGCTCCGCCGCCGCCATACCCGCCCAAGTTGGTGGTATTAGAATCATTAAGATTGCCACCACCAGCTAAAATATTGATGTTGCCTGTTATGGATGGAGCGAGAACCAGGGTTGGAGCGCTCTGGACAAGACCGTTTGGAGCAATGGCAGAGCCATTCGCACCATTATCTGCATTAATATTTGGGCTGGTATCAAAATCGAATTCTGTAGCATTTAGTATAATCGAACCACCAGATCCTGAACCGCCGATAGCGGAAGCATCACAAGATAAAGTGCAATGATTGGAACCCTTTAGCCCTTTGGCTAGTACCTGCGCAGTGCCATGGAAAATAATTTTTCCGGCGGTACTAACGAGACGGACACGTCCACCACCGGCACCGCCGCTAGCAAAACGGAAATTTGGCTCTCCAGCGAAAACCGAGCTTGTAACAGTCATATTACTTACTCCGCCGCCGCCAGAGCCAAGGCCAAACGTACCGGTCGAATAGAGCGATGCAGACCAAGACGTCGAACCATCGCTATAACTATTCGTTCCGGTTACCCCGCCGCCGGCCCCGGCATAGCTACCGCCGCCGCCGACAAGATCATTATTGACTAAGTTATTGGTATAACCGGCAGGAAGCGTCCATTCTCCGTAGGCTGCGGCCTTGCCACCACCAGGTCCCATACCATTTGTTGGGTGTGAATAAACGTAAAGTACATCAGCCGTTCCGGCAGCTCCACCTGCATATCCCTTACCCGTTACATCAATCACACCGCCACTTTCGAGTGTGATATCTCCGCTTGTCTCTATGTCAACAGCCGCCAACTTCTTGAAAACTGCTTGGTCAGAATAATCGCTAGATCCAAGGTGTGTTAATACCCCTTTGTTCTTAATGGTCAGGCTCGAAAAATGACGTTTGGAACTCGCCAATGAAGTATCCGAGAGATCTGCGTACACCTTTGCTGTTGTCGTATTTGTTAAATAATCGGTCGGCAAATCTTGGTTCAAACCATCAACCACCACATCCCGATTTTCACAATCAGCGGGTATGGGTTTGTTGACACCCGACTGGAGCAAACATGTAGACGCAAAGCTAGAAGTGGTAATGGAAACATAACCGCCTCCGCCAGTTCCGCCGCTATTAGTAGCCTCGGTACCGTCCAATGCATCACCGCCGTAGGCATGTACTGCGTATAAATAAGCATAATTACTGAGCCCCGCAGTAATTTGACCAACGGTGCCTTTGGATCCACTTGTCAATTGGCCAGCCTTAACATTGCCAGAAGGATCAACACCACTTTGGGTACTTGCCAAATATTTCGAAACAGTTATCGAGATATAGCCGCCGCCGCCAGCGCCGCCGCCAGCGACCTTCTTGTTGTTTTGATTACGATCTTGTTGAGCAACACTACTAGTACCATTTGCAGAGATGAAGGAACTCCCAGATAGCTCAATAGTGTCTGCATTGATTTTGATCCTGCCACCGCCGCTTCCGCCAAACGATTCAGCGGAACCACCCGTTCTATGAGCAAAGGCGTAGCCGCCGCCAGAACCATATTGATATTGTGGCAAAAGAAAACTTGGGTAGGGTGAGGGACCTGTTATACCGGTCGCGCCCCCAGAGTCGGAAGTGTCGTAAGCTCCATTGCCCCCCCAGCCCGCATTTGATCCGCCAGCGCCAAAAGTATCATATTCTAGTGTAAACTCACCAGCAAAATGTCCGCCGCCGCCGCCAGGACCGTCGCCGTTAACATCATCTCTTACCCCCCCCGCGTAGCCTTTGCCATCCACATTTATCTTGCCGCCTGACTCGAGTAGTAGCCTGCCAGAAACATTAAGATTGACCATTTTGGTACTAGAGTTGTCAGCAATTATAGTTTCGTTTTGAGCAAGAGCGTCGTGAGTCACTGTGCCGCTATTTTTCACAGTTAAATTCGTAAAGTTATGCGGGCCGCCATAAGTGATCAAAGTACCGCCGTCGACAGTCACATCTTTGAATGTTCTGCCCCCCCGTATCGTAAGCGTAGCTCCAGCCGGGACCGATACATTATAACCATCGCAATAAGGGTCATTCCAAACTAGCTCCCAAGCGCCTTCGACTGTGCATATCTCAGAAATGAGATAAATCCCGTTAGCCCGTGTCAAACGAGGATTGTTGCTGATCAGAATTCCACCCAGCGCTACCACCAGTACCAGACACGCCAAAACAGTCAGGATACGAAACCTGAATCTTAATTTCAGAGCTTTTATGATGGTGATTTTCCCCAAAATTTCCCTCCGCCTATATACAAGAATAATGACAAAAAGTGCCTTATTTACATTATAAACTACCCCAAATTTTAGTGCAACTGTGGGAAAACATCAATAATTTCTAATATCATAACGGGGCCGACCAAAGGGGATTCGGTCTGGTGCGCTCTCCCCTGCGCCAAAGGAGGAAGCCTGGCAGATGCTATCAGCTCCGTAGCGCTCAGACAAGCCGTCAATCGTGTCGGATAGCTTCTTTGCTTTCTCGATGTCTCGAAGAAAGGAGAGCTGATCGAACTTTTCACCACGCCGTAGATTGAAAGAGGAAATGGCAACCAAGATCGGCCGGCTCTGCCAGGGACATTTGCCCAATAATCTGTAGATTTGATCCAAAAAACTCCAATTGTCAGAAAAATAATCGCATTTGTGGCTAATATGAAAAGTGCTCCTGTCCATGAAATTAATTGTGACCGAAACTCCAGCCGCCTGATAGCCCTGACGACGCAAACGAAATCCCGCCTTGGAAACCAACTTGCGAATTACGTTCATCGCCCCTAGTTTCGACCGAAATTCTGGTGCCAGAACACAGGAATGACCAATAGTTTTATTCTTTACAGCATAATCATCAACTTCGTGACCGCGAAGACGAAAATACCAGAGTTTTCCCCAGTGATTGAGCATTCGAGCCAATTCTCCGACCGGCTTATCGAAAAGGTCTAGTGGGGAATTGATACCGAAATTTTTGAGTTGTATTTCTAAACGCCAGTTTATACCAGTCAGATCAGTCAACCTTAATCCGGCATAAAACTGCCTCAAATTTTTTAATTCGAGAGTCGTCAGCCCGTCTGGCTTCTGTCTCTCCCCTGCCATTTTGGCCAAAAAGATAGATGAGCTTATTCCGACCGAACAGCGCAGATAATCCCCTACTTCCTCCTGTATCGCCTTCTTCAACCCGATCGCCATCGCAATCGCCTTCTCTCTGTTTTGATCCAACGGGGTCAGGTAGATCGCAAATTCGTCAATACTCAAGACGTCGTAGAAGGGTGTGAACTTTTCTATCACGCGCCTGATTTCTTTGTGATAAAGCATATATAGTGCCGGCCGCGCCTCCACAATCTTGATCTCCGGGCAAAGTTTTTTGGCTTCCCCATTGCGGCAAATCCGGACGCCCCTCTGCTTTGCTTCGTACGAAGCGGCGATAATACAGCCAGATTCGCCTGTATAAGGCGAAACACCGATCGGTCGCCCCCGCAAAGTCGGCTGGACCTGTTGCTCGACCGAAGCAAAAAACGAATTCATGTCGAGAAACAGTACCATATAATCTTTTGGGCTGGAGGAAATACTCATACCACTATGATAATACAAAACCGAACAAACAACGAACACTTATCCCCAATTACGATTGATTTCTATAAACAATCATTGAAACGGAAAATTACTTGCACGTATTTGATATAATGAGGATATGAGGAACAACGTTGGTGTCGCCACAAAAGTTATAATCGTACTAAATCTCCTCGCGGTCTCGCTCTCCCCCGTGACTGCCTTTGCCGGTGCCTTTGGCGTCGGTGCTTATATTAGTAGTGAGCCAGACAGTATCAAAAGTTCGATTGCAGACTCTTTGAATAGTGTAGGCGCAAATGTTACTAGGACTGAAATTGCCTACAGCGCAAGTCCCGACTGGACGCCTTACGATACTGGCATCAACCTAGCCAGCGACAGGGGGATTGAAAACTTGATTCTCCTGACTGCTGGCACTGAGCTCCCTTCGGTCGATGATTGGGGAAATTTCGTCGAGACTGTCGCCAATCGTTACAACGGCAAAGCAAGCGCCTACGAAATATTCAACGAAGCAGACAATTTCGTATCTGCCAACGACTACGCACCGTATTTGTCTCGAGCTTACGACAAGATCAAAGCCGTCACTTCCGCCAAGGTGATAGTGGCCGGCCTGACCGCCCGTCTCGAAGCAACAAGTTTTTGGAATGGAATATACAATGCCGGTGCTTGGGACAAATTTGATGCTCTAGGCCTTCATCCTTATCGTAATTCCGCACCCGAAATAGTCGAATTCAATATCGGCGACTTCACCAATTCTATTAATATTGCAGCAAATGTAATCAGGGCCAAAGGCGGTGGCAAAAAGATTTGGATCACGGAGTTTGGTATCAAAACTGGCACTGCGGGAGCGGAGAACCAGGCCAACTATATCGCTCGCGCATACATTATGGCCATGTCAGTTGCTGAAGTTGAGAAAGTCATAATGTACCGTTTTCGTGACGGCGACGAATGGGGTATGGTCAATGCAGACCTAAGTCACAAGACAGTTTACGACAGATACAATAGTGTCGTGAGACCTCTTTCTGACGCTGGCCAAGCAGAGAAAATATACATATTAGACAAAAAAAATATTGATAATTTTGATGGCGTCAACGGCTGGAAGATCGACCAATCCAGCAACGCCTCCCTGTCTCTGTCAGGCGCAGATGGCTTGTACTCTGGTGCTATGAAATACAGCTATAATTTCTACTCTGGCGAAGGCTACACTGTTGCCGAAAAGGAAACCGCGCTTGATGGAAGCCCAGTCGGATTGGGCATCTGGGCAAAGGGAACCACCAGCGGAAGTATTTTGAAATTACGGGTCAAAGATGCCGACAATGAAACTTTTCAATTTGACATGGGCAAAGTAACAAGCTCATGGAACTTTCTAAAATTTGATTTCGGGCTAGACGTTGCCAAAACCTCATGGGGCGGCAATGGCTCGATCGATTATCCGATCAGATTCGAGAGCGTAGTTTACGACAGCCAAGGCAATACTTCTAGCGGGAACCTCTACCTGGACGAATTAGTCGCGATAAATGGCTCAGCTGATTTGTATGCTTACAAATTCGGATCTCGATTGGCCTATTGGAAAGTCAGTGGCAGTAGAGAGACATCTGTCTGCGGCCAAAATCTTAATTTTACAGAGTCTCCCCAGATTACTTCCGTCGGAGAATGTTCATCGTATACTCCATCCTCTTCTGGGTCTGTCACAGCTGCCGCTGAGCCAGCAAGTACGACCGATCAATCAAGCCCCACGACAACTAGCTCTACAACGACCAGGCCGGCAACCAAAGAAAATTCGAGGATTGAGCCAGACAAGACAAGCGCCGTTGCTGACGGCAAGGACAATATCACCTTCACGATTTCCCTCAAAAATTCTCTAAATCAAGTCGTGAAGAGCGATAAACTAGCGATCGAATCGACAGGATCAAACAATGTTTTCGGCGCGATCACTGCTGACGGTGATAATTACAAAGCAACATTCAATTCGACCACGGCTGAAGAGAAAACTGTCAAAATCAAAATTGGAGGCCTAGAGCTTGGCGCAATCAAGGTAACCTTCACCGCTGTCCCGGTTGTTGTTGAAGCGCCCCAAGTTGCACCCGCACCGGTGGATGTCATACTAGAGACCTCAAGCGCACCGAGCCGACCCAACTGGAATTTAATAATTTCCATCGTCTCAGCAAGTCTGATACTCGCAACTACGATTATATTTCTCTTGCTCAGGCGCTTCCCCATTCTCAAAATAAAAATTAGAAAAATGCTAAGTTTGTTGGCCAAGTCGCTGAAACAAGAAGAAGAATAACCTCTACGACTCATCTATAAGAAAAAATACCACCCCAGGGGGAGAAGGTGGTATTTTTGCTTAATTCAATCCTATGTTTATATAGTCTTCGCCAGTGCATCTTTCTTGGCCTGATCAAATTTACTTTGCGCGTCATCAATCGCCTTTTCGCGAGCCGCTTTGGCTTGCTTGCGAACATTTTTGTCCGTAGTCGATTTCAAAATTGAATTATAAGTTGAGTTTGCCGCCCTGACAGAGGAGCGATAACCAGCATTGGCCGACTTGAGATCATCCTTGTACTGTTTCTTCGTTGCCTTGGAATAATTTTCTGCAGATCTCGTCATTTCTGTCAGAATGATCCTGCCGCCACCACTTTCGCCCGCATTAACAGGAGCGGCGTTGGCCAAAGTGATAGTGATGGTAATCAGCAAAATCGTAATTAATGCATTGTATGAATACTTTTTATTTGACATATCTCCTCCAAAATTAATATTCCCTATTCTAATTTAAACCCCAAAAGCTGAGAAAAAGCTTAAGCTATTTCTCATTTTACTTATGTAAGCTATTTCGGTAAGATCAATTACTAAGAGAGAAATTGCTATGGACCAAAGCGAAAAAAGACGAAAAAATCGAATCCTGCTAGCCGTTGTCTTGCTACTTCTAGCCGGATTTGTGGTACCAACAATTTGGAGCAAATATACGAGGTCAAAACTGTCCGAACCAAAAGAAGAGCACAAATCAACGGTCAAGGAATTGATCGAAGCCGTCCCAACCAAGACTGAGTCAGTCTGCCTCGACCCAGGCCATGGCGGCAATGACATCGGCGCCAGTTACAATTCGATTATCGAGAGCAAGATCAATCTGATAGTAGCGCAGGAAGTGGCGACAAACTTGGTTGCCGCAGGCTACAAAGTCTATTTCACCCGCACCGACGACGAATTTATCTACAAAAGAGATCGGGCCGCGTATTGTAATTCAGTCAAGGCCGACATTCTGGTCGCCATCCACCACAACTCGTACAAAACCGACCGTTCGGTCGACTACGCCACCACACTATATTACAAAGAGATAGACAAGAAGCTCGCCAGTAGCGTCCAAAGCTCTATCGCTTCTACTCTGCAAATCAAGGATCAGGGTATTTCGAAATTCAACAACAGCGAGCTCTGGGTCGCCGAGATGCCAGCCGTGATGGCCGAAGCCTTCTTCATCACCAATACGACCGAATCAAAATCCCTGGCCAAAGATAATTCCAGACTTATCAGCGAGGCCAAAGCGATCAGCGACGGCATCATCAATTATTTTACAAATCCCGACGCCATTACAGACTCGACAAGTGCCGACTCCCTCATCATCGACCGAGCCGACCTAGGCGATTAAATTTGAAATATCATCTATAAAAAATACTCGTCCTTGGGCGAGTATTTTTAGTACGCAAGAATAATTAATTGTTTACAATTATAGTTTGAGCAATCCCTCAAGCGCAGCCTTGAGTGCTTCGGCGTTCTCATCGCCATCGTTGTTGGCAAATAACGACGCCGACAAGAGCGTATCGATTGCGTCTTTCTCTCTCCCGATATATGCCCTCACTTCATCGCCTGGAGCGATTTCGAGTCTTTCGGCTAAGCGGTAAATTTCTGTCGCAATGTCTTTGTCCTTACAGCCGTCAACCAATCCATCAATTTCCCCAAGCAAATTATTGAGGTTATTTTCTGCTAAGTTATTTGCTTCTTCTGCAGCCGTCAATCCGCGCGGATCAATTCCACCGCCAATGCCTTTTGCGAGATACTGAACCGTTCCTGGCGCCGCTGGCGTTTCCTCTCCTGCCGACACATCGTCTATCAAATCCGTCGCATCCATTTGTGCGTCCCCCGTCGGTTCGCCGTTGATCGTCATCTCTTCTCCTTGATTATTGTTTGCCTGATTATATCAGCTAATAGTTTCCCCAATCAACAATTTCTTGAAGAATTTTGCAGATAGGAGATATAATCAAATAAATAATAGCTAAAGAGCAAGGCAAAATGAAAAAAGTACTCAAAATCGTATCGATTGCGATCGGCGCAATGATAATAATTTCCGCTCTGATGTTCGCCACAGACACCTGCCCGCCCAAGGGCCCTTGGCCAACTCCCCCATGGTGCAGCGCTTCGCCAGCTCGCAATAGTTACTCTGTTTCGACAAACGCCGTCAAATTAAGCCAAACAAAAGCTGTCAGCATGAGCGATACCTGGGGCCGAAATTACAATATGGGCATGTTTGAAACTACGCAGAAAAATATTAGCTCCTCCTTCGATCGAGTCGCAGAGTTGGGCGCCAAGGAAGTCTATGTAAATGATTTTCATCTAGCGAAGTTTGGCAAAGGAAGTGACTTCACCACAACGGATTACGAAATTGTCGGGGACACATTTTGGAACGATTTCCGTGATGAAGAAATCAGCACCAAGGATTTGAAGAAACTCGCAGACGGGGCTCACTCTCGCGGGCTCAAGATCGGCATCAAACACAATATTTCATTTGTCGACATGCGGAAATATATCAAGGCTGGCCTCTCTGGCGATATTCAAACTGGCGTCGTCTCCGACTATGAAAAATTCAATACTAGCCACAGCGAAGAGTGGATCAAGGATTATTTTGCCAAATGGCAAACCAGACTTATCGAGCGCGGTAGTCTTTATCAGTCCGCTGGGATCGACACAATGAGCATCTCCCCCACCTGGATGGAGCCGATTTTTGCCGGCCATGAAGCGCTGGCTAATTCCCTGCAGAATGAATTAATCAGGAATGTGCGAGAGGTTTTCAGGGGCCAGATTTATGCAGAGGTCAATCGTTATGGATTTATGGAAAACATCAACGGCAAGGAAGATTGGACAAAGTATGATTTTTTCACAAATGCCGATGTTATCGAAATTAGAGTCTACGATCTCCCAGAAAAATACCGCGGCCTAGACGCGAAAACTGGTATTTATCGCTACTTGCAAGATCTAAATTCCAAGGCAGGAGAGAAAAAAGTTAAACTCACAATTTTCTTTGCCCCGTCGAGCTATACAAATTCGTTAAACAAAGGCGCGCTCGAAGTCCTTGACTCTCGAAGCGAAGGTGTTATAAATGTAAGTGCAGACTACCAATATCAAAATGGCGCGTTCGAAGCTTTCTTCGCTTCCCTGGCCGGGCTGAGCAATATTGAGAGAATCGACGTCGCCAACTATCCATGGGACGACAGCCTAGATCCTGAAGTCAAGCCGAAGCTCTCAGTCGCCTGCACTTTTCGCAACAAACCGGCTGAGGAAATTATCAAATCTTGGTTTAACAAATAACTACAGGGAGAAATATGAAACGAATATTATTTACGTTATCCTTGGCGCTCTTGCTTACCGCGCCCAATTTCGCGCTCGCCGCATCTGAGAATTTAGGCTTTATCAAGCCAGATTCCAGTATGTACTTCTTGCAAACTTGGGGCGAGAGTACCAAGGCAGCGCTAATTTTCAACAAAGAGAAGAAGACTGATTATCTGCTCGAATTGTCAGACCGTAGAACTGCCGAGATCGAGAATTATAGTGACAAGATTGATCAGAAAAAGCTAGAGAGCATCAGCGAAAGCTATCAGAAAAATTTTGAGAAAATCGAGATTGTTTCGGCCGAGGTCAAGAACAAAGCTGAAGTCGACAAAAGGATCGCTGAAGCCAACACCAGACAACAGGAGATATTGAAGCAGGTCCTCAACAAGGCGCCCGAAGCGGCCAAGGCGGCGATCAAGAATGCCCAGGCCAACAGCTCGAAAAACATACAGAAAATTCTAGAAGACAATCCCGAACTTCTGCAGAATTACACAATTGACTCTACCAGTATTATCGAAGGCAAAATGCGCTCTCAAGTAGAAACTGAAGTCAAAGCAAAAGTAGAGACTGAAGCAAAAATCCAGGCAGAAGCTAAGGCCAAGGAAATGCAAGCTACTGGTCAAGCCGCTGGTCAATCCCAAGCCGCTCAGGCGGAAGCAGCTGCCAAGGCCCAAGCACAAGCCAAAGCTGACGAAATGAAAGCCGCGGCCGAAGCTGGTCAAGCCCCTGCTGGGTCAAGCGAACCGACGCCAGAGCAGATCCAGCAGTATCAAGATCAAGCCAAATCTCTCAATCAAACTCAGGGCGACAGCCAGGGTCAAGCCGCTGGAGGATCGGAAGCCGCGGCCATGGAGCAAGCCGCCCGCGAACAAGCCGCCCAGCAACAATACGGAAGATAAAAATTGTTACAGACCGTTAATTAATAAATATATTAATAAAAATATTATTTCTAGCTACTCCACCCGCAAGGCACCCATTGGACAAAAATTAGAGCAAGCGCCACATTCCAGGCACTTATCCATATCAACCTCCGGTGCGTTGAAATCTCTTTGACTCAAGGCTTCAACCGGACAAACTTTGATAGCTGGACAGGGGTGATTTTGCGGGCATTTGCTCTTATCTACACGGATTGGCATTTTTGCATCCTCTTTTATTAATATAGACTATATCAATGTTTGTTGATATACTAAAAATATGATACAAAATCACTGTCGCAATAACAAGAGCTCTACGCCTTTATTAGCTGAATTCTTAAAAATAATCTCAGAAGACAATCGCCTTGCCATTATTTGCTTTCTTCAAAAATATGATGAGCAGTGCGTTTGCAAAATTTGGGAATTTTTAGAATTGCCTCAGAATCTTACATCTCACCATTTGAAAGTGTTAAAAGATTTTGATTTGCTAAATTCCAGAAAAGAGGGCCTGAACGTCTATTATTCAATCAATGAGAAAGAATTAAATAAATATAGAGAACTTCTAAACAAAATCTTAAGTAAAGGAGAATTTCATGGAAAAGGATAAGGTTAAAGGTATTGTAAAAAATTTTTATGGGAAGATCGCCGTTAATGGTTCGACTTGTGGCTGTAGTTGCAACTGTGACGACTCGACCAATGATCAAATTGCCAAAAGCATCGGTTATTCTGAGGACGAGATAAGCTCCGCACCCAATGCCAACCTGGGACTTGGTTGCGGCAATCCGACAGCTTTGGCCAACATCAAAGAAGGAAATACTGTATTGGACTTGGGCTCTGGCGCAGGATTTGATTGTTTTCTGGCTGCGAAAAAGGTCGGTGATTCAGGCAAAGTCATCGGCGTAGATTTTTCAGAAGAGATGATTGAAAAAGCCAAGCAAAATGCCCAAAAGTTGAGCTATAAAAATGTTGAATTTCGACTCGGAGATATCGAAGATCTCCCTGTTGAAGACAATTCAATTGATATAATTATTAGCAATTGCGTCATTAATCTTGCTCCTGATAAATCAAAAGTATTTGCTGAGTCTCATCGTGTTCTAAAAGAAGGCGGTAAAATGTTTGTCTCGGATATTGTGCTCCTAGAAGATATCTCCGATGAGATCAAAAACAACGAAGAATTATTGGGTGGTTGCGTTGGCGGAGCGCTCTTGAGAGATGATTATATTAAAATCGTTGAATCTGCAGGTTTTAAAGTAAAGATTTTATCTGAAGACAAGGGTATCAGCAAACGCCAATATAGCGGCATACCTCTGGAGAGCTTGAAGATTGAAGCAACAAAATAGTGATGTCGGAGAAGCATAACGACTTAATCTAGGCTTTGGCTTTACAACAAATAAACACCTCACATATGTGAGGTGTTTATCTGGCAGTGGCTGGCTGAAGCGTTAGAACGAAATACTACGACGAAAGAATGCATTTATTGCCTAAGTGCAAACTCTTCAACGAGAACCCAAACCCGAATTAAAAAATAATTTCCAATCCTGTTTTGACTTTGTTTTTGCCATCAAGTAGTATTTATTAAGTATTGATGCATTTATTGAATCGTATAAAGTTTAATTTTGGGAGATAAGATGAATGAAGATTCGAGCGGATGTGGCAAAATGACAAAAGGAGACATGGGCATGACAGACATCCCAGATAAAACAAGAATGGCGGATTCCAATCTAGGGGTGCCTGATGATGCTGTGCAAGATGACGCAAATATTGCAGAAAAAAAGCTGCTAAATGAAACGTTGGAGTATTTTGAAAATAATTCTGTGCCTTTTAGCGATGCGATAATACAAATAGCCTCTCAAAATGATTTTACGCTAATTGGAGAGAGCCACCTAAGTGAGTGTAAAGAAATGAGGCTATCACTCATAAAAAGCCTGGGAATGCTGAAAGACCAAGGGGTGACGCATCTTGCAGTTGAAGCAGATTTTCATCGACAAGAAATGTTGGATTCTTTGGATTTTACAAATGAAAATATTTTTGGACAATTAAAAAAAATCATGCCATTTAGCTGGGATGACAATAATATCAAATTAATTATCGCTGCCAAATTAATCGGCATTAAAGTTGTTTGCATAGATGCTGAGAACCAAGAGACAAATGATGCAGACTACCAAAATAGACGAGATGAAACTATGTATTCAATCATAAAAGAGGCCGATCCTGCCAAGATGATTATTCTGATCGGCAGGGGTCATGTCAAAAAGCATCTGGCCGAACGTGCTCCATGTCAAAGGACTGGACAAAACGAACCAGTCAAAAGAATTGGTACATGGTTGGCAGAAGACAAGACCAAATCAGTATCATCGATAAGAAATGTAATCTCAAGCGGAAACATAAATGGGCTTGCTTTCTCTATGTCATATTGCGTAAAAGCTAGGGATTTATCTAGTTCCCAAAAAGAACGTGGGTGTTACATTGTGCCTGATGACGGTCCGTTTGCTGGCGATCAAAGAGTAACAGGGTCAGACTATGTTGCTGTGACAATTGAATCCAATGATTCTCGGCTCTAACTTCTATATCAAAACGCCATCGGTTCCCTGTCCTTTCTGACGATGGACCCCCAATTCACACCCCCCTTTAGCTCGATTTCTCTTTTAACAAAACAAAAAATATCCAGTACTAGACTGGATATTTTTTGGCAGGGGTAAGAGGAATCGAACCCCTAATAAAGGTTTTGGAGACCTTCGTTATACCATTTAACTATACCCCTATTGAAGCTAATAAGCTTTTAAGCAGTAAGAATTAAGTAAAAACTTAGACGCTTACTGGCTTATTGCTTACCAGCTCAAACTTATTTTGTTTCTTTGTGCAATGTGCGAACCTTGCAGACCTTGCAATACTTGGTCAATTCAATACGTTTGATAACGTCCTGACCCTTCAATCTCTTGTCTGTGTGGTAACCACGAGATTTGCATTTCTCGCATTCAAGTGTGACTAGTTTTCTAGCTTCTTTTGCCATAGTGATTTCTTTCGGAAATAAATATCTGATTAATTTTTTAATGGAGCCAGCTAAGGGATTTGAACCCATAACCTACTGTTTACAAAACAGTTGCTCTACCGTTGAGCTAAGCTGGCGAATCGCTCAGGCGATGAAGGTGGGACGCTAGGCGTCCCTTTCACCACGCTAAGCGTGGTGCTGGGAGCAGGATTCGAACCTACGAAGGCGATGCCGTCTGATTTACAGTCAGATGCAGTTGACCACTTTGCTATCCCAGCAACAAAAAAATACCAAGTTTCAAGTACCAAATCACAAGTTATTGTAACCTATTTTCAGGAATTATTCAATCACTTGATCAATGATATTCGATTATTGATATTTTTATGGAGCCGTTGACCCCGACTTGTCGGGGCGACCTACTCTCCCGATGTTTTGATCGGGACCCCGATCCCAGTTTCCCTGGGCGTCGGGGCTTACTAATGCCACTATTTGTCTGGAGCCGATGACCGGAATTGAACCGGTGACCTACTCCTTACCATGGAGTTGCTCTACCAACTGAGCTACATCGGCACCCGACAAATAGTATCAATTCATTAAAGTTGCTCTACCAACTGAGCCCTGCCTACCGGCAGGCAGGTACAACGGCAAAATTAACACAAAGAATATACCATTTTCTACTGGTTTGTTCAATCCTAGCGTAATCGTGAGTAGACCGAATGCGTTCTCTGTTTTTCTTCGGCTTCGGCGGCAAGAGATTTGTAGTCCTTGTTATCGATATCGATGCTAGCCGCCTTCTTCAAAACCTTTGCTGCTTTGGCGTACTGTCTGATCTCGATATAGCTCTTGCCAAGTTCGAAATACCACTCAGCGTTCCCCTTCTCGAGATTGATAGCCTTCTCCATATGATCAATCGCCTTGGTGAAGTTGTCCTCTCGCATTTCTACCATACCAGTACCAAAATAGGCTTCGGCCAAATTCTTGTTGCATTTCAGAGCCGCTTTATAAGCTTCTCTTGAATCAGCAAATTCTCCACGAAAGAAAGCGATTTTGCCGATCATGACATAAGCTTCTGCGCAACGATTGTCTTTAGCGATCGCTTCGAGCGCTTGGACTTCGGCCTCGCGTAAATCATTAGCCTCATATGCTTCCTCGGCTTTGTAGAGGTGAGACAAGAGCATAGGGCTCTTCTCGCTGAAAACTTTGGCAATTTTTGGCTGAGGCGCGAAGTTATCATCTTCTGACTCTACGGCTGTCATGTTTCTCTGCATCGGCGCGGCAATAATGCTATCGATCTTGTGAGGTCTACGATTGGTCAAAAGCTTCTGGAATCTAGAAAAATCAATTTTTGACAGTGAAAACTTGACCTCTTTAGCGTCAGGATAATGACGCAATAGGAGAAAAAGAGCTAACCCCAGGAAAATTATAATCAATACTTCTAACACTCTACCTCCAGATAATTTTTATTTTCTAGCTGAACAGTCACCTTACTTTTCACCACGCATTGAGAAACTACGATGCCCTTGCCGTCCTTGGTCTTGATCGTGGTGCCAACCGCAGGAAGCTTCTTCTTCATCTCCTGATAAAAAGGTAACTCAAATTTTAGACAACACATTAGTTTTCCGCAAGCCCCTGTCGTTCGATTCGGCCCCATTTGACCCAAATTTTGATCATATGCCATGTCTGTAGAGACTGTTTCGAGCTCGCCCTTGATGAATCTCTTGCAACAGTACTGTTGGCCACATCGGCCAATCCCGCCGACACATCTGGCACGGTCCCTTGCACCAACCTGCTGTAAACGTATCAGTTTTTGGAATGTTGATGCAAGCTCAGAGACGAGGGAGCGAAAATCAACTCGTCCTGGAGCTGAAAAGTAAAAAGTTAGTTTTGATCCGTCAAAAGATAGATCGGCATCAAGGACTTCCATTGGGAGCTGGTGTTTTAGGACTATTTGACCACATTTTTCGATATTTTGCTTGGCTTCGGCCTTGCGATCAGCATCAATTTTCAGATCTTTCTCGTTCAAACGCCTGATAATCTCGCCCTTGCTCTCGACGCTCAAGCCCTCACCTTTTTCGCTCGATTTAATCACTGTTGCCACTTCCTGGCACTTTTCAGACTCAAAAAGGATGAGGTCGCCGTCATTTAGCTCCAGGTTGTTGGCTGGGACTTGGTACACCTTACTGTCGCTCCTAGCCCTGAAAAATATCTCTTTCATATATATCTTTGATTTCTATTATTAAATTTTCTAATGCCAGTCTCGGATTGGCGTTTTTCCCAATTCTCTGCCTTGTGCGCTCAATGCTGGTCAGCGCTTCGGCCAAGCTTGATTTCTTAGTCTCAATCATATCATTTCTAACCAAAAAAACCAACTCCAGAAGATACGCCTCAGTCTCTTCGCCCTTGACTACTTTTTCTATTTGTTTTAGCAATACATGCAGGTTATCTGCAAAATTGATCTGGTATGATGAAGTATGATTTTTTGTCTCAGTATTCGCCAAACGGACGAGCCTGCAACGAGATTTAATCGTCAGAGACAAGGATTGATTTTTGGACTGTAGCAAGAATACGACCCCCGCTGGTGGTTCTTCCAAAATCTTGAGGAGCGCGTTTGACGCTGAAATATTCATCGTTTCCGCATCCCAAAGCACAATTATTCGAAGCCCTTCTTTCGTCAGATTGGCAGAGTGGATCAGCTCTCTGATTTGATCGATTTTGATGCCTGCGTCGCTATCCCCGATTTCAGTCACAAATTTTCTTGACGTACCAGACTTCTCGCATAATAAATTCACCAGCCTCTCTGATTCTTCCCTGTTTCCCAACACAAGATAAGCATGATAGAAGTTACCATCCTGCCAATCATTTTGTAAATTCAATAAATCTTTCGAGTCCATAGTATTCAAATTACCACAAAACACTAAATCCGCCAAAACTAGTTTTAACGGATTTAGAGTGGTATTATGGAAGAAGATTAAATAGGAGAATATATGAGTCCAAAAGTAGATATCAGCGAGCTAGAAGACAAAACATTAGTTTGTAAAGATTGTGGTGATAAATTTATTTTTACTGCCGGAGAGCAGAAATTCTTCCTCGAGAAAGGATTGCAAAATCTGCCAAAACGTTGCAAAGTTTGCACCGCCAAAAACCGTGACAAATTACGAGACAAACACCCAATGTGGTGGATCAAATGCCGAGTTTGTGGCAAAAAAAATGAAGTCCCCTTCCAGCCAACTACAGAAGATATTCTCTGCGAGGACTGTTTCAAGAAACTCCAAGATGAACGTGACAAGAAGATTATCGAGAGCGGCGAAAAACTACCAAGTTAGTTCAAAGTGATAAAGTATAAAGTATAAAGTTACAAGACTAAGACAAGACCATGAATCGTTTCTTTCGACTTTGAACTTTCGACTTTATAACCTGCCCCTATTTTGTGATCTTTTTGATGGTCTTCATGCAACGAGTGCATAACATAACACCACCAACTTTTTGTAGGTTTGGCTTAAAGGTTCTCTTTGTATGAATCTGTGAATGTGAGACTTGGTTCCCCGCTGTCGCACTTTTCACACATATTGCGCATCTTGCCATCTTTTTATCTCCCGCGTGAAATGTTAAAATATTTATAAGGAAGTCAAATCAATACCGAACCTGCATATCATAACAAAAACTAAGATATTTATCAAGACGAGGAACAATGCTATTATTATCAATCTTTCAGGACCCAGTCGTAGGAATAATATTTTTAGCAATTATTATTTTCAGCCTCACCCTTCATGAATTTGCTCACGCGTTGGTGGCCAACTGGGCAGGCGATCCGACAGCCAAAATTGAGGGGCGCCTCACTATCAATCCTCTAGCCCATCTGGATTTGGTTGGTAGTATTATGCTTCTAATCATTGGTTTTGGCTGGGGCAAACCAGTACCAGTCAACCCAGCCTATTTCCGAAACAAGAGTTCAGAGATCTGGGTTTCACTTGCTGGGATTATCACAAACTTAATTATCGCCCTAATTATTTCAATTATTCTCAAGGTTCTTGTCTCTGCTGGGATTTCCGGAACGCACTCCTTCCTGGTCCAAATCTTGAACTTGGCTGCTGTCCTAAATATTGCCCTTGCGTCCTTCAATATCTTGCCGATTCCCCCACTCGATGGGTCACACTTGATCGAGCCACTTATGTCGCCGCCAATGAGGGAAACATACCAAAACTTTGGCCCGTACCTCCTGCTTGGGATTATCATTTACGATCAGGTCTCGGGCAGCTCGATCTTCTTGCAATTGATCCGACCCCTAATCTTAGCTTTATCGAAAATTATCGGTATCGACCCGACAATGCTAGTCGGATAAAAGTACAATTATTTTAATTTGGATATATCGTTCTTGCCGTCTCTGAGTCGAATAACATTTTTGCACTCGGCCGCAACGTCCATGTTGTGAGTCACTATCAGGAAAGTCTTGCCCTCACGATTTAGCTTTTTGAGCATCTCCATAATCTCAAGTGAGGTTTTGGTATCTAGCTCACCAGTTGGCTCATCAGCCAAAATTATTGCTGGATCGTTCATTAGGGCCCTGGCCATCGCTACTCGCTGCTGTTGGCCGCCAGAGAGCTCGTTGGGCTTGTGATTCATGCGCTCAGCTAGACCTACCATATTGAGCAACTCGATGGCTCTCTTTTTGCGCTCAGCCAGTTTCATCCCGCCGTATTTTCCCGCCAGAACTACATTTTCTAGCGCAGTCAGTGTAGGGATCAGATTAAATCCCTGGAAGATAAAGCCGACCTTTTTGGCCCTTACTTTATAAGCCTTATCGTCTTTTAATTTGCTAAAATCTTCTCCATCGATAAAAAGATCTCCTTCATCGGGTCGATCCAATAGCCCCAATATGTGCATCAATGTGGACTTGCCACAGCCGGAAGGACCAACGATCGCGGTAAAGTCTCCCTGCTTGACCTCGATATCGACGCCGTCCAGCGCCTGCACCACATTGTGCTTCGACATCTTATAACTTTTTTTGAGTCCTTTGGCACTTACAATTATTTTTGATTCCATACTTTCCTTATTATTTGTCACCCCGGACTTGATCCGGGGTCCAATCATTATTATTTAGATTCCGGATCAAGTCCGGAATGACATTCTTATAATTCTCGTACGGCTTCGACAACCTTCAACTTCGCCGCTCTCATCGCTGGGATAACCCCCGCAATAATACCTACGACAAAGGAGAATATGAGGACATAAACAAAGAAGCTGGTATCGAGAAGGAAGATTTCTGCCCCCTTCGCGGCCATTTTCTGATTGATCAAATATGCCGATAGACCTCCAAGAGCAGCGCCGATCACTCCGCCCAAAAATCCGATCAGTCCAGCTTCCATGGTGTATTCGAAAGCAATTGATCGATTTGACGCACCCAGAGCCTTCTTGATTCCTATCTCCTTGGTCCGCTCGGATATCGACATCACCATTGTATTCACTATAGAGAAGAGTCCGACGATTAAAGCGAGCAAAGCCGCACCGAGAATAATCGCATTCATCGTGGCCGAAGCCTTGTCGATCAGCTCTCCCATCGCCTTTGGCGAGAGGACTGTAACCTCGCTTTTGAACTGGTCTTTAATCGTAGTCGAGAGCTTGTCTGAATCAACCCCATCTTTCCAAGAAACCGAAGCTGCCGTCGAAATGTTTTCCATCTTAAATGATTGGGCCTGAACTATTTGAGCCCGCGCCTCAGGCGAAAGTTTGGCCAGCTCTGTGTCTGAAATATTCGCCGTGTTTTCAGATTGAGTCTTCAAGGATTTCAAAAATGGATTTGAGTCTACAAACATTTCCCTAGCAGGTTTGATATTCATGAAAACATAACTATCCGGTCCAGTCATAGTCTTATTGAGAATTCCGACCACTTTAAACTCGCGTCCGCGGATTTTGACCGTATCCCCCATCTTCCACTTCTTGTCCAGGGCGACTGTATAGCCAATCGCAATCTCGTTTTCAGCTGTATCTTTCCCGATCTCTTCGCCCTCTTTCATATCCAGTGTCGCCCAGTTTTTGTTTTTAAAATTTGAGCTAGGATCAATACTATATATTGTTGGTGGCTGACCCATATTCATAGATGCGCTCGCTGGATCATCAAGGTTTGGCTCATCAACCACGAGGCTTACTGAGCCCTCGACTGCTTCGACTCCTTCGACTGCCGCAATTTTCTGCAACAAATCCACTGGCAAAGTCGAAGTGCCGCTGCCGCCCATGGTAAAATCTGTGCCTTTGGGAGAAATCGAGATTTGCCCCGTGATATAGCGCTTACCGCCATCGATCATTTTGTTCAATTTGAGCGCCATACTGCCCATCACAGTGAAAGCGAAGATCCCAATCACAATGCCAAAAATAGTCAGAAAAGTTCTAAACTTTCGACGCCACATATTTCTCAAAATTTCCATGACAAAACCTCTTTTTTAATTGCAAAGATATTTTATCATAAGAATACCGAAGATTGGTAGGCCAAACACTATTAATTTTTCACCAGCTTGCCATCCTTTAGGCGAAACGTCAGATGTGATTCGGCTGCAATACCGTCGTCATGAGTTACAGCTACAATAGTAGTATCTTCAGATTTTGCTAGGTCTTTCAGGAGCTTTATAATAATTTTCCCTGTCGCGCTATCAAGATTTCCCGTTGGCTCATCAGCCAAAATTAATTTTGGCTTGTTGGCCAGTGAACGCGCTATCGCCACCCTCTGCTGTTCTCCGCCAGATAGACGACCAGGTTTGCGGCTTTGTTTATCCCCATTCATTCCTACCTGATCAAGAAGTTTTGCCGCTCTATCTTTTTGCGCTTTGACGCTGAGCCCCGCAAATTCCATCGGAAGCATCACATTCTCAAGTGCAGTTAGATTGGGTATTAAATTATAATTTTGGAAGATAAAACCGATTTTTTCTCGTCTGTATTTGATCAATTTCGAATCGCCGAATTTGCTGATATTTTGGCCATCGACATCGATCGATCCTGAGGTCGGCTTATCCAGCGCACCAAGCAATGACAATAGGGTGCTCTTACCGCTTCCGCTTTTGCCAACTATGGTCGAGAAGACACCAGTCGGGATTTCGAGACTTACATCCTTCACCGCGACAACATCACTATCTCCAGATTCAAACTTTTTGGTTAGATTTGTTACTTTTAGCATATATTCCTTTTGACTTTATAAACTTTTTCTTTCAACTTTCGACTAGAATAATCAGCTTCGCTGATTATTCCGCTCTCATCACTTCAGCAGGGCGAACTTTAGAAATGAAGAAGGCGGGTATGGCACTTCCAATTATCGCAATCAAGACTGCAGCGCCCAAGCCGTAGAGAAGGATATCCCAGCCGACAACGGCATGCAGATTATTCAGCGCATTCCTGGCTCCAGGAAGAGCTCTAGCCGCTACACCAGCCATCATAGCGGCATGGTCATGATTCGGACCGCCCATACTCGCTACCGAGGCGTTGCCCGAAGCCTCTGAATTGTTGACTAGAACTTTCAAAATGGGATTGCTAAATACTAGACCCATGAATATGCCAACTACGCTACTGGTCAAGGTCAGGACGAGCGACTCTACGTTAAACATTGCCACAATTCCGATATTTGATGATCCTATCGCCTTGAGCACGCCAATTTCGCGACGACGTTCGCGCACAATCATCAGCATGGTCAAGAATATTACTATTGCTCCGGCCGCTAGTGATCCGATCAGACTGTAAAGAGAAATCGTTTTGATATTTTCGAGAGGCTTGACTGCTTCTGCAGAACTATCCTGTTGAGCTGTGACATCCGCCTTCGCCCCAAGCTTTGATTTGATTGAGTCTTTGACAGCGGCAATGTTGTCGATCGAGTCAGCTAATACGGTCGCCGAAGTGACCTGGTCAGCTTGGCCAGACAAAATTTGAAGGGATTTCAATGGCATGACAAAGTTGGCGTTTGCAAATTTGCTTCCGCCATCAAATATTCCGACAACCGAAATATCTTTGCCATATGCCTGGAAGGTGGAGCCGACACTAAGATTATTTTTGGTGGCTAGCTCGCTTCCGACCAACGCGACATTTTGGTCAGAACCACCATCAAACTTTTCGCCACTTGTGATTGTGAAACTATCGACAAAGAGACTTGCCGTATTGGTCAGATCGTTCGTGCCCGTCACCATGATAGGCATGGCGAAGACACGTTGATTACGCGCCGTGGCGCTCCCATCATCCGCCCCCATCTGCTGTCTCTGACGATTTCCAATCGTGCCAGCTTCCTGAGAGGGAACAAGATTTGTATTTGTGCCTGGGGTTAGGTGGTCGTTGACCGTCTGGCTGACCTTGGTGACATGAGACAAAGAAGAAATCGAGCTTATATCCGCAGAAGTCAAAGGTTCTCCGCCTCCTTCAAAACCGCGAGCACCGGCCGGTGAAACGCTGATCGTGTTTCCAATCGAACTTTTGACAGACTCGATCCTGCCCTGGACGGTCTTAAGCGACAACAACATGACTAGTGACATGGCAATAGAAAGCGCCAAGATGAAAACGACCGAGACCGTTCTGACGTTATTGCGAAATGCGTTCTTAAACCCACGGATGATTACGCCCATAGTTGCTCCAAAAAATTATAAATAAAACCTACTCATATATAGTATGAGCAATTTCTGAGAATCTGCTTATAGACGCCGCGTTATCTTATTTGAGCCAGGAGAACGACGTAATTATGGCCATATTTCTTTGCACATTTTGGACAGGTGGTATAGAACATGTATATTTTCTTGGCCTCTTTACCCTTCCCCTTCACAAAATTTTGCATTTCACGATACCAATTCGGCGCCTCCTGATAAGGCCCTTCGAAAACTTTGGTTAGGTATGTGCCCGATAGTCTGACGCTCTCAAGTCCCGGGACCTCCTTGGTTACGGCTATGAGTTGGTCGCTTTTCCATGGAGATAGTTCGTCCGACAAGATTAGATAATCATTGTTGTCCAGTTTTGCGCCTGTCTCATCGATCAGCTTGCCCATTTTTGTCATGACCGCACCCATATTGAGCGGAATATGCATAAATGCTTTCACACTATCTTTGACGAAAAGTTTGTCCCTCCAAGTCACTTCCTTTTCCTGCCACGGTGCCGGGTCAAATTTCGGACAACATGTTCCTTCTTGCTTCATGATTCCTCCAAGTATTATTTTCTACTCCTTGAATGGCTGTCTAATCACGGTTTTTAGTTTTTTCGGGTCTGCTTTACGCGGATCCGACAGATAAATTTCATGATGTTTGCCAGAGAGCTTACCACCACCAGATAATATTTTTTCATGGATCCGCTTGATCGTCGGCCCCTCTTCAGAGTACGAACCAATATACATAATTTGTGCGGCCTGGCCTTCGTCGTAACTTTCAAACCGTATTTTGTCGATAGATGCTGGTCCGCCAGCTGGCGGATTCTTGGCTTTGACGTCCGCCACTGCTTTTTCAAAAATTTCCCTGGTCACGACGTCTGGCTGCATGATCATGCTCGTCCACTGCCAATTGTCCTTCTTACCAGCCGTAAAATCACTCATGTCATCTGACCACCAAAGTCCCTCGAGCGGCATCACGCCGAAGTCCAGGCCGGTTGACTTCTTGATTGCAAATTTAATCGTATAGGCCACGGGATAAAGCGTCTGAATCGAGTCAATATATTCCTGAGAAGTATTGGGGTCGCCCTTGCCATCAATCATCAGGAAATTCATTTTGGGCACGACAACTTCTGCCACTTCTTTGGTCGAAGGACTATATAGTTCCTTCATCTCTTTCTTATAATCAACTTTTGCCATGGTTCACTCCATGCATTAAATTATATTTATGAACGATTTTTGATCTCTTTTGATAATGCTTTGATTTCAGAAATTAGTTCCTCCAGGGAGCGATGAATTTCTTTTGAGTTCTTGTGGGGCGCACCGTCTTTCGACGATAAACTCTCTTCAACATCATCAATTGATTCTTCGACGTCATCCAAACTTTCTTCAACGTCATCAAGAGCTTCCTCAACATCTTCAAGGCGTGTCGCTTGTTGATTTACTGAGCGCTGAATGAATATGGCGAGATAGATAGCCTCAAGGGATACTACGGTGGTCAGAACTAATAGGACAAAGTCTAATGATATCCCAAAAATCCAATGCGATAGAAATGAAAACAAAAAGATTAGAGTGTGTACGATTAAGGAATTTGTAGACCCGACCCATTTCACCATGATATCTGGGATATCGGTCAGCTGGAATTTTTTGTTTTTCTTTTTTGGCATTTTTCTCCTATGATTTTGATTTGTTTTTATAAAATTATTTCAAACGCAAAAAGGACACCTTTATCTTAATCCTTAAGACAAAATTGTTCAACAACTTAAGCCGGCAATTTTACAATGAACTCACTGCCCTTGCCAGGCTTGCTCGTAGCGCTCAAATTGCCACCGTGAAGATCAGCGATTTGTTTCGCAATCGACAAACCAAGCCCATAGCCAGCGACACTTTCCTTGCTCCGAGAATTATCCGCTCGATAGAATCGATTAAATATATAAGGAAGATCCGAAGCCTTGATTCCCAGGCCTCGATCCTTAATTCCGACAAGTACGAAATTGCCATCAATTTGAATATCAATATTAATTTTTGATTTGTTCGGGCTGTACTTGATCGCATTATCCAAAAGGATAACGAAAAGTTCGGTCAAGCTATGCCTATCGCCGCGAACAATTGCTGGCTGCAAGTGATTATCAAAGATCATCGACTTTTTGTTGGCCAAACTCTCGACCTTCTCATAGGCGCTAATAACAACTTCACTCAGATCAACTTTCCCAATTTCTGGCTTCGAGTTCTCATTTTTGGCTAGCTTCAAAAGCGCGTTGGAAAGAGATTCCAGTTTGGCTATTTCTTCAAGATTACTTTCAAGAAGCTTCTTGGCCGCTTGCAGATTTAATTTATCATCGCGCATTGCGACTTCAATTTCTGTTCGAAGAGCTGTCAGCGGCGTACGCAATTCGTGAGAGGCGTCAGCCGTAAAACGATTTTGGGCCTCGACAGATTCTCTAATCGGCTCCAGTGTTTTTCTGGCGAAGAAATAACTGGCACACGAAGAGAGCAAAAGAATCAACAGATTGAAATAAATCAGATTGGTCCGCAAATTTCCGTTGCTCTCGTCAATCTGCTCTTGTCTCAATCGCTCAAGATCAATATTGGGAGCCAGGACGTGCATGTTAATATCTTGGAGAAAGCGAGATTGTTTGCCAAGACCTCTGCCTATTTCATTTGAGGAGATATTGAATAAACCGACGCTAAATCCGATACTAATCATCATAATAATCAATACATAAAACAGCGACAGACGTAGTGAAGCTTGATCAAAAATATCTTTGAAGATTTTGTTAATTTTCATTTTCCTATTCCGATTTTGTAGCCAAACCCACGAGCGGTTTGAATTAATGGTTTTTTTCCAACAAAAGGCTTGTCAATTTTATTTCTCAAATACCCGATATACACCTCAACTGTGTTGGGCAATATATCTGCATCATAATCCCAAACGTGCCCGATAATGTTATCCTTGGTCAATATCCTATCGGAGTTTCTCATCATATATTCCAAAAGAGCAAATTCTTTTGATGACAGATCAATCGGTTTGTCTCCCCTAAATACTTCAAAAGTAATAGTATCCAATCGTAAATCACCAACGGTAATCACATTTGCTATTACATTTTTGGGGCGCCTAAGTAAAGCACGGACCCTAGCTAATAATTCTTCAAAAGCAAAAGGTTTGACCAGATAATCATCAGCACCGGCATTTAGCCCCTCGACCCTGTCGCCCACTTTATCCTTTGCGGTCAATATAATTATTGGAGTATGAATTTGTTTTTTCCTAATTGCTTCGCAGATTTTGATACCGTCGACTTCAGGTAACATTCGGTCGAGTATGATTAAATCATACGGATTTGTAAGCGCATTACCCAAGCCATCTTTGCCATCATAAGAAATATCTACAGCATACAATTCCTGTTCCAAACCCTTCTTGACTGCATTTGCAATTTTGTGATCATCTTCGACAATAAGTATTCTCATAAACAGATCATACACCAAAATAGCTGAAAATAAACTGAGGAGAGGTAACCACCGAATATCTGATTGTTAATAATTGAGTTTTATGTTATAGAAGTAGGAGAGGTGACGTCTGTGAAAAAATTAATTTTTCTGTGGTTTCTTGTCTTCGCTGTCCTTTATGCAGCTACCTACTTTCTACTACCCTGTACCAAAATCGTAGCAGAGAGCATATCAGTCATCCACCCAGTGTCATACACTGTATGGCTGCTTGCCTTCCTCCCATACATCATAGGGTTCTACACTAAGTCCTATCGATGGATTGTATTTCACGCAATCGCAGCCACAATGTTTATCTTCGCCGCTGTCATGGCCGACAAAGAGGGCGCTTGCGAGGTTGGCCGTTCGATTTTCTGGGGCATGGCCGTAATGTCAATGTTCACTCTCACTCGCAAAAGCAGTGAGGCGCATCACCAGACTTATAGCTGGCTCGGATTCAAACTAGTCGCCCTCGGACTTTGCTTGCTATACCCTGCCTGTCTCGAATTTTTTCCTCTATTCAAATAACCGCCAACACACCAATAGATGCGTTGGTTTTTTATTGAGTACAACATTCGGACTATTCTGTAATTGTGATTCCTGTTACTCTCCCGACAAAGACCCAAGTCCCGCTCACATTGGCATATGAATCAACTCTATACTCGCCAGTGCCATGAGGGTAGTTGCCACCATGCATATAATAGATAACGCCCCATGCGTTTTCACCAGCCGGAGTAGCTGTCGTGTCCTTGGTCGTGCCAAGTCGGGAAGTCATATTGTTTGAGTCGCAAACTTCGATCATACCCTTGACCCCTTTGATATTCCCCTCGGGATCTTTGGCAAAATTGAAGTAAATATCGTCCCCTCCTGATTTGCTTTTCAAAGCTGAGAGCGAAAATGTCCTTGTCCCCGTATCCGTCTCGCTATTTGAATTAAGGCCCTGGGCGTACATCAATGCTTTGTAACCAGGGATGGTGGTTGGCTGATCAGATGATGTCGAAGTACATTTGACCAAAGTGGCAGAGGTTGTAGATTTACTAGTGCTTTTGACAACTTTCAAGCCAGGAAAAACGTTAATTGAAACAAGCAAACTAAAAATGATAATGAAAAACAGAATAATCCAGGAAATCATCACCGACAATTTCAAGAAATATTTGACGCACCAATAGACTAGCCACAGGATCAATGTAATCCAAAAACTAAGGACAAACCCAAAGCGGAAAAATATAATTAAGAGAAAAATCAGCATCAGGACAGCAATAATTAGAGTCAACCGGCTTTTCTGGCCCTTTTCTTCCGACATCGAGCTCCTTCCATTTATAAATATAAATAAATTCTATCCCAAAATTATACTTCTCGCCAGTATCGCCCCCTAGACAAAGAATAATTTTATCTGTTAGATTGAGGAAGATGATCACAGGCACACTCATCTTAATAATCGTAATTATCGCCCTGGCGCTAATTTTTGACTTTACCAATGGTTTCCACGACGCCGCCAATTCTGTAGCGACCGTTGTGTCAACAAGAGTGCTCACGCCAAAACAAGCTGTCATATGGGCAGCCTTTTTTAATTTTATCGCCTTCCTAATCTTCGGCACCGCCGTCGCCAAGACCATCGGAAAGGGCATGATCGATATCAACCAGGTTGATCTCTACGTCATTATGGCTGGAGTAATCGGAACCATTGTCTGGAATTTGACAACCTGGTACTTCGGCCTCCCGACTAGTTCCTCCCACGCCCTGATCGGAGGCTATGCTGGGGCCGCTATTGCCAAAGCGGGATTCGGTGCGGTTCTCTGGGCTGGCTGGACCAAAACAGTAATTTTCATAGTCCTGGCCCCCACAATCGGGATGGTCCTGGGGCTTGTATTAATAACTTTGGTGACCTGGATCGCACGCAAGCAGACTCCAGCCAAAGTTACAAAATGGTCCAAAATAATGCAAATATTCTCGGCCGCTCTCTACAGTTTGGGCCATGGTGGTAACGATGCACAGAAAACTATGGGTATAATAGCGACAGTCCTTTTGGCCGGCGGTATCACCCATACATTTACAATTCCACTCTGGGTTGTGCTTTCCTGCCAGGCTGCCATCGCCCTGGGCACCCTATTTGGTGGATGGCGCATTGTCAAAACAATGGGCAGCAAGATCACCAAGCTTCGTCCGATAGACGGCTTCGCCGCCGAGACAGCCAGCGCCTTCAGCATCTTCTTCGCTACCCATCTTGGCGTTCCGGTCTCGACCACTCATGTCATTACTGGAGCCATTTCTGGGGTCGGATCGGCCAGACGACTCTCAGCCGTCCGTTGGGGCGTGACTTTCAATATTGTTTGGGCCTGGCTTTTGACCATCCCGCTTGCCGCCATCTTCTCCTTCGTCGTCTATCAAATTGTCATACTTTTTATTAAATAAAGGATTTTATGAGATTTTTCCCGCAGTCAACTGATTTCTTCGTACTTTTTGAAAAACAGGCCACCCTGATGCAAAAAGCGGTCGACGTTCTTTCTGATCTCGAGACCAACACCGACGCTCACAAGCAATCGATCAAAATCAAAAAAATCGAGCACGATGCCGACGATGTTATCCATGAGGTCATGAACAAACTGAACAAGACCTTCATCACCCCACTTGACCGCGAGGATATTGCCGAGTTAGCTTCCGAACTCGATGATGTTATAGACGTCATGGATATGGCAGTTGCCAGAATATATATCTACAACATTGATCCCATCCCCAAACCCGCTTTTCTCTACATCCACATCGCCGAGAAAGCGATCAAACAAGTCGTTGCGGCAGTTAGAGAATTGGGCAAAAACAAAAATCAGGCCAAACTTCTCAAACACTGCGAGTTTGTCAATTTCATCGAAAACGAGGCTGATGATTTACACCGCCATACACTAGGAGAATTGTTCAAAAATGAGACCGACCCAATCACTATTATGAAAATCAAGGAACTCTACGAAATCCTAGAACACATTACAGATCGTTGCGAAGACGCCGCCAACACGATTGAGACAATCGTGGTCAAGAACCAATAGCCAAAGACTTATTTTAGTACTAAATTAAACAAATACCCGGTCAGCATAATGCCCAATGCGACTATCGAGGCAAAGATTATGATCAATTTTGTTTTCATCACTTTCTTCAAAATCATAAACTCTGGCAAGGATAGCCCCGTCACTGCCATCATAAAAGCGAGAACCGTCCCGATCGCTACGCCCTTTTCCGTCAATACCGAGATCAATGGGACGATCCCAGCTGCATTTGAATAGAGTGGGACGCCGAGCAACGTGGCAAACGGAACTGCATACCATTTGTCGCTTCCAGCGTATCGTGCCAAGAAATCGGTCGGCACATAGCCATGGATTATCGCCCCGAGTGCGATACCGACGACGACATAAACCCAAACTTTTTTGGTAATGTTGAGGGCGTATTCCCTGGCCCAGTTCACCCGATATTTCCAAGTAATTTTGCGCTGTTCGTTAAAAATATTTTTTTGATAATCAATTTCGATCAATAATTTCTCAGGCTTGAGTCGGCCAATAACCAGGCCTGACACTATGGCTATCAAAAGGCCGCTTACTATATATAGTAGGGCGATTTTCCAGCCAAACATGCCCAGAAGTAGCACCAGTGCAACTTCGTTGATCATCGGGCTAGCAATCAGGAAAGAAAAAGTCACGCCCAGCGGCACACCAGCTTCGATAAAACCCAGGAAGAGAGGAATTGCACTGCAAGTACAGAATGGTGTAACAATTCCAAGGAGTGAGGCCAAAATATTGCCGATAAATTGATTCTTGTGAGACAGCAATCGACGAATCTTTTCCGGTGGAAGAAAAGAGCGAATCATCGAGACGACAAAAATAATCACGAAAAGCAGGATCAAAATCTTGATCGTGTCGTATATGAAAAAGTTGATCACTTCACCGAGTCGTGAGTCGCCGTAGATAGAGAAAACGCTTCCCGTAAGCCATTCGGCAAGTAATTTGATAGGGTAGAATATTGTATCCATTTATTTCTCTGCGAAGATATCGCCCTCAAATGTGGCGCGGTAGAGATTGATCTGGTCTCCTCCAGTAGAGGAATTGCCGCCTGATTCTCCAAAATTCATAACCCAGCTCCCTGGCGTAGTTTCAAATACATCAGGGTCAACAATCGCGTTTTCACCAGTCTTTTTGATCACCTGGCCAGACAATTTCGTCCAAAGATATCCGTCGGTCGAGATGGCCTTGAAAAGATTGTTTTCGCTTGGCTCCAAGACTGAATAATACATCACCCAACTAGTCTTGCCATCGACCGTTTGTTTGACCACATCAGGATCGACTGCCATGTTCGCCATCCGAAAACCTGGCTCCTTGACCCAGGTTTTGCCGCTGTCCTTCGAAATACTTGAGCAGATCGCGTTACCGCCACAAACGTAGTAAAGGCGGACATCGTTGTTCGGCATCAATACCATATCTGGGACTGAAGCGAAGAAATTGTCACTTTTGCTACTATCAATAGCAATCCCCTGCTTCGCAAAAGTAATACCGTCTGCAGAGGTAGCCAGGTAAAGGTTCCTCTGGTTTGATTTACCATTTGGACCTTTTTGCTGGCCCGGCTGAGTTTTTGACGTCTGTTCATAGAGCATAATCCAGCTTCCATCGGCCAGTTTTAGTGCAGAAGGATTGGAGATCATCATATTCTCGTCCTCCGTCACCCCGGTGTTGGCAAGGGAGCCCCAGTTCTTGCCGTCGGTCGATTCAGCGTATGAAATTCCGCCTTTTCCATTCACAAACATACGATATAGATTGTCAGAAATTTTATGGGTGTCACTCGATGTTGTCTCGCCCATCAGCATAGTCTTGTCCCGCTTCCAAGTCTCAGCTGTTTTCGCCCCGTCAGGAGCGGCGCTACTCGGGTTGCCATGTTTGACCCAAATTCCATATTTATTCTTAGTCCATTCGTCCTCATCTCCACGCAAAAATACGAGAACACCACCGGCCAAAATTATTGATAGCAATATTACCAGCCACCACTTTTTCAGAAATTCATTTTTGCACAGGGGCTTTAATTTCTTCACAAATTTGTCCATATCGCCTCCAATTAAATATCTACTCCAATATCATACCACGACCAATTGATATTAGCTCCTGACCATATTTTACGCCAAAGACGCTGGCAAATAAATGCCACTTCATTGATCAAATGATGTCTTCTAGTTTTTTATACATCGGAATATAATATATACATCAATAAATTAAAAGGAGTGGGATATGGAAACTCAAGATAGCAGTCAGAGCACAGCGACTAGCGAACAGGGCATCGAACCACCGAAGAAGTCTAGCAAGAAAAAACTTTGGATCGTAATAGCAGCAGCCTTTTTGATATTAGCGGGTGTTGCCTTCTTTGTGATTCGAAAAGGAGAGGAGCCGACGGATGATAAGGGCGTGAGCACATCCACTCCAGCCGATGAAAATAGTGTTGTGGCCAAAGTAACTATCCCTGAGTCAATTTTGAATAACAAATTTGGATTTTTGTCGGCCGGACCCGGAGACGGCGAATTCATCACTGGGGTTGGTGGGGGTTGGGTCAGGCCGCACCCCGGAGCCTTCGTCTGGGAGAGAAGCCAATCCAGCGCCGACGCTGAATACTATTATTCTATCTCCGACAAAGAAGTCGCACGATACCAAAAAGACAATGTTGCAATACTTGCCACCATATGGCCCTTTGCTGATTGGGATCAGATGAATAATCCAAAGGCTAGTAGTTGCGCTGTGTCCTCAAATGATGAATTTGCGCCCGGAGGCGAGGATTCCAAAAAGGGCAGCAAGCCTGGTCTCGACGAGGAAACCTATGGACGCGGGTATCTGCCGCTTCAGAGATGCGCGCCGACAGACTGGATCGCTTACAAGAAATGGATCACCGCTATGGTTGAGCGTTATGACGGAGACGGCATCAAGGATATGGCCGGTCTGACTATGCCAATCAAGCACTGGGAGGTGATGAACGAACCTGATTTATCTTCGCCCGACGGCATCGATCGTCTGAAATTTTGGAAAGACACACCTGAGGCTTATGGTACTCTGCTGATAAACACATCCGAGGCGATCAAGGCCGCCGATTCGGAAGCCAAAGTGGTGATCGCTGGAGCAGCCGGTGGAAATAATAATTTTATCGGTTTCTACCGTAGTGTATTTGCAAATGCCGACACTATCGCCGCTTTTGATTATGCCAATGTTCACTGCATCACCAGCGATTCGATCGACAGTTTCAATGTCGAGCCATACAAAAGATTGCTCGCAGAATTCAACATCAATAAACCGATTTGGGTGACTGAAGCAGAGGCACTAATTTCTTCCGATCCAGACATAAATGCGACACAAATATTGGCCAGTACCAGAAAAGCGATAGAACTCGGAGCGGCTAAAATATTCTATACAAGATACGAATTTACGAATCAAGAGAACATGATGACGCCAAGAGGCTTCACTGCCCCGACGGCCAAAACAGTTGACGGCTCAGACCCCGAAGCTGGCTACAAAAACATCATTGGTCAATTCTAGGCCAAGATTCCCCTATCCGTGGCATCAATAATAGCTTTCAAATGGTCGCCGCATCGGCGCTCGACCAAAATATGAGGTCAAAACTAGTACTTTACTCCTCGATTTCGGAGCGGGATTTTTGTTTCATTAACTTGAATAACTTAGATGGCTTAAATAAGTTGGATAACTTCCCGGCTTTCAGCTCAAAGATTAATATGCCTAAAAGTGGCGGTTATCCCGCTATAGCGTCTAATCCGCCACTTATGAAGCGAGACGGGAATTTTATTTAGAGAGCAATTTCAAATTTTCCCAAAAAGTTGGGGTTGAACTATAAATATAGTCTACGAGCTGGATCATCCGATCGTCAGAGGTGCCCTTCAACTCTGGTCCCGATACCCTGATCTCAGTTGATTCATTTATATATATCTCGTTATAGAGAGGCACATTCAGGCCGAATTTTTGCCTAATCCACCCTTGGTGTGAATTGTCAAAAACCACAATTTTGTCGGCGCAATCCACTAATTCTTGACTCAGTTGTCGCCTCTTATGCCCAGAAGCATCAATACCTAGCTTCATAAGTTTCGGAAAATGCGCCATCGAAAATCCGGTCATGTCGCTATCCGCATGAGTCCCGGCAGAAGCCACATCAACGCCATCAATATTATGTTTGGCCAGATAATCTTTGAGGCAATACTCAGCCGTCACGCTCCGCCCAATATTATCAGTGCACACAAATAAGATCCTCATAATCTCTTTCTCAATACTTTTTTCATATTCTAATCTTACTCCGAAAAGAGTGATAGGAAAACTGCCTGCAATTCTACCCAAAATAAAATCCCCCCGATTAGACGGAGGGAATTTTATTATTAGATCAGCTCAGCGAGATGGAGAAACCAGAGGAATACTCCGACGCATACGAGTCCTGGCGCCCAGGCGAGCGTCAGCCCGACAGGCGAACCCCATTCATCCCAATGCGATCTTCGTGGCTTCCACCAGATTTCTGGATCCTCAAGCATCTTCTTCTTCGTAGCCTCATCTAGGGCTTTGTTGAATTCTTTGTTGTCCATAAGTCTCCAAAGATATTAGGTTGATAGACTACCCATTTCGACCTGCAGTGGATAGTTGGGGCCCTTGATTTGAGATCGGATTCCTTTTGTTGTACCCCAAGGGCAGGACAGGAATATATTACCAATCGAGTGAATAATAGCTGATTAAGAAGACGAAGACAATATCCGCAATATTATTGTTCATCAGCCAATCACCAAAAAATCATAATGATGCAACCTTCACCCTTGCTACTTTGGGCTGTACGTGTTATAGCTATGATATCATTGCTCAGATCAAAATATTCAAAGGGGGTATTTATGAGATATAGCAACAGCCCAGGATTTCCTGGTAGTGAAACTTGGTGGCGCGTATACCACCACAAGGATGAATTGTGTCAGGGGCACTTCGTAGGTAATGTGCACCGGCGCGAGTACGAATCGATTCCCACCCCTGCGGACATAGCAGGCAAATCGTATCGATACGAAGCATTCACAGATATGCAACTCCCCGTCAAGAATGGGAATGAAAATTATTTTCCCAGCCTTGAAACTGCCATTAAGGCAATCGAAGACACGCACAAGCAAGCGCTCGAGCAAGCGCTCGTCCTAATAGCCGAAAGCTAATCCCTCCCGCCCCGATTTCCGAGGCGGGAATTTTATTTTGTAAGCTTAAAATAACTTTACAACTGAATATTGTTACGGTGGCGGTTTGTACGCTATAGCGTCTAATCCGCCACCACCGAAAATGATTCAACCTGATTTTTCAAAGAGATCTTTGTTGGTTATGCGAGATCGAAATGGTTCAGGAGCTTTTGTTGTTGGGGCAGATAATCGGTATTGAGATAGGCAACAAAGGGCGCAATGTCGAGACTTTGCGCAATAATCGCAATCTCCTCTTTGCATGGCCACGGAATTACCCACAGACTGTACTGAACTTGGTAAAATCCTGATTCAATAAGTTTTCGGCGGAAACAATCCCTCCTCTGCTTGTATGATTCCGGCACGTCATAGCAGACCAGGTGCCAAAAACCATCCCATTCGCCTTTGCCCTTGGCGATAGTGATATCCTCGACCTGCGCAAGCCTCAGCAGTTCGAGACCATTTTCGGACAACTTTATTTCCTCCCCCGAAAGATAAATGATCTTGTCGTCAAACAATTTTTTGATGATTTTCTTGTAGCGATATTTCTCGTATTTGTTCTTTGATTTGACTAAATTGACCAAAAAATATGGCGAGGTGGACGCGACTGTAAGCGCCAGCCCCAAGCCAATAGTACTCAAAATTGCTTTGACATTCTTGGATAACTTCATATGATTATTTTACTATAAGTGGCGGTTTGTGCGCTATAGCGTCTAATCCGCCACCTGCGATGCGAATGAGAGTTCAGTTTTCTTAATTGAAGAAGTAGCAAGAGAACTATCACTCTATCTAATCCAGCCCATTTGTGGTATAAGTTCTGCATTGGTGCTTACCATACTGGTGCCAAGCAAAAAGGATCGTGAGATGAAGAGAATCGATGATCTGGAATTATTAATTTCAGGCCCCGCATGCCAAACACTTGAAGAGGCGAAGAAGTGGATCGACACCCTTGCGAACGATGAGAATAACGCGTTCATTCCCGCGTTATTACGGGACTTTAACCTTTTCGCAAATGATCTGCCAAATGGCAAAATACTGCTTTCTGGGATAGCCCTGGTCATCCCAAGCATTGTTTACAGTGCTACAAGTACTATACAGATCGGCAGTTTAATTTACCCATTGGTAAACATAGACTGTTCAGCGATTATCGCCGGTCGCGTCATGGATGATAATCTCGACGAGATGCTCGAAGTACTGTCCGGCCTAAACGAAACTACGGCATCCGCATTCGCTGCCTCCATAGCAGGCTGGCTATCAACGGATACATATTACCAGGTACGTAGACGCGCCGAATACAAAGACGACAAATACGCCGACGCCATTGCTCAAGTTTTTGCCCTCCTTGAAGCCCCGCCTGAAGCCGAATAGCGGCAAAATTAGTTCACTCCCGCCCCGATTTCCGAGGCGGGAATTTTATTTTGTAAGCTTAAAATAACTTTACAACTGAATATTGTTACGGTGGCGGTTTGTGCGCTATAGCGTCTAATCCGCTACCTAGATCATAGAACGGAAGTTTAATATGAAAAGATTGGAGAAGAACGTAGAGGATTGGAAAAAATCAGAAGAGACACAAACACCTCACATATGTGAGGTGTTCGATTTATGCAGTGCTAGAGATGTTAATTTACTTTTTCGTAATGAGCATCGATGCCGGTCTTGCCGATCTGTCTGACCGCTCCACTCGCCTCTAGTTCGTCCATATAACGGACCACAGTCGCGTCCGAAACGCCGAGAAGCTTGGCAATTTCTGCGTTGGTAACGCTGGAGTGGCTAGAGATGTAGGAATTAATTTTCTCAATATTCCCCGCCTTCTCCCTCTCCGCTTCCGACAATCTAACGTTCTCCCGAGCTTTCCCTTTGGGCTTCCGAAAGAACCACCCTACCAATAGGCCAATTACGAGTCCAGCGATCAAATAATTTAGTTGCATATTACTCCTCCCTATATATTCCCAAAAAGCTGTATATCCTTATTTAATACCTTCGGCATTATTTAAATAATTCTCAAGTTCTTGAATAAATTCTTTTGTATCCAAAAAATAATTTGGATAGGCCCTTTGGAGTTCTTTTGTTGTATCAGCTTCAACTAGCACAATATCTCTGTTTGCCTTCGCTTCGCTAGCCCTTTTTTCTGCCGCAGAATACATTTGATTTGCCGTCTCCTCATCTTTCTTATCAAACGCCCGTATTGCTAATCTCCTGGTATCGATATCCAATTCCAGAAGATAAAAATGTGGTTTGTGCGGCTCGTTCTGCTCAATCTGCTCCATTTGCCTTAACGATTCAGCCCAGCTTTTTATTTTCTCTACAACCTGAAGTTTGTTCGATAATTTCTCAACCTGTCGAAACAATTCAGAGCCATCAATGGGTGTATCTGGAACAGGGGGTGTTTTCTCCTTCTGAGCGAACACTGAACTTACAAGTTTAAAGAAGGTAATCCAGTCCTCTTCTCCCTCATTTGACTTTAGCGCCTGCTTTGTAAAATGGCCGACTGTCTCTACTGCAGTTGCCCAGAGATGCTGGAGCTTAGACCTAACCTGAATTTCAATAAGCAACCCATTATATTTATTGGACTTATCACTTATATATTTATAAATCAGATGAACACCCCTGTAGCCGTCATCCTTAGGATTGTTGATATAATCCTTTTTATTTTTGAATTGGTGCTTTAAATCACAATGCTCGCCACGATTTGCTTTATCAGTATGATAGTATTCGCTACAAATCTTATTAACCAGTTTTACATTCGCTAGTACGGCCCTGCATCCTCCGATATCCTGCATTTGGGATAGTTTCATTGTCGGAGATAGCTCTCCATATCTTCTCTGCAATTTTCTGAGGATGGCTGGGCTGCGCTTAAGCCTTTGAACGACTAAAGAGGTGTCATCAACCGCGCTAGAAACAACCTTTAATCTCTTTTTAAAAATATGCAAGGGAAAGCTATGGGCAGAGCGCCAGTTGTCAAGAACCATTAGCGCCTCGTTAATCTCATCTGTTGAAGATCCTTGGCTAATGAGAGTATCTCCTGCTCGATTTACTAAATTTTTGCTATATTTTATTTCAGTCCACGCCATTGCAAAGTCTTTCTTGAATAATAAATAGTTGCGCGAGGATCCCCTTCCGATGCCGATCAAGCCTAGATCTCCAAACCCTTCTTTGTTTCTATAACTATTCTACTAATCATTTCATCATAAGTATAGACTGGCAAGCCGAGCTTTTTGAGCTCTGCTTGGTCAAACTCCACGACTGGCGTGGTATCCCCTGCGTCTTTGGACGAGACTTCGACGCCAAAGGGGATCAGGATATCTTTGGCCAGATCATAGCGAGTAGTCAGGTGCGGTATAGTGATCGGAATTATTTCGCCAGTAATATTTCGCTTGATAATCTGTGCGATCACTTCGGAAATATGTCCGAGATAGCTTGGCTGGAATTTCCAGGAATTATCATAAACAGCCGGAGCTTCTCCCGCAAGCGCTTTGAGGAATCGATTGAAAGGCCGATCGTTGGTGGTGTTGGGGCTAAATCCGACAATCAGAGACGGACGCAATATTGCCCAGCCAGCCTTCACGTCTTCGATAAACTTCTCGCCATGACGCTTGGTCTTGCCATATAGATCGACGCCTGTCATCGCGGCAACAGAGGAAATGTAGACTACCTTGGCGCCAGTTTTGTTGGCGGCTTCGGCGATATTATTGGTGCCACCTTCGTTGAGCTTGATCGCCTTTTCGGGGTCAGCTTCGCAAGATGTATGATTTGGATCGGCAGCGATATGCACAATCCAATCAGGCTTGATCTGCTCAACTTTTGCTAATGTTGCCGATAGATCGGTGATATCAAGCTGTTCTAATTCTGGAAATAGTTTCGTCCTATTGTAAACGCCGACAACATCAAAATCGCTCTTTAAGTCAGAGTAAATTCGCGCCCCGACATACCCGCTAGCCCCTGTAACCAAAATTTTCTGTTTCATAGTAAAATCCTTATCCCAACCAATACCCGTCCCAGCCAGTGATTACACCATCGTAACCATTGGATCGAAACAGCTCAGAGATTTTTTGAAATACTTGTTTTTGAACCTCGACGTTTCCCGTCGAAATTATTTGCAAAACGAGCGCCATAAACTCGCCACTGTCCCAAGGAAGTTTTTCCAGCGGAAAATTTTCCAGCTCCGATTTGAGAAATTTATTATACGGCTTTATCCTTCCGTGCAATGCGAACAGAGCGGTCAAAAGCAAAGGCACCGACTCCGAGGCGTCCAGCCTTGAAGACAGAGTATCGCCGTCACGATCATTTTTGATTGATCTATAGTAGCTATTGATATACCCGTCCAAATTAGCACTGACGATACCCCGTATTTCTGTGTCCGAAAGAGAACCTTTCCTGTCAATCAGCTTTTTAATTCCGCCGTCAAGTTTATCAACTTCTGCTTTGAGATGTGAAAAATTGTATCTATCCCACTCAGAGGGCGTTCCCAACTCGGCATATTTTTCAAAACTCGATAGAGACATGGCATTGATGTCTAGAGTATTTGGATCCTTAATCTGATCAAACTTATGTATGTACTCATCGGCAACTTCGTCACGAATAATGATAAAAACATCATAATCGGATTTTTCAGTGAAAACACCCTTCCCTCGACCCGCAGCCAAGATAAAACCAACAATGCTTGAATCGGCTTTGGCTTCTTTTAATAAATCTTGATACTTTTGCTCTTTTTCCATAATCGAATCTTACTCTAATTATTTATAATCCCAGCTTCTCTGCACCATTTTCCGTCGCCTCGATGACTTCGTCATCTCTGATCGTGACCAGATCGTATGTCAGTTCTTTTCTCTTCATTTCGATCATATCATGATACTCGTCCGTATAGTGCGCGAAAACCACAAACGGCACAAGATTGAAGCCCGACAAATCAGTAATGCCGTAATGATTCTTCTCTCTTTTCCACTCAGTTGGCTCTACTGACGGAGTCGCTATATATGCACCTGCGCTGACGCCGACGAAAACTTTGTCATTGTCTTTTTGTTCTTTCATCACTTTGTCAAAGCCGCTTTCTCTCGCGTATTTCAACAGAAAGAAGGTATTGCCACCCTCGACGAATATTACATCGCTGTCATCGACAACATTTCTGACTTCGTCCTCGTTTTTGTCTACCAAATCATAATCAGTCAACGCAAACCCTGCTTTTGTGAGATTCTCTCTGTCCTCATCAATCCAATGTATGTCAGTGTAAGGATTGCCAGCGGTCGTAATGAAAAGTGCCTTCAGTTCCTCTGGTTTTTTGGGCAATTTGGGGATGATTCGATCAATCACTCTCCCCGCATGTGATGTTAAAAATATTTTCATATTCAAATCTAATTCTTAATTAATAGTTCTACTGCTCTCCTGCTGGCGTGATTCAAGATGCGTAGATCAAAACCCGATAAATCGAACCAGCGAATTTCGCCCGCATCTTCAGGGTTAAGTTTAGCAAGATCTTGTGTCTCGTTTTTCATCGTAACCAAGAAATATTTGCAGTGCGAATCATAATACGAATCCAATTTCTGATGATAAAAGCTTAGCCGCTCAGAAAAGAACAATTCTCCAATCTCGTCAATCAGAAAACCAGTTTCTTCTAAAAATTCTCTCCTCAGTCCATCTTCTAGCGTCTCTCCCTCTTCGACTCCTCCGCCAGGGATTACCCAAAAGCCAAAGTCGGGTGATTTAACGAGGAGGACTCTACCATCATTCAGAGCTATCCCATAAGCAGAATCGCGATGCAACACCTCCATGTCGGTCGGCTTCTGGTGTGGATCACCATTTCTGTCTAAATATGTTTCTTCTTTTTTTGTATTCATACTCAAATCTTATCTTTAATTTCAGCTTTTAGTTTTGCCATTTGTTGATCTGCGATTTGCTGGGCGGTTTGCGTGTAATATTTATTATTCATTCTATATTCATAAACTTGCTCAGGCGTTGAATGATAAGCGACAACATCAGAGTCAAACTGCTCCTTGAAAGTGTCGGAGAGGTTGTCTGCATCGATCAACATCTGCTTCTCTTTGTCTTCTGGGTCTTGGAATTTGTGAGCCATGACTATCCCCACAACTTTTTGAATATCTTCTTCGGAATAACCTGCTTGGTCCAAAACCTCCTCGACAATTTCCTTGGCGAAAGTGATATGTTGCCTCTGGCCCTCACGCTTCTTTTCCATGTCGTCATTTAATTGCAGAGATGGATCAACTTTCGACCAGCCGACATCATGAAGTATGGCAGAGGGAATTAATATATCCTCGTCCCCGCCTTCGCCGTCAATAATCATCTCCATCGACTTTACGACATACTTAGTGTGAGAAACAAAATCCTTCATAATGCCCTTCTTGAGGTAAGGCATGGCCAAATCCCAGATTTTCTCAAATTTATTCTCCATGGTTAGACCTTCCCCCAGCAATTAAGAATTAAATAATACCAAAACGGAGCCGTGAAACAGTATTTGGTAGACGATGGCTATTGCTATAAATATTGGCGGTAGAACGCTCAAAAACTTCTTGACTGCTTTCATTCTAAATTTCATTCCGAATTTGGAAGCCAACCATACGATTGATTGCCCGCTAAAAGTTTCGTCCCATCGGCCGTGTTGGGCATAAGTTAGGATGCAACCGCCGAAAATCCAAATCTGCAAATAGTATAAGAGGAGCCCGACAATTATCAAACGCCAATCTAGCCAAAATGGCGAGGTGTAGGCCAGAGTCATGACAAATAGATGCAAAATAATTATAAACTTTTTTTTCATACTCAAATTTTATCCTTGATAATTATATCTATCAATTCTGGGAATTCTTCGGTTCCCATATCGTCCAAGACATAATGGCCATGGCCCGGCAAACTAATAATGTCTCCGCCCAAGGCTTCATGAAACATTACCGCGCCTCTCTTGCCACCCTCCTCGTCGTTGTCCGATGTAAATATTGTAATCTGATCAACTCTGCGGCCGATAGTCCCGTCAATCGGGAATTTATAAAAGTCCATTTCAGATTTTGGCGATCCCTCTGCGATCTTCCATGGCACGACTAAAATTAATTTGTGGATTTTTCTTTTTGTCTCGCCCAGCCAGCGTACTAGAAAAGTACATCCGCAACTATGACCGATCAATATTGTGCCTTCATTCACTTCGTATTTCTCAAATTCCTTTTTGAATTTCTCATACACAGGTTCCCACGGATCTGGCATGTAAGGCGTCAGGGTACTGATACCCGATTTAATTAGTTCGTTCTTGGCCCAAGGAATCCAATGTTTGTCATAGGTTCTGGTCGCTGGATCCATCGCTTTTTCTCTGTTTGATGGACAGCCATGAATTATAATGCAATTTTTTTTCATACTCTAATTTTTTCAATTATTTGATCAAGAAAATTACAAAAAATGCCAATATTGTAAAACCGGCAAGCCATCCTGATGTGGCCAAGAACAACGAAACCGCCTCTTTCTTCTTGCCGTCGAAATACAGCATCAATGGTTTACCAAGCATTAACCCACCCACAATAGTGGCCGACAGCGAAAACAAAAGGAGAAAGGCAATCGGACTAACAAAATTGTCTGCCTGACCAAAGAGTCGGTCGCCGTTTTGCATTAGCGTCGCGACCAGCACAACATAGACCAGGATACCAAAAGCGTTTAGAAACCCATTTTTATTCAATTTTTCCATGAAAGATCCTAACTTTAGTTATTTCACCAAAATGCTATCATCCCCTGCAACAATTTTCTTGGCTAGATCGTGATACTGGATCGCAGTGCCAGGGTGATCCGAATCCTTGGCCTCCGCAGATTTTACAATAGTTCTGAAGCGTAGGTACTGCGTAGTAGTCATTTCATACTCTTTCGCCAAATCTCTTAGGAAGCCTTCCTCCCGTCTGTTGCCCATTAGGTCTTCATCAATTATCTCGACTCCCTCTATATCAATACCGCCGTCCTTTGTCCTGCTTGCCACTCTACCCACTACTTTCTTGATTTGGTAACGCTTGAACAATTCTCGCCAATCTTCGCCGATGTCGCCTTCCTTCGCATCATCTGAAAAAAGATCAAATAATTCATCGTCGCTGTTAAGTAACATGAAAAGTTGATCATTCTGATCCTGACAAACAGAAGCACCTGTCATCCTATCTGGTTTAAGATTCTTGCTACGCAGAAAATCTTTCAGGACTAGCCTGGCGGTATTATGCCAATATGCTCTCTCGGAATTACCGGGGTCTTGTAGCCAAATCTCAAGATTCTTGGACCCTTCCAGCAGAAAGATAATTGCAACCGCCTCACGCCTAATTTCGCTAATTCCAATATTTCCTAGATGGTAAGCTTCGTGCTCGGCGTCTTCCCCAGTTTTCTGCGGCATTGATCCAAGCTGAGCAAGAAATAACTTGTTAAAATCAACGGCTTGCTCTTCATTCTCTGATTCTGCTGCTGAATTATATGTAGGCTCCATCTTTCTCCTGATTAAATTTGACTAAATATTATGCTTAATTTAATTTCGCTTCAAGCAGACTTGATAACTTGAGCGATGACTTGGTCAAATAGTTTCTTGCCATCGGTTTTTCGCGGGAATACTTCGGGGTGGAATTGAAAGCCGAAGGTTGGTCTCGCCCGATGTCTGATAATTTCTGGCCCGGTCTCGGACTCGGCAAGGGTTTCTAGCTCATCTGGCATCTCTGAGATGGCATATTTGTGTGATTCGAAAACTTCATACTTTTTCACACTTTTGGCGATCTCCAATATTCCACTCTGTTTCTCGGCGAGCTTTGTGAGTTTACCACCGAATGCCTTGGCGATCAGTTGGCAGCCCAGACATATGCCAATGAGCGGCTTCTTTGTTTGTTTGATAAATTCTATTTCGGCGGAATATGCATTTTTTTCATTATCGGCGGCGTAGGTGTGACTTCCCCCCGAGAGAACCACCAAATCAAATGTTTCGGCCTTATCTGACTCGAAATCCTCACACTTACAAATACTAATCTCGTCGCCAGAGAAAAGCTTGGCAATTTTGGCCGTATGTTTCGAATTATTGTCGACAATCAATATCTTTTTGAACATATTTAAATCTTATTCTAAACTCGATAACGATTCAAGCCGTTAAAGAGTCTTCGCAGACGCAAACACCTCCCTCCAGAGGCGGGCAGGCACATATATAAGGTGTTTGATATTCGCCTAAAAACTAAGCAAAACTACATGTGCAACATAGTGAAAACTTTGTAGAGCAAATACGCTGGCCAGACGATAGCTTTCAGAATAGCGACAATAATCGGTCCAAAACCGTCTACTTGCTGGATGTAATATATTGCCACACCGATCATACCAAGACAGTAGATACCACCGCCATTTGCGCTACCGTGATGCCATTTCTTGACCTTGCTAGTTCCACAGCCGCATCCGCAACCACATTTGCAGTCGCTGCCACAGCCACAGCCACAATAACACTTCTCGCCCTTCGCCTCTTTTTCTTCGTTCATTTCTCTCCTTATATTATTACGAAATATTATTTCTTGTAATCCTAGAAGCTGTCACCTTGTCCCGAAAGTGAGCCAGCGCCAAAATCACCATTGAACAATGTCTGGCCGCTGATCGTACCATTAAACGATTTCCGAGCAATAGTCCCATCATCATACTTGGCCGCAACATCAAAAGTCAGAGATCTCTGCAGGGCTCCAGGGGTCAGGCCAGCATAACTAAGTAATTTCATACCACTCCACTCGCCAGATGTAGCTAGGACGCTATCAACTGAGTATGAGACGCCGGTCCGACAGCTCAATTTGAAGCTTATGTAACCTCGCTGTCCGATACTAGGAATGAAGGTGTCGATGCTGGCATCTTTCTCGCTGGTAGTACAATCGCCAAGTGCGCTCAAGTTGTTAACTTTGAGCTCTTCGAGTGCCACTTTTGACAACTTGGTCGTAGAATTTAATTTGACATAAGCGGTTGCCGTATAGCCAGCGACAATATTCTCTTCTGTGCCATAATTTACTGCACCCGCATCAATCCTCGCCTCGGTAACTGTGATATTTTTGGCCGTTGCTTGCACGCCAGTGATCTTCGCCTCAACAGTACTATCTGAATCTTTTGTAGCTATATAATGGTAGGCGCTATATCCGGCCCCGCCCAAGACGACAACCCCGAGCGACAACAATATTACTTTAGTGGCGAACAAGCTCATTCCAAACATTTTTTCTCCAATCCCCTCTAGCTCATTAATTAACTAGATTTTATTCTCAATTTCAAAATGGCGCAAGATCTGTCAGAGATACCTGCTACATTGACCATACATCAATTTTGTGTTAATATAATGTTAAGGATCACGGATCCAATCAACAAAAGGAGAACGTACATGTTACGTAACTTCGCCCTTGTACTGGTAGCGGCCATTGTCCTGCCAGTCCTCCTCGCTGTCACAGCCGGCAAGGTTTGCCAAGCTGCTGATCAGCCGACCCAGACAGTCACAGTTGCAGCCTGCACTGGGACTTTCGGATCTTTCTATTCCCCTGATGCCGACCCAGCTTGGTGCGACAGCCAAGTCAAAGCCGTTATCGCCAAAGACCCTGTCCAGGCAGCCCGTCTTGTCGCCAAGTACTGTCTCGACAGCGAGAAATACTGGGCAGAGCCAGCTGACCTCTTCGGCGTTATTGAAAAATTGCGCCAGTCCGAGAAAGATAAGCGCAAACTGCTCGATACCGTCGAAAAACAACAGCGTCGCAGTCCAGATGACGTCAAAATCTGCAAGGAGTGCACTCGCCTACAGGAGTTGGTCAACGTCGACGGATTGTCAATCTCCTACCTTCTCAGCCAGTATGAGAGACGCCTTACGGCGCCACCTCGGGAGCTGACCGAACAGGAAATGCGCCAAACTGGCGCAAAAAAATAACCGCCTCACGCGAGGCAGTATCCAGCCCTATGCAAGGAAGCATGGGCAGGAAACCAGAGCGATCAAATTATTGATTCCTCTGGTTTTTTGTTTGAGGAATGTTACCTTTGGAATGATGTTTCGTTGCCAGTAAAACTACGTGGAGTATCGCAATCACCGTCTAGTTTCTCGATCTTAAGTGTTGTGGCACTAGTTAATTGGATCAGAATAGTTTGAGCACCGTTTCTTTCTGCCCGATAACATTGCGGTCCGCTATCTACTGTGACAGCATTGAAGTCTTTATTGTATGACCCACCAGAGGGGGTAAAAGTGTAGACCCCGCTCGAGAGTCCGCTTGCGCCGACAGAAGTACCGACGGAAAAAGTTGCCTGTGTTGGGTCAGTATTGCCATGAACCAGTGCTAGATGAGTGTCTTCGCCATTGACCTGCGTCGTTCCTGCAAGCAGCCAGACGCCTTGAGCCGTACCTGCGACATCTTGATCAACAGTACCGCAAAGTGGGGCAACGGTGCGTTTGTTGCTAGCGCTACTCCCGAGATAGCCATAAAGCGTCGCCTTCAAACTGTCAGAATAATAATCGAGCGGGCATACAGTGTGGGTGCTGTTCAGACGAGCATTTGGATTGACAAAATTTAAGGTGATCCTGGTGTCATACGCACCCATATCAAAGGCATATTGGCCAGTGAAAGTGCCGACGGTCTCCCCGCTCGCCAGAACAACATTGACATTTCGACCGTAATTTCGGTAAGTGCTACCGCCAGTCGAATAAGTACTATCCCAGGAAAAAGGAGCAACAAAAGCGTCAAGCAATTTTTGCGACATGGTGGAAATATGCAGATAATAAACTTCTAGTTCGCTACATGGGTTGAAGTAAATACTATAATCGGTCGTGCCAGCAGTTTGGTTTTCGCTCGCCGAGATCCGAGTCACAGTTGCGCTCCCTGGGGCATAGACCGTGGAAGTGTTATTGCTAGAATGATAAAAATAAATATGATCGGTCGGGAAAACGTGACCTGAGGGATTAAGATTGCCGAGCGGCGCGATATTGGCAAATTCTGACATGTCCGTCGGATCGTGATCAAAGAAGGAATAGCTACTTCCACAGGAAGACAGAGTCGCCGTACCGCTGCTAGAGCTTCCGCTACTGCTAGAGCTGCTACTATTGGTAGTATCGCCGCTAGAGGTAGAATCCGAAACAGTTGTCGTGCCACCGCTAGACGTAGAATCTGAGCTGTTTGTTGCGCCGCCGCTAGACGTAGAAGGGGTTGAGCTAGTCCCAGAATTTACACCAGCAGTGGTTTGGGTAGATGCGTCTGGAGTATTTGTGGTTGGGACGACCTCTGTTCCAGAATTTTTCTCTACTTCGAAAATAGAGTCGTTGCTTGACTGTTCCTGCTCTACCGCTCGCAAACGATTCTTCTCTCTGATCGCCCCAACAGTTTTGACTCCGACTGTAACTAGTAAAATTATAATGACCAGCACAGAACCAACCAGTACATAGAGTTTATTTTTTGGAATCAGAGAAAGCTTGAGTATGATTTCGGACCATTTGTTGCGCATCCACATAGCAATATTATATCTCAAAAAAAAGAGAATCCAAAATGTTTGACTCTTTCAATCTTATTCTTCGTTAAGACGAAATTTCCAGCTAGCGAAGAAGAGACAGACTACGATCCACGATAGTACGATAATCATATTAGCTGGATTGGTCAGTACTGAGCCACCTTCGAGTACAACTGTCCGAAGCATTCGGAGTAATGGCGCAATCGGCAAAAACTGCACAATCGAGAAAAGCCATTTGGGCAGACCATCGATTGGGAAGAAAACACCGCCCAAGAACATCATCGGGATGGTGATCGCCATGGCCGCGCCCTGAGCGGCATCGGTCGTTTTGACGATAGAAGCGATAGCGAAACCAATAAGCTGGAACAATACACCTCCGAGAAGTGCCAGCGGGTAAATCACCCAGAAACTTCCATAAATATGAGCGTCGAAGACAAATTTCCCAACAAATAGGATGATTGTGATTTGCAGGAAATTGAGAACCAAATGGGAAAGAACTTCATTGACGATAAACCACCAAGGTTTCATCGGGGTCGTAGTCAATCTTTTGAATATCTTGTCTTCTCGATACTTTGACATACCGACGGCGATTCCCATTATCGAGGCGTTCATCAGAGATAGGCCAAGCAAACCAGCCAAAACAAAGTCGAAATATCCCAAACTCTTCTTGTTTGTCTTCTCCTCGATAACGGTGAAAGCAGTCTCTTCGATCTTGTTGATCTTGAAAGTGAGGCCGACATTAAATTTATCGAGAAAGCCAAGTAGCACGGTGTTGGTCGTTGTATTGGCCGGATCATCGATGACCTGCAATGTTTTTGGCGCAGAAGACGTTGGCGCTCCAAAATTTTCAGGGATTACCAAAACGGCAGCAATTTTTCCCTTTTCGACCTGCTCGCGAGCCTTGTCGATGTCAGTATAATCTTTGTTTATGACAAACAACTTTGTATCGGTCAGCGTTTGCTCCAGATTGGTAGCAATTTCCGTCTTTGAATTATTAATCACTATAATATTGCCAGTAGTAGAATCTTTGCCAAAGAAAAACCCAAAGATGAAGGTGAACATGAGGGGAAACATCAAGGCCCAGAACGAGGCTTGCTTGTTCCGAAATAACATTTTCAAATCTGGCAGAAAAAGTTTAAACATATTTACTCTTCGATATTCTTACCTGTTAACTCCACAAATAAGTCTTCAAGTGAAGCACGCCCCACTGTCAGCGACTCTGGATTTAATTTCTGAATTATATTGATCGATTTGTTGACTGCGTCTTGAGTTTTGAGATGCATTTCATAGTGATTCGACTTGCCGGCCAGATTCTCTAATTTTCCAAACTTGGCAATTTCATCTATTTCTTTGCCATCCGGCTTGCTCAAGATAAAGCTAATCTTGTAAGGAGTCTTGGTCGCTTCAATTAATTTGTGAGTCTCCCCCATTTTCAGAATCTTGCCTTTGTCCATAATAGCAATGCGATCGCAAAGAACCTCCGCCTCTTCCATATAGTGAGTTGTGATGATGATAGTCTTGCCCTGAGATTTTATTTTGACGATAATGTCCCACAGCCGTCGACGAGCGATCGGGTCAAGCCCGGTGGTCGGCTCGTCCAAGAAAACAATCTCGGGATCATTGACCAATGCAGCGACGATAGAAAATCTCTGTTTTTGCCCGCCAGAAAGATTTTTGACCAGAGAGTTTGCCTTGGCATCCAGATTTACCATTTTCAGGAGTTCCAAGGCAGGAATTGATTTTTGGTAAAATCCGCCAAAAAGCTCAAGTATTTCTTTGAGTGTTAGGAAATTGTAGTAAGCGGATGATTGGAGCTGAACACCAATTTTTTCTTTGATTTCATCTTTCATCCCATGACTCAGATCGGTTCCAAGCATCAGGATAGATCCAGAAGTCGGCTTGCGCAAACCTTCAATCATCTCCAACGTTGTAGTTTTGCCCGCTCCGTTTTCGCCGAGCAACCCAAAAATTTCGCCCTGTCGAACTTCGAAGCAGACACCATCAACGGCCTTTAGCCGACCGTAATTTTTCACCAAATTTTTGACTTCTATCGAATCCATAACAAAATTTTCTCCAGACAATATATTAGCATCAGTCTTCTCATATGTAAAATGGTCGGAGCGCCGGGACTCGAACCCGGAGTCTCGCGAACCCGAATCGCGTGCCCTACCAATTGGGCCACGCTCCGATATATTAAAAGTACAGATCCCGCTCGCCTTTTTCAAGTCTAGCCAGACGCTCCATCGTTTCTTCTCTGCGTTTTTTTGACGGAATCTTGTCCAAATATTCACGAATCAATTTCTCGCCTTTTTGCTTGGCCAGAGGTGAAGCATAATCCAGGAGATATTCCTTGAAGGTCAAAATTCCATTTGGCCGACAAAAATTGTGGATGTTGCCTGGCTTGGCGATTTCCATGAAACTCTCTCCCGTCCGAAGACTTCGGTAGCAGGCAGTGCAGAAAGATGGTAAAAGCCCCTGGTCGCAAAGGCTTATCACAATCTGATCCAAGGTTCTCGGGTCATGAGTGGTGAATTGGCCGCAACCATCATCTTTTGGGCTTTTAGTCACTGGTTTAGAATTTTCGTCATATCCACCCACTTCTACTCGGGAGCCTGCACTAGTCTGAGAAATACCAAGTTTAAACGCCTGCTCTCGAATTTCTGGCCGTTCTCGAGTCGAAATAATCATCCCGGTATATGGCACGGCTAATCGTAGTATTGCGACGATTTTCAGTAATTCATCCTCCGAAACAGGATATGGCGGCTTAAAGTCTACTCCTGGCGTTTCCTGAAAACGCGGTACTGAAATAGTATGCGGGCCGACGCCAAAAGTTTTGTCCATGTAAGCTGCATGAGAGACGAGAGCTAGAACTTCGTATCGCCAATCATAAAGACCGTATAACACGCCAATTCCCAAGTCATCTATCCCCGCCTCAAAAGCTTTGTTGTGAGCGAAAAGCTGTCTCTCATATTTGGCTTTTGGCCCATGATGTAATTTTTCGAAAGTGGGCCGATGATATGTTTCTTGGAAAAGTTGGTAGGTGCCAATCCCCGCTTCCTTCAGTTTGCGATAATTTTCTACTGTCGTGGCGGCAATATTTACATTCACTCTCCGAATCTCGCCGTTCTTCGATTTCGTTTTGTAAATTGTATTTATGGTGTCAACAACATAGTCAATTGGATTTTCGACGGGATGTTCGCCAAACTCGAGGAGCAGCCGTTTGTGTCCCATATCGACCAGGGCCTTTGTCTGTGACGCCACTTCTTCTAGAGATAATTTTCGCCTCGGCGAGTTGTTCCGGCAATGGAAATTGCAATATTCGCAGTCATTGACGCAAAAATCAGATATATATAGTGGAGCAAATAGGACTATCCGCTCGCCATAGATGTCCTGTTTGATCTTGTAGGCGAACTCAAAGATTTTCGCGATCAAGACCGGGTCAGTACAATTGCAAAGAGCGGCAACGTCTTCCAAACTTAAGCCCTTTTTCTTCGAAGCTTTCTTCAAAATCTTCAAAATAATTTCTTGGGTTGGATCTATAGTCCCAAGCAGAAGTTTATTAAAAAGCTCGTCGTCAACAATATCTTTGATGTTTTCTATAGTCATAACTCATAGGATAGATCAAAACTTCAAATATTAAAAGTAAGGTTGACTGGCAAAACAACCGATTTTGTGTTATAAAGATTCCATTGATTACTGCACAGAGCAGAATTTTTGAGGAGGTGGAAGCATGACCACCGAATTTTCCTTTCATATCTCAGCTCTGGGAAAACCGTTACTTCCCTTCCAGAGCCCGCCAACCTTCGAATACAAGGGTAAAATACGACTGATCGAAAACCGCGTCTTTGGTGAGGGCGTCTTCACCCAGGGCGGCTGCTCCAGAGATTTCCATATTGTGGGCTCGTCAGAGAACTATCTGGCGATCGGCCAATTTTGGCCGACATGCGGTGCCTATGGCGCAATTCTGGGCTTCAGATTGGAAGAAAAGAACAACGCCTGGGAAATGATCCCGCAGCAAGACTTCGGTCTTACTTATACGGAAATACTCTTGACCCCAGAACCCATGGCCGACCAAGAATAGTCGGCCATTTTTTATTTCTTGACTTTTTTATCGGAAAAGCGTAAATTCATCTCAATGATCACATTCGCACAAAACCTACTAGTCCTACTACTTACCCATTCCGGCAAGTGATTTTGGACTACTAGAGAATATAGCGAATAATCACCAGCCGGATACGAGCAGGTGATTTTTTGTTATATGAGAATGAAAATTTGGAGGACAATTCAATGACGATCCCCGCCCCCGTCCAGGACATCCTGGCAATTCTAAACCAAAGCGGGTCAAGCTTTCCTTTCGAGTATGGTAAGCCAGCTTACATTCATCTCGAATTCAGAGTAGTAATCCGCAAGCGTGCCAACAAGGTACGCACATCTATCCAATTTCTTTGGCCCACAGACTCCTGGACCAAGAGGTGGCCATCAGAGGCATGGTCAGAAACGCACATTGCAAGATACGTCTTCGGGATATGCAAACAGCATATAGCGCCGACGATTGCCAACAACGGATCAGCAAGCATCTGCTTTAAGCTCTCGGTCTATTCGAAGACAATCTATGTCGGTCAAAGGAGATCCCACTCCAATGACAATTTCGGGAAAAAGGGCAGCACATCCCTTTGAGCCCGACCAATCCAAGCGGCCGCTACACATCGGCCGCTTTTTATTTTGCCTAGAAATCATGTCTCAAATCTGGTATTGTTTTAAATTGTTCAGGGTGTAGCGCAGTTGGTAGCGCGCCGGGCTGGGGGTCCGGAGGCCGCGGGTTCAAGTCCCGCCTCCCTGACCAAAAATATACTCGTCATGGATGAGTATATTTTTGTTTGATAATATTTCTGTTTACAGCTAAAATATTAGTATGAAAATAATATTAGGAACCGAATCGTTCTCTCCCAATATTTCTGGTGTTGCTGTTGCGACCGAAATTCTAGCTAATAATTTACTGAAATCTGGCCATGAGCCAATAGTCCTCTGCCCCAGTCGCACCGGCGAAACCTCTGTTGACAAGAGCTTCCCATACAAAGTGATCCGCTTGAAATCGATTGTGAATCCTTTCCGCAAAGGCTTTCGCATCACTTCTGCTTCGAAGAATGAAATTAGGCGTCAAATTGAATCGATCCAGCCAGATTTGATCCATCTCCAAGACGTCGCCACCATTGGCATAATGCTTCGAGACGTCGGAAATGAAAAGAACATTCCTGTCGTCATCACCAATCATTTTAGTCTCGAATTTGCTATCGCATATGTCAAACTCAAGATATTGAAGCCTTTTTCCAAATTTCTGCTGACAAGGTATTTAGTATCTTTTCACAACCGTTGCGATCTAGTCCTCACGCCGACCGAGACTATCGCCAAACAAATCCGCTCTTGGGGAGTCAAGACTCCAGTGGTGGCGATTTCAAACGGAATATTTTACGATCGTTTCGCCAGGAAATTTCCGCAGAAAAAAATTAATGACTTCAAGATCAAATATCATTTGCCCAATAATCCAATCGTACTCTACACAGGCAGAATTGATCAGGACAAAAGTATCGATGTTATTGTCAGGGCAATTCCTGATGTCGTCAAGGATACCACCGCTCATTTCGTCTTCGCCGGTACGGGGGATCTTATCTCTGAAATGGAGAAATTGGCTGAGGATCTAAGTGTCAGGAAGGACTTAACTATGCTGGGGCGCCTCGACCATGATTCCGACGATTTTGTCGCTCTCTACAAGTCAGCGACGGTTTTCGCTATTGCTTCAACTATTGAAACTCAAAGTCTGGTCACCCTTGAAGCTATGTCCGCAGGACTTCCTATAGTAGCCGTCAAAGCCAATGCCCTCCCAGAGCTAGTCAAGGACGAAGTCAACGGTTTCTTGTTCAAAACTGACGATTCAAAAGATTTGGCCAAGGGACTTGTCGAAATCATCAGACACAAGAGACAAGCTGAAGTAATGGGCCGACACTCGATGCAAATCGCTTCACAGCATGAGATCACCAAGACCTTCCATGAGTTACTTGATATTTACCGTGAGCTGATTGAATCCAAACAAAAAAGAGGCTCTGCTTCGGTTTAAATTGGTCTTTATAACCAAGTGGGTTACCTCACGTTCTGACCACGGTCAGAACAAATATTGGAAACCCTATGCGATCTAATTGATGGCCAATTTATCGCCTAAGCAAAACCTCACTTAGATTTTATCATTAAATAATATTATTTTTAAATACCCCTTTGGTTGAAGATATCCACCGAAAAAGGTAAAATAAAAGAATAAATGGACAAACTTCCGGTAGTTCAATCTGCCCTTATCACCAGCAGGAATAGATCGGAGAATAGGGGGCTTATCTGTGAAAAGATCGGCTCTGATTTTGATGGCGGTAATTTTCTTTTTTATTTAATCGACCTACCTTTCTCCCAGCCAGAAGATGAGGCTTTCTTGGAGAAGCTGAACCAGGTCATCATGGATGAGGTCTCCGACAAAGAAAGTTTTCAGCCCAAAGATTTCGATGATATTTTATCAGCCTTGAACAACGCCATCTGCAAAGAAGCAGAGCAAACGGATCTAAAATCGATTTTCTCCCTCAATATGCTAATTGGGATAGTCTCGGGGCGAGACATATTACTCTCACAAACTGGCAAAATAGTCGGCTATATTTTCAGAAATAATCGTATCTCCTCCCTGATCAACCAAGAGGATAGTGAGGCGCCAACTCATCCAGGCAAAATATTTTCCGACATCGTTTCTGGAGATCTCTCGAGCGACGACCGCCTTATCTTCGCAACCAAAGATACCTATGGTCACCTCCCCCTTAGCAATCTCAAAGAGGTCATCAAGCTCCACGATCCCGCCAAAGAAGTGATGGGAATCTCTGGAATACTGAGAAAATCACGAGTCAAATCGGTCGGCGCCATCGTCATTTTTGCAGACAACAAGGATGAGGGTTTTGCCTATCTCGATGAAAACTTGCAGTGCGTCTTTACTGATGACGACGATCCAGTTGTGAAAAATATTAAATCGAAATTTTCAGAAGCCAGAGAAAAAAGTCGGGTCGGCGCCCTGGTAGCCGGGAAGAGTTCGCTCAAATTCCTGAAGCAACTTTTGCATCAATGCCGCAAGCAGGTCTGGCCCAAGATATTACAATACGTTCGGAAAAATTTGCCCAAGGCCGTCGACCAAGTCATGAAGGCAAAAGCTGGAATTAGCAAAAATTTCAAGTCTCTCGAAGAGTCAGAGAATTACAAGAAGATCAAAATCAAGGCTGTCGCCTACGCCAAGCATGGCCCCAGCAAATCTTTCTTTGGACAAATCGCTTTTTTCTGCCAAAATTGCTTTGGCCACATCGACAAAGTCGGGATCGTCCTTGAGAAGAACAATAGGAAATACCTGTATATTTTCCTGATACTGGTCGCCCTTTCGACTGGATATTTCAAGATCTCAGAGAACAATGAGAAGCGCGAAGCCAAGATTTCCCAGGTTCGACTTGACGGTTCATATGACCAGGCCAAAACAGATTTTGAAAATTTCAAGAACGATTTAGCCCTCCACAAATCAGTCGATTACAAGAAAATCTTCGAGATTTTGAGTACCGCCGAAAACGCCCGATCTTCAAGCGTCAACGGTGAAAAAGCTCTCATCCTGGTCAAAAATATCAACGAGTTTATCGATGACAAGACCAATACAGTCCGTTACTATACGAGCCCCTTTGCTGCAGAAAAAAATATTACAAAAATCGCTCTGGTCGGATCGCAAATCTATGGCATCAGCAACGAGGGAATAATTTCCCTCTCCGACGCCAGAGACAAATCATCAAAACCTGTGGCAACTATTAGCGGCATGGGGCAACCGATCAATCTGACATTTTCAAAACAAGAAAATACTATTCTGGTCTTGACTGACCAACAAAAAGTCTTGTCCATGACATTAGACAGCAATACCATCTCAGAGTTCAAAGTCACTGATGACCTGGGCGCGTGGGAAAGGTCGGCTGCGATCACAACGTATGCTACAAATATCTACCTCCTCGATTCCGAGACTGGCCAAGTCTGGAAACACACCAAGAAGGACGACGGTTTTGCCAAGGGCTCGAAGTACGCCGATACCAGAAAAATATCGCTAATTGAAGCCAAAGATATGGCAGTTGACGGCAACATCTTCGTCCTGGAGAAAGGGAACCGCGTCGCAAAGTTTGTCCGTGGAAGCCTAGAACAAGATTTCGCCCTGAGAGATATTCCAAGCCTGATAGATCAGGACAAGATATTAGCGACCAAGATATACACTGATGATGAGACGAGTAACCTCTTCGTCTTTGATTCAAATGCAGGCAAAATCCTCAGATTCGACAAAGCTGGAAACTTCCAGAATCAATATGTTTTTGACGGCGTGAAATTGCAAGATTTCGTCGTGAACACCAAACTCCAAAAGATATGGGGACTAGGAGACAACAAAATATACGAAGGTAGCCTCTAGCCACTTCATAAATTTATAGTTCTACATCTTCTCTGGGGCCTTGATGCCGCAGATTTTTAGAGTATTGGCCAGAATATTTTTGGTCGCGATTATCAGGGACAAGCGAGCTGATACAAGCTCTTTTGATCCTGCATCAATTACACTGCATGAGTTATAAAAATCATGAAAGAGAGCGGCGATTTTGTAAGCGAAGTGGGGGAGTCGTTGAGTTTGAAAATCAACAAGAGTTTCCTCGACGATTTCTGGGAATTTTACCAGCTCTTTATAGAGGGCGATTTCTTTTTCGTCTTTTAATAATGAAAGATCTCCTCGCTCCTGATCGCTTACCTGCCCCGCGAAGCCTTGGCGAAGTGGGGTCCCCTGTTCCTCAATTTTCTTGAGAATTGAACAAATTCGAGCGTGAGCATATTTAATATAGTAGACAGGATTCTTCTCTGATTTTTCGGCTGCTAGTTCAATATCGAAATCCATCGGCGTATTAGCGTTTTGAGAAAGAATAAAATATTTGAAGGCGTCTGCCTCTACCCCCGCCTCAATCACAGCGCGCAAGGTAACGAAATTGCCCAATCTTTTGCCCATGCTCGAAGCCACGCCCGATTTCTTCAATCTGACATATTGGTATAGAACAATTTCTAGCGTCTCATCAGGACACCCGAGAGCTCTAAGCGCAGCCTTCATCCGAGGTATATGACCGAAATGATTAGCCCCCCAGATATCAAAAAGTTTGTCAGCACCCCTATCAATCTTATCCAAATGATATGCGATATCATTGGCAAAATATGTGAGAGATTTCTCTTCGTCGCTCTTAGCCAATACAGCGTCATTGTCCATAAGGTCTGGGTCTTCTGGATTCTTGAACCAGACAGCACCATCCTTCTCAGCAACAAAACCTTTTTCTTTTAGGCGATCAATCACTATCTTTGATTTTCCAGAATTTATAATCTTGCTTTCGTATGAAAAAGTATGAATGTTAATTCCAGCTAGTTCTAAGTCTGACTTAATATTTGCGACCATAACATTCAGACCTTTTCTAGCAAAAAAATCGATTTTCTCCTGATCATTATCTAGGTGAGCAATTTCATCTCCAAATTCTTTTTGAATTTTCTCTGACGTCTCCTGAATATACTCTCCAGGATAGCCACCTTCTGGGAATTCTATTTTAGGATCAGACTTGATGGCGCACCAGTGGAATAATGATTTCCCAAATCGTCCGATCTGCACCCCGATATCATTTACATAGAATTCTTTGGTGACGCCATAGCTGTTAAATTCAAAAAGATTAGCCACCGCTTCACCAATCGGGCCGCTACGAGCATTGCCGATATGCAAAGGGCCAGTTGGGTTTGCCGAAACATATTCGACGTTGATAGTTTTGCCTTTGCCAATTTCCGACGATCCGTACTTACTCCCCTCTTCCAAGATTTTGGAGAGCTCTTCAGTATAAAGATCACTCTTTAAGGCGATATTGATAAAGCCTGGTCCAGCAATCTCAACACTTTCAATTTCTGGATCTTTCGATAATTCTGACTGAATCTTTTGGGCGATTTCGCGGGGATTTTTCTTCTCGAGGCCAGACGCAACCATCGCGACGTTGGTCGAATAGTCCCCCATTTCGCGACTTGGAGGCTCATCTACAGAATAGCCAGGCAAATTAAAACCAAGTGATTTTAGGGCTAGATCAATTTTTGCTTTTACAATATTTCTCATTACTTTATCTTGAAGAAATTCTTTTTGCCGATTTGAATTATCATGCCTTTATCGATCGCAATTTGTGCAGTCGGATCAGTAATCTTGGCCTCATCTATCCTGACTCCGCCCTGCTCGACCAGTCTTCTAGCGTCAGAGTTTGATGAAACGCTGCCGAGTAAAGTTAGTATGGTCAAAATATTATAATTTCCATATTCAATCTTTGCCTCAGGAATATCTGTCGGAAGCTCCTTCCTCGAAAATACTTTCTCGAATTCTAAGGCAGCTGCCTCGGCATCTTTGCCGCTATAATAGATAGAGACAATCTCTTTGGCCAACTGGATTTTGATATCTCGAGGATTCTTGCCCTCTCTTAACTCGTCCTTGATCTTTTCGATCTCATTTTCCGATATCTTTGTGGCCAATTCGAAATATTCGATAATCGCGCTATCCGGGATAGACATTATCTTGCCAAAAATCTGATCTGGCTGCTCAGTAATTCCAATGTAGTTGTCTGCTGATTTGCTCATCTTGATCTTGCCGTCCAGTCCGACCAAAAGCTTAAACATTACGACATCCTGAGGCAATTGATTCATCTTCTTCTGCAAATCCCTGCCGGCTAGCATATTAAATTTCTGATCGCCGCCGCCAAATTCGACATCAGCCATAAGTATGACAGAATCATACGCCTGCATCACTGGGTAGAGCGTCTCATGAAGTCCAATATCATGGCCTTCTTTTAATCTTTTCTCGAAGTCATCGCGCTCAATGATTTGAGCCACCGTAAATTTACCAGCTATTTGCAAAAGATCGTTAAAGGACAATTTATCAAACCACTCTGAATTGTATCTGATCTCGGTTTTGCCCATATCTAAAATCCTGCCAGCTTGATCGAAGTAAGTTGCGGCGTTCTTCTTGATCTCGGCGTCATCTAACACCGGCCTGGTAGCATTGCGACCGGACGGGTCGCCAATCTTGGTAGTGTAGTCGCCGATCAAGAAAATAATGGTATGGCCTTCATCCTGAAGCTTTCGAAGTCTCCACATCACTGAGGCATGGCCCAGGTGGATATCTGGTTTGGTTGGATCGACTCCATATTTGATACGAAGTTTCTTGCCCGCTTTTAGCTTCTCACGAAAAGACGCCTCGGTAATGATCTCTGTTACGCCACGATCAAAAAATTCTTCGTCTGCCATATTATTTCCTTATTTTACAAGCACGATTCATTTACAGAATATCAATATGGACGTATAATGTAAAGAAAGAGGAATATGAAATTAAACACAATCGCTAGCACAATGGTCAACAAAATGAAGAACGTATTCAAATGCCTGTTCAAGTCAAAGGTAAAGAGAGAGTTGCCGAAGAAGAAAAAACATTTTTGGCATTCTTTTTGGACGTGGACGATCTATTCTGTACTCGGCATAATTTTGGTTATCGCCCTTCTTTTCGCTTGGTTTTCGAAGGATTTGCCCACTCCATCTAAAATTGCTGGTCGCAAGCCAACTGTCTCGACCAAAATTTATGACAAAACCGGGAAAATGCTACTTTACGAAACCGGCGACCAGAAAAGAACCATCGTCCCAAGCGACCAAATGTCTCAATATCTCAAAGACGCCACCATATCCGTAGAAGACGCTAATTTTTATCAGCACCATGGTATCAGATTCAGCAGTATCTTGAGCGCGGTAGTAGATAAGATGCTCGGTCGTACTGCAGTTCTTCGTGGAGGCTCAACCATCACTCAGCAATATGTCAAAACCGCCCTTCTCACTTCTGACCGCTCTATCGCCCGAAAAATCAAAGAGGCTATTCTGGCAGTCGAGCTAGAATTCATGTTCGACAAAGATCAGATTCTAACCATGTATCTCAACGAAATTCCTTATGGTAACAACACGGCAGGGGCCGAGGCAGCCGCCAAGATGTATTATGCGCTTCCAGCCAAAGACCTCTCCCTGGCACAAGCCGCCACTTTGGCTGCCATTCCAAACGCGCCAACTTACTATTCTCCATATGGCACACACGTCGAGAAACTAGTTAATCGTCGAAACTATGTTCTGGATCGAATGGCCGAAAACGGCAAAATTACGAAAGAACAAGCCGACGAAGCCAAGAAAGTAGACACTACCACTCTGAATGTTGCAGTCAAGCCCAGACATGACTCGATGTTAGCTCCTCATTTCGCCATGTACGTCCTGGAGCAAATCGTCGACGAATACGGCGAGGACAAAATCAACAAAGAGGGGCTGAATATTGTCACGACTTTGGATTATGACAAGCAAATCATGGCCGAACAAGCCGTCAAGGACGGAGTGCCGAAAAACGATAAATACGGAGCCAAAAATGCGGCCCTGGTATCAGTAGACCCCAAAACTGGTCAGGTACTGGCCATGGTTGGGTCAAAGGATTATTTTGATACCTCGATCGATGGCCAGGTAAACGTGGCTGATTCGTTGCGCCAGCCAGGCTCATCATTTAAGCCTTTCGCTTATGCCACTGCATTCAAAAGCGCTGATTATTCCCCATCCAAAATTATCTACGACATGGAAACAAATTTTGGTGGCAACCCACCCTACATCCCCCACAACTACAACAATCGCACCAACGGGCCGATCACAATGCGACAAGCACTCTCAAATTCTCTGAATATTCCAGCTGTCAAAGTTCTTTCGCTCGCCGGGATCGATAATGTCCTTCGGACTGCCTCCGATATGGGCATTACAACTCTGACAAATCGGCAAGATTATGGCCTTTCCCTCGTTCTTGGAGCCGGCGAAGTCAAACCGGTAGAAATGGCTGGGGCCTTCTCCGTCTTCGCAACCGGCGGCGTCAAGCATGATCTGATGTCAGTTTTGAAAATCACAGACTCTAGCAACAAAGTTCTGTACGAATACAAACCCGAGAGAAACACCGGAAATCAGGTGCTGGATCCTCAAATTGCCTACGAGATGTCCAGTATTCTTTCGGATAACGACGCCAGAAGCCTGGTCTTTGGCACTCGCTCCTCACTCTATTTCCCTGACCGAACCGTTGCCGCCAAAACCGGAACCACTTCAAGCTTCAAAGATGCTTGGACCGTCGGTTTTACCCCTTCACTTGCGACTGCAATTTGGGTTGGTAACAGCAACGGGGTTGCGATGAAAAACGGAGCCGACGGCTCGGTCTTGGCCGGTCCAATATTTCACAACTATATGGTCAAAGCGCTTGATGGCACTCCAAACGAAGAGTTCGCCAAACCGGCTGGCATCCAAACGGTGACAGTCGAGAGATGGTCCAACAAAGTACCGACTCAGTATTCATCCGAAACTACAACTGATATCTTCGCAGCTTGGCAAATACCGACAGACAAGGATAATGTTCACCAGGTCTTGAATCTCTGCAAGGGTACTGACAAATTGGCTCCAGCCAACGCTCCTGCCGAACTAATCGATACTCGGACTATTACTGTCGTTCATTCTGAACGCCCTGACAATCCAAATTGGGAAAACCCAGTTCGCGATTGGGCCACAGCAAACGGCATGTTCGGAAGCGCCCCGACTGAAATCTGTGACGCTGCGACTTTGCTTCCCAAGATTAGCTTCTCTTCCCCGTCTAATGGCACAACGGTTTCTGGGCTCGCCGATATCAGTGTTTCAGCAGAGTCGCCAAGCGGGGTCAAAAATGTCGAATATTTCTTGGATGGAGTTTCAATCGGCGTCTCAAGCACATCTCCATACTCGATTCAGTATGACTTCAAGAATTTAGAGGCTCGATTATATGCTTTGACCGCCAGGATTACCGACAATAACAATGTGACCGCTTCGACCGATATCCAAGTTGCCGTCGTCCTCGCTAACGGGTCGACCGTTACGGGCGTCACAGTGAAGGATGGAGTAGCCGGCTCGGTCGATATTTCCTGGGATACTACAGACCAGAGCTATGGCTCTATCACCTATTACGCTACGGGAGTAAGCTCCCAAACTTCGGCAAATTCGAGTGTAGGCTTAACCCACAAAATCACCCTATCGGATTTAGTTTCAGCCAAGACGTATTCATACACCATCACCAGCAACTCAAGCGGTAGCAACCCAAGCACTTACACGAACACTTTTCTAGCACCGTAGTCAGAAGAACCTATAGATCTATTTCGTGCCCAATTTTTCATTTAACTCTCGGATGGAATCCACTTTGATTTGCGCAAAACCAAGCTTTTTGGATTCTTTTTCGCGCTCTGCTTTTCTGGTCACATTCCTGGTCTCTCCCATCAAGCCTACTTCGCCAAACAGACAAGAATCCTTGCCAAAACTCTTGTTCATAGCCGAGGAAATTATCGCGGCGCAAACTGCCAAATCAGCAGCCGGCTCCTTCAATTTCATGCCGCCGACAACATTCAAATATATGTCGTGATTGGACAGGTCGAGTCCGCCGTTTTTACTGACGACTGCTGCAAGTAAATTTAAACGGTTCAAGTCAAAGCCCGAGCTAGTCCTCTTGGGATAGCCAAAGTGGGTTGGGACGACGATTGCTTGAATCTCGACCAAGAGCGGCCTGGTGCCCTCTATCGCTACCGTGACTACACTGCCTGGCCCTTCCTGCCGTTCGGAGAGGAAAAGTTCAGACGGATTTGTAACTTCGACCATTCCCTTGCCCTGCATTGAAAATATTCCAATTTCATCGGTCGCTCCAAAGCGATTCTTCACCCCTCGCAAAATTCGCGCATCATTGAATCGTTCACCCTCAAGATATAGGACTGTGTCGACTAAATGCTCCAAAATCTTCGGCCCAGCCAAATTTCCCTCTTTTGTGACATGACCAATTTCGAAGACCGGGATGCCACTACTTTTGGCAAATTGCTGAAGAATGATCCCGCACTCTCTGACCTGGACAATGCTCCCAGCAGTCGCGTCATAATTGTCAGAAGTCACCGTCTGGATCGAATCAATAATTAATAATTTTGGTTTATTCTTGCGCGCCAGATCTAGTACAGCTTCAACATTGGGCTCAGACAAAAGTGTAATATCGCTCTGGCCCACGCCGAGACGGTCAGCTCTCATCTTGATCTGCTGGGCTGATTCTTCAGCCGAATTGTACATCACTCCGCCAACAGACGAAGCCACTTGCAAGATCAACGTTGACTTGCCTATCCCCGGCTCCCCACCGATTAACGTAATCGATCCTGGGACTATTCCGCCTCCCATGACACGGTCAAATTCTGATATGCCGGTCAATATTCTCGAAAAATCATCCGCTTTGATCTCGGCAATTTTGTATAGAGAAACATCTCGGCTGGCTCGACTAGCCTTGGCGCTAGAACTTTCAATCTTTAACTCTTTGAGAGAATTCCAGGCACCGCACATCGAACACTTCCCCGCCCAGACCGGGAATTCATTGCCACACTGATCACATAGATAAATTATTGTTGGTTTCTTCGCCATACCGAAATTATACCGCAATATTATCATGAACACCTAATGTTATGATTGCATCGACTGGATATTTAATTACCAGTGTGAGATAATGACACTGTTACGCGATATTTAAGCGAGGATAACATGAAAAAACGTACTCTTAATTTAAGCGAGGATAACATGAAAAAACGTACTCTTATTATTAGTGGGGCCATCATCTTGGTCATAGCGGCAGGGCTTACCTATCTGGGGATGTCCGGTAAAATCCGATTCTCTGCGTCATCTGCAAAGCTTTATCCGATCCTTGTTGAGACAAGTTCACCACTTAAAGTTACGGAAACATCGGCACTGCTTCAAGGCATAACTTCAAAGGCCTCGGGGGGTACAAGCGCACAATTAGTAACTGTTCGCGGTTTTCAATTCGGCCTCAGCGACACGGTTTATAATACAATGTATGACACTGGCAGTTTCGCGGTAAACAGTACTTACACCAAGGCTATCGGTTTTACCGGCCTGGAGCCCAACACTTCCTATTACGTTCGAGCCTTTGCTGGAATCTATGAGATCAAAGATGGTACTTATGCCGGCAATCAAACTGGTAATGTTTATGGAAAATGGGTCAAATTCCAAACAGGTGGAAATAATGTTTCGGCAGCAATTATTCAAACAATAATGCCAAAAGGCATCGAAGCGACGACAGCATCATTGGTCGGAAAAATTGTAAATGCTGGCGGCAAAACATTTATTGGCACGGGCTTTGATTATGGTGTAAGCAAGGACAAACCGACAAGAATTACAACCACAAGCGTCTTCAAAGATTCATTGGATATCAAAGATCTGAGCCCTGGTGTTACATATTTTGTTCGTGCCTTTGCTGGCGAACAAGGCCCAGATTATATTTGTATGCCTGGTGGACCAGCTTGCCCACCTTTCCTGAGCAACGATAAGTTCAACACATTCGGAGAATGGATAACTTTCTCAACGCCAAGTCCAGCCCTGCCACAAGCAACTGCGCCAAAAGTAACTACTCTTGCACCCACTAATATTGGTGCAAATTCAGTATTGCCTCATGGCGACATTACCTCGATAGGCGGGACGCCAGTGACCAAAAGAGGGTTTAAGGTATCGAGAGTCAAAGGCACTGCGCAAGCAGATTATAGCGACACTGGTAGCTTCAACATCGGCGAATTCACCAAGACCAATGTCAATCTTTATTACTCAGATACCACCTACTATATTCAAGCCTATGCAACAAACGCGATGGGCACAACCTACGGAGATTGGGTCGAATTCAAATCATTGTCCAAGTAACCCAAGTTTTCTTTAGCGGAAGATCTCCGAAGGATACGGGATTAGCATCAAACAGAAAACCGAGCAGACTTTAGAGTTGGCTCGGTTTTTTTATGAGATTCATTGTGGTTGACTATTCCGAGCGAAAATTTTTATTTCAGAAAAAAGCTTTTTTTCATTAATCTATTCGCTTCCGACACAAACTCGTCTGCATTCAAGTCATAGTTAGCAGCAATCTCTTTGAGCTTGTGAGTTTTTAATGGATTGCGTACCTCGGTAACTTTGTTTTTGGCCCCTAACTTTTTGCCCAATTTATGGAAGAACTTCCATCTTAATGTATATTTGGGAAACATATACGCCAAGCCGACCAGATACAAAAAATAATTTATCGGTAAAGATATTTTCTTGTGCCCCGACCACAAAGCTCGAGTATAGGTATAGCTGATATCAGAATATTCACTCCAGCGATTGATTATCCCCCGAGCCTCATGCAACTCTTCAAGCTCCTCGGCAATATCATTTTCGTGCCATGCCAAATCATGCCTTGGCATGTCCAAATAATTGTGCCAAATTAGAATAATTAAATTCATTTATTCCTCATTATTTCTCTCATTGTATTCCATTATGCTATCACAGTCCAATCCGACCATTCCCAATGGTTAACTTTGAAATCTAATTTAAAAATCGCCAAGGCATGATGACCTTGGCGAAAGAAATAGAATTATTATCTTTAGTACCCCATATCGAACGGGTCCAAAGATTTGATCGGATTTGTGATTAACTCCCCAAACCCCAAACAAATTTGGCTAATTAGTCTCGAATCTTCAGCATCTGAGTTTTTCTTGACTATTTTGTTGATGTACGACTTAGCGCGTGTGTTGTCGAGACCGACATTGGTCATAAACAACACAGCGAAGCCATACTCCATCGTGTCTGGGTCGTTTTCGGCCCAGTACTTTACCATTTCGTCAACAATTGGGTCGATCTCCGCCTTAACTTTCTTTCCGGAAACATTTGCCAAGAGCGACAGCTCCAGGGCCTTGTCTCCGTGTGTTCCTCCGCGGTCTTCAATCTGAACTTTTGTCCACTTAGTCAGTTCATCGTCAAAGGACTGAGAGCCCTCTGTGCATCTGGCCAATGATTCAAGGAAATGACGTGCCATTGCCGCAGTATAGTCAACGTTCTTCGGATCGAATACTTCCTCGAACATGTAGTCTTTGGCCACCTTACGGAAGAAGGTCTCATCGACGAAATAGCACATGATTATCGCGGCAACAGTTATATCCTCATCATCGATCTTTTTGGCAGAATCGATAATAGTTTTTGCGATTCCCATCGCTTCCTTCGCCTTCCCCATACTTTTGAGAGCGGGCAAAGTAACCATCGCCAACTGAAGATCGAGCTTGGACTCAGATACTGCCCTGAGCTTGGTCGCTTCGATTAGAGAAGCGAGATCCTTCTCCTCGACTTTGACTTTAGACGGAGTTATTTTCCCGTTTAACAGTACACCGCTGATCAATGACGGATCAGTAATTTGACCAGTCACACCCAGACTTATAAGCGAACAGAAGAAAGTGGCGGTGTCGTTAAACTCTTTACTATCTTCTTGATCATCTGGTCCGTAACATTCAGTCGCCTCGCGAAAGGCTGCCTTCGAGATTTTTGGATCGATCAATACCCCATAAAAACCTATCTTCTGGAGATATTGCCGCTTTAGATCTTTGTCGATCATGATCCGTGTATCAGCAAAAGCTCCCTGAAAGAAAGATAGGCCAATCTGCTGTGAACCGATAATTGTCCACGCCTTAGAGATGGAAAGACCAAACTCTGCGCACATAAATGCAATCGCATCGTTTCTGTCATCCCTCTCAGTCTCGGGGTCTATCTTCTCCCCATCCTCTGGCGGAAATGCGTCTTGATATTTCAACATCTCCGTCATCATGTCGACCAGGCCAGTGCGCCACTTGACAGCATCTATCGGAAGTTCCTTGGATAATACTTTTGATTCCTCAGAGTTCTTCGACCGAGCTATTATTTCGGCCGCAAGGTACTGATTCACCATCTTGGAAATCCGTGGTATGAACTTCTGCACCACCTGCCGCTGTTCTTTCGTCATCTCTTTCGGCAAGCCGGAGTCGATGATTCTTCTGAAGTCGTTCTGTAGCATTTGCCACGACTTCATTGGGTTTTCTTCTGCATAACCAAGTTCGGCTACGCGTCGGAGAGACTGTGCGTTATTCTTGTCGACCTTTGTCGACAGATACATCGCCATATCGGCGACTTTGGCGTTTGAGGCCAAAGCCTGTGAACTAATTAGGCAGATCGCAAGAATTGCCCAGAGCAATTTAAACATCACTATTCCCCTTATCAAGACAAATCACAGCGAACTTATTCGCTGTGTCACAATCTCGACAAGGTCGTCTCCCAATTCTGCATACTATATCGATCTAGACGAATTTTGTCAATGTTTTGGTCACGTGTTTCAGCGTCCTCTTGGAAATGCTCCCAGAAAATTATCCACAAAAAACACTGGGAAATCTTTCTTCCTTGTGCAACTCTCTTTTTTTTTGCTAATCCGGCCCCTTGGGAGAACTTCCCCGAAAGCTAATCTATTTCAAAGCTTTTAGCCAGATTTTGTCTCCATCCGCATCCGTTCTCGTCATGTATAGAGCAAAGCCATCTCCTGCAACCCAGTTCACCAACTCTTCTTTGGCGCCAAGCGAATATCGTGAATCTTCTTTAGTGATAATATCTCGAACATTTATGTATCTACTATCAGCCCCAAGCGACATTTTGTAGACTTTGCCGTCTACGAGCTGACCATTTGCTTCGGCCCCGGTCAGAATAGTCTTTCCAGCTGAAAGCTGATAGATCGCGACGTCCCCAGAATCATATTTTACAAAGTCGCCGTCGAAGCTCACCAATCTTATGGACCCATTTGTGTATGGATTTTCTGCTGACGTTTCGTTTGAAATATCGATAATGGTAGTGATTTCTTCACTTGTCAAGTCATAAAGATTAATTTTTTTACGCAATTCCTTGGCCTGCTCGACGAAGACAATCTTTCCCTTTGCGAGTGTTGCTTCTGCAGCGCCACCGTATCTTACATTGTTTGCTCCGCCACCGTTATATCTTGGATCGTCGCTGGCGCCATAAATTTTGAGATTTGAAAGATTTTTTTCTGCCCCAGTTTTCTTGTTATATAGATAAATCCCTCTTGCGCCTGTTGTGTAATCGAGCTCCTTGGCGGCATATTCTAGTAACATACTATCCCCAGAAATACCCAATATGTTTGCCACCAAGCTCTTTACTAATACTTTGGTGCTTGCGTCGCCTGATTGAAAATACAGACTTCGATCCTCTACCCAGTAGATCCCTTCATCGGTTGCAAGGTAGCTTTCGATAGAGCCTGCGCCTTTGTCTCCAGTCGTTTCAGAAAGCTGAAATACTTCTCCAGTGGACTTAGCCTCATCAAAATCAAATTCAAATAAATCCCACTGATTTTCTGGATATTTCGGTGCCTCTTTTGTATGCTCGACCCAGAGTGCCCGGCCGCTTACAATCGCAAGCTTTGTTTTCGCGCTTGTAGTCTTGGTCAGGCTGTTCTTGACCGTAAAATCGTAAGCTTTAGCACCGAGAACTTCAGCATACTTTTGTTTGTCGGCACGATAGTCGATCGCGTTCTTGAACGAGTAAACACCAACAGAAATACCAAAAAATACGAAAAACGATAGCAGCAAAGTCAGAAATATTCGAAAAAAACCAATTTGTCGGCGGAAACTAAAAAACATTATCAGCGTTGCAACTATTGCGTAGAGCCCGAATCTTTCTAGTAAAATTCTTAAAACGAATGTGACTCTCAGGAAGCCTGGATGGCTAAGCATACTTACAATATTATCGACTAGAAAATATGAACCATACGCAACGGCAATTCCGAGTACGGCGGCAATAGAATAGAAAATGATACTCATTTTCTTGCTCGGCTTCGCTGCCTGGACTTGTGACTGAATTTGTTCATCCATTCCACTCCTAATTCTATAGATTAATATTTGTAATAATCAACTGAATAATTGGATTCTGGCTACACCAGATAAATTTCCTTGTTGTACTCACCGACTCCGACGAACTCTGCCTTCCCGGCCAGAATCTTTTCCATTGCCTCGCAGGCGTAGCAGCCAGAGCGCTCGCAAGCAAAATCATTTTTGCGACGGGCTTCCTTAATTTTCAAAGCCACTTCCATCACTCTTTTCTCGGACTCTGTGCTATCTGGCAAATCAAAATCAGCTATCTCCCCCTTGTCCAAGTACCAATAGCTCGCCTTCTTGGTTCTGCGTTTTTGGCAATTCTCCAGAAGCAGTCGATAAATGGCCAGCTGGAGTGAGTTTCCTGACTCCTCATTTTTGCCAGTTTTGAAGTCAACAATATCGACAGTGTCATCCTCTGAATTGTATTTGATCCAGTCGATCTTACCGCAGAGAATAATGTTATCTTTCTCAGACAGCCAATACCAGGGCAAATCTTCCTTGAGCTTGATCGCCTTTTCCAATATCGGTCCAGGATTCTTCTCTACATTTCCGAGCATCGTGAGCGCCCGATCCTTGTACTGCATTTCCTCCATATCGTCCTTAAATCCACCCATTTTGCCATGGACCTTCTGCCATTTGATATTGAGTAATACTTTCAACGGAATATCGAATCTCTTCTCGACTGGCAATTCCGAAAGTGATTCGAGCACCTCGTGGACTACCTGACCGAGTGCTAAGTGTGGATTGGTAATCGAAATTTTTCGACCGGTCTTGGGATTCTTGTAAATGTTATTAAGAAAATACAACCTCGGACAGCGAAGATAATCATTGATCGATGAATGGGAAACCCAAATTGCACTAAATTTATCTGCTGGCATTCTTATCCCAACTTTGACTTGCTCTCATATCTTGTACGTTCATGCTTAATTTGTCCTCGCCTTGCCAGGTGTCGAGATTTAGATTGAACACAATATCATACCTTTTCTTATCGCTAATAATATTCTTGTCATATGGGAAGTTAAAGCAGATTAATTTCAACCTGTGCGGATTGTCCCCCACCACGGCCGAGAAGTGATTGCTCTCTTTGCCGATAAATTTGCTAAATTTAAGTTCAGTGTTGCTAGCGACAAATACTGGCTTGCTGTTACCCATCCCATAGGGTTCAAATTGTAATAACTTTTCATACAAAGTCTTGGTCATTTCCGAAAGATGTACTTCGGCATCAATTTTGAGCTTCCTAATCATCTGTTCATCACTAATTTCCTTGTTAGCAATATCCTCTATAGCGGTTGTAAATTGTTCAAGCTTGTCTTCGGATATTGTAATGCCCGCCGCCGCTTTGTGCCCACCAAATTTGAGAATTGTATCTTTCACCCGTTCAAATAGTTCGACAATATTGATGGCGCTGATACTTCTGGCACTTCCAGTCAGTGTGTCTTTCTCTCTAGAAAATAATATGACCGGCCGATTATACTTCTCGACCAATCGACTGGCCGATGGCCCGATCACGCCCTTCTGCCAATCGCCGACCACTATTAGTATTTTATTCTTGGTTAAATTTTTTTCCTCAACCTGCGCGATCGCCTCTTTCTCAACCTTGTCCATTTCACCCTGGCGCTCTTCGTTCTTGGTGTTCAACCATTTGGCTAGATCTAGCGCTTCTTTTTCATCTTCAGAGACAAGCAATTCGAATGATTTGGTCGCGTGATCGATCCGACCAGGTGCGTTGATCCGGGGGCCAATTTGAAATCCAACATGATAGGCTTGGATAGCCTTGGGGTCTATACCTGCAACATCAATTAATTTGGAAAGCCCTAGATTTTTGGTCTTGCGCATCACCATCAAGCCAAATTTGGCCAAGACTCTGTTCTCCCCAATCAATGGGACAACGTCAGAAATGGTCGAGATAGCAACCAGATCGAGATTCCATTTCAAAAATTTCTCATCTAGCTCCTTTGGGAAATATTTGGCTAACGCCTGTATTACTTTGAATCCTACGGCACAACCGCAAAGCTCTTTGAAGGGATATCCATCTCCCTTTTGTTTGGCGTTGATCAGAAATTTTGGCTTTGGCAATTCGTCTCCTGGCAGATGGTGGTCGGTGATGATCAGATCAACGCCAATTTTTTCACAATATTCTGCCTCTTTGATATTTCTAATTCCCAAGTCTATCGTCACGATAAGTGAACATTTGTTTTCGACTAAATAATCTATGCCTTCGGGCGAAAGGCCATAACCGCCTTCACGGTTGGGAATATAGACAACAGTTTTGATCCCGATTTTGCGTAATGCTCGATAGAGAAGAGCCGCGCCAGGAATGCCATCAGCGTCATAGTCAGCAAATATGCCGACCGTTTCCCCCGCCTCGTGGGCCTTCTTGATTCTTCCTACTGCTCCCTCCATGTCCTTCAACAAAAATGGATCATGGACTCCGCTGTCAAAATTGGGATGGAAAAATTCTAACTTCTTTTCCTCATCTTTTTCATCATCAATCAGCCCGCGATTATATAACAGTTGATCAATCAAATCATCAAATTTTCGCGGGGTCACTTCCCAGATTTTATTTATAATACGCCCATCCGTCGATTCTCAAATCGACATATTCATGAATTTCTGGCCGCCTCTCGACCATCACAAGCTTCAGATTGTCTAGCTGTTTCTTGCTCGAACGAAGAGAGTTGAGTTTGATATAGAATCCAGCGTCAGTATAGAGATTTAGGTCAAAGGTCGTCTCGGTAACCTCAAAGTGGTCTGGCTTAATATTGACGGCATCAAAGAGTCCACTCTGAATATTGACGACAAAAGCAATCAGGTTTGGCGAAGCCAAAAGTTGCCCTGGCTTGACCGAGAGGCCCTTCTTGTCGACAACTATCGGCAACTTGTCGCCCTCAGCTCCCACAACTTGCCTCGTCACCTCACCCTGGCTACTGACCAAATATTTATTTTCTCCACTTTGCCAGACGATTTTGCCATCCCGCTCGTTGATCACAATTTTAAGAGCGTTGGGTATGCCGCGGAATACTTCGACTTCTCGGATTTCCGGAAAGTCGCGAACTAACTTCGATTTTAATGCGGTCACATTGAGCCGAAAAATATTGCCCCGAGGAACCTCGGCTATAATCTGATCCTTTGAGACCAGACTACTTCCCTCGACAAGAACGTCTTGGATATAAAATCTTGGGGAGAAGAGGACAAAATAAACAAGGTACCCGAGGATCGCAACAACCAAAAAATATTTGAGACTTTTAAAAGAGAAAGAAATTTTCTTCTCCTCTTTGGGCTCGAATATGAGCGACGAGCGATATTTGCGATAATTATGTTGCTTGATTATCTATGCCTCCTCACCACTGACCAATATATTCCACTTCCTCTTCCAGGTTGACACCGCACTTATCAGCCACGGCCAGCTTGGCCTTTTCGGCCAAGAGTCGGATATCATCGGCAGAGGCTCGCTTCTTGTTGACCAGGAAATTGGCGTGTTTGCGGGAAAAAGTTGCCCCGCCAATTTTCATTTTTTTGGCTCCAGATTTTTCAAGTAAATATCCAGCTGCCATCTCCTTGCCAATTCCAGGATTTCGAAAGAAGCTACCCGCCGAAGATTCGTCCAGCGGCTGATTCTTCTTTTTCATATGGATAGTCTCTTTCATTGATTGCATGATTTCGTCTTTTCGACGGCGAATTAGCTGGAGAGTAGCGGTCAATATCACTGGGGTAAAAGCGTCTTTGCTCTTATTTTTCTTGAGCCTAGAAGTCCTATATCCGAATTGCATCCACTCTTTGTCGTGCTTCTCGATCACCAACTTATCATCCTTTTTCACGAGCATTGTGACTGATTTGACATACTCTCCGATTGTGGAGCTCGGCGATCCAGCGTTGCCATAAATCGCGCCGCCGACAGTGCTTGGGATGCCCGCCAGGAACTCCAGTCCCCCCAAGTCACGCCCAGCCGCTAAATTGATCAGTCTACCCAGAGAGACTCCTGAATCGGCGATCACAACTGAGGATTCAGGAGTTAGAATAATATTACTGCTTGAATTTTTGATCACTAGTCCTGCCACACCGGCATCGGATGGGACGATATTGTAGCCCCCGCCAAGTACGAAAAAGGGAATACTCTTCTTGTCGGCCGCTACGATTGCCTTGGTCAGTGATTCAATATCTTTGGCCTCATAAAACATTTCGGCCGCGCCCCCTACTTTCAAACTGACGAAGTCCTTGAGCGGGACATTGAACTTGACCTCATCGCCCAATTCACGAATAAAATAATTTTTCATATCAGTCATTTTTGCCTCCCAATAAAATCTCTGAAATTTTGTAGACTGGAGGTATGCCGATGGTGAGAAGAACGGAGTCTTTGTCCAATTCCTTGGTCAGAAATTCTGCAATCTCCTGGTCGGTTTCGATAAATTTGGCCCTGTCTCCTCGGTCGTTTATCTTCTTGACCAAATCTTGTGAGCTAACTGGCAGCTCTTCGTCCCGGCCTGGGACGAAAAAGATAGGTTTTAGAATTGTCAGATCTGCGTCATGAAAACTTGCAGCAAATTCATCAAGCAAAGGAAGAATGCGTTTGTATTGATGCGGCCAGAAGACAACGATTCTTTTCTTGTCGTGATATCTCTCCTTCAATGCGGCCAAAGTCGCTTTTATCTCTGTGGGATGATGACCATAATCATCAATCAAGTCCGCACCTTGGAAATTACCCAGGAGTTCGAATCTTCTGTGGGCGCCCTGGAACTTGGATAGAGCAGTCGCGACTATTTTTCCATCAATCCCCAGACAATCAGCCAGAGCCTTAACGGCCAAGGCGTTTAGCGAATTATGAACTCCGGGGACAGAAAGCTGAAAATCTAATTTGTCATACTCAGTATGATTTCCGTACCAGATTACCTTGGCTTTTGTTTCGGACTGTTCAATTACTTCCCTTACATTATCGTCGTCCTTGCAGGCAATAATAGTTCCCTTCGGAGATACGTTTTCTAGATATGTTGAGAAAGCTTTTTTGATCTCTGGCAAACCGCCTGGATAAGTGTCGAGATGCTCCTCTTCAATATTGGTCAGAATCAGAATTTCAGGATGAAAATCGAGGAAGCTTCTGTCGTATTCGCAGGCCTCGAGGACGAACCAATCGCTCTGGCCTATCCTAATCACGTCGTTGTTGAAGTCTAATACCTGGTCTCCGACCAGTACTGTAGGGTCAAATCCAGCCGCTTCCAAAACCAAGCCAGCCATCGAAGTGACAGTAGTCTTGCCATGCATGCCAGAGATGGCGATAAGGCGTTTGTTTTCGGTCAACTGTCCTATTAGCTTAGAGCGTTTGATCACTTTGGCACCCTGCTTTTCGGCTTGATCCACCTCTACCCAACCAGGTGACCCCGGGCTAACGGCTGAAGTTCTGACAACTACATCTGCGCCAAAAGGGACATTGGCAGCACTGTGTCCACCCGTCTTCAAATCCGAGCCTGAGACGGTATGACCCAGATGGCTTAAATATTTCGCAAGGCCTCTCATCGAGACGCCCTGATCTCCGATCAAATGATATTTCATACTATTTCTCTATTTCGTTAAGTATAGACTCTGTAATCACAAGAAGCGCGTTGCTTCCAAAATATTCCTTTGCCTTCGATACCATCCTATCACACTTTTCCGGATCAGCCATCAAGCCATTGATTTTCCGTATTAACAAATCGGCGTTCAAGTCCTTCTGCTCAATCATGACGCAAGCACCTTCTTTCTCCAAGGCCTGGCCGTTCTTCAATTGATGATCAGCGGAAGCGTGAGGATAAGGGATCAAGATCAGAGGCAAACCTACAGCAGTCGCTTCGGCAGGGAAAGTAATGCTGGCGCGTCCAACAAAGAGATCACTCGCTCGATAGACAGAATATATGCCATCCGCCCCAGATTCATGTGGGAAAAAACTTCGGACTATATAACTCTCCTTGGTTTCATCGTCCAGTGACTCTCTAAATTTGGTCATTTTGTCGAAGTCAAAGTCCCCTGTCTGATGTATGATATTGTATGATTTTGCCAGGGAGACGACAGATGATTTGACCACATCATTGATTGCGATCGCGCCCTGGCTTCCACCTGTCACAAATATTGTGGGCTTGGCATTGTCGAAGAGACTTTTGGTTTTTTCCTGTTTCAAAAGCAAGGTCGGAATAAATTGGCCAGCAAAAATCAGCTTGTCGCTATGAAGATCCTTGTAGTTTTCTGTTTTGAATCCAACGAATACTTTGGTCGCACCTTTGGCCGCATATTTGTTGGCTTCTCCCATTTCAATATCAGATTCGTGGATAAAATATGGAATCTTGAGCTTCTTGGCCCAATATATGACCGGCAATGAAACATAGCCGCCTTTGGAGAATATTAAATCAGGCTTCAGATCAGATAGTATTTTGCGGGCTTGTGCCCGTCCGACAAAATATTTCCTGATTTCATTGATGATTTTGAAGGTAAAGGCCCGATGCAATTTGCCCGTCTCAATCGCGATATAATCCGAGTTACCACCAAAAAATTGACCCTCAATCAGTGTCCCGCCACCGACTACCTTGATAGTGAGCGACTTGTCTGATTCCTTGAGCTTCTCATACAGCTCAAATATGGGCACAATGTGCCCGCCCGTCCCGCCGCCAACCAACAAAATTGTTTTTTCTTTGGTCATCTTGACTTTCTACTTTCAACTTATCTATCCGTAGTATGTTTAGAAATATTTGAGAGTACTCCGACCGCTGAAAGGAGGATTATAACTGATGTTCCGCCATAGCTGATGAAGGGCAGTGGGATTCCGGTAAGTGGGACGAGGGAGAACATGGCGGAGATGTTGATCGCCATCTGGGCGAAGAGCCAGAAAGTAATACTAGCGGCCAACAAACGCGAGAAGATATCTGGAGCGCGCAGTGCGATCTTGAGTCCCCTCATCGCGATGAAGATAAAGACTACGATGATCAGACTGGCTCGGACCATGCCAAGCTCTTCACATATTATAGCAAAAATCGAATCAGTATGAGCCTCTGGCAGATAAAGATATTTTTGCCGACTCTGGCCAAATCCCAAACCCCAAAGTCCGCCCGACCCAATAGCAATCAGGGCGTTCTTGATATGATAGCCGGAACTCAAACTATCATTTTCAGGATTTAGAAAAGTTAAAAAACGTTGCATCCGATATGGCTCGATCTTGACCGCCAGCCAGACAAGAGCCGCCGCCAGGGCGCCACCAGAAAAAATCTGAGACAGGGGCGCGCCCGCCATGATAAACATTCCGGCCGAGATGATCACAAATATGGCAAGAGTTCCAAGATCTTTCTCCAACAACATAAAGCCAGCGATGATACCTACGATGCCGACAAAACTCCAGAAGGACTCCTGTATCTTCTTCTGATTTTCACCCTTCTGGGCAAACCAGGCAGCAAGATAGAAAATAAATGTTAGCTTTGCTAATTCAGCTGGCTGGAAATTAAAACCAAGAAAATCGATCCAGCGGCCAGCCCTAGCTATGCCGAACGGCTCCAAAATAATTGGTAAGGCAAGCAAGCCCAAGGTAGCATAGAACATTTTGCCGGCGTGTTTTAACCAAAAACGGTAATCTATCGCCTGCATCACGATCCAGGCGATAAGGCCGATCGCGACAGTAAAAATCTGTTTTTTGAGATAAAGTTTGTCAGTCGCTCCGTCGGTAACATCAAGAGAATAATATTTCGAGACAGAATAAATCATAATCAGCCCGAAGCAAATCAGTGCGAAGACCGACAACGACAGCCAATAATCAGAATGTTTTCGTCGAACACTATTCATATTATTTATGATTTTCCTATTAACTTCCAAACCTCTTCCTTGAACTTCTCTCCCCTATCTTTGTAATTTTTGAACATATCAAAAGAGGCGCAGGCTGGAGAGAATATGACTAAGTCGCCAATTCCGGCCGACTCCTTAGCCTGTCTGACAATCAAGTCTAGAGTTTCCTCTCCCTTAATTATTTTGCCCGCAAAGCCCATTTTCTCAAGCGCTTGATTGATTCTTGGCCCCTCGACTCCGATAGATATGACTGCCTTGGTATTGGATTTGGCGATGACTCGAGCCATCTCTAAAAAATCGGCTCCTTTTTCGCTTCCACCCAAGATCAAGACTTTTGGCTCATCAAAGGCACTAACTGCAGCTATTGTCGGGCCTGGATTGGTCGAAAATGAATCATTAATAAACTTGATGCCTTGAATCTCGGCTACGGTCTCGAGTCGATGAGGCAAACCCTCAAAATTTTTGATGGCTTCCCTGATCAGATCGAATTTGACACCCAAGAGATCAGCTACGATTGTGGCAGCCGCGATATTCATCAAATTATGCCGCCCGACCAATTTGATTTGGGAGGTAGTACAAATTTCTTTTTTACCGCTTTCAGAGGCCAGATATGCAGAGCCGCTTGAAACAGAAGCGCTGGCCGAGCTGTCCTTGCTAGAGAAATAACGAAGTTGAGACTTCACACTTTTTAGGAAATCTGGGGCAAAAGTTGACTCTTTGTTTAAAACAGCAAAATCAGATTCACTCTGGTATCTCAGTATGCTTTCCTTGGCCCTCCTGTATTCCGCTTCGTCCTTGTGATAATCGAGATGATCGATTTCCAAATTGGTCATGACTGCAATATGCGGGGATGAGTGCAAATCCGCTAATTGAAAGTTTGAGAGCTCGAGGATGACAATATCATCGCTAGCGAGATTCGGAAGCAAATCAAGTGTAGGCGCTCCAATATTACCCGCCAGATATACTTTACTTTCAACTTTTGACTTTTGACTTTTGACTTGAGCTTCTAATATTGAAAATATTAGAGAGCTCGTCGTCCCCTTGCCTTTTGTCCCAGTCACTCCAATAATTTTGCATGGGCAAAGGTCAAAAAATAATTGGATCTGACTCGAAACTTCGACCCCCGCTTGCCTCGCCTCACTAATCATTTTGTCGTCAAAATATACCGACGGGGAACGGAACACGGCATCATACTCTGTCAACAAAGGTAATTTTTCAGCTGCAATATATTTGACCTTTGGATTGTCCAGGACTTTCACCGCTTCCATTCTAGCGTCCCCCAAAAGCTCGGCCAAGACTGCCTCAGACGATTTTTGATCGATAATCTCAATGCTTGTAGCTTCGGCAAGCAAAAAACGAGCTACGGCCTGACCTTCCATACCGAAGCCCAGGACCGCTATTTTCTTGTTGATGTAAGGGTTTGTCATTTTATCTATAAAAGCTGCCACTTCCCACTAATGCTACTGCCAGACCGCAAACCGCAGAGATGGCGCCCAATATCCAAAAACGCATCGTGATCTTGTGCTCCGGCCAACCGATTGCCTCAAGATGATGATGAACTGGGGAGGAAAGAAATATCTTCTTGCCGTGTCGGAGCTTCTTCGAGAGCATTTGGATAATGAAACTTAGGCCTTCAATCGAGAAAACTGATGTAACGACAAAGAGAGCAACGACCGAATTTGTAAGAAACGCCACCACGCCAAGTGTCATACCAAGTGCCATGCTTCCGGTATCGCCCATGAAAAACCTTGCCGGTGGAATGTTAAACCAGAGAAATGCCATCAGCGACCCCATGATCGTGGCGCAAAATACTGCCAAACCAGACTTGCCCTCGACCAATGCGATAATAGCAAAAACAGCGTATGAAAGCGCAAATATTCCTCCCGCTAGACCATCCAGACCATCTGTTTCGTTTGAAGCAAAGGCCATCCAGACCAAGACTCCGACAAAAAGTGGAATATACCAAAGGCCGATCGAAAAGTCTCCCATTGCGGGGATATGAATTGAGTGCCAATCTAGCTTGAAATAAAACCACCAAGCCCCCGCCAGTGCTATCGCCGCATAGATCGGTAATTTCTGTCGTAGAGAAAGACCGCCGCCCTTTTCGCCGACCCCTCTCACATTCATAATATCGTCAATCGCTCCAACTACCCCAGTGGCGACAAGACAAAATAAGGGAAGCCAAGTCGCGTTTCTGGACAAATTGAACAAAATTGTCAGAACTGCGGTCGTAATCCAAATCAGGATTCCGCCCATGGTCGGAGTGCCAGCCTTCTTCTCATGAAGCTTGGCCATAATTGGCGCATCCTTGCTGTCGCGGATAGTCTTGCCAATCTTATTTTTGTAGAGGAAATTGGTCAAAATCGGCGTCCAGACGATCGCGATCAGAAACGCAGCCAGCGAAAACCAAAACATTCGAACCAGTGTCGGGACATCAACAATAAATGTTTCCATAAAAGCCTCTTATTTAATACCTTTCTTTTTGAGCCAAAATCGGCTTTGACGCACCAAGATTTCAGCTGATTTTGACTTGTCAAACAATAATAACTTTGTGATTTCCTCAAAGAAATTGCCATTTTGTGAAGCCTTGATCAGCACCACGTCCTGTGATTTGACGATATTTGCCAGGTCGGCCTCCAAATCTTTTCTGGTCAGATATGATAAAGCGCCATTTCCGCAGACTTCGGCCATCATTTTGGCATTTTTGCCAGCGAAAACAGCCAGATCTGCGATCCCCTTGGCGTAAGCGGCAACCTCGCGATGAGACTGCTCCTCTATCTCGCCAAGTTCGTTCATATTTCCAATGATTGCAACCTTTCGTCCCGAGAAATTTGATAAGACGTCTAGCGCCGCCTTGATCGAGGCCGGGCTGGCGTTGTATGTGTCGTCGAGAATGATAATGCCATCTCTGCCTCGCAATATATTCATCCTGCCTGGCTGAGGTGCAGTTTTCTCTATAGATTTCTTGATCTCAAGTGATTGAATCCCGAAGCGGTTTCCGACGGCAAAGGCAAATAGAGCAGCGTAGACAAAGTGCTCGCCCAAAAGTCTGGATTTGATCGAGATTTTTTGGCCCAGCGTCTCAACTCTGTATTCCGTCCCCGACTCTGAGACCTTGATGCTATTAGCTCGAAATTGAGCCGTTTGAGTCTGAATCCCGACAGTGGCTATTCCGGGGAAATCGATCTTGGCAAGACCGGAATCGTCTGCGTTGATAAGGAGTGAACCGTCTTTTTTGATAATATTAGCCATTTCGCGCTTCTCTGCCTGCTGGACTTCTCTCGAAGGAAAATTGGCGATGTGGGCTGGGGCTGTCGAAGTGATAATGCCGATATCAGGGCGCACGATTGTGCCAAAATATTGTATATCGCCCGGACGCTCAACGCCCATTTCCAAGACCAAGTACCTTGGATACTTTTTCTCGAAAGTTCTGAAATATGCTTGGACAAGGAAAAATGGCCAGAGTAATTTGCTTGGTAACTTGTCATAACCCAATATAGTAAGCGGTATTCCTATCTCAGCGTTGAGATTGCCGAAATTGGCTCTGACTTGGTCACCAAAATGATCTCGAAGCGTCTGAGCCACCATCTCTTTGGTCGTGCTCTTGCCGACCGATCCGGTGATCCCGATCACAAACGGTTTGTGGGTCGCAATCACCTTCCGAGCATATGCAGCCAGAGTGAAGTAGATAAATTTTAGAAATACATTTTTCATAGTTTATTCGATCGGCTCCGTAGGAGTAGTACGGTAATGAAAGTTTAACAGAAAGTTGGATATTTCACCAAATAGCGGCACTGCGGTGGATTCGGCGTATTGAAAGGTCTTGGGACGAGTCAACTTGACCAACATCGCATACTCTGGATTATCAGAGGGGGCGAAACCTGCCGCAGTGTGGTTGAAAATACCAAGTTTGGCGTCATTGTCCTCATAGCCACCTTCTGGCTTGGCAATTTGTGCCGTACCTGTCTTGGCAGATATTTTGAATCCTGGGACCTTCGCTTTCTTGGCCGTACCATTTATCACCACATTGTAGAGCATCTGCTTCATCTGAGCGGAGACTTGTTCGCTAATAACCTGTTTGCCCTCCTCCTTCCCGATCTGTGTGAAAGAGCCGTCAGGGTGGACAATTCGATCGACAATATGAGGAACGAGATACTTTCCGTTGTTGGCTATCGCGGCATAGGCAGAGACTAGCTCTATAGGCGTCACAGCGATGCCCTGGCCGAAAGAAACGGTTGCCCTGTTGATATCCTGCCAATTCTTGATCGGAAGAGTGTAGCCTGGCACCTCAGAGTCAAGGTCGATTCCGGTCCGATCCAGAAAACCAAAAGATTTGATAGAGTTATATAGGTCAAGATTCGCCATCTTGCTGGTCAGCCAAACCATGCCAACATTGTCGGAGTGCTCCAACACCTGTGTCATTGTCTCTTTGCCGAAAGCTTTTCCCTCCGCTGTATGGATTGTGAAACCCTGGACTTCAACCGATTCGCCGAAGGTCTCCTCCGTTTCTGGCGTCACCAGGCCTTTGTCCATCGCGATAGACATAATGACAGGCTTGAAAATGCTACCTGGCTCAAACGTGCCCGCGATCGCTGGATTCATGAAAAGGGATGTGTCGGTATTGGCCTGGGTTTGGTAGTTGTTTGGGTCAAAAGTCGGCAAACTCGCCATGGCCAAAATACCACCGGTCTTCACGTCCATAATTACAACCGTGCCGGAATCAGCCTGATAATCCGTGATTGCCTTGGCCAATTTTTGCTCGACAAAATATTGGACTGAACGGTCAATCGAGAGGACATAGCTAGTGCCATTTTGTGGCTCTTTCTGAGAGAGAAGGCTGATGATCCGACCAATCGTATCTTTCTCGCCGACCAAATTCCCCTCCTTGCCCTTCAACTCATCATTATAATGCCCCTCAAAACCGTATTTGCCCTCACCCTCTTTGTTGACGAAACCGAGCACCTGAGAGGCCAAACTGCCTTCGGGGTAATTCCGACTATATTCAGGGATCACTAGGATGCCGCCAATTGCCTTAGCTTTGACTTTAGCCGCGTCATCGAAAGACAGCCCCCTCTTGAGCGGTGGAATATACATTTTGTCATTGTCGATCTTCGAAAATAATTCTTTCCCGTCAATGCTCAAAAGAGAAGCCAACTCTGTCGAGACCTTATCCTTCTCTTTGATCTGACGAGGGACGGCCCAGACTGCGAAGCTTTTGACATCCATGGCAAGGGGATAATAGACCGAATCGTCAACGTTGGAATCATGGACTAAAATTTTACCACGCTGGGCGGTTTGAACTTTTTCAAATCTCTGCTGGTCCTGAGCCATGGCTAAATAGTGGTCGTGCTTCAGGACTTGGATATCAAACATTCGCCAAAAGAGCAGTCCACCGATCGCTAATACAAAAACGCCCATGAACTTGAGGCGGCCTTCAACCGTTTTTAAATATTCTCCTCGCATAGGCGTATTATATGAGTTTTAGTTATTTTGAGCAATCTGTTTGTCACCCGCAAGATGGTTGACGCCCGAAACAGGCTCCAGCGCAGGCTTTTCGATATTTCCGTCTATCTCTTTCAGCGATTTCAATCTAGTTTGCTCTGTCTCGAGCCTTTCCTTCTCTAGCATCAAATCGCCCTTGCGGCTTTCGATGTCTCTGGTTTTGACGCTTCGACCAGCGCCTGCGGTAGATTGACCCAAGTATACAACTGCCAAAACAGCGGCAATAATAATTGTGATAAATTTAATTGCGTTTGGTCCGATCACAACTTCGCGTTTGACCGTTTTTTTCTTGAATCCGCGCTCCGATGAGCCGCTATTTGTGATAACATATCCTCTTCCCAAAGCAACCTCCAATAAAAATTAGTTATGCGCCACGTACGTTCTCCATCTGCAATTCGGATAATTTCGAATTTGTATGTTAATTAGTCTGAAGAATCATCAGCCAGCGAGTTTTGTTTCGTCATCACTTAATGTATAATTAAGTAGATGTATTGACCCGCCTTGTTCCGATAAATCGGAATGAAGCGGGTTTTTTGCTGTCGTTTTGACAATTTTTTTGTTTTCGCTTGATATAATCAAGGTTAAACCTCGCCCCCTCCTCAAAGAAAACGAGATTTGTGCTGGCTGCTGATTCTTATGACTAATTTTCAATGTACTTCTCTCTGCCTCTCCGACCCTATTTTAGAATCCTATTTCGCTCAGATTCTCTGCGACTTCCTCAGAATTCTCCTCCATCCCCTTCTTGAACTCTGTCCACTTGTTCTCTGACCATATCTCGACTCGATTGTACATTCCGTTGAGCGTCACCTTCGATTTGATCCCGGCATATGCTGACAGATACTTTGGCAAATTGATTCGTCCGACTCTATCGATCTCGCACTCTACCGCCCCCGAGAGGATAAACCTAGCGAAAGAGCGTGAATTTTTCTGAGTTACTGGTAGCTCTGAAATCTTTTCGGCCAAAGCGTGCCAATCGGCGGTAGGATAGAGCCAGAGACATCCGTCTAAACCCCTTGTGACTACACATCCAGAGGCTAAATCACCGCGGAATTTGACCGGGACTGAAACTCTTCCCTTATCATCAATAGAATGTGAATACTCTCCGATAAACATGTTTTAATCTCAGATATTTATTAATCACCCTCCCACTTCTTCCCACTTTTTACCACTTGTTCATATTGTAAGCCCTGTTCGCTTCTCAGTCAACCAAAAAGCCCCATATATTGTGGATATTTCTGCATACCAAAAAAATCAGCTCCAGAAGAGCTGATTTTTTATATTTTGGCAGTATTATTCGATCAGAACCAACTATTAAATCTCAAAGGGATATCTTATCTCAATTTGCCAGCAATCAAAGTAGCAATTTCTGCAATTGATACTCTCTCTTGCTCCATCGTGTCACGATCTCTCAGTGTGACAGATTTGTCAGTCAGAGAGTCGAAATCTACCGTGATACACCAAGGAGTGCCAATCTCGTCCTGTCGACGATAACGGCGCCCCACAGAGCCTGATTCATCATAAAATGTAGTGATACCATGCCTTTTCAGATCCTCTGAGATTTTCTTGGCGATTTCTGGCAAACCTTCCTTCTTGACCAGTGGGAAAATTCCAACCTTAACTGGCGCCAATTTGGGATGAATTCTCATAGTAACTTCCCCCTCCTTGCGTCCGTCCGTGCCGTCTGATTCGTCATACGCATCAACAAGGAAAGCCAACATCGCGCGATCAACACCTTGGGAGGGCTCAATCACATAGGGAGTGAATTTCTTGCCAGATTCTTCATCAAAATATTTGAGCTCCTGGCCAGAAGCCTTCTCGTGTTCAGACAAGTCATAATCGGTTCGCTGGGCAATTCCAGCTAATTCTGAGGTGCCAAAAGGAAATTCATATTCAATATCGGTCGTCCCGGCAGAATAGTGAGATAATTCTGATTTGTCATGAGCTCGAAGTTTCAGATTTTCTGGATTGACTCCAAGATCCAAATAGAAATTTTTGACCTGTTCGATCCAAAAGTCATGCCACTTCTTCGACTCCGCCTTGTCTGGAGCGACAAAAAATTCGATCTCCATCTGTTCAAATTCACGGGTGCGAAATATGAAGTTGCCAGGGGTAATCTCATTGCGAAAAGCCTTGCCGATTTGGGCTATACCAAAAGGAATTTTCACCCGAGTAGATTGCAATACATTTTGGAAATTGATGAATATTCCCTGAGCTGTCTCTGGACGCAAATAGGCCACAGACGAGGAATCATCGGTCACCCCGATGAAGGTCTTGAACATCAAGTTGAATTCTTTGGCATCAGTGAAACTATGCTCGCCGCCCTGTGGGCAGACTACCATAGCCTTCTCTTCCTTCGTCATCTCCTCGTGATTCTTGTATTTCTCTTTGGCTTCGTTGGCATGATCAACTCGGAAACGCTGGTTGCACTTCTTGCACTCAAAAAGCGGGTCGGAAAAAGAGGTCAGATGTCCCGACGCCTGCCATACTTTGGGATTTTGGATGATAGCGCTATCGAGACCAACAACATCATCACGAAATGTGACGAAGCGTCTCCACCACTCGTCTTTGATATTTTTCTTCATCTGAGACCCGAGTGGGCCAAAATCGTATGCATTGGCAAATCCGCCATAAATTTCAGAGGACGGATAGACAAAACCACGCCTCTTACAAAGTGAAATTATTTTTTCCATCTTGTCGTTCTTGCCCATCATTTCCTTCGATTAAGTAACCCTACTATAGCAGAAAAAAATCCCTCGATAAAGTTAGTTCTTACAATCGACTAATTGCCGAGGCTCAACTGCCCAGAGGGATCAATTGTGCGTCTGTAGACCGCAGATTTGGTGTCATCATCAGGATCGGGGCCAGTCGCGACATCCCACTGTTTTCTGTTGGTTTGGTCTACGATATCGACAGCCTTATTCCACTCCGACAAATTGTCCTGATTGAATTTAAAAACTAACGCCCAATTCTCACTCACAATTTGTTCACGGTCAATAGCGCCGCATGACATCACTCGAAATTTGTTTTGGTCAGGAAGGCCAAGATTCCCTATGCCATAATTTGTCACTTCGCTCATTTCATACCTCACATTTTATTTTATCAAAAATATTTTGCTCTTCAGCTCTCGCTCTAGGATGCTCCCTACATAATTGGCCAGAATTTTTTCGACTTCCTTCTCGGCTGATTCGGCCAGCTTGAGTCGGCTAATCGTGCCCAAGTCACTTCGCTCGAAGAAATGGAGCAATTTGACCGCTTCGTCCCCTATCCGCTCGCCGTGGTGATGAATCTTCTGACAATTTGTGCAAATTATACCACCTTCGACCGAATCCCAAAAATTTTCACCTGGTGCAATTTTCTCTTTGCAGTGGACACAATTATTTAGCTCGGGTTTGAACCCGGCATATTCGACGATTTTGAGCTCGAATCCCCTCAAAACTATCGACCTGATCCCTATCTCTATCTGCTCGAGTCCGTTTTCAAATAATTGGAATATTTCGGGGATTTTCTGCCGTTCCTCGATAAATCGGTCGACTAATTCTCCAAAGTAGAATGCTTGGCCGACTTTTCCAAAATTTTCATGCAGAGAGTGAAAGGGCCGCTCTATTGCCGCTCCGGTCACGATATAGAAAGTTTTTCCCTCATGCAATTGCAAATCGACCAGCATAAAAGGCTCCAGCGCTCCAGCTAGGTGAGACTTGATCTTGCGAATCCCCTTGGCCATCACTTTGATCTTGCCGAGTCGATCTGTCAAAACCGTCAAAATACGATCGGCTTCGCCAAAATTGGTACCTTTCAAGACTACCGCTCTAACTCTTAGTTGATTTGGCATAAGCTAATCAAACGATATTGAGAGCAAAAATGCAACAGGTAGACTAGTTGCCAGACTTGGTGATATAGAAAAGAAAAATAATCGCGATAATAAGTAGCAATAGAATAAGACGATGTGTGACGGAACTCCAGGGGCTGATGTGCCAATTGTAGTACCATGGAAATCTCATCCTCAGATTGTTATGCACTTTGGCCATCGGAGAAAAATCGGTCCGAGTAGAATCGTGGATCGTTTTGATCTTGTAGTCCAACAGCATCATCGCCTTTTCCTTCGATTGCTCATCTCTAACGACATCAGTAAGCTCGTCCTTCAGCCCTCCTACTTTCTCTTGAACCTTAGCTTCTGTCATTTTCCTCGATTCTTTCTTTCAATATTTTTTCTGCGAGCGCCAATTGATCGGGGTTATTGATACCGAGCGCTTCCGACTCTCTCGAGACGGGCATAGCCACAATTCGCTTGTTCTGCTCCTTGGCCTTCACAATCATATCGGTCAAATAAAATTCATGCTGAGCATTCTCATTGCCTATTTTCTCTATATTATCCCAAAACCATTCAGCGTTAAAGATGTAGAACCCTGGGTTTGACTCTTTGACTAGGGACTCCTCTGGTGTGCAATCCTTTTGCTCCACAATTCCTATCACTTCGCCACTATCATCGCGCAGAATTCGGCCAAATCCCCAAAACTTTGGATCGTCAAATACGACCGAAAGCATCGCCACAGTTGGTTTTTCTTGTTCATAAAGTTCGATAATTTTCTTCACCGTGCTCGGCTTGTAGAGTGGATTGTCACCGTAAAAAATGATGATTGACTCAGTCTTGCCCCGCAAAAGTGGCTTGGCCATCGCCGCGGCATGGCCAGTACCAAGCTGATTTTCTTGAACAGCGTAAGATACTTCGTCTTTGAAAAAATCCTCGATCAGCTCCTTCTTGTACCCGACTACCAAGACGACATCATCTATGCCCGCATGCCTGATCAAATCGACACTATGGCGGATGATCGGCTCGCCAGCAATCTCAAACATTACTTTCGGAATCGGTGAATCAGAACCGTCGTTCATCCTGGTGCCCTTGCCAGCGGCAAGGATAATCGCTGCGTATTTTTCCATAATCAGTAATCCGTTACTTTTATGAAGAAAGTATAGCAAGAAATAAAAGGAGGTGTCCAGATCGGACACCTCATAGGGTAGAGTTAATTCGCGAACAAAGGATAGTAGTGAGCGCTGACCATCTGAGTGATGTAGCGCTTGACCGCGAATTGGCGGCCTGGGCCGAGCGACTCGAGAAATTTTGCCCGCTTGCGAACGGTGCGCAGATTGGCGCCCTGGATTGTCAGGATGATGACCCCTGTTACGTCTCCAATGTGGAGAGACGCATGATGCTCCAGAGCCTTCATGCTTACCTTCCAAATTTCGTCGTAACGTTCACGGTCAGACAGATGCTTTTTCTCGCCTTCGGGGCCGAAAGGATCTCGAACAAAATAGTCCTTTCTCATGGGGATCTCCTTTTTGGGGAATTTTTGCTTCGTACGGAGCCTTAGAATGATCCAAGGCCCATAAAAACAAAAAACTGGCCATCTGGCCAGTAGCTTCAACGTTTTTTGAGTAATACGCTAAATAGACTGGCCCTTGGTCAGAGTAAAGTAAAAGAAAAACCAGTTTTTGTTAGCGATAAGATTCATTACAAATATACTATCAAAGCTTGGGACTATTTTCAAGGTCGCTTGGCAAGCCAAGTTTCGTACCGATCTGTTGTAAACTTTTTACAAGCTCCTCTTTTTTCTCGTCCGAAATGTCTGGACGATCCTTGACCCCCGGAGCTAACGATTTATATTCGTCTTTTAATGCTTGCAAATCTCCCATCGCTTCTTCGTATTTTCCGGGCAAACAGTATTTGTTTGGCAAGAATTTCTTGCCATCCGGAGATTCAGCGAAGCCAGAAACGCTCTGCAAGACTGAGCCATAAGCGGCCAACCAATCATTGCCGCCCTTGGCAAGTTCTTCGTTCATCCGCTCCGGCAAAGTGTCGAATAAATTAACTAATTCTTCGACCAAAAATTTTTCATCTTCATTTTCAAATTCCATTTTCTTCCTTATTTCTGGCAGCTCGGGCAATAATGCGTACCGCGTCCGCCAAGCGTTATTCTCTTAATTGTATCATCACAACCGTCAGGACAATACGCGCCGGTGTGTCGGTATACATTGGTGTGATCGTTCATCGTGCCCTGATTACCAAAAGCGTCGACATAAGTATCCTCGGAGGACCCGCCATATTTTAATCCTAGTTCCAACGCTTTAACAATTGATTCGCGGATCCGTCCCCACTCCGAAAGCTTGATATCCTTGACCAATCGAAGCGGCGAAATCTTGGCGTAAAATAGAGCTTCATCGACATAAATATTGCCTACTCCGGAAATAATTTCCTGGTCTGTGATGAATTGCTTAATCTTGCGATTTGGGATCTTGGACGCCTTTCGCATCAGGTAGTCTACGGTAAACTGGTCAGAAAATGGCTCTGGACCTAACTTTTTCAATTCAGTCAGATTATCCAGATCCTTCGTATCATACAATTTCATATAGCCAAAACGACGTAAATCGTTGAAGAACAAAACCGAATTATCATCAAAATAAAAAATCGAACGTGTATGAACGTTTGGCAATTTGGCCACCCAATCTGGGCTAGGATGACCGCCAGCCACCCGAGATTTCTTCAGCTGGAAATCCTTGCCTCCCGCACTTTCCTCCCAAATCAGTTGCCCCGTCATTTTCAAATGTGTCAAAATCGACTTTTTGTTATCCAGCTTGAAGATGAGAATCTTGGCTCGGCGCTCGACATCGATAATTTTGGCACCAATAATCTCCTTGGGCTCAAATTGGATAACTTTAACGTCACGTTTCTCAAAATTAGTTATCGCTTTCCCGCAAATAACTTCCTTGAGCCCACGTCTGATTGTCTCAACTTCTGGTAATTCTGGCATTTGATTCACTTCCTTCGGCCAAATTATAGCACAATTCCGAAATCTCAACACGGTTGACAAGATAGTGAGATTGATATAAGTTAAAGATACGACGACGAGCGAGGGAACTCGCTTTTTCAATTCTAAAAATATTAGCAATAAAACTAATTTGCGGAGTGAATTGTGGATTTGACCAATGAAGGCTACTGGCGGAAATTAATCAATCAGGGACTGATTAAATTCTTCCTATTAAAAACACTTTACAAGGACAAAGAATCCTACGGTTATCGTATTGTCAAAAGAATTGAAGAGCTTTCCGAGGGCACTTGTCGACCAACCGAGTCAACGATTTACCCAGCGCTTGAGCAATTGAAAAACGAAGGCTACGCCACCACTCACGAAGTTGCCGCTGGTTCTCGCGTCCGAATTCTCTATTCCCTGACCGAGAAGGGTCGTTCTGCTTACCGTATCGCCGCCAAATCATATGGCGAAATCATTCCGCTCCTGCGCGAGGCGATTCTGCTCTAATTGACAGGTTTGGTATAATTAAATAAGAATAATTAAAATAAGGCATATTATGACAATTGATCCAGGATCATGCGGCGGCTGCACCGGTTGCGGCGCCTAGTCACAAAAATACCCCCGAGCAATCGGGGGTATTTTTTATTTACCAATTGTCTTGTATAATATTGACATGCAAAACAGGAGGGGTTTTACATTGATAGAACTTCTTGTAGTCGTCGCCATCATTGGAATTTTGGCGACTGTTGTCGTGATCAATTTGACGACTGCTCAGAAGAAAGCCAGGGATGCGAAAAGAATCTCTGATATAGAGAGCGTCGCTACAGCGGCGAGGCTTTATAAATTAGACAATGGCACATATCCAGCCAAAGACGACTCGTGCGGCGGCAGGGGGGCCACCGATTGGTGTTACTACGGGGCGCAGTACATACAAGGCAACAACACTCACGGGCACTTGGGAACAGGCAATATTTTGGCGGACAACTTTCGAAACTATATTTCAGTCCTCCCAACGGATCCAACCAATAGAAATATTGCCTTCAAGTATATATATAATAATAATTTGGGCCCGTCGAACGGTATTGTTATCCGAGCCTGGCTCGAGACAACCGCTGGCAACTATGGTGACAAAACATGTTACGGTCAATTCTTGGAAACAAAGCCTGAATGGGGCAATTCCGTGCAAGATGGCGGTTGGAACCTTGGCGGGAAAACTGATTGCGACGTTCCTACTATTATTGACCAACCTGGTTGGATTTTGTAGGCAAACAATTTTTTTAAGATGAAAAAACAACAGACAAGAAATAGAGCTTTTACCCTCATAGAACTTCTGGTGGTTGTCGCCATCATCGGTATTTTGACGACTGTTGTCGTGGTCAATCTGACAACTGCGCAGAAGAAAGCCAGAGACGCCAAGAGAGTTTCCGATATTCAAGAGATAAATAAAGCTGTTCAGCTTGAAGCAATGGCCAGGGGCAGCAGCAGCTACTACGACAGTGCTTGTGCGAATACCAGCTGGACAGTCAAAGAACAAAATTTTAAGAAGATACTCGTGCCTGCATATTTGCCCACCATGCCCGTAGACCCAGTCGTTAGATACGATACGCGCAAAGACCCGAACCATGCCTACAATGTTCAGTATGTGTATTATACGGGTGTGCAGGGTCTGGATTGCGCAGTTCCCACCTACTTAGCAACCACATATTACTTATGGACAGGATTAGACACGCCAAACAGTAATCTTGCAAATTCATCAGGCGTCCCGGGCGCCACCACCATACTGACAAACTTAAAAGGAAGTGGTGCTGTAGACAGTACGGTTTGGAACACTTCATATACCGACCGCCAAGACGTGAATAATTTCTTCGTTATAAAAATAGGGAGCTAATGAAAGCAAGCCCGAAAAAATTTCATTCTGGCTTTACCCTTATCGAGCTCCTGGTAGTCGTCGCCATCATCGGTATTTTGGCGACTGTTGTCGTGGTCAATCTGACAACTGCGCAGAAGAAGGCACGTGATTCCAGAAGAAAAAGTGACGTGGGTCAAATCAACACAGCATACTCTCTGCTCTATCAGGACACGGGAAACTATTATATCCCCGGGACCGGTCTTAGCGGTGATGGTTGGGGCTGGATTTCATGGCTTGACGTGACCCAGACACCGAGCACATATCCGATTTCAATAGCACAGAAACTGGTTGAAGGCGGATATTTCACCGGATCAGTCCCACACGACCCACTCTTCAAAGATGAGGGCTGCTATGCTGGGATTAGTCCTAGCAGTAAATGCCGTTATGATTATTTTCAGGAAAAATGCAGTAACGGACAGGGATTTTATATTTTATCAAAATTGGAAATCTCGATAGCAGAGGATATCACAAGCATAAAAAATTTGACTTGCACAAGCGCAAGCATGGCACCAAATACTCTCGCCGATGACAACTTTTATCTCTTCCGATACAGCCAAGGCATCGGGAAATAACGTCTGTTTTCAGATATTAAAAAAATTAACCAAAAAAATATCGGAGGCAAACCCGATTTTTTGGTACAAAAAAAGACTTTAGAAAACTCTGTGTCGGCGGCGTCCTACTCTCCCGGGACCTTGTGGTCCAAGTACCATCGGCGCTGAAGTGCTTAACTTCTCTGTTCGGAATGGGAAGAGGTGTACCCACTTCGCTAAAACCACCAACACACAACTTTCTAAAGTCTCAATATTTGTTTCTTGCACACGGAGTGTGGCAATATTGCCACACTCACATTTGAAAAAAACATGAGCTCGATCTCTGGCACCAGCTTATCCCATATCGACTCGCTATCCGCCATCGGCGGAAAGAGAAGTCGAAGGACGAGCCAACACCAAAGTATCTTAAACGCTCGATAAGTTCTGGACGAATCCAGAAATTACTAGTCAAGTAGATTTTCATTGCTTTCGACCTATTAGTACCTCTCGACTGAAGACATCGCTGTCCTTACATCTAAGGCCTATCAACCTAGTGGTCTACTAGGGGTCTATATGGAAACCTAATCTTGTGGCCAGCTTCGCGCTTATATGCTTTCAGCGCTTATCCAATTGAACATAGCTACCCTGCTCTGCATTAGGTTAATGCAACAGGCGCACCAGAGGTTCACGCTCCCCGGTCCTCTCGTACTAGGGGAACACCCACTCAAGTTTCCAACGCTCACAGCAGATTAGGACCGAACTGTCTCACGACGTTCTGAACCCAGCTCGCGTACCCTTTTAACTGGCGAACAGCCAGACCCTTGGGACCTGCTTCAGCCCCAGGATAGGATGAGCCGACATCGAGGTGCCAAACCGCATCGTCTATGTGGACTATTGGATGCGATCAGCCTGTTATCCCCGGGGTAACTTTTATCCGTTGAGCGATATCTCTATCACGAGATGATATCGGATCATTAAATCCCGCTTTCGCGTCTGTTCGACTTGTAGGTCTCACAGTTAAGCATGCTTGTGCTTTTATACTTCGAGGCCCGATTTCCATCCGGGCTAAGCATACCTTTGAACGCCTCCGTTACAATTTAGGAGGCAACCGCCCCAGTTAAACTACCCACCTAGCACTGTCCTTCTCCCGTATCACAGAGAAAAGTTAGAATCAAAGAAATAAAAGGGTGGTATTTCACTGTTGACTAGACTACGACCAGAGCCATAGTTTCAAAGTCTCCCACCTATCCTACGCATTTATTTCCCCGATTCAATACCAAGCTATAGTAAAGCTCCACGGGGTCTTTCCGTCTTGCTGCGAGTAACCGGCATCTTTACCGGTTCTGTAATTTCACCGGATCTCTCCTTGAGACAGTGTCCAGATCGTTATGCCATTCGTGCGGGTCGGAACTTACCCGACAAGGAATTTCGCTACCATAGGACCGTTATAGTTACGGCCGCCATTCACTCGGGCTTAGTCGTTCCCCTAGCGTAATAAATACGATCAAGGACCGGTTTGACCTTCGAGCATTGGGCAGGCATAAGCCCATATACATCACCTTACGGTTTAGCATAGACCTGTGTTTTTGATAAACAGTCGCCTGGACTCTTTAGCTGCGGCCCTCATTGCTGAGGGCAAGCCTTATTGCGAACTTACGGCTGCTAGTTTGCAGAGTTCCTTAAGGAGAGTTCTCCCGATCACCTGAGGCTTCTCGCCTCATCCACCTGAGTCGGTTTGCGGTACGGAACTTTTATGCTTTTGAACCAAACTTTTCTTGTCCCGAGCTACACCTCGAAGAATAAACCATTATTAATTCGAGACTACGCCAAGGCGTCATTTGGGTATACATAAAAGTGCAGGGGAATATTAACCCCTTTTCCATCGTCTACGCCGCCACTACAACGGCCTCAACTTAGGACCGGCTAACCCTGGGACGATTACCGTTGCCCAGGAAACCTTGGATATTTGGTGTGCTAGTTTCTCGCTAGCATAATTCGTTACTAATCCCAACATTCTCACTTCTTGACGCTCCAACCCGCCTCGCGGCGTGATCTTCACTGCATCAAGAACGCTCCTCTACCGCTCGTTAATAAATTAACGAACCCGTGTCTTCGGTTATAATCTTGAGCCCCGTTAAATTTTCGGCGCGGAACCTCTTAACTAGACCAGTGAGCTATTACGCACTCTTTAAATGAATGGCTGCTTCTAAGCCAACATCCTGGTTGTTTTGGAGATCCTACTACCTTAACCACTTAGACTATAATTGGGGACCTTAGACGACGGTCTGGGCTGTTTCCCTTTAGAACACGAAGCTTAGCCCTCGCATTCTGACTCTGGTATGATTCAGAAAGAATTCGGAGTTTGTTTGGGTACGACAGCCGAAGCTGCCGTAAACCAGTCAGTGCTCTACCTCTTCCTGCGACAAATACCAGGCTATACCTAAATATATTTCGAGGAGAACCAGCTATTTCCAGGTTCGATTGGAATTTCTCCGCTACCCACAGCTCATCCATAAGCTTTGACACGCTTAGTGGTTCGGGCCTCCAGCGGGTTTTACCCCGCCTTCACCCTGTCCATGGGTAGATCACCTGGTTTCGGGTCTAGTATGTACAACTAATCGGCCGTTTAGGCCTCGCTTTCACTACGCCTCCGCGATCTTTCGCTTAAGCTTGCTGCACATAGCTAACTCGTTGGGTCATTCTTCAAAAGGCACGCTATCACCCCGATAAATCGAGGCTCTAACTCCTTGTAAGCGTATGGTTTCAGGTTCTATTTCACTCCCTTTATGAGGGTTCTTTTTACCTTTCCTTCACAGTACTTGTTCACTATCGGTCAGAAGATGTATTTAGTCTTGGAGCGTGAACGCCCCAGCTTCACACCAGGTTTCACGTGTCTGGTGCTACTCGGGAACATCACCTCGCTACTACTAAGATTTCGGATAAGCGACTATCACGCTCTATGGTCGTCCTTTCCAGGCTCGTTCTCCTATCTTTTCGTATTGATTATGTGAGTCCCACAACCCCGCTCGAATAAATTCGGCGGTTTGGACTAATCCCTGTTCGCTCGCCACTACTAAGGGAATCTCATTCGATTTCTTTTCCTCCGGTTACTAAGATGTTTCAGTTCACCGGCTTGCCTACCTCCCCGCACAAGGCGGGTGGTCTATAGGGTTTCCCCATTCGGACATCCTCGGATCAAAGCTTGTTTGCCAGCTCCCCGGGGCTTATCGCAGGCTACTACGTCCTTCTTCGGCATCTTCTGCCAAGGCATCCTCCATACGCCTTTAATTGCAACGAAAATTGTTAGAGGTCGAAATCTTACATCTGGCCATCAAAGATGGCTAAATGCAGAAATTCGACATAACTTCACTTGACTAGTAATTTCTGGATCCAGCTAAAAGCTGGTTACAAAAGTTTACTATTTGAGAAATTTTTTATATCGGAAGAATATTTTTACTTTGAAATGCGCTGCAAGCACACCTCAGCAAAGCTGAGTTTTCAAAGTTCTTTGTAAAATTACAGTATTTTACGTTTTTTGCCGTAATATGATTCACCTATATGAACATATTACCGCTATATAATTGTCAAAGTACAAAGTAAAAGTGCAATGTATAAAATACCTTTACCTTATAGTTGCACTCTTTGGCCCCGACTGAAATGCCTGGTTGTTCCAGACAAAAAATTAATATCACAGATAATTGTCCGCCGATGGCGAATATTGTACCTGCGACCCCCCTTGTGTAGTGTGATGAAGATCAATTTTTGATACTAAAAAGAGATTAGCAAACTGAGCAGGTATTGTCAACACTTATTGTGGACAAAATTGTTGGGGAAAAGCTCGCTCTCTATCGAGAGAGGAAATAAAAGAGAGTTAGAGCGGCAATTTGAGTAATAGCACCCCAAAAAACGCTCTGCTTGCCTTTGGGATGGATCCCTTGGTGAAAAGCACGCAACTTCCCGCCAAAGTATGTACTTCGGAACTTTTTGCGCCAAAATGGGACGTTGTCCAAGATATCAGGCAAGAGTCCGCCAAAAGCGCCCCAGAGGAACGGGCTGGAGAGAGACAGCTCTGGCTTCAGGAAAATTAGTAGCGAAGTCATCAACAATAGATCGGCGCTAGTGAAGACCCACTGTTTCCAGGTCCACTCCCCGTCTTCTAGAAGATTATCAAAGTGTGGTATGGCATCGAGGATAAAATGAAGAATAATGCCGGCCGCAAAAGCCAGAAATGGATCTCCAATGCTTTCGCCCAGCAATCCCCCTGAAATTACGTGAACGGTAGTAATCATAATATTAATTCCCGCCGAAGCGTCGTTGACGGCTGTTATATTCTAGTACGGCCTTGTCGAACTCTAGCGTCGTAAAATCTGGCCAATGAACCTTGGCAAAATAAAATTCTGAATAAGACGCCTGCCAGAGCAAAAAGCCAGAGAGGCGCTGTTCGCCAGAAGTGCGAACGATCAGATCGGGGTCAGAGGTGCCAGAAGTGTCCAGATTGTCAGAAATATTCTCAATTGTGACTGGTAATTTCTTTTCAACTAGCTTTTCGACGGCCCTCTTGATCTCATCCCGTCCCGTATAGTTCAGGGCAAGCTGGACCACCAAGCCAGTGTTGTCTTTGGTCTTCTCCAACGCTTCCCCGATGACTTTGACTAACCCCTTGGACAAGCCTTCGAGATCTCCCAGATGTCTCAACTGCATATTCTTCCCATGCAACTCATCCAGAAAATTCTTGACAAAATTAGTGAAGATCGCCATCAGATAACCCACCTCCTCCTTGGATCGGCTCCAATTCTCCTTGGAAAAACAGTACATCGTGATCGCTTCCAGCCCCTGGTTGTTGGCATAATCAATGATCTCTTTGGCTCTTTTGAATCCCGCATCATGGCCCTGAAACGAAGTCATTCCCCTCTCCTTGGCCCAGCGCCTATTGCCGTCTAGGATAAATCCGATATGTTTTGGAACTGTATTACTCATTCTTCTCTATAAAAATTAATATTTTAAACGATAGTTATAATATATCATTTTTTCGAAGTATTCAATCGAAATAAATAAGGCGTGCAGAGAAACTGCACGCCCTGGATATCCTAAATTGCTCAGCGACAACGCTGGATGCCCCATGTATCGCCATCTTGGCTAATATGTACATTCGCATTTGTCCCAAGTGCCCTGATCGCGGCTTGTATTTCGCCCAAACCAACCCCGAACGCCCCGTATAACTCGTAGTCATACCACTCAACTGCTGGTCGCCGTTCCAGGAAATCTAAAATCCGAGACTGAATGTTCGGCGATACGCTGACTGGCGATGGACGTGGAGGTGGCAATGGAGGCCGGTTGGCCTCAACTACTTTCTCTGCGGCTCTTCTCTCCGCTTGTTGCTCCTGGACTTTCTCCGTGTACTCGCGCACATTCGGACGAACCTTGGCAGTGCTCTGACGAATAATTTCGCCAGGAAATTTTTTCTTCTGCAGATGTTTTCCAATCCTCACGATAGTACCCTCACTTTTTTTGGATTTTTTTTCTTTATACCACACGCTCATTCGAAAAGCTATCGCTTATTGATCAGGACTGATTTTTTTGTTATAATACTCTCGTTTCAGGGCCCTTAGCTCAGTTGGTAGAGCGCCTCGTTTGCAACGAGGATGTCGCAGGTTCGAATCCTGTAGGGTCCACCATAAAAAATACATCAATTTATTGATGTATTTTTTATGACCCTGAGCTTGTCGAAGGGCCAGATAGATTAGTCTTTTTATTATAATAAACAAGAGTTAGAACTGTGATATAATTGAAAAAATGAGACAAATCACTACCCTTTCAATTATTGAGGATGGAAATAAAACTCTTCTTGCAATGAAGAAGCGTGGTTCTGGTGAGGGTTGGTGGAATGGTTATGGCGGAAAAGTTCAAGAAGGAGAAGCCATCGAAGAGGCCATGGTTCGTGAGCTTCAAGAAGAATCAGGAATTATTGCAAAAGTTTTCAAAGAAAGAGCCGTAATAGAATTTTTTTTCGATGGAACTGATGAAGAGGTTGAAATGCATATTTTTGAAGTAACCGAATATGAAGGTCAACCAAAGGAAACAGAAGAAATGGCACCCAAATGGTTTTTAAAAGAAGAAATTCCTTATGATAATATGTGGCCTGCTGATAGAAATTGGATGCCACTATTTTTTGAAGGAAAAGACTTCGATGGACGAGCGGTTTTTGATGGAGAAACAAAATCTTTTATTGAATCAGACTTTCATGTCAGGGAAATTGACCCCGAGCTAAGTGATATCGGGACTAGAGACAAATTGTTTTAATTCTCATTTTCGGAATATAAATTTGTTCCTTGCTATTTAGTATTATAGTTCTGACTTGCAATACTGCGTTCCACCAAAAATGCATCATGCTTGCCATGGTGTTTTTTTGATTCTCAGGATGACGATTGCCTTTTTATTCCAAAATAGTATTCTATAATCAGACAATTATTAACAAAGGAAAATGATGTTCAAAGATACAGGTATGCCTGACGATGCTAGCCTCGCGATTGATAAACCTAGCGAAGCAGAACTATTGGAGAAAAGAGAGAAACAAGCAGTCTCCCTGCTAGAGGGACTAGGATTTTCCGTATCCAAGAGGCCAGCAGAGCAACAAGTCGAAGGGCTTAGCAGGCAACAACTAAATCTGGGCCGAGATGTCGATGCCAGTCAGGCTGAATTTGAGCCAGCGGGATATTATGGTGCTGGCAAGTTTGTAGCTGAACAAAATATAAACGGTCACAATGTGACCGTTGCCTTCACTCCTCTAGGTTCTCGCACTTTCGATTCGGGAGTGTTTCTAGACAATAAGTATATCGGCGGCAATCATGACTTTCTCGAAGAGGAATTATTGATTTACGTTGAAAAAGCGATGGCTGCTGCTACTTTCGAAGCTAACCCCGGCCTACTACCAACATGGACAGAAGAGTACAAACAATTTGTAGCTGAATTCCGAGGGAAGGTTGCAGAAGCAAAATCTGCAAATCAATAGTTCCATTGTCGTCCGCAATCACAATTTTGTCACATCCAATGAAACACCTCACATATGTGAGGTGTTTCATTATCTCGCAGATAAAGCGAACCTATTGGAATAAGAGATAAAATCCGAAAGCGATCGAGGCTACTCCCATCACCTGCCAGAAAGTATAGGTCATGCCAGCGCCGGCGTGTTCTTCGATCCAACCGATACGGCCAGTACTATCGGTAAACCACTTGAAATAGCGGAGCAAGGCAAAACCAACCGCGGCGCACATCAGAAAGTATAAGAAATTCATAGACTTATTATAAATAAAATTGCCAGCCCTGGGAAGGGGCTGGCTGAAAAGTTAGACACGCTCTCTCTGGAGGAGATTGTGAAGTTCTACCGCATCAAGCGGCAAGTAAACGTGGTACATCTTGGATGTGGCCTGCTGTCCTTCTTCGGTCTGAGCGAAGAAAACCAGACGAACATCAGCACTCCGACTGAAACAAATCGGATCCTTGGCCGATTCGATCAATTTCCAAATCCGGTCCGTAAGGATCGGGTAAGTTTCTTCGAGCAGGCCAACGCGCACTGCAATGCTCGGGTCCGATTTCGGATCAACGATATTGAGAGTCTCGTAGAGCAGAACCCCTAATGGTTCCGTCCAGTGATAATATGGCGACATTCGCCGATGCGTCGGCTTGGGTGCTGAATCAACGCCTTCGTCTCGAGAATCTCGCTCAATAATTAGTTCTTCGGTCACAACAATTACCTCCCCTGATGTCCGAATATAGAAAAGATATTAGCACAAAGCTAAAATAGACGGAAGATCTCTATCCGCAAAATGTCTAGAACAAAAGTTTAGGATTCGATTTCGTTGACCGCTGCAAAGTGGCTAGGAGTATCGGTCGCGGTATCAATTTTGATTCGTTTCGGAGTCATCCGGAACAGGATAAACGCAACTATCGCTGATATGATTCCGAGAGCAGAAAAAGCAGCCTGATTGCCAAGCCGATCGGCTAGAAAACCAGCCAATATCGGTCCGATAATGTAGCCGATGTTGCCGAAAAAGTCCCCCATGCTCTCAACCTCGCGCGAAAGTGAATCTGTCTCGCCGATAAAATCGGCGTAAACGCCGTTGATCGCTGGCCAAGAGAAAGCGATGCAAGAAGAGGCCAGGAAGACAACGGCAGCCAAGGCGATTGGCTCACTGAACAGAAACATCGACGAGAGGATAAGAGAGCCGAGGATAAACCCGGCAAAGGCAGTCTTCTTCTTCCCGTATTTGGCAGTCACAGATCCAACCCCCCAGCCGACTAGGAGCGGCGGAAGCGTGAAAGCTACCATGAAAAATCCGGCAAATTCATGATATTCGGCAAAACTCTCGGCCAGAAGCGGCCCGACAGTCCAGAAAAAAGAATCGATTGTATTGATCAGACAGGTCAAGACTAGAATCGGAGCGATTACTTTGCCGATCCGATGCCAGAGACTAAATTCGAGAAGCAGGTTGATCGGCTTGATCCGCTCGCCGATATCAAGGCTCTCGACTTCCTCCTCTTTCTTCTTCTGACTAGCCGAGAATGCGGCAAAAAAACAAAGTGAGATTAAGAGAAAGAGCCAGGCCATCACAAACGGCTTCCAGTCTACTGCGTAGCCGACGATTAACCCAGCCAAAATCGGCGCGACCATATAGCCGAGAGCTCCGGCCACGTGGATTAACCCAAAGCTAGAAGAGTGCTCGGCCTTGGGCATGTGATTGCCGACAAATTCAAAATTTGAAATGTTGTGGAGGTCATAATAAAATCCCCAAATCGCCATCGCCAAGAGAAACAGTCCCATGGTGTGGGCTTTCCAGAGAATCAATGGGTAGAGCAGACATGTCACGAACATGATTATCAAGATCCGACGATGTGTCGCATTTTTGAAAATCCAGCACATGATAAAGTCGAAAATTGCGCCGGCCAGTGATGACAAACCGATGATTAGACCCATATTCGTCTTGGAAATTCCCCTCTCCACGATAAGGAGCGGGGTAATATACGAAATTATTCCATCAAAAACTGCCCAGAAAACAATCATGCCGCAGAGTAAATAAAGCAACTTGTGCTTGGACCGATACTGTCTGATATGAAGCACCAAATGTCGTAATGTTGCCAAAGTATCCTCCAAGGAAAATTAGAAATGATTATGCCATCATTATAATAGAAAAGTTTTCGGATATACAATCGTATCGGCCGTTCTATCGGAAAAAGTAAATTGAAAATAAGATGATAAAAAGTATTCCAATCATGAGGTTGGTGACGACGCCGGCCAGGCTGCCAAGCAGAGTCCCTGTCGCCGCCTTGACCGCCCTCCGAAGATTCTTGCCGCCTTGCAGGACCTCCGCCACTAATACTCCGATAAATAAGCCCAGAACAGCACCAAGAGGCGGGAAGAAAAATAAGCCAATTAATGTTCCAATCGTGCCACCGAGGATTGCCTTTTTCGAGGCGCCCGCAATCTTGGCCCCGATCAGTCCCGAAGAATAGTCGACAAAAAGAGAAGCTATCATCAAAATCAGAAAAACTGCGACATTCGAGGTCGTGAGATGAGCAAATTTGTCCAAAAATGAGTAGATAAACACAGTCGCAAACATTAGCGGAATTCCAGGCAAGAGAGGAATTACGACGCCGACCAGGCTAGCAAGCAATATAAGCAGAATGGATATGTAGATGAAAATATCTGTCATAATGAGATTATAACATGTGAATCAAAATCGCTCTAGAAACAAAAAAGAACGCTACTAAATAGTGTTCTTTTTCTGGTGGGCGTACATGGACTCGAACCATGGACCTCGTCATTATCAGTGACATCGACAGAAGCAATTTTGGTGGGCGTACATGGACTCGAACCATGGACCTCGTCATTATCAGTGACGCGCTCTAACCAGCTGAGCTATACGCCCTCCAAAATTACTCCTGAATTGTACAAGTGCTCTCATAGTGTCACAGATGAGGGCCGAAGGCCACCCTTTGGGTCTATACGCCCTCGTTAACGTTAAGATAATACCAAATTATGCGTCTTTTTTCAACCTTCCCAATAAAATACCGCCCCGGATAAACAGGGCGGTCAGAAATCAAGTTTCAAGTTTGCGGTTTATGAACCGCATATACTGTTCCCAGGTATCGGCGTCAGCGCCGATAGTGGCAGCACCATGGAAATCACATATAGTGACTTTCGTCTTGGCGCCGAGAAGTCGATCCGCGATTGTCTTGACTTCAGCCAAGCTCAGCAGACCACAAAGCATTTTGGCCATAACTCCCAGCCCCAGCTTACGAGCAAGTTTCCACTTGCTCTTGCGTAGCTCCAGGAAACCAGTGATGGTTTCCCAATTGTCGAGCATCGCCTGGCGACGAACCAGGAATAAATTCCCTCCGGTAAAAACACCTTCGCGGAACCTGACAAGTGTCCGCTTCATACCTGGATATGCTTTTTCGCAAAGTGCGGCTGGCACAACCGGGTAGACAATGTCAGCCTTTGACGATATCGCATCCTCAAGAAAGAATCGAACGGCGTGTGGAGCGATGTCCGGCAAATCAGCAGTAGCAATCAAAACATACTCTGCGTTGCCAGCCTCTTTGAGGCCGATCTTCAGGCTTTCTGCCATCGTCTCGCCGCCTCGAAGAGTTCGGATGAAGTTTGGATCAACCCCGTCCTGTCCAGTGATCATCAGACCCCCTCGAAGCCCCGCCCCACGGATAGCCGCGAGGACCCATTCGTAAAGATGCTTGTTGCGGTACATCGCCATCGCTGGATATGGTTGGCCGCTGTGAGTCAGAAAATCTGAGTTTGTGCCTGCCGCCAAGATAAGCGGCATAATGTTGCTTGTATTCAACATGCTTTACCCTCCACTCCCCTCGTTGGGGTCATGCCGAACACGATACAACTTTATTGATTTGTTGTCAACAAAAAAGACCCGGGCACAGGTCAATTTTTGAGATCAAACTATTTGCTCTGATTGAACAAATCGAGCTTGTGGAACGGCCAAAAACCAAGAAGAAATGGTATCCAATATAGAATACCGCGATAAGCCAGCGTGATCAGAAGAGCATTTCCGACCGGGATGCCGAGGCTAGTCATAGCCAATGTCATCGCACCCTCAGCCACACCAGCTCCCTGCGGAGTAATCGAAACAACCGTAAACAAAGTGCCGACAGCATAAAAAATTAATGTTTGGCCCAGATGGGAACCCTGGCCAAACGCAAGCAATATCAGGGCCAAAGTCGCAATATTAATAACCTGCAATGCCAGCCCAAGATAAAAAGCTTTGGGCAAATAATCCCTAATTCGCCCGCTTACCTTGGGTGATTCTTCGCCTGGAAGATCAATGCCAAATTTGCTCAGGCTCCCAGACAGCCAGCCAAAAACCTTCTTGCCGACTTTGCGATTCTTCATATATAGAAGCGCCAAGGTGCCCAGGACAAAGACTATCAAGGTGAAAACTAGAAAAGCAGTTTTATAGTATCCGGCAGTAACATGATTGTCGCCGAAGAAAAGGAATGGGAGTAATGCGATCACCCAGAAAATTGCTAGGTCACCGATCGCAACAGTCAGAGCGGCGAAAGTCGCTGAGACAACTGGCTTGTCCTCCTTTTTTGCCTCTGCGCTAAAGAGTGCCACTTTGCCGACAGTGGCGATAGGCAATGCAACATCAGTAAATTTGGAAGCACAATAAAGCTGAAGCAAATTCCTGAAAGTATAATTGAGTCCGAAAAAGTTGAAATAGATCTTGAGATACTTGGCATAAAGCGGATAATAGAAAACTTGTACGATCACGGCTAGCAGTACCCAACGCCAATCACCTGCCATCAGAGCATCGGCAATCTGCTTCGACTGATCAAACTGCTTGTACAAGACATAGCCCGCTACCACCAATAACAACAAGAAAAGGAATTTTCCGAAAGAGTATTTATTCTTCATGTGGTAATTATACTGAAACGAAGCTGAACTGGGAAGAGTGGTATGTGGGTAAATTAGATTCCAAACATAAAAAAGAGCCCCTTCGGGGCTCTTTTTTAGAAATTCACAGAGATCGAAACGTTGAGATCTCAATCGCTCTGATTCCTCCCCCAATCCGCAGTGGACTGAGGTGGAATTATGCCCTATTTGGGCCAATTTCCGCTCTGGGCGACAAAGCCCATTTCGTTCGCCATCTGAGCAAACTCGCGGAATCCCTCCCGAGTGAAGGGAACTAACTCTTCTTCGCCCTGGTCCTGCGAGTTGCAACCAGAGGCGATTATTTCGCCGTCGTCATCGTAGACAATGAAGTTGGCGTTTCCAGGACGAAAGTATTCGGCTTCGATCCGAAAATCGAAACCTTCTTCTTTCTCCCAGACAACTGAAAGAACATTTATCTCACCACTTTCGAGCATACGGATCGCTCGATAAAGCAATGGATTCGCAGTGTTCTCTTCTGTTTTCACGGATATCTTCATACTTCCACCTGCCGACAGATGATCCCCAGGCCGTAGAGGCCATAGAAAATCCAAGCGTAGGAAAAAGTCGCTATGAGCATCGCTATGATCGTTAGATCCCAGACGCTGCTTAACGTGAATGGCATGTAATAGGACAACCCATGATGGGCCGCTACTGTTAACACCAGAAAGGCAATTATCCCCGCAACTCCCGATGCGATGAGCGACGATAATTTCATTGGATCGGCGTTGAACACTTTCCTTGACCAGTGCACACCAGTCCAGATCAGTAGACAAAATAGGATTATTCCCATCACCTGTATCAGCACAAAATCATGCTGATAACGTTCAGTCTGCCCCATTGCCAGGGCTTCAATTGTGACAAGATAGTTTCCAGTCAGCAAATTGAATACGCAGTTTGTGATCGCCATGTACAAAGCGAAAACACCTATTAAACGAATTACTCTCACTTTTTGCCCCTCCTCAAATTGAAATGAGCAGAATACGCTATTCTTCAGAATACAAATCGAGAAATTCCTGTCTCGCTCTATCCTGAACCCCTAATTTTTTCGAAGAATAACTGATCTCTGCCAATCTTAATTTCGACTGCAATATTATAAACTTTTTTTGTTTTTTTGTCAATTAAGATAGACACAAAAAAGAGCCCAGGGGCTCTTTTTTAGAGTTCTTTTGCAACTAAATAGTGATGATGAACGCAGGTTTCGCCTCACTCTCGTTTAGAACGAGTGATAGGCGATCGACCATCTCTCACCTCGATAAATCGAGGGAGATGCTCCTTAGAAAGGAGGTGATCCATCCCCACCTTCCGGTAGGGATACCTTGTTACGACTTAGTCCTGATCACCGATCCCACCGTGGTCCTCTGTTGAGGCCTTCGGGCGTTACCGGCTTTCCTGACTTGACGGGCGGTGTGTACAAGACCCGAGAACGTATTCACCGTGGTATGGCTGACCCACGGTTACTAGCGATTCCGACTTCATGAGGGCGAGTTTCAGCCCTCAATCCGAACTGGGGGTAGGTTTGTTGGGATTAGCTCCACCTTGCGGTTTGGCAACCCATTGTTTCTACCCATTGTAACACGGGTGTCGCCCAGGACATAAGGGTCACGCTGATCTGACGTCATCCCCACCTTCCTCCGATTTAACACCGGCAGTCTCGTATGTAAAATTAACATACGATAAGGGTTGCGCTCGTTGGCCGACTTAACGGTACACTTCACAGCACGAGCTGACGACGACCGTGCAACACCTGTCTTATGGCTCCTTACGGCACTCCCACGTTTCCGCGGGATTCCATAGATGTCAAGCCCTGGTAAGGTTCTTCGCTTGTTGACGAATTAAACCCCATGTTCCACCGCTTGTGCGGGTCCCCGTCAATTCCTTTGAGTTTTAGCCTTGCGGCCGTACTACCCAGGCGGCATACTTAACGCGTTAGCTTCGAAACGCAGAGGGTCGATTCTCCGCATTCCTAGTATGCATCGTTTACGGCGTGGACTACCGGGGTATCTAATCCCGTTCGCTCCCCACGCTTTCGCTCCTCAGTGTCAGGTAGTGCCCAGAAGACTGTCTTCACCATTGGCGTTCCTTGTAATATCTACGCATTTCACTGCTACACTACAAGTTCCATCTTCCCCTGCACACCTCTAGTCAGAAAGTTTCAAGTACGTTCCCCGGGTTGGGCCCGGGTCTTTCATACTTGACTTTTCAAACCACCTACGAGCTCTTTACGCCCAGTAAATCCGGATAATGTTCGCACCCTACGTATTACCGCGGCTGCTGGCACGTAGTTAGCCGGTGCTTATTCACGAGGTACCTTCATATTTATTCCCTCGTAAAAGAAGTTTACGATCCGAAAACCTTCATCCTTCACGCAGTGTTGCTGCATCAGACTTGCGTCCATTGTGCAAAATTCCCTACTGCTGCCTCCCGTAGGAGTATGGGCCGTGTCTCAGTCCCATCGAGGCTGGTCATCCTCTCAGACCAGCTACCCGTCATCGCCTTGGTGAGCCATTACCTCACCAACAAGCTGATAGGAGGAAGGCCTCTCCCGAACCGCATAAAGCTTTAACCTTGCGGTACTATCCAGGATTACCCCACCTTTCGGTGGGCTATCCTTGAGTTCGGGGCAAGTTCCTTCCTATTACTCTCTCGTCTGCCGCTATATCGCTCGACTTGCATGTATTAGGCACACTGCCAACATTAATCCTGAGCCAGGATCAAACTCTCCAAAAAGAATTTGAGTGACTCTATTTGCTTCTCGACTTGCGCCGAGAAAATTTAAAATCTCAAAAAAATTGATTTCGTTTAACTCTTGCGAATTAAACGATCTTCAAGCGTTCTCATCACTATTTAGTTGTTAAAGAACATCTGCAAATAAATAATTCCTGCTTTTTTAAGCAAAAAAAACGATTCCCCTTGTTTTCCACAGTCCATATCTTTTTGCGACTAGATCGATGTTAACTCAAAAATGATCTTTTGTCAACATTTTGGGAAAGGGATTTTTTGGATATAAAATTGCGCTATCTGGGTCGGCCCTAGAGAACAAAAATATACTACTTAATTCTGCTATGTCTGATGAATCCAGAACATGGAATAATCTCTACCCCACGCTTCTCGAGTTCATCCATAATTATGTTTAGGCCAAGTGAATCACTCGCCATATGACCAGCGATCACGACGTTGATATAATGTTTGGCTGCTTCTTCCCTGTGCTTTTCGCCGATGTGCATATCGATCACAGTGCCGATGCCGTATTGACCAAGTTTTTCATAAATCTTTTCGCTACCTCCGGTCCCGCCGGTCATTCCGAGAAGGATTTTGCCAGCACGAGATTTTTCACTGCCTGAAAACACGACCGGCCCCATTGCCAGCCTCATTCCCTCCGCATATTCTGGAATCTCCTTGAGCAAATCGACAATTTCACCGACGGTTTCCGGCTTTTTCTTATCCATGATCTCTTTCACGTATTTGAAAACGGAATTATCAGCTGGGGTATGAATATTTACCAGCGGAATATTGAGCAATTTTGCGGTGTCCGCAGATTGATAATGGTTCACTGGTGCGACACTTCGACCAATTTGGGAAATTCGCTCTTCCATGATCTTCTCCGCAATATTGCCTGGCACGCCCTCTTGCTCCATCACATCAATTTGCATATCCATGACGTCGCCAAGATTGGCCAATGATTTTCCGATCGGATGATGACCGATGATAAGGTCAATCTTCCTGCCCTGTTTGTTTAATTCATTTGCCAGAAGAATCTCGGATGGATCAGCATCAATCCCAACCAAAACGGTTTTGACTTCCTTGTTCATATCAGGCACAAACTGGATGTTGGTATCGGAATATGGATTGGTCAGCCGATCAAGATCGTACTCTTTTTTCTTTTTCTCTGGCAATTCGTCAAATTCTTCCTTGCGCTTCGCAAGTATCTTTTCGATTTTCTTGCGACCTCGTGGATCATTGTCAATGCCGATCTGAATCGCAAGCTCAAAAATTTCTTTTATTTTCATATTTCTCCTTGTTTATGTATTATTATCATAACAAATCAAATCTTAAAAGAAAGAGCATCATGCCCATATGGCGTAGCGGTGAAAAAGGAATGTTTGAAGACGACAAGAAACAGCCTTTGGCTGAATCGAACAAGCCAGATAATTCAAAAAGATTCTTGGCTCCAGAGGAGCTCCAGGAAATGGCGGAAGAACGTCGGCTAAACGCTCAGATCAGAGCAAAAAGCGAAGCAGATGATGAAGAGAATATCGAAGAATGGCGAGAAGTAATAGATAACACAACAATAAATAAGCCGAACAACACACCTCCGAGTCCAGACGCCTCAAATAGATTTTTGTCTCGAGAGGAGCTCCAAAAACTGGCGGCAGAACGTCGGCAGAACTCTACTAACTTAAATACTGATTCACCGGGAAACACTCCAGCTGAGAAAGTTGCGACGAGCACCCCTACAAAAGAAAAAGTTAACCGAGGTCCTGAGCCAGAGATGGACACCATAAAGACACTCGCAGAACTCCCATACGACGGCACGAGAGAATACAAGAAGATATTATCTGAAACAGCAAAATATGCCGAATGGATTGCAAAAGACCCAGCGTCAAAAGACAATAACATCACTGATTTCAACCGCGCACTTGAATTGATTGCCTCTCAAGACAGAAGATTCGGGGTCAATATTGATATAACACAAGTAGCAAAAGAAAAAGATCTCCTGGAAAACATTTATGTGCCATTGATGAAAATTTGGAAAGATAATGGTGCAAGATTTGATGACAAAACCCGCTCTCTTTCGTATTTAGCGGCTGGTGCACTGGCCTTTGCAATGGATGGATTGCAAACAATTCACAATCAAAAAGATAAAGATGGCAAATACACTGATCCAGACTACCAATTGTTTCGAGCCGCATCAAATTACGAGGAATTGAATCAGGATTTTAAAAATATAATTTTGACAAACAAAGACAACCCAAGCTTCGCGAATATTATCAATAATTTGAAGATGAAAAAAAGAGCCAAAAGCTGGCTTCTCTAGATCGGTTGAACCAGGTAGCAGAAAATAAAAAGTGGCGCTAGACCTACTAGCGCCACGAACAACTTTTAATCCTGTTTTTTCTTTGAGCCCGCAGGCTCGCCTTCGAACTCGATCAGCGCGTTCCAATCGATTTGATGAAAATGTCTTCGGTCGGGCAATCCTGCCAACCAATTTGTCGATTCAAGATAAATCTCGCAAATTTCTCCGCTCGATAACTTTTCACGGGCAGGGAACACCATGTCATATACGATAACCTTATCGCGTTCATGTTCCTTCTCTGACGGAAACTTTTCCGTAACACATACTCGAATCGAATCGAGTGGGATCGAAGGGTCATCATCGATGGCCCAGCTAAAACCTTCGTGCGGTTTCAGCTTTTCTAACATAATTTCGATTTTGTTCGTAGCTCCATCGCGAAGCTGTTGGAAGTTAATTAAGCACATTTGCGCCCCCCTTCAAGATTTGTCGTCTTGAATTAAGTGAAGAACCGGTTCACGATTATTCACTCCGTTCAAGAAAACATTCTAGTACTTTCGGCCTCAAGTGCTATTTGATCACTTTATCGATAATTCCATATTTGACCGCTTCATCGGCACGCATGTAGAAGTCGCGATCTGTATCCTTGGCCACTTTGTCGAGTGGTTGTCCTGTATTTTTGGACAAAATTTTGTTGATTTCCTCACGAATCTTGAGAATTTCTTCAGCTTGAATCTTGATGTCAGAAGCTTGACCCTGTGTCCCGCCCATTGGCTGATGAATCAAAATACGTGAATTTGGCAGTGAAAAACGTTTGCCCTTCTCCCCTCCTGCGAGCAAGAAAGCGGCCATAGAAGCGGCCATTCCTACTGCGACAGTCGATACATTTGGCTTCAGATATTGCATTGTGTCATAAATCGCCATTCCTGAATAAACCGAGCCTCCGGGCGAATTAATATACATCGTAATATCCTTCTTCTGGTCCTCTGCCTCAAGGAAAAGAAGCTGAGCGATGATCAGATTAGCAACATCATCATCTACCGGTCCACCCAAAAAAATAATTCTGTCCTTCAGAAGTCTTGAATAAATATCGTAGGCTCGCTCGCCCTGCATTGTCTTCTCTATCACTGTTGGAATTAAATAGCTCATATCGTTTCCTTCGTATTATCTTGGTCTCTCTATTATATATCAATTCACAAGTTTGTTATCAATGTTTTTGTATGTGGCCGGCAGAGCCGACCACATACAAGTTATTCAGAGTGAAGAAGGCGGTAAATAGTTACCAATCTCTTCCTCTGGACTCGGGACGAAAGCTTCTCCTCTACCAGTTTGGCGCCTTCATTGCCAGCAATCTTGGCCAAACTGCGATCGTACATAAACATACTGATCGCCGCCGCCCATGCTTCTGGGTCATCGGGAAGCAGAGAGACATCTTCGCAATCAGACAGCAAGTCGTCGAAGCAATACCCCTTCATTACGAACGCGGGTATGCGCATCGCCAGTGCCTCGAAGACAGTCAGCCCTTGTGTCTCGGTCTTGGATCCGAAGACAAAGCAAAGTGCCTTTCGGCAATAAGCCAGCAATTCAACACGGCTGACTGCACCAGTAAATATTATTCTTTTTTCTAATTTCGGCCACTTTTCGGCAATGATTTTCTTGTACCGCTTGATCTCGCCGCCACCGACAATAACCAAGCTAATTTCCTTCGATAGAAAAGTAAGCACTTTGAAAAGATGAACAATATTCTTCTCATCTCCCACCCTACAAGCACAAACGATGTAAGGTCCTTGAGGAACCTTCACCTCAGCTTCGATCTCTGGCAAAGTAATTGGCGAAGACCAAACTTCGATATTTCTATCTAGTTTGAGCTCTCGCTTCATCTTCTTTGCGAAGAAAGCCGAAGGAGCCAAAATCTTGTCTGCTCTGTTGCAACAAAATCTGGTCACTGATGCTGTCAGGTTTATCGCGATATCTCGCAACAATTTCCATCCGATCCAGGCCGCCAGATACTGGCTAAAATCTGTATGCAGATGGAACACAACTTTTGGTCGATTCTTCATCATAGACAGAATCACAATCGACCATACACTCAAAGGAGTTACCGAGTGTATATGAACGAGCTGGACTTCCTGCAATGCGTTGTACAATGCGAAAGTCCAAAAGATAAGGAAGGGAAATGTTGATGGATAATTCCTAACTGGCCGAATGCACGGCACAGTAATTCTCTTATCACAAGTTTGGTCTGTCGCGCTCGGCCCGATCAATGTCACATGCAAATGATGTTCCATCGCCGCAGATACCGTCTCGCCGACCACAACCCCAACACCGCTCTTGTACCTATCTTTCGGCAAGGTTTCTGCAATTACTGCGATCCTCGATAAGAAATTTTTCTCCGAGATTACTGTAACTGCTGCAATCTTTTGGAAAAATGAAATCCCCATTGCATGCAACCTCCGAAACGTCATCTGACGCTATCAAAAATCAGCTAACCATTATGGTCAGCTGATCTTCTTATACAATATATGTCGCTTCAAGTCAAAGTTATTTGGTCAATTCCTTGACCAATTTCTCGATCGCTTTCTTGCCAGAACCCTGATCGCCTGGATCAAGCCCAAGCTCTTTGATCAGATGACCGATCAGGAGTCCGACTTTGACGTTTTTCTCAGCTGTTTTGCCGAAATCCTTGCGTAGATCTGCCTCCGTCTTCTTCAGACTTTCGAGGTAAGATTCGAAGGTCATACCCATTTTCTCAAGTTGGCCTCTGTAATCGGCGAGCATTCTGGCCGTCTCACGGTCAATCATCGCTTCTGGAATCTCGACATGGACAAGCGGCAAGACCTTATCGATCGCTTTCATCTCGACTTCGCTCTCATGTTTGTGCTCAATTTCGTGTTCTAGATTCTTCTTGATCGCTTTCTTCAAATCTGTTGGCGTCTTCTCGCCAAATCCCATCGAAAATTCATTGTCCAGCTTTGGTAAGACAACTTCTTTGAGATTGAAAAGCTCTACCGTAAACTCAGCGTCTTTGCCAGCGTACTCTTTGGAGTGATAATCCTTTGGGAATTTGATCTTGAAAGTCTTCTTCTCGGCCTTTTTCATGCCGACGACTTCCTCTTCAAATCCTGGGATCAATGTGCCTTCGCCCAATACCATCGGATGATTCTTGGAGCACATTGCGTCAATTCGGACTCCTTTGAGTGTTCCTTCGTAGGTCAATTCAACGAAATCGCCCTTCTCAGCCGCCCGATCGACTTCCTTGAAGTTGGCTTTTTGCTTCAGCAAATTGTCGAGGATTTTCTGGATATCTTCCTCTTTGGCTTCCTCTTTTTTTGGTAACTCAATCTTGAGTTTCGAATAATCTCCGACTTTGACCTCTGGAAATACTGCTACTTCGATCGTATATTCGAGATTCTCTTTGACTTCTGCCTCGGTCGCGCCGTAGGTTGGATATTTATCGATTACCACACTTGGCTCAGTGATCGGAGAAACCTCGTGCTCAGTCAAGGCCTGGTAATAGCTGTGGTTGACCGCAATATCTAGAGCGTCAGAGATAATTCTCGAGACCCCGACAGATGATTCGACAAGCGGACGAGGAGCCTTGCCCGGACGAAAACCTGGTAATTTCACTTCTGGAGCAATTTTCTCGAAAGCCTGGTTGAAATATTTGACCATTTCAGCCGGTTCGACTACAATCTTGAATTTAACTTTGCCACCCTTTAGTTTCTCAATTTTTGAGCTCATATTCTCCTATGTCATCCCCGTGCAAACGGGGATCTTGTTATTTATAATCAAAGCTTACGATATCACAACCTGTGCTCATTTTAAAGACATAAAAAGCCGGCCCATACGAGGGTCGGCCAAGAAAAATTGTTACTTAGACATCCTGACTACCATCTTTTCGAGAGACTTCTCGCTACAAAGACGAGCTTTAATCTCCGAAATCGAAGAATGATATTTACCGTTATATAGCCACGTCTTTGCTGTATAGCTCGCATTTTTATTTACCTCGAGATTTACATCAAGATAACGTGCGAGCACAATGAGGCCATCTGGATGGTTAAGATTAACCATCAGCGGAGGCCTATCCCAGATCCCCAAGCTCTGCTGTAATACAACTCTATTGTCAGCAACCTTTTCTGGGTGCTCACAGAGCATTACCCTGAGGGCGGCCAGTCCTGCCGCCTCGGCTGACATTTCCATCATCCAGTGCATTGGAAAAACTGGCTGTCCCGGAAAATGCCCTGTAAGAAATGGTCCGAAATCTTTCGGCTCAAGAATCAAGCGCGACTCCCATGGGGAGATGAGCGCCCGAGTCGCAACCAAAGCGTGCGCCCGGTGCGGGAAGATATCTCTAAGTTCCCATCTCGTCAACATCACTTCAGAGTCGAATGTAGTCAATTTTTCGACCAATTTAGAAGGAAGATTGGATACAGCTATCATAAGGAAAACCCCCGAAAATAGAATTTCATTTTTCTAATGATTGACTGTTTTATACCACAAAAACGGCCATCTTGCAAGTAAGACGACCATCTATAGTCTCTATTTATCGAAAATAATTTAGTTCTAGAAGCGTCTGAGCAGCCCGGTCTGAGCACCGATTTTTCGGATTACCGAGGTCGAATTCTCGATCCCCTGCTTCAAGGCGAGCTCTATATTTTCTGGATCTTGTATCATTCTAGCCAGGAAAGCTGTAGCAAAGGCATCGCCAGCGCCGGTAGAATCAAGAACTTTGACGTTTTTCTCTGCATTTACGCTATAAGTTTCTTTGCCATCATAAGCCCTGACGCCCTCTTTGCCGTTGGTGATCACAATAATTTTGGGGCCAAAATCGGCCAGTCGACGAAGCGCATCTTCCCAAGAAGGCTTGATCGAACAATTTAGGAAATCAATCGCCTCGTCTTTGTTTAGGAACAGAATTGAGGTTAGGCGTAATAAGTTTTTGTAATGAATCGCTTTTCGAGCAATCTGATGAGAACCAGGATTCCAAGCCAATTTGATATTTTTTTCTGAGACCAAAGTCGTAATCTGCTTCTCAACACTTTCTGAATCCTCAGGTAGGGGACCGACGAAAAGCCAATCGGTCGAGAGATCACGCGGAATTTCTATCTTTCCAGTCGAATGATAGACGAAGATCGTTCGGTCGCCATCGATCGAAAAAATGACGGAGAAACCAGTCTTGGCCTCCGAATTTATCCTGACCAAATCGGTGTCCACGACTTCATCCTCCAAAACTTCCATGATTCTCTTCTCCGGCGCGTCTTTGCCTAGTGTTGTGCAGACGGCAGAATTTAGCCCGAGTCTTGCCAAGCCAACGGCCACGTTGCAAGCCGACCCACCGACTTGATGCTCCGCCCATTCGAGCGGGATCTTCTCGCCCAATTCAAAACATATTCCTTTGCCCGAGCCAAAAGATCGCTCGTATCTCGAGTCTAGTTTCGGGCTGACGAATATATCTTCCAGCGCGTCCCCAATTGTCACAACATCATATTTCATTTGCCACCAAGTAATTTAATATAGTGCTCCACGACCTTCTCGACCTCTTCCATGCCCTCCTTCATCACGTTACGATAATCTGACTCCTTTGACGATTCGATTGCCGAGACGAAGGCTTTGCGGATGTTGGTATCAATATTGATCTTGGCAATTCCTAGCGAAATCGCCTCGCGAACATCGCCAGAGGAGAGTCCAGACGAACCATGAAGGACGAGCGGGATCTCGACAATCTCTGCGATTTGACGAAGTAATTCTAGATTTAGTTTTTCTCCGACAGGCGCGCCATGCTCATTGCCGACCGATATTGCCACCGAATCGATCCCTGTATCGTCGACAAACCTTTTGACCTGTTCTGGAGCGGAATAGACTGCCTTGTTTGATAATTTACCGCCCTCTTCGCGGGCAATTACGCCAATTTCCGCTTCTACTGCTACATTATGTTCATGGGCATAACGGACAACTTTTTCAGTATTTGCGACATTTTCATCGTAGTCTAGTGACGAGCCATCAAACATCACGGATTTATAGCCAATATCGATCGCCTGCTTGATGATACCAAAATCCTTGGCATGGTCGAGATGAATCGCCGCCTTGATGCCGGTTGAATCGATCTCATTTGAGACAATATCAAATATATTTTTCAGTCCTGCATATTCTATCGCGCCCGGAGTAGTAGCGATCAAGATCGGTAAGTCAGACTTGGCGGCGGCAGCGCAAATTGCCTTGGTCACCTCCATATTGTTGGTATTAAAAGCCGGCAAGGCGTATCCGCCCCGTCGTGCTTTGTTTAATTCTATAGAAACGTCTGTCACATCCCTCCCCAAATAATTATTCGAGTGCTGTAATTCCTGGCAATTGTTCACCTGCAAGGAATTCTAGTGCTGCGCCTCCGCCGGTTGAGATGAAGGAAATTCCCTTATCTAGCTTTTCCTGTTTGATAAATCCGACCGTATCGCCGCCAGCCACCACTGTCGTAGCGTCCCTGTTCATCCCCATCGCCTTGGCCACTATTTTCATGCCCTCGCGATAACGCAAATCCTCGCTATAACCGAGACTGCCGTTCCAGAGAATCGTCTCTGAGCGTTGAATAATCGAAGAAAAATCTCTGGCCGTAGCAGGTCCGATATCCATAATTTTGAATCCGCCTTCAGGCGTCTCCTCTTTGACAAAATCAGATGGTAATTTGAGCTTACCACCGAGTTTCTCGAGCAATTTCTTGCACTCTTCTACCATTTCCGCATCAAATATTGATTGGCCGATTTCTTCACCTCGTGCTTTTAGAAAAGTGGTAGCCACTCCTCCGCCGATCAGGATATCTTCAGCTAACGGGGCTAATCTCTCAATCACGCCCGCCTTGTCCTTCACCTTGACCCCGCCGATAATGACGGTGAAAGGGTGCTTCGGATCCTGAATCAAGAGCTCGAGATGAGAAACTTCTGATTGAAGCAAGAGTCCTGCATAACTTGGCAATAATTTCGTAATTGCTTCGACTGAGGCATTGGCACGATGCGAGACAGCAAAGGCGTCGTTGACGTAGATTTCGCCATATTTGGCCAATTCCTGTGCAAATTCTGGGGCATTCTCCTCTTCCCGCTTGTCCCAGCGCAAATTTTCCAAGACCAATATTCCGCCTGGCTTCAAATTGGCTACCATCTTCTCCGTCTCCGGGCCCAAAATATCAGGAGCAACTTCGACTTTCAGATTGAGAATCCTTTGCAATTCCTTGGCCGCCGGCAAGACTGAAGTTTCGGCTGTTTTCTGCCCGTCAGGTCGACCGATATGGGTGCCAATAATTATTTTGGCACGGCTTTCGGCCAGCATTCGGATAGTCGGGACTGCTGCCAAAATTCTATTGTTGTCGACTACTTTTCCATCCGCCAAGGGAACGTTGAAATCCACACGAAGAAATACTTTTTTGTTTTTTACATCCGCATCTTGAATAATACGCATTCTAGCTCCAAAACATTAATTAAATAAATCTTAACACTATGAAGCCAAACTTTCAAAATTTGATTGCTGAAACAGATCAAAAAATGTAAAATAAAGTTAATAGTAAGGAGCGGGAAATGAAAGTCCTAGTTTCTGAGCATCAGCTCAGCCAGATATTCCATTATATCAAGCAAACGCACAAGATTTGGGGGCCTTTAGAGCTTGACGGTAAGCTTGAGTTTGGCGAACTCACAAACTTTCATCATGTTCCCCTGCCACTACCCAAAAGCATCATTCCATTCAAAAACTTGCTCTATCCCAATGGAAGGCTGCTCGACTCCACTCTCAAGGACGAGAAAATTGCGATTTGGGGGATCACAAATTGCGACGCCAAAGCGCTCCAGATATTTCGGAAGGAATTCGATCAAACTGATTTGCTCCCTCGCGAGATTTTCACCGTTATTTACCATTGCCAGCCCGACAAAGACTGCTTTTGCACCGCCTTCGGTCCAGGCAAAATCGAGAATTTTGATCTTTTTGTCGAGAAAGAGGGCGATCATTTTGCACTTTTCCCCGGTAGCGCCAAGGGCAAAGAGATACTGAAACTCCAACATCTGAAAAAGAAAAGCAATGAAGAACCGCCCGAAATCGTGCTCAAAAATGTTACAAAGCTGAACAAGAAGAAAATAAATGAATCAGTAGCCGACAAGGCCAGTCGAGAGGAGTTTTGGCGGGGTATCGGTGACAATTGTTTCGGTTGCGGCGCCTGCACTGCCGTATGCCCACTTTGCTTTTGCACCAAGAAAGAATATCGGAATCCAACTGATGGTAGTTGCCAGAAATGTGCTGGCTGGGACAGCTGTTTCGCCAAATCATTTTCCGAAATTCAAAACCACAATGATTTTCGGCCTACGAACAAAGATCGGCTTTATAACTGGTATCATCACAAATTTGTCAGAGCTTATGACAAAAGCGGCCATTTCCTCTGCACCGGATGCGGCCGATGTATCACCGCCTGCCCAGCACACTTAAATCAACACAAAATAATGGAAGACCTAGGAAACAATGCTTAATTTTGCTTCAAAAAAATATACTATCTCCGCAAAAACCGAGGTCGCGCCTTCGACTTTCCTCTTCAGGCTCAGAGGCAATTTGAAATTCATGCCTGGCCAGATTGTCGAAATCTCCTCAGACCATTTTGGCGAAGCAACTTTTGCTCCCTGTTCATCACCGAGCAATGAAAAATATTTTGAGATTTGTATCCGAAATTGCGGCTCGACTTCTCATCATTTGGCCGACCTCATGCCAGGAGACGAGATGAGCGTCCGAGGGCCTTATGGCATTGGCTGGCCGATCGAAAAATTACGAGGCAAAGAAATCGTCATGATTGCTGGTGGTCTTGGCCTTGTCCCCCTGCGACCACTTATCTCATCGATGCTGGAGAAGAATCAGAAAAATATCGCCGTCGTAGCAGGATTTCGAAGTTCCGAGCATCTTCTTTTCGAAAATGATCTCAAATCCTGGTCAAAAATATTTAAAGTTCATGCAATGACCGAAGTCGCCACAGAGCGTTTCTGGGGCGAAAAGGGTTTGATCACTGATGGAATCGAAAAACTAAAATTGAATCACAAAAAGACGGTCGCGCTGATTTGCGGACCAGAAGTGATGGTGCCTTTTTGCATCGAGGAATTGGCCAAGAAGGGGATCCAGGACAATCAAATATTTATCTCATACGAAAGGCGGATGGAGTGCGGCATCGGCATCTGCCAACATTGTAGCATTGGCAAATATCTTGTCTGCAAAGACGGGCCAGTCTTCGCATACGACAAAATCAAAGGAGAAATCGGCAAATGAAAAAAACGCTAGCGATTTTTAGTTTGACTAGTTGCGAAGGATGCCAGTTTGAGATGCTCAATCATTATGAAGAGTTCAACAAAATTCTCCAATTTTACGATTTGAAAAATTTCCGCCTTGGCCAAGAGGACAATTTTGAAGGCCCATTTGACGTCGCCATTGTAGAAGGAAGCCCAGACGGGGAAAGACAGATTAAATTTTTGAAAAATATTCGCCGTCATTCCGATATTGTAATCGCTCTTGGCGCATGCGCTCATCTCGGAGGAATTCAGTCGGAAAGAAATAGCAAACCCAGGAAATCGATCGACAAAGCCAAGGTCCAAACAGTATTGGACGTGGTCAAAGTCGACTATATAATCCCCGGCTGTCCAATCCGAGCCAAAGAACTTTTCAAATGCTTGATGGACATTTATTGGGGCAAAACCTTCGTCCTCCCCGACCTCGCTGTCTGCTTCGTTTGTCGTGAAAATGGCAATGAATGCCTGATCAAGCAGGGCAAGCCCTGCCTCGGCCCGATCACCCGCATGGGTTGCAATTCTGTATGTGTAAACAATGGCGAAGCCTGTCTAGGTTGCCGCGGCACAATTCCCGAGCCAAATATTGAAAAACTGAAGCAAATCTTGGAGCCAATGATTGGCAAAAAAGAAATGGAAAATATGATGACAATCTACGGAGAATTAAAATAATGGAATCAGTACCAAAAATTGAGGGCCATGCCGCGTTTTATACCCACCTGAAAAGCGGACAGGTCGACAAAGCTAGGATGATCGGGCTTGAGAACGACCGTTTTGTTGAGAAAATTTTGGTTGGCCGCCAATATTGGGAGGCGCCGATTATAACTTCGAGAATCTGTGGCATTTGCCCGACTATCCACAATACTACTGCCAATCGAGCCATTGAGGCCGCCTGTGGAATTGAGGTCACAGAGCAGACCAAAACGCTTAGAAAATTGATGCTGGCTGGCCAAATGATTCAAAGCCACTCCCTCCACCTCTATCTCCTCGTACTGCCTGATTTTGTTGGATCTAGTTCGTCTTTTGAATTGCAAAAAAATCATCCTGAACTGTTCAAGAACGCCATCGAGCTCAAGCGTTACGCTGATAAAATCATCGAGACGATCGGCGGACGAGCCGTTCACCCTATCGCCTCCGTCCCCGGCGGATTTAAGTCATACCCGACGAAAAATAAGCTGAAAGAATTGCTGGACTCTTCTGCTGATATTTTGGAAATTGCAGAGCAAACTGTAGCGCTATTTAAGAGTTTCAAATATCCCAAGGTTGAGCGCGAGATGATCTATAGCGCCCTTGAGTCAAAGGGAGAATACGCTTTTTATGAAGGTAATATCCGCGCTTCAAAAAGAAAAGCTTTCGCTCCAGAGTTGTATTCTGAATATCTTGTTGAAAAACTGAAGCCCTACACTCGAGCAAAATTTGCCACATTGAAAGGCAAAACTATCATGGTCGGAGCGATTGCACGTATGAATTTAAATGGTCTACCGAGTGAGCAAGTGGGTAAATTGCTAAAAGAATTTAAGATTAAGCTTCCTTTCACTAATCCGTTCGATAATATTATCGCCCAAGCGATCGAAAATTATTATTTCGTCGAACTCTCGATCGAAATATTGAAAAAAATAATCAGTGACGGGGTCAAGGAAGAGAAATTAGTCGAGCCCAAGAAGTTCGGGAAAGGCACCTCCGCCTGTGAAGCTCCTCGCGGTACGCTTTTTCACTATTACGAATTGGACAAAGAGGGATTCATCAAAAAGTGTGACATTGTCACACCGACCGTCCAAAGCCTCCCCGCCCTAGAATCTGATATGAAGAAAATCGGACCAATTCTGGCCAAACTTCGGCCAGATGAGAGAACGGCCATGATCGAGATGCTGATCCGTTCGTACGATCCCTGCATCACCTGCGCCACGCATTAATTGGAAACAAAAAATATAATTGTAGTATAATAATATTATGCAAGCGATTGAGACCAAAAATTTGACCAAATATTATACCCGCGGCAAAGTCATCGGGGTGAAAGACCTAGATATCAGCGTCAACGAGGGCGAAATTTTTGGCTTCATCGGACCAAATGGAGCAGGGAAGTCGACCACAATCCGTTTGCTCTTGGATCTGATCAGGCCGACTTCTGGCAAGGCTTCTATTCTCGGTCTTGATTGCCACAAAGATACTGTCGCCATCCGCCAGCAGATTGGATTCTTGCCAGGAGAAATCTTTCTGCCAGAAGCGATGCACGGACATGATTGCTTGAATTACTATAAGGGCTTCAAATCAAATCTCGATGAGAAATATATCAAAAGACTAATCGACAGGTTTGGGCTGGACCTTAGGAAGAAGGTCGGGGATTACTCCAAGGGGAACAAACAGAAACTAGCAATCGTCTTGGCTCTGATGCACAAACCAAAACTGCTGATTTTGGACGAGCCGACCAGCGGGCTTGACCCGATCAATCAAACCGAATTTTATAACACCATCGAAGATACCAAGAGATGGGGGACGACCACTTTCTTCTCAACCCATATCTTGCAGGAAGCCGAGAAAATTTGTGACCGTGTCGGCATTATAAAAAACGGCAAACTATTGGCTATAGAAAACATTGACGCCTTTAGAGAAAAGAATATTCGGACAATTTCCCTCGAGACCTCCGAATCACTCCCCCTATCGAATTTGAAGATTCCAGGGGTCAAGAAGATTGAACGCACAACTTCAGGCTATCGCTTGACCACCAGTGGCAAGAACGCCGAGATTATCCGATCACTCTCCAAATTCAAGATTTCTGACTTTAAAATTTCTGAGCCATCGCTCGAAGAAATATTTTTGCATTATTACGAGAAACATTGATATGTGGAATATTATTAAACGACAATTTACTGAGCAAAAAAACAGTGTTCTAATATACATAATTGGAATTTCTGCCTATTGTCTTCTGATGATTAGCCTCTTCCCCTCCCTCCAAAAGATGGACATCAAGGCAATGATGTCGCAGATGCCTGAGCAATTCACAAAATTTTTTGGTAACGATCTTACTTCGGCCTACACCTCGATCGAGGGCTACCTCTCCATGGAATTTCTATCTTTCTTCTTTATATTGATTGTGCTTTTCTATGTCGGTAGCGCTGCAGGGTCAGCTATTGCTGGGCAAATTGAAAAGAAGACTATGGATTTCAATCTATCTCAGCCTATTCCTCGCACGAAGTTCGTTATCTCACAATCAGTGATTGCCCTACTATACTCTATGGGTATTGTCTTAGCTACAGCACTTTCAATGTTTGTTTTTGGCAAAATATTCAATGCTGAATTCAAAATCACAGGTCTGCTCGCCTTCTCCGCTTTTGTCACCCTTTTTGTCTGGGCATTCTACGGTATTGGGATTTTTCTCTCCTCTTTTCTCCGTTCGAAAATGAGCGTGATGCTAGCAGTCGTTATGTTTGGTCTCGCTTCATATGTTTTCCTATCCTTGACCAGAATGGTTGACAGTATCAAGGACCTAGATTACCTTTCTATATTCCATCTCTATGATCCTCAAAAAATCTTGCAAACCGGTGAATTGAATCTAAGCAATTTGATAGTTTTGGCTGGAATATTTTTGATCGGGCTTACGGGATCGGTAATAATCTTCAACAAAAAAGACGTCTAAACTCCAAATAAAAATAGAAGCACTTTCATGCTTCTATTTTTGTGGAACCTAAAATAAACTAAATTTATTTTGCAAATGGCTCTTTGACGATGCCTTTGGCCTCTTCGATACCCTTCTTGGCGGCTTCGCCGATTGTAGCCATGCCCTCTGTGCCGATATTCTTGACTGCTTCTTCTGCCTTGGTCGTAACTTCTGCAACCGCTTCCTCTGTCGTCTTGCCTGAATCAGTCAATGATTTGACTGCGCTGACATAGACATCTCTGACCGCTTCGCTAACGTCCACTACGCCATCTTTACCCAATTCGATCACAGCACCAAATATATTGGCAACGTCCTCTGTGCCCTCTTTGAGGACTCCAGTGACCGCCGTCATTAACGACTCTGCTACTTCCCCAGTACCTTCGACAGCTCCTTTGAGCAATTCTTTCAAACCCATAATGTCCCTTCCGTTTTATTAGTTAATTCCCTGCTTCTATTATACCCCGTCATCCTCCCAGCCACAATGAAAGACAAAGTATTCGCCATATTACGCCACATTCTTCCCAAAACTCCTAATTTGTGCTACTATGCTCTCAACGAAACGCTTCGACCAAAGGAGACAGAAATATGGTTTGGCTTAGAAGACTTCTTGCTTTGTTCCTGTTTGTCATATTAATGACAAGCTATGCCCTGGCTTTGTTTTACTGCCAAGGCAGTCTACTCCCAGAATACCAGCAATGGTATTCCAAGACTATCGCGCTGATAGCGATCTGGTTCGTCACCGTAACGCTCATGGTCGGAATATACGACTATGACCGCCAGTTGAACGCTGGCCTGACTGACCGATTTTTTCTTCCCTTGACCGCCCCGGTCATCCTACCCTGTTACCTATTGGTGCAATCTATCGCAGGACAGATCGGATTCAACTGGTCAGGCGGATATTTGAGCGGCTGGTGCGCAATTGCGCAAAATCTTCTCTATCCGTGGAGAGGGCTGCTCAATCGAATCGCTACCATCGCCGTTGGGATCGTGGTCTTCGGTGTTTATTGGCTGATCATCGGCTGGGCCTGCGGAGCCTATCCACCGTTTGGCGTCTTCGCACTGTTTCGGTGGATAATCGCCATAATCCTTTTATGGATGTGGGCAGTTATCGTTCAAGGTCAAACCTACGAGAAACAGTTCGACTCTGAGGACGATTTCAGCACGCTCATGGCAATCGCTGGTCCGCTTGGCACTATCTGGCATTTCCTTATCAAATTGTGGGATGGCGATCCGCTCAATCAGGAAAGGCAAGGGACAGATTGCCAACCTCTTCCCCTCTACAAAAGACTCCGTCCGAGACCAGAACAACAAAATAGCAGATAAATCAGAAACCGCTGAAATCTCAGCGGTTTTTTATTTGTAACACAAACACCTCCCTCCAAAGGCGGGCAGGCATATATATGAGGTGTTTAATCGAGATCAAATAAAACCTTTATAGCGGCCTAGAGCAAACACTCCATCCCCTCATGGGTTTTGATAAATTCCAGATTCTCAAGCGCTTCTTTCTCAGTAATCTTTGATAGCGCTCGGCCATCATGCATCAATATCCAATCCCCTTTTTCTACCTCAGGGGCTAGTGAAATATCTGCTTCGTACTCTTTCTTGTCATAATCAAAATAGGCTTTGACACCATCAATTTTTTTAATTTTCCCTGGGATTGCAAGACACACCTGAACTCCTTTGGAGTTAAATTCCTAATTTCTAATTGCTCTAATTTCTAATTTTTTGATTTGCTGTTGGCTACTTCAATCATGTCCACAAGTCTCTCCGAATAACCCCACTCGTTGTCATACCAAGCTATAATTTTGACCAAATTTCCTCCGACAACCTGTGTCAGAGAGAGATCAACAACCGAGGAAAATTTCGTGGCGATAAAGTCAGAAGAAACGAGTGGCTCATCAGTCGTGCCCAGAATTCCCTTCATTTTCTCCTCTTCTGCCTTCTTGAACGCCCTATTCACCTCTTCGGCAGTGACGTCCTTCTTCAGCACTGCCACGATATCCGAGAGTGAAACTACTGGTGTCGGTACACGTACTGCCAAACCATCAAATTTGCCTTTGAGCTCTGGAATAGTCTTGAAAGCAGCTTTGGCCGCGCCAGTTGAGGTCGGGACAATATTGCAAGCAGCCGCTCGGGCGCGACGCAGATCTTTGTGTGGGCCATCAACCAAATTTTGGTCTGCAGTATATGAGTGAATCGTCGTCATCAATGATTTTTCGATCCCAAATTCGTCCTCGAGAACTTTCATCACAGGAGTAATACAATTCGTCGTACATGAAGCATTTGAAATTATCTCTTCACCTTTGTAATCATCAGCGTTTACGCTCATCACAAACATCGGAGTCTCATCCTTTGGCGGTGCGGACATGACCACCTTCTTCGCCCCTGCTTTGATATGGGCATTGGCATCTTCGGTCGTCAGAAAAAATCCCGTCGACTCTACAACTACATCAATCCCAAGCTCACTCCAAGGTAATTCAGCTGGATTCTTCTGGGCAAATGAGTGGATCTTTCGTTTGTCGATAATAATGGAGCCCTCTTCGTAACCGACTTCGTGATCCCAAACACCATAATTTGAATCATATTTGAGCAGATGAGCCAAGGTGGCGTCGTCAGTCAAATCGTTGATAGCGACTAGATCAAAACCTTCTCTCTCAGTAATGATTTTGGCTACTGCTCGGCCGATACGTCCGAAGCCATTGATTGCAATTTTCATACTTTCTCCTACTTTTTAATCGATTTTACGTCTGACCATGTTTTGCAGATTGTGATGAATTCTCCACTTCTGACCGAAGCACCGCCGACCAGTACACCATCAATTTCTGGACGCTCGGCATAGCCTTTGATATTGCTAGACTTGACGCTACCGCCATATAGAATTGGGGTAGAATCGCTCACAATTTCACGCAGCTTGCTAATCACCCGTGCAACATATTCTGGCTCGGCATTTTCACCTGTGCCGATAGCCCAGACTGGCTCGTAAGCCACGATAATATCTTTCAGTCTGCTCTTGGGAACATGATCCAACGCTTCCTTGAGTTCTTTGACCGGTTCTTCCGGCTTGTTCTTCGTCCTTCGCTCGCCCACACAGATTATCGGAGTGATCTTGGCCTTAAGAGCGGCCAAAACTTTTTCGTTGACATCAAAATCAGTTTCGCCGAAATATTCTCGGCGCTCCGAGTGTCCAATAATCGTATAATTTACAACTTCTTTCAACATCAGAGGCGAGATTTCTCCGGTAAACGCTCCTTCGATTTCATGAAACATATTCTGGGCTCCGAGCATCGTAGTCGGATTTTTCTTCAATATCAGAGCCATTTCAGTCAGCCAGAGCGAGGGCGGACAGAGAATTACTTCAACCCCAGGGACCTTGGCCACGCCATTCCTGATCGATGTCGCCAAAACATGAGCGTCAGCTATGCTTGTCGCATACATCTTCCAATTACCGACGATGATAGAACGTTTCATAATTCCTCCAATAGATTTAGGACCTAATGCTTGATTTCATTATACAATCCAATTACCTTTTTGGCCAATTTGTTTGGGTCATGATAAAGCGGATTCTTCTGATCGACGAGATCCGCACGAACGATTTTTATCCGGCCAACCTCTTTCTGCTTGGTCGTGATATTATAGACTTCGCCAAGCTTGTCGCTCTTGATCGAACGTCGTAGCACCCGAGAATTGACAAGAGCGTAATCAAATATATTGGCACCAGCATGGCTCTCCAGCGCCCTAATATGATCTTCAACTGTATAATTTTCCGTCTCTCCACGTTCAGTTGAGCAGTTTGCAATATAGATTTTTACTGAACTACTCGCCTTGAGCGCATTTCTGAGGCCAGAAATCAAAAGGTTTGGCATGATACTAGTGTAGAGACTGCCCGGCCCGATAATTATCAGGTCCGCCTCCTTGATCGCCTTGGTCGCCTTGGCGTAAGCCCTGACGCCCTTCTCTGACAAATATACTTTCCTAATTATCTTGCCAGCTTTGACGAACTTTGATTCCCCTCTCATCGCAGTACCGTCGGTGAAATCTGCCACCAAATCAATCTTATTGAGCGTCGCTGGCAATACCTTACCGGCGGTCTGGAAAATACTAGAAGTCGCCTCGATCGATTTCTCAAATGAGCCAGCGATCTCCGTCATTGCTGTAATCCAAATATTGCCCAAGGTGTGGCCGCCAAAAAGTCTCTTCTTGAAACGGTATTCGAAAACTTTGCCGACCAATTCTTCGTCGTAGGCGAGCGCCGAAATACATTTTCTGATGTCCCCTGGCGGCAACATATCGTATTCCGCCCTGATCTCGCCAGAAGAGGCGCCATCATCAGTCACCGCCACAATCGCTGTGATCTGGTCAGAGTACTTTTTCAATCCGCGAAGTAAATTCGACAAGCCCGTACCGCCGCCGATGACCGCAATTTTGATAGCCCCACCTGCGTTGAATCTCGGGTCTGATGGGTCAAACCGAAGCCACTTCCACCAATTTTTGGCAAACTTTTTCAGCATGGAATAATATTACCACAATAGAGATTGCTAGCAATATTATTTGATCAGATCTTTGCGGTGGAGTTTGCGGTAGTACTCGATAGCGAAGCGATGGGCCTCATCGCGAGCCGAGATCAATATATTTTTGGCTTCATCATTGCCGGCTAGATAGCTAGCCACGAAAGGATTGCCGTAATGAAAATCATTTTTTTGCCTTTTCGGTCCCTTGGAAATCGAGACGACAGGAATATCAAAACCAGTATCTTTCAATACCTCCAGAGCAATCTTTAATTGCAATGTCCCTCCGTCTATCACCATCAAATCGGGCTTTGGCCAATTGTTCCCGAATCTTCGCTCAAGCACCTGCTTTAGCCTAGCCAAATCGCTCTGCTCTTGATCGTCCGACACACGAATTTTAAATTTCTTATACTCTTCTTTGTCTGATTTACCGTCAGAAAACACCACCATCGAACCGACAGCATATTTTGATCCGATATTCGCGATGTCATAACATTCTATCCGTTTGAAAATAATTCTCTTCTCGAAAACGTCATCTCGCAGCCCAATCGCCACATCTTTCAAATGGTTCAAAGCGGCCAATTTATTTCGGACAAGTGCTGCCTCTTCAAATTTTTTGGCGCGGCTCAATCGGTTCATTTCCTTTTCAAGACTTGCGATAATCAACTGCTTCTTGCCTCGAAGAAAACTTTTTAGATATGAGATATTCTTGCCGTATTGTTTCTCATCCACCCACTCATTGCATGGGCCAGAGCATACTCGGATATCACCGTAAATGCAGGGGCGGCCTTTGCGCTTGTAAATGTTAAACTTGGTCTTCGAACAATCACGAAATGGAAAGATCTTACGCAAATATTGCAGGGATTTCTTCAATAACAATCCAGACGGATATGGGCCAAAATAGTCGGCTGTCTTGTCGGAGAGATCAATATTTTTGAATCGAACGAGCTCAACCAATGGGAATTCTCCGTCTGCCGACCGTAGCCTTGGCGAAGGATGGCCACTCTTAGCAATCTTTATTGCCAAGAATGACTTGTCATCCTTCAGCCGTACGTTGTACTTTGGCTTTAGCTTCTTGATCAATTCTGCTTCAAGGATTACCGCCTCAATCTCAGAATCAGTCTCAATCCACTTGATATCAACAGCTTCCTGGACCATTATCTCGATCGCTGGCCCGCGACCAAGCTCTTTCATGAAATATTGCTTAATTCGATTCTTCAGATTTTTGGCTTTACCCAAATACAAAACCTTCCCCTTTTGATCGAGGAAACGATATACGCCTGGAGACGCTGGGGTATTTGTGATCGTTTTGTATGAATTCATATAGCAATGATCTTAGCTGAAAAATATAATTTACGCTAGATAATTAAAAACTGGCTCGTCATTATTCTGACGAACCAGTCGGTTCTTTCCCCTTTCGAGGATGTGACTGAGAGAGTCTCTTGCGCTCAAGAAACATTTCAAGCGAAAGTGCTGAGAGCAGATAGTCTCCAATTACGGAGACTGCGACCCCAAACGTCTTGCGTAGTTGACGATATCCGACTATTGTCGTCTCTCCAGCAGATGCTGCATGGAAATTTTCAATGACGAAGTCACGGAGACGATGAAGCTGACATTCGGGATATCTCTGCCAGCCTCTGGCGACAGCAAGATTTTTGTTGTCCAACTTGCCAGAACCGTTGTGAGTACCCAAACCTTCTGGGTCTCTTTTCTTCACCTGCTTCACAGTCGTCCGCTTTTCCAGATGAACAAGCTTGTTCCACGTCTCGTGTTCCTCATGGCTGAGGCAATTGCGAAGTAGCTGACTAACTGCATCTGGATGCATATCGTACTGCCGTGCCAAATCATCAATGCTGATAATCGGACGCATTGCCCTGATCCGTCTCCTGACAAATCTCATCACAGCCCAACGCAACTTACTCGGATAACTCCGATAGTTACGACGATCAGTCTGTTTTTCCCGCTCGCGGACTATGGCAGCGATGGCCAGTCCACGGCTGTAAATAGCCCGATCTCCTTCAGATAGTCGCTCATAGGCCTCTCTCACAGTCCAGATCGTAGTCTGGCAGATATGACCGATCCGAGCAAGAGAAATGAAACGACGAATCGGCACTTCTGTTTTCTGTGCGTGAGCCTTCTTGTAATCCTCTATCCGAGGACGCAGCTCCTCAAGTACGCGTTCGATATCCTTCTCAAGTATATCGCTCGATAATAGATACTGATGTACATTTTTTTGGTGTACATTTTTATCAGAACGCTCTGCATTTCTACGCGTTTTTACTGTCATTAGACTACCACCCCTTCAAAAACGTTTGGTGATATTATAACATAAATTAATAATTATTCAATAACAAAAGCGGTCTCACAGGAGGCCGCGTCTTTGCTATCAGGTATTTCTTAGAGCGCTTTGTCCAAATCAGATATTTTTACAATCGTCATCTCCCCGCCCCGTACCATTTCTACTGAATCAGCATCGAGAGTCTTCTTGCTTACGACGATCCGAATTGGGCTACCGACCAGATCGGCCTCGGCGAATTTCTCGCCTGCTGACATTTCACGATCATCATATAGAACTTCAACATTTTTCTCGAGTAATTCTTTGTAAATTTCCTCAGCCTTTTCGTTTTGGTTCAATGAAATCAAATGGACTTTGTAGGGTGCGACTTCAACTGGCCATACCATTTTGTTCTTGGCTACGTCATAGTGAACTTCGACAATTGTGGCCAAGGCACGAGTGATCCCGATGCCATAACACCCCATGGTGAAGACCTGCTCTTTGCCGTCTCTGTCCAGGAAAGTACCATTCATCGGTTTGGAATATTTGTCTTTGAGAGGGAAAATATTGCCGACTTCAATGCCACGGCCGACTTTAACCAGAGCACCACATTTTGGACATTTATCGCCCTCAGTCACTTCGGCTACCTCTTTGTTTTGTGCAAAATCACATTTGTCGCAATAATATATTGTGTCCTCGCCCACCGCCGTCAGAACCTGAAACTCATGAGAATATTTGGAAAATATTCCGCCAGAAGCCTCGACGATTCGAGCATCAAGGCCGAATCTCTTGAAAACTTCATTGTAAGCTTCCTTCGATCTCTCATAATAGGAATTGAAATCTTCTTCGCTTTCATGGAAGCTGTATAAATCCTTCATGATGAACTCTCGGCCGCGCAGAAGCCCGGACTTGGCTCTTGGCTCATTTCGGAATTTGGTCTGGATTTGGTAAAGAGCGAGTGGCAAATCTTTGTAAGATTTGACCTTCTTGCGCACAATATCGATCACCTGCTCCTCATGAGTTGGGGCGAGTAGTATAGTCTTGCCACGAGCGTCGACTAGTTTATAGAAAATATCGACCGCGGATTCTGATCGGCCAGTTTCATCCCAAAGCTCTTTGGGCTGGAGCACGTTCATCAAAACTTCTTGGCCGCCGATTTTGTTCATCTCTTCGCGAACAATATTCTCGATCTTCTTGATGACTCGGAGCCCAAGCGGAAGTAGAGAATACACTCCTGCCATCTGCTTTTCAGCAAAAGAAGCCCTGATCAGATAAGAAGCATTGATCGAGTCAGCATCAGCTGGCACCTCTTTACGAGTTTTCAAGAAAAGTTGTGATTGTTTCATACGACTCCAATATCTATCTTATTTGTGAAATAGTCTGATTATATCCTTGACCGTCACAGCCAGCACCAAAAGCATAAGCACTGCGAAGCCAATGTTGTGAATAATATTTTCGATGTTCTCCTTCAAGATACGCTTGCCAAAGATTTTTTCAAGGATAATGAAAAGGGCACGGCCACCGTCCAAAGCTGGAATCGGCAGAATATTGATCAAGCCCAAATTGATCGAGAGCATAGCGATAAATTGGAACAACACACCGATTCCGGCGCGAGCCGCGTCTCCAGAAAGATTGTAGATTGCGACTGGCCCGCCAACTTGATCAGACAAGGTCCCTGTGTGAAATAATTGGGAGAAGAAACTTCCCAGAAACATAAATATGACTTTGACGATGCCCCAAGTCTCAAGAAGAGCAACATACGGCGCGGCATACCATTTCACTTTGACGATAGACTGGTTGACCATCCCGATCCCTAGCGGCGCTTCTGTGGCAGGAAGCAAGATTGTCTGCTCTACTGGCACATTGTTTCGATTTATCTTGATCGTAATTTCCGATCCCTTATTCCGTCCGGAAAAATCTGTCACTTGCTCTGGAGTTGTCGGTGTGACTTCGTCTGTTCCCTTGGTCAATTTGACTATTTGGTCTCCGAGCTTAACCCCCGCTTTTTGAGCAGATGAACCGTCAAGAAACTCGACGATGTAGACTTGGCCTTTGGTCGCTTGGCTGAATGGGACTTCGTCAGAAGGCGTGACCGGCGGCGTCATCCCGATGCTCAGACCGATCGATAGAATTATCCAGGCCAGGACAAAGTTCATAATTACACCAGCAACAGAAATGGCGAAGCGCTTCCCTGGCTTCTGCTGGTTAAAAGCTCTCGGGCTGGCTGACTCGGTCTCCTCGCCTAGCATTTTGACATAGCCGCCAAAAATCAGAGCACCAATGGAATACTTCGTCTCGCCTTTTTTGAATGAGAAAATCCGAGGCGGAAAACCGATAGAGAACTCCTCGACTTTCACTCCAACCATTTTCGCCACGATAAAATGACCTAGCTCATGAACTAGAATCAGTATTCCCAGGACAAATATAAAGGCCAAAATTGTGATAAACATAATTGCTCAGAATTCTGTTAGATTTTCATTATTTCTTGTTCTTTTTCGGCCACTACTCTATCGGCGGTCGAATTCATCTCGGTAACGATTTTGTTCAATTCGTCCTCGGCGCGATACCGATCGTCCTCGGTCACTTCTTTGTTTTTCTCAGCTGTCTGAACCTTGTCCCAGATTTCTCTTCGAACATTGCGAAGAGAAACTTTGGTCTCCTCCCCAGACTTTTTGACCTGAGTGACAATATCACGGCGTCTCTCTTCGGTCATCGGAGGCAAGACAAGTCTGATCTGCTGGCCATCATTTACTGGGTTGAGGCCAACGTTTGAAGCCCGAATTGCCGTCTCAATATCGCCCAAGACGTTACGATCCCAAGGCTTGATCACAATCTGATTCGCTTCTGGCACGCTGACAGAAGCCATCGCACTGATTGTCGAGCTAGAACCATAATATGGCACCATCACCCCATCCAAAATAGCTGGGTTGGCTCGGCCTGTCCGGACTCGAGACAATTCTTCTTTCAAATTTTCGATCGCCGCCAACATTTTTGGCTTGGCTTCTTTCAATAAATTATCAACTGACATGGCTATCCTTTTTTAATTAATAATGGTTCCTACAGTCTCGCCCATTACTACTTTCTTAATATTACCATGTTTCATAAGTTCGAACACGCAAATCGGCACAGCATTGTCCATGCAAAGAGTGATCGCTGTACTGTCCATCACCTCGATTTTTTTATTGATCACATCCAGGTAGGTAAGATTTGGTATTTTGACCGCATCAGCGTTTTTCACAGGGTCTTTGTCATAAACACCATCAACTTTGGTCGCTTTGAGCACGATGTTACAGTCCAATTCGCACGCTCTGATCGCTGCCGCTGTATCGGTCGAGAAATACGGATTGCCGCTACCAGCTGCCGCGATCACGACTCGGCCCTTTTCCAGATGGCGAATTGCCTTGTCGCGGATATATGGCTCGCAGACCTTCGGCATGTCCAATGCAGAGGCGACACGACTCTCAACATCTATCTTTGATAACGCGCTTCGGAGAGCCAGAGAGTTCATCACCGTCGCCAACATGCCAATATAATCACCCGTAATTCTCTTCATGCCGTGCTCTTCCGCCGCTCTACCGCGGAAAATATTACCGCCGCCCAGGACTACGACTACCTCTGTGCCGACCCCCACCAATTCTTTGATTTCGCCCGCCACAAAATCACAAGCTTTGGGATCGATATTGTGATCATTCCCAAGCAAAGCCTCACCTGATAGTTTCAATAAAATTCTTTTGTATTTCATGCCCTTATATTAGCTCAATCTTGCTTGTTTGTCTCTATTGACTAATTCGAGTTTTAGTTTATAATAACGACATCTTAGCAGGGCTAAGAAAAAACAAACAAGGGGAACGAAAATGAAAAGTCTCGACGAACTTTTCGCATCCAACATACAGACTGTTGTAGACGAAGCGGTCCATGCAACCCTTATTATCTTGACTCAGGTTGAGGAAAGATCAGCATACTTGAATATGTCTCACCAGAAAACAGGGATCGACTTGGCACATATCCCCGATGAGGAAGACGCATTGTTTCTTGGAGCCAACACTATCAGAAGCGGAAATTCAGAAAATGATGCACTTTCATTGGGATCAGTTGTGATCGTTGTCCTCCACCAGACTCTGGTAAGAGACAATCAGATGTACAAAATGGCGTATTGGGCCCAGCTGGAAGAGCATATTCTCAGGGAAGGCTTAGGGAGCTGGTCCGAGGCAATCAGGCATCTCTCGGCCACTGGCCTAAAGATTGGAGGATACAAATTCTCCACATCAAACGTCTCAGCCAAAGACATCGCCAGGATGGAAGAATGGCTAACAAAAACGGCCGAATAATCAAATTCAGTAGTCATCTAATGTTGATGACTACTTTTTATTTTCACAACAAAAAAATGGCGCCGGATTTCTCCAACACCATTTTCTATATGCTATAATGCAAGATTATAACTTTACTCTCCGATTTCGTACGTTTGTCTCTATTGACTATTTTGAGATTTAGTTTATAATAAAGACATCAAATCTGAAGGAGAATTGATATGAACAGTCAGACGCAAACAGTCTATAGCATACTAATTTATGGTACTGCATTCTCCGGAATCTATTTTCACGATCTTACGTGGACAGGGCTAGGTGTCATTTCTGCAATCCTATATCATGCTTGGATAACTGGAATTAAAAGATGACCACCTTCATCTCAGCAATCACCGTCACAATGTGACGGTGATATTTATTTTGTCATTGCAATATCGTGAGTGTAATTCGCGAACGAGCTACAAAAATGACCGCATTGCTGCGGTCATTTTCTATATTTGAAATTTTTTTTACTCACCGATTTCGTATCTGACAAACCGCCCGATTACGATCTTCTCGCCGATCTTGGAAGTCAGGTCAGTAAGCAAATCGCCAACTGTCTTGGACGGATCCTTGACGAAAGGCTGATCGAGCAAACAGATTTCTTCGAGAAATTTGTTGATCTTGCCTTCAGCGATCTTCTCGGCCATCTCGGCTGGTTTGCCCAAAGCCTTGACCTCTTCGACCAAGATTGCTTTTTCTTTTTCTACGATTTCGGCTGGAACATTTTCCTTTGCGATATATTTTGAGTTCATTGCCGCGATGTGAAGAGCGATATCGTGAGCGAAAGCTTTGAATTCATCGTTCTTGGCGACGAAATCAGTTTCTGCCAATACTTCGACCATGACGCCGATTTTGCCGTTGCTGTGAATGTATGAATCAATCACACCATTTTTGGTCTCGCGCTCTGCTCTCTTGGCCGCTTTGGCCATACCGCGTTTGCGCAATACTTCGATCGCCTTCTCCTGGTCGCCATTGGTCTCTTCGAGTGCTTTCTTGCACTCCATCATACCGATACCGGTTCGAGCTCTGAGTTCTGAAATTTCTTTGGCAGTAATAGCCATATTATTCCTTCAATATTTAATTGATTTGAAATTGTCTTATTTCTTGTCTTCTGTGACTTTGACTTTGTCTCTGGCTTCTTTGATGATACCTGCGAAGAGAGAGGCGAAGAGTCTGACAGATTTGGTTGCGTCATCATTGGCTGGGATAGGATACTCGACAGCGTTTGGATCAGCGTTTGTGTCAACGAGTGCGATGACTGGGATATGGTCGCATTTGGCTTCTTTGAGTGCAATTTTCTCGTCATGGGAACCGAAGAGAATCAATGCATCTGGTTTTCTGTCCAAATTGACTAGGCCGCCCAAGAACTTCTCACCGCGAGCGACGTCTTTGCGCACGCGTGAAAGCTCAGACTTGGTCATTTCTGACTTTCCTTCGTCATCAAGGGCAATCTCTTCAACTTGCTTCTTGTATCTCTGGATCGCGCCTCTGATAGCCTCGAAGTTTGTGATTGTGCCACCGAGCCAACGAATGTTGACATAAGAAATGCCAGCCTTGCCAGCTTCCTCTTTGATGATAGAGCCAGTCTGCTTCTTGGTACCGACGAAGATGAAGGTCTTGCCAGCCGCAGCTTCTCTACGTACAAAATCGGCCGCTTTCTGGACTGCTTCCTCTGTCTTTTCCAAATTGATAATATGTACACCAGACTTTGAGGTGTAAATGTAAGGGGCCATCTTTGGGAACCAACGTGAAGTCTTGTGTCCGAAATGAACACCAGCGTCCAGCATTTCCCTAAGGGTTGGTAAATTCGTCATCAAAAAACCTTTCTACTTTATAACTTTATAGACTTTATGAACTTTGAACTGTTCTTGGGTTTCTTTATACCGCCGCTCAGCTATTGCCCCGATCCGCCAGCTGGCGGATGAGGAAGAAACCTGGAGTTGAGCGTGTGAATTTTGGTGAACTTAATTCTTTGACTATATTACATCATTTTGTGACTTTTTGCAAGGGAAAATAAAAAGACAGGCAACTGCTGTCGTCTGTCCAGTCTACAAAACTTTTCCTGTGATCCCCCGTCTCTCCCAGTACTTCTGGGTTAAGTCCAATTTGAAGTTCGGCGTGACAATGCGAGCGAATTCCAGCTCAAAGAGCTGTAGCCTTGGACCCTTTGTCAGTTGAAGCAGATTTTGGGCCGTCCTTCTTAGGATGTCGATCCTGTCTCTTCTTGCAGTGTGCAACAATCTAAGAAAGAAATGACGGCCTGTCGGATCAGACAAGGCCTCCTTGAGATTATCCGAGCAACTTAACCGAGTGAAACTCTCCTTATATTGCTGTTCCGTTTGCCATCCGCAATAGTATTCCAACCAGAGTTGATACAGGGTATGAGCATCAGTATGCCCATACCGAATTGAATCAGGAATCAGGCGCCAAGCTGAGAGATAACAGAGATGATCTAAGTGCTTGGTGCAAGCTATACTTTGCTCATTTGGCCCATTTCTGAGGGTCAGGAAGTACTCCATATTCGACCCAGTGTCCAGTGATGAAATGGCCTGGGCAATCGAATCGTGATAGAGTGCGTTGCCGACCACGCTTCCGTCAGTGCGGAAGCAAATCCAAGACTTCTGATTTCGCGTAAGCATAATTATGCTCCCCCTTTTTCTGCGCCCCCTTTCGGTTAGCGCTAATAAACTTATACTCTTGCGTTGACTAAAGTTCAATACTGTGCTAGAATTTCAAAAGAAATTAGTTATCGATAAGATATTTTATGAAAAAAGACATCCACCCAACTTATAACAAAGATGTAGTCGCCAAATGTGCTTGTGGCGGCGAATATCTCACAGGTTCGACTCGCGAAGAGATCAAAGTCGAGATTTGTTCAGCATGCCATCCTTTCTTCACAGGCAAACAGAAATTGGTTGATACTGCTGGCCGCGTTGACAAATTCAAGGCTCGTCTCGAGGCTTCCAAGAAAATGAAGGAAGAAGCTGCCAAGAAGCCTGAAAAAGTGAAAAAAGTCAAAGAAGAGAAATAACTCATCAGTTCTATATGAAATCGGTCGAAAACCAGATATAATTCTGGTGAGTAAGCCGATTTTTGCTATAAAAATGTCATGAACAAAGAAAAACTAAAATCTATCCTTGACCGATTCTTCGAGCTGGAGCAGAAAATGCAAGACCCAGCCATTTTGGCAAACCAAAATGAGGCTATCCGGATTGCCAAAGAGAGAAATGAAATTTCCGAATTGGCCAATCTGATCAAAAGATATTTCGAGGCCCTCGACCAAATTGAATCGGATCAGGAGCTGATCGAGTCAGATGACGCCGAAATGCAAGAAATGGCGCGAGAAGAAATCGGCCTTTTGAACAGTGAGGTCACAGAGCTAGAGGTGAAGCTGAAAGTCGCTCTCCTCCCTACTGATCCTTTTGATGACAAAAACGTCATTATCGAGATACGCCCAGGCGCAGGCGGAGACGAATCAGAATTATTCGCTGGCGAAATTTACCGAATGTACTCTCATTACGCCGAAGTGATGGGCTGGAAAACAAACGTATTAAATTCAAATACGACCGGAATCGGTGGGGTCAAAGACATCTCCTTCGAAGTTAGCGGCAAAAAAGTATATTCCAAGATGAAATACGAATCAGGCGTCCACCGAGTTCAACGCGTCCCTGAGACCGAAAAACAGGGTCGAGTTCATACTTCTACTGTGACCGTAGCAGTATTGCCAGAAGCCGAAGAAGCCGACATCGAGGTCCGCCCAGAAGATCTCCGAATCGACACATTCTGCTCCGGCGGCGCAGGCGGGCAATCAGTCAATACTACTTATTCTGCCGTCCGCATTACTCACTTGCCTACCAATACCGTAGTCAGCTGTCAGGACGAACGAAGCCAGCTCAAAAATCGCGAAAAAGCGATGAGCATCTTGCGCTCTCGTATTTTGGCTCATCGCGCAGAAACAGCAGCCCAAGAACGCAGTGACATCCGACGCAGCCAAGTTGGGACAGGGGACAGAAGCGAAAAAATTAGAACTTATAACTTCCCACAAGATAGAATTACTGATCACAGAATCAATCAAAGTTGGCACAATATCCCTGGCGTCATGGCCGGAGAATTGGAGCCGATAATTTCTGCCCTGATCACAGAAGACCAGGCCAGAAAACTAGCCACAAACGTAGAATAATCGAGCTAAACTGTATTACGCCAAGCCCTGAGCAATTTGGGCTTTTTCTGTTGCAGAGCGGCTTTCTCTGGAACTGATCTTACCCTCCACAATCCTTCTGTATTTGATCTGATTGAGCTTGTCACCCATCATTACTGTAAGCCCCGCAACAACTGATTCGGTCGAGCCGATGCCAGCCATCACAAAGCCATTGCTCAGTCCGCCCGTCGCGGCTGCTGCCATCCCTGCTACCGGCGCGAATGCCGCGCCCATAAATATGCCAAGTCGTGCGGGATTGGAGAAATCTTGTTTGATCGCCTCCTTAAACCTTTCAAATTGGCTAGGTGACTTGATCATTTTTTCTAAACTTCCGTTGTTTAAGCCGTCCTCAACCAGAGACATGAAAGAGCTGATTTCCGCATCAGTAATATTTGGAATTTCCTTGAGATGAGTTCTTATCAAATCAATTAGCTGGCCACGGTTCTCCGCATTAAACAAAGATTCACTTTTCTCGTATTCCTTCAGAGCAGATTGAAAATCTGGATTGTTAACTAGAGGGCTAATTTGCCCGTTGATCTTCCCCTCTTTGATCAGAGTGTCATAGCCTTTTTTGTACATCGCTATAGATTGAATAGCGGTAGTGAGAGATAACGCTACAGCCGAAAGGCCGAACAAAGCGCCCGCCTCCATGACATGGCCCTTAGACAAAAGCTCCTCGACCTCAAGTGCACCCGCGCTCGCCAGGATAAATACAGGGGCGGCCACCAGCAATCTCTTCATTACCTCTGATTTTGAATAACCAGAGCCGATCAAAGCTTTGATTTCGCCAAATTCGCCACCGATATCATCAGCCGAGGCAGCAAAAAGTTTCGCCATGCCTGGGGCCACAGTTTCCAATGCATGAGCGATAGGCCCCACCAACATCATTTTTTTCACTATTTCCATCGCTTCGCCCGTTCGCTCCTGGGCGTTGTCGAATAGAAGTCTCATTACCGAATATTCCGTGTTCAGGGGCGCGATTACTCCGTTCACCCTATCGACCAGAAGCTTGTCTTCTTCTGTCATTTTCTCTGGATTCAAAACATCGAATTTCTTGAATTCGCTAAGATATTTTTTGATTAAATCCAAGTCAGGTTGCAAATCGATGTTATCTTCGCCATTAACCAATCCCGATTCTTTCGCCCTTTTTAATCCGTTAACAGTCGGCATTAAATCAGGCGCCTTGCCCTCACGCACAAAGGGGACAAGCCAGCTAGAGATATAATTTTCTTGGCAAATAACAGCAATACGATTTATCGCTTGCAAAATATGATCTGGAGTTTCTGCAATAGTTTGCAAACGGACATCGATACCACGTTTTTGCATCTCTTCGATCGCAGGTACGACCGATGGCTCTTCCGAAAGTAGATATTCTATTTCAATTGGTAGGTTTTTGTCCCGAGAAAATCTTTCCAGTTTATAAACGCTTGCCGTTTCGGCGAGAGTACTCATAAGCTTATTTTCTTTGCGCCACTCGCTTTCTTCAATCGCTTCCAGCTTGGCCCCATACTCTTGCTTCCTATCACCAGAGATCAGAGACTCGAGAATTTCCAAGGCTTCGTCTTCTCGGCCCTCAGCTATTAATTTTCTAGCCAGGTCCTGATCCTTCTGCTCAAGTTCGGGGAGATATTGCTCAAACTTGGCCTCCGGATTGGCTATAATTCTTTCATTCACCTTCTTGCCCTGGACATACCCGTCTGAGAGTAAATCTATAGTGCCGTTAAGGCCGTCTCGAGTGAAAACCTTCTTATCATTAGTGAAAGCCACATGGGAATCAGCCATGGCTCGAACATCATCCGCTGTCATCCCGTCAGGTAACAGAGCTGGATCTGATTCGATTCTGCCGAGCAAAAAGTTGATTTCACTTTGAATCTCTTCCGGGGCTCGAAGTATTCTCTCGTCACTCGCATCGGCAATATCGGTCGCATAGACAGGGCTAGCGTCTATCTGCTCCTCTATCCCAAGAATCGCCTGATCGTAGCTTCCCTCGCCATGGATTTCGTCTAGCGTTGCCATCAGATGGATATTGCGTTCCTGCCAGAGCAGTTTTAGCAATTTAGCTCGATCGATAAGCAATGTGTCTCTTTTTTCAGACAATTCCTTGTTTAATCCTTGATCTAGTTTTTTATCCAAACCATTCAATTCATCAGTCATCGCCTTATAATCAGCAAACAAGAGAGCCTTGTCTTCTTTGATCGCAGGCTTTGGAGTCCCGCCTTCTAATCTTATCTGTCCTTCATCATTTTTCTCTGTCATAAAGCTCCTGATTTATTCTTAAGTTGATTGTATAACAATTTCCTATCGATTGAAAAGCTTTGGCTTTTTTGGCATGATCAAGTTATGAATATTTATGAAATTAACAAGAAGATAGCCAGGAGCTTAAAGGAAGCGGGGATTGAGAGCGGGGAGCTGGACGCGAGTGTCATCATCGCTCATGTTTTGGGACAAGACAAAACATTTATTTTGTCACACCCAGAATTTGAACTAGGGGAGACTCAAAAAGAGAAAATCCAGGACCTTGCCAATAAGCGCTCAAAATCGGTCCCGATTGCCTATCTCACAGGCCACAAAGAATTTTTTGGTTACGATTTTCTGGTTGACGAAAGGGTATTGATCCCCCGCCCAGAAACAGAATTTCTGGTCGAGCAGGCTCTTGAGTTCATAAAGTCGAAATTTCATAAAGTCGAAAGCCAGCTGAATGTTCTGGACGTGGGAACCGGCTCCGGCTGTATTATTATTTCTCTAGTCGAATCTTTACCTACTCAGAATTCCCCACTCCCTACCTTCTGCGCAACAGATATTTCCGAGAAAGCCCTCATTGTTGCTAGAAAAAACGCAAAACTGCATGTCGTCGGAGATAAAATAAATTTTTTCCGCTCCGATCTTTTCGCTAATCCCCGCTTGCCAAAGATGTATGACCTGATCATTGCCAATCTCCCCTACGTACCAAGAGAAGTCGAAAGTCAAAAGTCAAAAGTCAAAAGTATCGATTTCGAGCCGCAAGATGCCATTTTCGCCGATGAGAACGGTACAGAAATTATTAACAGATTTCTGGCTCAAGCAAGTAGCAAATTGAATCAAAACGGTTTAATTCTGATCGAGCTTGACCCCCGCAATGCTATCGAAATTAAGAAAACGGCAGAGCGCTACTTCCCTACCGCAAAGATCGATCTCACAAAAGACCTGGCTGGCCTTCAAAGATACGTGTCTATCAGAATTTAAAACCACTGGCAAAAGCCAGTGGACTGATCCGACGCTCATTTCCTGTTAAATAATGCTCTTGTACTCCCTGAGATCGATACATCGGTTTCCCCCCATTTTGATCTTCAATATTATGTCGCGCATCACTACCATCGCTTCCTCGTGTGTCTCGAATTCAATAACGATATCCGCCATGTCTGATGCCGAACAGAAGTGAACTTTCTTCTGTTCCGAAAGAAAAAAATCGACGAATTGCTTCCCGGCTTGTTCGTCTTTAGTAAATACCCACATATGCAGTACCACCTTTTGGATAGATTGGGTTAGATAATATATGTTTTCTCTCTCAAATGCAACACAAAAATTCCGCCCAAAGCTCGAGCGGAATTTTTTATTCGTAATCCGTTATGGTTATTTGCTCTCTTCGAGAGTCACCTTTACATCCTTCTCTTTGCCCTTCGACTGCACTTTCAAGGTCAGTTGATCGCCGACCTGATGAGACTGAAGAAGCTGGATTAACGGATGGTCTTGGTCGACTTTCTGGCCATTTACCTCGAGAATAATATCGTTCTCTACCAATCCTGCCTTATCAGCCGGAGAGCCAGGAATGACTGCAAAATCGGTCAGACCGCTTCCACGCTGAATCAATGCACCGTAATCGACTGAGAGTCCTGAACTTTTGGCCGTATCTGGCGTAATTTCGAAATAACGAACGCCCAAGTAAGGTCTTATGATTTTGCCTGTTTTTTTGATGCTATCGATAGCCGATTTGGCCTGGTTGATTGGGATAGCAAAGCCAATTCCCTGTGCGCCAGAAGCCACAGCCGTATTGATACCGACTACTTGACCAGCCAAATTAACCAGCGGCCCGCCCGAATTGCCAGGGTTGATGGCGGCATCAGTCTGCAGAAGATTGCTGAGCGTCTCAGAGCTTGCTCCAGACGAATCAGAAGCCTGAATTTTTCGATCCTTTGCCGAAACTACACCAGCAGTCACTGTATTTTGGAATTGTCCGAGCGCGTTGCCAACTGCGACGACCCATTGGCCGATTTGTAGTTGATCTGAATCACCGAGTTCTACCACCGGCAAATTCCGCGCGTCAATCTTCAAGACTGCCAGATCCATCGTCGGATCGACTGACTGGATTTTGGCATCATAGGTCTTGCCATCCAGTAGAATGACTGTGTATTGACCAGATGCGTCTGCAACGACATGTTTATTGGTCAGGACGAGACCATCGCTCGTAATGATAAATCCCGAGCCGGCTCCTTCAGCCTGGTAAGCGCCCCAATACCCTTGAACCGTTGACTTGGTGGTGATAGAGACAACTGCCGAGGAGACTTTGTTGGTGGTATCGATAATCGCATTTGATTCTTCGATCACCAACTTCTCCGTCTTGGTCGTAGGGATAGCTAAATTATTTGGCAAATGTAACTTCTTGGCTAGTGCACCGCTATCAGCCGAGAAAAGCAAAACGCCGCCGACGCCGCCGACTGCTCCGGCAAAAAATATTAGGATTACAATTAGGACAATCAGAACAAGCTGAGCTGTCTTCTTGCCTCTAGGTTTGATCGCCTTAAGCTGAGGATTTTCATCCTCCGTCTCATGATACGGCATAGACTCCTTTGTTTTTCTTTTTGGTTAACTATTTATCCATGCTCTTGGAAACTGTCTCGGCTGTTTCCTTGATCTTTTCTTTGGCGAGGTCAGTACCCTTTTCGACGTATTCTTTACCCTTTTCAACGTATTCTTTGGATTTGTCAGCAATTATCTTGCGAGTCTCTTTGCCGCTCTTGGGGGCAAACAAAATTCCGGCAACGGCACCAGCGGCCGCACCCAACAAAGCACCCAAGAAAAATTTATTCTTTCCCATCATTCTCTCCCTTTTTATTATTTTCAAAATACTTCACTATATTCTTAATAAACCCTACCGAGCTGAGAAATCCCTTAAACCCATCTATATATTCGGTTACGATCTGCTCGCCTTTCGTGATCAAACCGTCAATCTGCTTCGCCCTCTTCACAGACAAACTTGAAACTATCTTCGCGTCACCGAGAATATCATACACGCGGCAGAAAATCATGATCAACAAAACAACCGCCGCTATAGTGGTTAATATCAATATCTGTCTCAGTAATTCTGTGTCCATCTAGTCCTCCTTATTTTATTCAGACTTTATTATAGTACGGATCAGGTCATGATCACAATAGAACTATCTTCCAATCTACTTCTTGTCTTTGCTCTCAGCTTCACTGATACCAGCCATCTTGCCAAGAGAGTAGGTCACGGAAACCGCGATGATAGTGACGATCAATGCGTAAACTAGTTTGGAAATTATGTTCGATCCGCCGACTGGGACAATTTCCTTGATCGCACTCTGAATTGCCTCATTCCAGGCCAGAGCCGCTACTAGGCCAAAGCCTGCAGTAGCTAGCTGAACCATCGTTTTGAAAAGCTCTTTTTTTAATTTGTCCTTGGCTTCTTTCATAATTTCTCCTTTAGAATTTTGTTAATTTCAGCTGGGTTCACTTTGCCCTTGGTCTCCTTCATAATCTGGCCCATGAAAAATCCGAAGAGCTGTTGCTCACCTGCTTTGTAACGGTTCAATTCATCAGGGTGATTTGCAACGATGCTCGAGATCACAGATTCGATTTCTGTCTGATCAATCATCCCGCTGCTGATCTCACTCTCAGCCTCAGCAAAAGTCTTGCCGGACAAAATCTGCTCAGCGAGCCTGGTCAAGATTTGTTTTTGGAAATTATTTTCTGATTTGATGAGAGATACAAATTCGTCGATATGTTTGGACGCTTCCTCTGCGTCGTCAATGTAATCAGCGACTATTCGCCCCACTTCATTGGCCGAGTCCCTGCCCACTTCTTCGATCATTTTGAGGGTCAAAGCGTATCGATCATGATCAAGCAGTTTGCTGGCATATTGACCGGAAACCCCAAGACCCTCTAGCTTTTCTAGCTTTTCTTCGGCTGTTTCCTTGGTTTCATTTCTTAGCTTGTCATGGTCAAACGCGCTAGAGTCAAAAGGTGGCAAATCAGGCTCAGGGAAATAACGATAATCAGCCGCCTCTTCTTTGCGTCTCTGGAGACAAACGCTGTTTTTCTCGCTATCGTAGCCCCATGTTTCCTTGGAATTTTTCTCTGGCCAGGCAGGATATTCCTCTTTCAATTTCGCATCAACTAGAGTCAACGCCTTTTCGACAAATTTGAAAGAATTCAAGTTTTTGAGCTCGATAATCTGAGACATTCTACCATTTTCGTCAGAGACTGAAATATTCGCGTCGCATCTCATGTGGCCCTTCTCCATGCTTGCCTCAGAGACAGAGACAACATCGCGAACAATTTTCTGAAGTTTGCGCAAGAAATTTCCCGCCATTTCAGGCGAAGCGATGTCTGGCTCGGTCACTATCTCCATGAGCGGTGTGCCAGCACGATTCAAGTCAACTAAGCTCTTGTTTCCAGAGTGAATCAGCTTGCCCGCATCCTCTTCCAGGTGAATCCGATTTAATCTGATTTCCTGGCCGTCTACCTCGACCATCCCGCCGACACAAAAAGGCTCGTCATATTGTGAAATCTGATAACCCTTTGGAAGATCTGGATAGAAGTAATGCTTGCGATCAAATTTGGCAATCTTTGGGATCTGGCAGTTTAGGGCCAATCCAGTCTTGATCGTCCACTCGATTGCTTGCTCATTCGCGACTGGCAAAGCGCCAGGCAATCCGAGGCAGACCGGGCAGACTACGCTATTTGGTGTCTTGCCCTGTGCGTCATTGTCGCAACGACAAAACATCTTGCTCTTGGTCTTGAGCTGAACATGAATTTCCAATCCAATTTTTGTATGTAAATTTTCCATAATTATCAAGGATTAATTTTTGTCGCCCTCAAAGGTCGTCCCCATTATGCTCTGATCCCATTTTTGGCTAAGTATCTCGTGCAGATTTTTAATTTTTTCGTAATACTCTCGCAAAAAAATCAGGTCTATCATCCGCTTCCCATCCCTCGATCTGACATCCTGATATGCATAACCATGTCCTGGCTCTAAGTCGACAGTAACCATTCCCTTGCGTAATTCATCAGAATATTCTTCCCATCGCTTAACAACATTCCTAAATTTAATATCATCCGGAGTGTTCCCCTCCAAGCTTCGAGGGTCAGCCTCGACAGAAGCCACGCCGTGATGTTTGTTATGCATTACCGAAGTTTTCAAGTTGTTGTATGGCCGCAAAGCGATAATAAGCTCTTCTATCTCCTTGGAGATTTCTTCCTGGCTGAGTTGTTCACCGACTTCTTCGATTTCGCTCATATCGCTCTCGTGTATTTTAATAGCTGATCAATTGCTCCCCTAAGCTCCCCGTATTCGATTCTCGACTCTGATTCGTGGGCAATCTGATTTCTGACCTTGTGGCCTGTCCAGACACTATTGTATACGTCCTTCGACATTGATGATTCAGCTGAGCGTAATCTATCGGCGAAGGTCTCACCGGCAAAACCCTTATTTTTCAGGGTAAAGTCGACTAGTTTATCTGCTTCCATCACTGCATGCTTCAATTCAATTATTGATTGACTTTCTGACAGCCCAATAATTTCTTGCCGTTTCGAAGCAATATAATTCTTTTTTTCAACGCTCAAACCGCTTTTGCCACGTCTCAAGCCCTTGAACGGCAAAGTCAGAATCCACCATATCATCTTGAAAATACCAACAACGATAACTTGAAGGATATCCGGTTCCTGATTTTTTTTGTGTTTTTGCGACATATTTTTACTTCAGATCAACTGATAATATTTTTACATCTTCAGTTGGCTTATCATTACTATCAATCGGAACTTCGGAAATCGCTTTGGCAATTTCTAAACCTTTTGTCACACGGCCAAATACTGTGTGCTGGCCGTTAAGATGAGGCTGGTCTTGCTCGGTCACGATGAAAAATTGACTTCCGTTCGTATTCGGCCCGGCGTTGGCCATGGCCAAACTTCCGACTTGGACTGGATGAGTAGTAATGGTTTGGTTGTATCGATAACCCTTCTCTTCCAACTTTGTGATATCAGCAGTTGCCATACCGAGACCATAAGCATTGATCTCGTCATCAAACGGACCGCCAAAAAGACTCTCACCACCTGTGCCGGTCCCACCTGGATCACCGCCCTGAATCATGAATCCTTTGATTACGCGATGCCAGATTGTATTATTGTAATAACCATTCTTCGCGAGTCCGGTAAAATTTTCGACTGCTTTCGGTGTCTCCTTGGGATAAAAAGAGACTTCTATATCACCCTTCGAGGTATGAATTGTGGCTTGGTCGCCTATTACCAGAGAATCTCTCATCACAAACGGGAAAGTGATTACTAGGGCCAAACAGACGCTATAGATCCAAAAATCAACTCGACGCCAAAACAAAAGCCAGGGAGTGTTGGCAAATTCCATCTGTCGGCGATATGCCACTCTTTCCTTCGCAAATTGTTCCTTCTTCTCCCTCCGAAGTTGTGATTTCTTACCCAAAGTACTCCTTGCAGTCGTATTTAACATTTACCATTGACCATTACTCGTTAATTGATCAATTGATAAATTTTTAAATTAATGAAAAATGTAAAATTAAAGTATTGGTTTGGCCTTGTGCCAATCAGTAGCTTGTTGGAAAGCATGGCCAGCGTCCAGGATGGCCTGCTCGCCCCAATGAGGCCCCATCAGCTGCAGTCCAACTGGCAATTCCTTGCCGTCACGATTCATAAAGCCAGCAGGGATGCTCATAGCTGGCAATCCTGCAGGATTGACCGGAACTGTCAAAACGTCAGAAAGATACATCGCCAACGGGTCATCTGCTTTTTCGCCAAATTTGAATGCCGGTACAGGAGAGACAGGAGCAATAAGTAAATCAACTGATTCAAATATTTTTTCAAATTCTTGTTTGATTAGGGTTCTGACCTTCTGTGCCTTCTTGTAATAAGCGTCATAATATCCAGCAGATAGGACATAGCTTCCGAGCATAATTCTGCGTTTGGCCTCAGCACCAAAACCTTCGGCCCGAGAAATACTATAAACTTGTTCTAATCTTTCGACTTTTGACTTTAGACTTTCGACTTTTTGGGTTGAAAACCCAAAGCGTATTCCATCATATCGAGCCAAATTTGAGCTTACTTCGGCCGGCATCAGAATATAATAAACCGCCAAAGCGTAATGAGCCATCGGCAATGAGACAGGTACTATTTCGGCCCCCAATTTTTCATATTGAGAAATGGCTGTACGAACGGTTTTCTCTATTTCTGGGTCCAAACCTTCGCCAAAAAATTCTTTTGGCACGCCGATTTTCATTTTCTTTATATTTTCCGCCTTAAGTTCTCCACTGTAATCTGGCACTTCCTTCTCAAATGAAGTTGAATCGTGTTTGTCATAGCCAGAGATTATTTTGAGCAATATAGCGGCGTCCTCTACGGTTTTGGTCATCGGTCCTGCCTGATCAAGCGAAGAGGCCATGGCGATAGTCCCATAACGTGAGACACGACCATAAGTTGGCTTGAGCCCCGTTATCGAGCAATGTGAGGCCGGCTGGCGGATCGAACCACCAGTATCAGTACCAACTGCGGCGATGCAAAGATCGGCCGCCACGGCGGCGGCAGAGCCACCAGACGAGCCGCCTGGGATTCTGCCCAAATCCCATGGGTTTCTAGTTGTAGAATCAAATTCTTTTGAGGTATTATATGCTGATGTCTCAGTCGAAGATCCCATCGCGAACTGATCGAGATTTGTCTTTCCTATTAGAACTGCTCCGGCATTCCAGAGTTTGTCGGTCACCGCAGATTCGTATATCGGGACAAAATCATTCAATATTTCTGAGGCAGCCGTCGTCTTGACGCCCTTGGTGAGGAATAAATCCTTGACCGCAATCGGTATTCCATCAATTTCGCTCAAGGTCTTGCCACTCTTTCGACGCTTATCCGAAGCTTTGGCCATCTCGAGCGCCTTGTCTTCACACAAAGTGATATACGCACCTACTTTTGGCTCGACTTCTTTAATTCGTGCAAAGATAGCCTCGGTCAATTCGACCGAAGTAATCTCGCCCTTGGCGAGCAAACCCGATGCTTCCTTGATTGTAAGTGAATAAAAATTCATTTTTTCGTAATTTTCGTATTATTCGAACACGCCTGGCACGACAAAACTACCGGCTTTGAATTCTGGCGCATTTGATTCGATATCTTTGTGAACTATTCCGGAATTTTCAACTTCATCGTCTCGCCAAATGTTCTCTAGCCCCGTTACGTTGGCAGCCGGCTCGACATTGTCAGTATTGACCTCGTTTAACTGTTCGACGTACGCCAAAACATCCGAGAGCTGGTGGGAATATAATTCCTTCTCATCCTCGGAGAGTTCGAGCCTAGAAAGCTTGGCGATATGTTCGATTTCTTGAATTGATAATTTTGCCATGAAAGTTCTGGTTAATTTAGTTCAAATACTAGCATGATCAAGAAGCTACTTCAACTCTTCGCCGTCTCTGAAGCGGAAAGTCTCTTTGACTGTAGTACCAGGCACATTTACGATCTGCGGACGCTTCTTGCTCCTCCCGTGCATCATCGTGTACACCATCAATCTCAAGCCAATCGGGATGAAGAAAAAGAGATATTTGAAAAGGGCGAAAACAGTCCATTTGGAATACAGGGCTTGAGTTTGGCGATGTCGAATGGCTTCCTTCAATTCATGGGCAGTTTTGCCCTCAAAGACCGTGTAGCCCTTCCCAATAGCCTCCAGGATATGTGCGTCCGACGAACCAGTTTCAGCCTTGAGTAACATGGTCCGATTCACAAATGCGGCTCGGAGATTTTCTTCACCCAAAGTCGGCGTCGCATTCAAAACTTCTACGCCATGCCAGAGATCCTTCTCTTTGAGGAGCGTAACTAAACCAACGCCATCAAGGGTCAAATATTTCGGTTCCCTAACCCGAACGTGTTGAAACGGATGGGCGGCGATAGCGATTCCTCCTTGCTCGTGAATTTTCTTGAGCACTGTATGGGCTTCGAGACCGCCCCTGATTGGTTCCTTGATCCAAAGAGCCAAGATGTGACCTTCGATACTCGTGACTTCTTCGCCAGGAATCAGCTCAAAGCGGTATTTCTTCTTCTTCATCAATTCAACCGCCTCGAAATAGCCGTCCATCGTATCATGATCCGTGATTGCGATGATATCTAAATCTGTTTTTTCCTCGACCCAATCAAGAATTTCCTGCACGCTGGGCCGACCGTCTGAGCGGTTGCTGTGCATGTGAATGTCAGCCTTGCCCAGATGCTTCATCTTCTCAATTTGGTGTACGTCTAAATTATGGATATCAAATTTTGCCATATTTATTTAATTAAATTATTAAATTCTTGCTCAGACAGCACTTTCAGGCCAAGCTTGGTCGCCTTTTCTAATTTACTACCTGCTTCGTCGCCCGCCACCACAAAATCGGTCTTGCCGCTGACTGATTCGCTGATGTTGCCACCATATTTTCGAACCAGATCCTTAGCTTCGTCACGGGTCATTGTATCAAGCCCACCAGTAAAAACAAAGGTTTTTCCGGCTATGCCCTCTTTCGGTTTGGCCCGCTCGATTTCGGTAACTTCTACACCGTTTCGGAGCAAGGCATGGATTAGTTCCTGATTTTTCTCGTCATGGGCAAAGTCAAAAATACTTTTGGCCACAACCGGGCCGATATCACGAACAGAATTGATTTCTTCTATAGTCGCGTCCCCGAGATTTTTCAGTGTACCAAATCTGGCGGCTAGGTCGATCGCTGTCTCTATGCCAACGTTTCTGATCCCAAGAGCATAAATAAATCTGGCCAAATCAATCTTTTTGGCATTTTGAATCGACTCAATCAGGTTTTGAGCTGATTTTTCGGCAAAACGCTCGAGCGGCTCGATGTCCCCCAATTTGAGATCAAATATATCGGCCGAATTCTTGATCAGGCCTTCGTTCATCAATTTTTCGATGATCTTGGGGCCCAAACCGTCGATATCGAAAGCCGCCTTGGAGACAAAATGACGCAGGGCCTGGAATTCAACGGCAAAACATTTTTTGTTGGCACAGCGATAAGCAACTTCGTCATCCAATCGGACGACCGAGCCGCCACAGATTGGACACTTTGTTGGCATTTTGAATATCTTCTCCTTGCCAGTTCGCAATTCCTTGATCGGTTTGATCACTTCTGGTATAACATCACCGGCCTTTCTGATAATGACTGTGTCACCGATTCGAACATCTTTCTTAGCGATTTCATCAGCGTTATGAAGCGTTGCGCGAGACACAGTAGAGCCAGCAACTTCCGTCGGTTTTAGAATGGCCACGGGCGTCAGCGCACCAGTCCGACCGACCTGGACTTGAATGTCGAGAACGACGGTCGTCACTTCCTCGGCTGGCCACTTGTAGGCGATCGCGCCACGCGGAGATTTGCCCACCACACCAAGCTCCTGAAATAAATTTTCATCGTTAATATTTACGACCATGCCATCAATCTGATAAGGCAACTTTGGCCGTAATTTTTCCCATTTATCCCAGAGATCAAAAAGATGATCCAGATCGGGACAAAATTCGTTGTGTTTGTTGGTCGGCAATCCCAATTTCTTGATAATCTCGTGTTCCTCTTCGTGTTTCTTGGTTGGAAAACCGATCAGGGCATAACCCATGAAATCCAGATTTCTCGAGGCGGTAATATTTGGGTCGAGCTGACGAATACTGCCGGCCGCCGCATTTCTCGGGTTAGCAAATGGCTCCTCGCCTTTTTTGGCCCGCTCCGTATTTAGCGCCTCAAAACTCTTTATCGGCATATAGATCTCGCCGCGGATCTCAATTCGATCAATATTATTGAATTCCGAATCACGCAATTGCATCGGGATAGCACGGATTGTTTTGATATTGTTGGTGATATCTTCGCCCGTCGCACCGTCGCCACGAGTCAAGGCGTAAGCCAAATTGCCCTTTTCATAGACCAAACTTACGGCCAGGCCATCCATCTTGATCTCACAATAATAGCCCGATTTATCAATTGATTTCTCACCAACTAACCTCGCCATCTTATCATACCAATCTTTCATTTCAGCTTGGTCAAAGGCATCGTTGAGTGAAATCATCGGGAATTGGTGCTTTCGATTCTCAAATTTCTTGAGCGGCTTGCCTCCGACTTTCTGGCTCGGCGAATTGGGATCAGCAAAATCAGGAAACTCACTTTCCAATTGGACTAATTCGCGCATGAGAGAATCATAATCCGCATCCGTCACACTAGGATCATCAAGAACATGATATCGATAACGGACTTCGTCAATATACTTGCGGAGCTTCTCTATTCTAATTTTGGCTTCAGACTTTATCACTTTATAACTTTCAACTTTATAACTCTATTTGATTTTACCTTTAAGCGTGAGGCAATTCAAGTCAAAATAGACTCCATAACTTGTGCAATGAAATAAAAATGGCCAGCTTGGATAAGCTGACCGTGATAAATTGAATCTATTCCTTTTCTGGATAGCCATGATCCTTGATCTTGCCATTGGCGGTAGCCTCGTTATATCGTCTGAGGCATTCCTCAAGATCGCGTGACTTGTCGGAGCATATGCCCGAGCAGATAGAACCTTGAACCGGCACGCCTCCGCCATAGCATCGAAGATGCATTGCTGGATGGCCCATACAGACCTGGACTGGCTTGAATTTTTCGTCGGTCGCCTTCGCGACAGTGGTAATCTCTTCAAGCCGAGCCACAATTGGCTGGATAACGAGTGGCCAACTCCCTCGATCTGCTTGAAACGGCGTTAACGATTGCTCAATAATGGAAAGTCGCTGATCCCAGCAATGTAGCCGAATCAGCTTGTGCAAGATTTCCACACTGGCCGCCAAGCCACTACCGCCAGGAAGACGATCCAGAGCATATTTGCTGCCAGGCGTTAAACTTAATCGAAACCAGCAAATAAGACTCGTTAGCTTATTCAAAACATCATCATACTCAGTATGATATGTGACGAAATCCGTCCCCGATACGCACTCCGCAAGAGTGGCACTCGGCAATGGATGTTTCGGCATAAACTCTCTGACAATGGTTGTCACCAAGCCAAATATAATCCAGTCTGACAATTCTTGGCTGGCCAAATATTTCTGGAGCATTATGCACAGCCGCGCATGACTACCTTTCTTAAAAAGAAGATTTTCAAAAATGCCCACTTGTGGTATCCCCCTTTCTTTGCCTCAATTTCTTGATCAAGATACTGGGTATTTAATACCATTTTTCAAATAATTATACAAACGATTGAATAGTCAATGACTATAACAAGCAAACACCTCACATATGTGAGGTGTTTGCTAATTGGGAGACAATACAGCACTAATTTGAACCATAGTAAATATCATATGCCTGCTCGACAAGCTCCCATCTCTGTTTTGCCCTCGGGCTTGGCGGTCCACAAAGATATACCTCAAACCCGCCATCCTTTCGGCGGAAATGAAGTCTATCGACACTGCTCAGATACACAATTTGCATGTCTCCTGAAGCCGTACCATCGATTATCGCCGGAACTTGTCTATTTCGCCAATATATTGGACCGTGCGTCTCTGTCCCTTCAAAATTTTGCTGTTTATATTCTGTCTCGGCCTCCAGATCAAGAAGATAATGGCCAGCTCTAATAAGAGCTTCGGTAGCCATATCTACATTCCCATTGTTAAACGCATTCAAAATGTCAGCTTTGATGTCAGCTCTTTGCTTGACCTTCTCAATTGTTGACTTCTCCCAACCCGCAAACCTAGCAGGGGTCTCATCGCTCGGCGCTGGTGTTTCAGGTGTCGTACCGGTAACAAGATTCCCAGCCGGTTCTCCTAGATTGTCACTTCCCGATTCGTCTACTGTCTCTGAAAACATTTTTTCTCCCGTTTAGTATTCTCCTGCCATTATAGCAAAAATAAATTTAAAAAAGCGCTCCGATAAAAAATCAAAGCGCTTTGTGAAATTGTATTTTAATATTGGGAAATATTAACGACCCAAGACCATGGATATATTATCGTGAACACAGATATCTTTTACTTCCATCTGCAATAATTGGAAGACTATTTCGTGCTGACAATTTTTTAGCACATAGGCAGATATCGAATACCAGCCAGAAGTTGTAAGCGAGCTGATAGTCGGCGCATACATTCCGCCAAGAATTTCGGACGCTTTCTTTACTGCTCCTTCCGAAACATTGGCCTGAACGAATACATAACTATCTGCCAGATTTGCACCCTTCATCACCTCAACAAACCAATCTATCTGCGGACGCAGATCTATGTTATTGTATGCCTCGCGATTTACCGCGATAACAGTATTGGAAATCATGATTTCATCGATAATTTTCAAACCGTTTGAGATAAGTGAGCTACCCGTTTCGGTTAATTCAACAATCGCAGCAGCACCAAACTTTATCTTCTGTTCGGTGCCGCCCCAAGAACGAATCACCTCGATATCAGCTCGGCCCTTTTGGGCTAGATACTGCCCTGTCAACTCGACATATTCGGTCGCTATCGTTGACCCTTTGGGCAAATCTCCGATAGCCTCATAGCCACTTGCCTTAGACACGGCTAGAACTATTCTCACCGCCTGATTTGTCGCCCTCGCAATCGGAAAACGAGCAAGGATGACTACATCAGACTGCCAATTTGCAATCCAATCTTCGTTGGCAATTGCCACCTGGAAACACCCTTTTTCGAGATATATCGGTATTTCCTGCGGACGCAATAACGTCAATGATTGAATAAAAGGAACATTGGTCGTACCAGTTTTGACTCGACCGTTCGAAAAGAGAATCGCGATTCCAGCTTTTTTGAGCCAATTGATCACGACTGCTTCCATGGACCCATCTGGCACTGCCAGAGCAAAACCCGCTAAAAATTCAAACATTTTCTTCTCCCATTTTGAAGATTCGCAATTCACCATTAGCCTCTTCAAAACAGCTAACGGCACCAGTGTGGCAAGTCGGGCCGATTGGCTCGACTAGAATGAGAAGTGTATCTCGGTCGCAGTCGACCAAGATCTCACAAACATTTAGGAAATTGCCGGAAGTTTCCCCCTTGGTCCATAGTTTATCTCGAGTTCTAGACCAAAAAGTCACCTTCCCGGTGGCCAAGGTAATGCGAAGCGCCGCTTCATTCATTACCCCGACCATCAGCACTACATTGGTCTTGGAATCTTGAATTACCACGATTACAAAACCAAACATTTTGCTCCAATCAAGTCCTAAAACTTGACTCGAGACTTCGATGAATTTACTCATGATTTACCTCCTTAAGGTATTCTGAGAAATCAACAGGATAGCATTCGTCGCATTTCTGGCAACGACGCAACTGTAAGTTCATATCTAGATAAACTGGAGAATATATTTTTATATCACAAGCTGGACAAGTCCAGAGGCACATAAACAATGTATTTTCAGTTATCAAGGGATCCTCAACAGAACTGGTAATAGTTCCGGGGATTATTTCATCATTGATTTTTCTGGGTTTACTCATCGAAAGCCCCCCTTTTTCGTTTCGAATATTCAGGAAAGATCTACGTGGTCTTGGCTCTGTCAAAAAACAAATATTAAGATTGCTTTCATCAATCCAAGCCGAAAGGATATACAAACCTGTTCTTTCCCAATCATCTCCGGCACGCCAATATGTAGCATCACGGCAAGACAAAAGTGCCTTGATATTCTCGACCGATATTCGATCAGAGTATAAAATCACATTTGTCATAATGTCGCGGACTGTGACCAAAAATCCGTCAGCGACCTTTGCATCAATCAATAATGCAAACAGTTTGTCAAAATCAAGTTTCATCTCACATCCTCCTACCAGTCATCAAATCAGGATGAACAAACATCTCCACTCGACAAATAATACTATGATCTATCTCATCGAAATGAAGCGATTTGGTCTTATAGGGAATTCCGCAAGTTATACTTGCAGCCCAATAACTTCCGCTACAATAGGACCTCATCATGGCTTGGTAAAAATGTTCTGCGATCATAGCGATAAAAACAATTTTACCGCTAACATCATCGAGGCAGTAGCAAGGCAAATATCCGCCATTGCTTTGGAAATCGAGTTGATCTCCTGGTTCTAATTTTTTAAGGTGCTTATTCATAACAGTCCCCTTCACCACTCGTCGTTTTGAATTTTCTGCACAACCAAAAAACCGCCGTTAGGCGGAATTGATTGGCAGAAACGATCGAGCTTATAGAAAAATTAAGACTTTAATTTCTCCAAAGCCAGGTCGTAACCGCCCATACCGTGATGGAGCCAATAGTTAATACGAACAACTGTCGTCGTCGACACACCAATTTCTTTGGCAATGTAGCGAATGCTCTTGCCCTCTTTGAGCAACTTGGCCGAGAGCAATCTCCGACTCGCCTCTTCTATTTCTTCGAGCGTCAAAAGATCACGTAAAAAGTTGGCCATGTCTTCTGGCTTATCGATAAGCGCCAGAACTTCATAAAGTCTCTTGGCCGCCGGTGTTTCTAATTGTGATTCTAATTCTCGTTTCATTTTTGTATGTTGATTATGCTTCACTGTGTTAACACGATGATACATAATCGCTAACGATATGTCAACAGAAAACACATGAGATATGAGATGTACATGTAAATTATATAGTCTGGAACTAGATATTTTCATGTTAAACATTATTTTGCAAATTGTGATATTCTGAAAATATGCACACTAGCTTCCCCAAAGGCACTCCTCTATATTTCAAATTCAAAGACGGCGAAACATCGACCGGGAAATTTAAGGACAAAAAAAGCGGCAAAATCCTGCTTGAGGACGGCCGCATTCTTAATATCGAGGATCTCTCTCTGATCACTATCCGAAAACTGAAAACGGAAGTGTCAAAGTCAGAGAGGAAAATCACCTTTCGGATATAAAAACTCGCCACCAGTATATGATGACGAGATGAAATTACTTTTGTTTCGAGAGGAACTGGGCTAAGGCCAAATCGACCTCCGCTTTCTCCGCCCCGAGAGAGGCAAGCTGGTTGTTCAGCTTTTCTTCTTTTTCCTCGGCCAACCTGATCCGAGCAAGAAGATTACCTCGTTCGGCCCGAATGCCCTGGATTTTCTGAAATACCTCTACGATTTGCCGTTCCAGCGCTCGCTGACGGCTGCCTGTCATCATCTTGTGATACTCTTCCACATACTCCCAAAAGAGCGATTTTGGCATGAAGAGCTCTGGTCGATCCGGGATAGGATCGACGATACACATAAACACCAACTGATAGGTCAGGTGCCATTTCGCCTCATCATTCAGCTGTGCCAAAACAATGGTACTCATAATTCGAGCAAAATTTGTCTTGCTGATCGAGCCATCCGTCTCAGCGTAGTAGGCGCTGCTGCCGCAAAGCTTTGCCAAGGCCCGAGGAGTGCTAAGCATCTTTTGGATCTCCGTATGCATACGGCTTTCCGAAGTTGCTTTCCTATTTTTCTCCGATCTCTTTGGATCCCGAAAAATCGGATGCGGATTGGGCGAACTATCCTTGACTCGCTTTTCCCACGTCCCTTCGTATCGCTCGAGGTATTGCATCGCCTCAGGGCGCAGGATAGAAAAAATGTTCTTGGCGGTAAGGACATCACCACAAGCCAGGAAAACCTGCCACTGATTCAGTTCTCCACGGAGGCGAACTCTCAGTTCAACTGTCGTTAGACGGTCCGGAGGGATCCGGAGAGCGTCAACGCCATAGAAACAGTCGTTGACTGGAATCCTACGGCAAGAAACAGAGACTTTGAACTTTCTGTTCACGGTCGGATAATGCTCCGCGAACCAAAGCTCGATTTCCTTTGCAATCTTCTGCAAAGGCGGACGGAAGCCATGCTTCCCCAGTGACATTATGGAATCGACAAATATGCCGAACCAATTCGTACCGATAGACATAACTACTACCTCCTCAAATTGTCATGTACGATGACCTGAAACTATATAACATTAAGTGATTCTTGTCAATCAAAAAACCTCCGCCAGGAGGTTGTCCCAAGATCAAAAACTGTCTAGCTCATTTGACGAAGCAATCTGATCCGCTCCTTGATCGGTGGATGGGTAGAAAACGTTTTTGCGAGAAAACCAGGCTCCTTTTCTTCTGGATTTCCCCCGCCCAATGGATTGGAAATATAAAGATGAGCAGTGGCAGTATTGGCACGCTCTAAGGGCTTGCTAAACTTTGAAATTTTCTCCAAAGCGCCAGCCAATCCGGCTGGGTAACCAGTCAGCAATGCCCCATCGGCATCAGCCAAAAATTCGCGCTTGCGAGAGATTGCAAGCTGGATAATAGTGCCGACAATCGGTGCTAGTACCAGCGCCACAATACTCAAAATTGCCATCAGACCACCGCCCTCACTATTGTTGTCACGCTTCCGGCCAAATCCAAATATCTGGGAACGGACAAAAATGTCAGAGAGTATCGCAATGACGGAGACTAGAACGGTAATAATCGTCATCAGGCGAATGTCATAGTTGCCGACGTGAGACATTTCATGGGCGACGACGCCCTCTAGCTCATTCTTGTCCAAAACTTGCAACAGACCAGTCGTAGCGGCGATTGAGGCATGCTTCGGATCCCGGCCAGTGGCAAAGGCATTGGGCGCGGGATCGTTGATGACGTAGACCTTCGGCATCGGTAGGCCAGAAGCAATCGACATATTTTCGACCGCATTCCAGAGCACTGGCAGATCGCTTCTTTTGGTGACAAGCTGGGCGCCAGAAGAACTCAAGATTATGCTGTCACCGCCATAATAGCCGACCAATGATTGGGTCAAGGCGAGAGCGACTGCAAAATACAAAATCGCAGGATTACCGTAATAATTGGAGAACAACCAGCCGATCCCAATCACGACTAGCACAAATATGAAGACCAGAAAAATGCTCCTCTGCTTATTAGCATCGACTTGTTTCCAGATATTCATATTGAGTGCTTATATTAATTGACCAACGACTGGCAATTTTCTTTCATGACCCGAAACAACATTGATAATTCCGATCACAGTGAGCGCCAAAAGAGCGACCGCTAGAATCCATGGGATCAGGGGCAGGAAAAATGAAAAGACGAAGAGAATCCAGAGTAGGTGAAGGGCAATACCCTGTCTAACGTGGAAAGTTAGATATGGGTTTTTGGAAGAGAAAACAAGTGAAATGATTGTCAAAACAGGCAAATAAGCAATTACCGCCAATATTGTCTGCCAGTTCATCTTACGAAAATTCCACTTTGACCAATCAAGCTTCTTGAAGTTCATCTTTGGTATTTTGATTTTCTTTAGTGCCATATGGGTATTTCCTTAATTGTTGAAGTCGACTTTAACTGGCTCTTTTTCGGCGGCATTAGTGATCTCAAAAAGATCTCTTTTCTTGTATTTGAACATGCTAGCAAAAATGTTCGTTGGGAAAGACTGGATTGCAATATTCAGATCACGAACGTTGGCGTTATAGAATCTTCTTGAAGCTTGGATCTTATCTTCTGTGTCAGTCAAGTCAGCCTGAAGCTGAGCAAAATTCTGATTTGCTTTGAGATCTGGATAAGCCTCAGCGACGGCAAAAATTGATTTGAGCGCACTTTCCATCATGTTCTCGGCTTTGGCCTTCTCGCCAACTGATTTTGCCCCGAGCATCTGAGTTCTGGCCTCTGTCACGCCCTCAAAAACACCTTTTTCGTGCTTCGCGTAACCCTTGACTGTCTCAATTAGGTTTGGGATCAAATCTGCCCGACGTTTCATCTGGACGTCAATATCGCTCCAAGCCTCATCGGTTCGAATGTTCAATTGGACCAATTTGTTATAAATTCCGATCACAGCGACCACGGCTACCGCAACAATGATTAAAAACCAAGTCATTTTACTCCTTCCGCCAGCTGGCGGATAATTTATTTGTTTGTCATGAAGAATATACTATGGCTAAGTCGAATAGTAAAGGTCACCATACTCCAATTATTGAGATACAAAACTGGCAGGCAGAATCTCAGTCGCAAGCGGTTTGGCAAATTCAGCTTCACCGAAGTTACTGAGAGTTAGGGATAATTTCAGCATTGTAACTGAATAGGACGGCGCTGGAGTGATCTTGAGATCAATCTTTTGGATTTTTTGGTCCTTGATTCCGATCCAGACGTCTCCTGAGATACTGTCGACCATTTCATTCTTGATTCCAAGGGCGATAAGCGAATCGCCGATCTCCAGGGATTTGAAATTATAGTGGTATGTTCGAACATTGCCAATTTTCTCATTGCCCACCCTCGAGCCTGTCGCTGACAAACCGTCGGCCGGTGAGGCGCTAAAAAGACTCTCGACAATACTGTTCCCCGCCTTAACTGGGCCCATGCCCATCTCCATCCATTTGGTGGCATCTTGGTTCTTGGTGAAGGCAATCTTGCTCTTTAGCCAAAGCTTGCCCGCCTGCTGTTTGAGCTCAACATCTGTCGATCCGACAGGTTTCTTGAACTGAAATTTGGCGCTACCGCCATTGTCCGTGAAACTGCCAGTGACATCTGCATTCAATTCTTTGATCGTTGAAGTTACGTTTTGGTAAGCCGGAAAATCCTCCTGCTTCGAAGAGCTCGCAACTGAGCTAGCAGAAGTTGTTGTATCTGCCGCTGTAGTTGTATCTGAAGTAGCGCTGCTGTCCGTTGTGTCGGTCGAAGTCGTAGTGTCCGTAGGAGTTGCATCCACCGATGAGCCATCGACATCATAACCAGTATAAACTGCCAATTTTGCCTTCTGGACAGTTTCTTTGACATAGATATCGGGAAAATATGAGACGAGAGGCTTAGTCACGGTAGAATTCTTGGTTCGGTCGATATCTACGACAAGCGTGCCAGATACTTCAAAGTTTGGGTTGTCCTTCATCACGACAAATGATTTGCCAAGAGCAAGTTCACCGTTTGCTGGCAAACCACCCCAAAGTGCTTGGATATTAACCGCACCATAAACCTTTTCCAAGCCGACTGAGACAAATCCAATCTCTGTCAGCCAAGTCATCAGCGAAAATATAGCCAAAAGACCGACAATGACGCCAGCCGTCCAAAGCTTCCTAGGAGAGATTTTGATTGGGGCTTTGGGCTGCTTGACCACTGCTGGTGCAGGAGGGGCAGCTTGCGGAACAGCCGCAGCGATAGGCTCTGCCACGACAGGTGGAGGCACTACAACAGGGGCAGGAACAGGAGCAACGGGCTTAGCCGGAGAAATATCGCCAGAAATTGCTGGCTTTGATTCATTCAGATTTGGAATTGTCGGAGCAATCTTTTTCTCAACTATCGGAGCCGGAGCAACCGTAGGTGCAGGCGAAGCAGTATTTTCGGCCGGAGCCGCAACAGGTGGTGTTACATCAGCTTTGCTCTTCAACAATTCGAGGCCGATCGATTTGGTCTTGGCCAATCTTGCAAATATCGAGGGGGCTTTGACCGGGGCGGCCGGGGCGACAGCTGGCTCCACTTTTGGAGCTGGAGCCTTCGGAGTTACGGGCGGGACAGGTGGGACAGGGGGCGGAGGCGCAGCTGGAGCCGGCCCCGAAGGGGCCCCCTTTGGGGAAGATACCGGCAAATCAGCAGGCGTTACAGGCTTGGGCACAACATTTTCCTCTGGATTGCTAGGCAACGAAAAGACCGGCCCCGAAGGGGCCCCCTTTGGGGGCGCTGAATCTGGTACAGCGGCCGATTCCTCTTTTGATAGAGTGCCCATCATTTTCGGCTTGGTATCTTCCAAAGGCAAAGGTTCTTCCCACGGACTCGAAGTAGGCGCAGGTGTTGTTGTCTGCGTTCCCAAAGGAGACCCCTTCGGGGCTGTTGTTGGCGTATTAGTGTTTTGTTGAGTATCTGGCATCGCCCCTCCTAGAGCTTACAGACTGAACTTGATAACTTTATGACTTAATTCTACTCCCCTTTTGTCAAAAATTGAATGGCCCGATCCAGTTGATTATCTGTTTTGGCGTCGTCAGTTTTGACGATTGTGATATCAGGAGTAATTCCTTCACCATTTATCGCTCGGCCGTTTGGCGTCAGCCAGTTGGCCACCGTAATTTTGACTGCAGATTGATCTTTCAACTCAATAATTTCCTGAACGCAACCCTTGCCAAATGTCTTTTCGCCGATGATCTTGCCTACTTTTCTGTCTTGCAATGCGCCGGAGAAAATTTCAGAAGCAGAAGCCGATCCTTTGTTGACCAGCACTGCAGTCTTAATATTTTTCAGAGTAGCTTTCTTGTTGGCATTGTATTCCCGAACATTGTCGTTACGATCTTTCTCTTTGACAATAGTACCGCCATCAATGAAATAGCTGGATAAAGTAATCGCAGATTCGAGGTAGCCGCCAGGGTTGTTTCTTAGGTCGACCACGACACTATCGGCCTTATTTTTGATCGCTTCAGCGGCAAATTGATCAAAAAGCGAGTTTGTATCGTCGCCAAATTGTCTGATTTTGACGATTCCAATCTTCTTGCCATCCTGATCCTTGAATTCCCACTCGACGCTTTTGACGATAATTGTGTCACGCACCACCAGGACAGTAATCGGCTCGTCTTTCCCCTCACGGACAATTTTAAGCGTCACCGTAGTGCCCTTCTTGCCTCGTATCTTATCAACCACCTCATTGAATCCCATTGTCTCAGTCTTGGTGCCATCAACTTCGGCGATCAAGTCGCCCGCTTTGATACCAGCCGCCTCGGCCGGGGTTTTTGAAAGCGGGGCTACCACTGTTGGTATACCATTTTTCTGGATCAATTCAACTCCGATGCCATCAAATTCACCCTGGATATCTTCTTTGAATCTCTTGGCATCTTCTGGTGTGAAAAACACTGTATAGGGATCATTGAGCGACGAGAGCATGCCTGAGATCGAACCATAGATCATCTTCTGCTGATCTGGCTTGATTACCGCTTTTTCAACCAGTTTGTTCCAAGCATCCCAGTAGATTGAAAAATCAAGTTGACTCGGTTTGTCCTCCTCTTTGTTCACAACCTGAGAGGATAGATCACGAAGAATTGGGACGTTGCCCTTCCCGCAAGAGACGCCAAACCAAAAACTCGCTCCCAGAAGTAGGAGTGTCGAGACAAAAAATAGGGCTTGCTTTAGCCGAATTTTACCTTTTTTGTTTGAAAATATTTGCATCAATTTTTCTGTTTTCTATAGTATTTGCTATGGCCGTATAATACGCATCGCCTTGACCTGAGATTTCATATAACCCCGTCCAGGACCCAACGGATCATGAATTGCGTATTTGCCAGTACCAATTTTTGATTTTACTACAACAAAGTGAGAAACGCCATAGGAATTTCCCATATCGACGCCAAGGGCTACACCAACGACAACTGGACGATTGTTGGCAAGCTCGTTGTCCACCACTGCCCAGTCGATAGTCTGAGAATGGCCATCCGAAACGATTGGTGTACTAATCAGGGAACCATCGTATCGTCCGCCACGGACAAAGGCTGAAGCGTCAGCGGCGCTAGGCGGGTCATAATTTTTGCCATAATATTTGGCGATCATGGTGAGCGAAGTAAGCAAACAACCGACTTCACCAATCGTGGCATATGCACCGATTTTATCATTTTTCCATCTTGAATCGTCTTGCTGGAAATACCAACTCGAATCAACCGCTGAGACCAAATCTCCGCCCGCTCCTACGGAAGCAGCCCTAATCTTATCGATTCTACCCTGGATGTCGGCAATCAAGGAGTCGGTATTCTTTTGTTCGGTTTGCAGACTTGAAACCGCCGAGGTTGTATTATTGAGTAGAGAGCTCTTCAGGTCCTTGCGATTTTCTAGATAATTTTTCTGGCTCTCCTGCGAATTTTTCAGATCAGAAAGCTCAGCCAGTTTCCTCTCCTGATCGCCTTTTTGGAGATTCAGCTCATCTTTCGCCTTGTCGATACGCTCTATGGCAACTTCGACTTGCTGACGGACAGATTCGTAGTATTCAGAACGATTAAACATTTCGGATAAATTGTCTGACATGAAGATAGCTTCGAGAAGACTGCTATCGCCCTCCATATACCAAGAGGAAAGGACGCTGCTTAAATTGTCCTGCTCTTTATTCAGGCTAGCTTCCTCTTGTTCGATCTGAGCCTTGAGATCAGCGATTGTAGTAGAAGTCGAATCAATCTGCTCGGCCGTAGTCCCGATCGCTCTGGTCGTGCTAGAGATCTGGCCGTCAACTGTTTGAATTTGTTGTTTAAGCGTGTTGATGTCCTGCTGCTTCTGAGCAATGGCAGCCGTGTTCTGCTTCTTCTGTTGCATGAGCTTGTTCAATTGACTTTGCAAGTCAGTCAAACTGTCAGCCTTCGTAATCGGCACCGGAAGCAAAAAATTAGCCACCAAGATGATAGCTAGCAATCTTCCGGCAAATTTTAATATCGTTTTTCTTTTCATTTAAGGTATTTTTTGACCGCCAGCATGGAGCAACCCGTGCCCAAAGCTAGACCGATAATAATTTGGAATAGGAAAATCATACCGATGTTGACTCCGCTGTAGATCGAGCTGGCCAAGGTAACGCCGAGATATCCCTCGACTGAAGGAAGGGAAAAATGGTAAATAACCCAGAGGATCAAAGTGGAGATTATTGAAGCGACCAGACCATAGGCGATGCCCTCGACGATGAAAGGACCCTGGACATACCAATCAGAGGCGCCAACCAATTTCATAATCTCAATTTCCTGCGACCGAGCGTAGATCGTCAACCGAATTGTATTATAAATAATTAGGATCGAAATCAGGATGAATATGCTTGATTCGGCCCAACCGATATATTTGATAAAGGTGGTCGCCTTGATCAATCTGTTGATCAAAACCTTGTTTTTCTGGTAGCTGATCTCCTTGATCAGAGGCTTAAACTCAGCAGAATTTACAAAATCATAAACTTTCTCCAGATCCTCTGTTTTGTCTGTTTTGATCTCCAAACTTCGTGGCAAGGGATTATAATCAGCGGTAATAATATTTTTCACATTTTCGTTGCTCTTATTGCGCTCCTGCCATCTCTCCAGGGCCTTTTCCTTGGAAATATAGTCAACTGATTTGATGTCATCACGGCCGAGCAAAGTGTTTTGGATTGAATAAACCTGGTCCTTGGAGGCGTCATCATTGAAATAAACAGCGATATCTACCTTTTCTCGAAGCAATACTGTCATCTTGCCGCTCACAACAAGAAGGGTAGTGAAAAACGAGATCGAAAATAGCGTCATCACCATGATTAGGACTGCCCCAAGCGAAAGCCAACGGTTTCGCCAAAGCGAAACTGCCGAGGTTCGAAGGATCCGATAAATTGAAGTAAAATACATCATATTATAAGTTGTACTTTCCTTTCTCCTGATCTGAGAAAATCTTGCCGTCTCTGATCGAAATCACCCGCTTCTCTAGCGAATCGACAACTTCCTTGTCATGTGTTGCTAGCAGAACGATCGTCCCCTGCTTGTTGATCTTGAAAAGCAATTCGATAATTTCCCATGTCGAAACTGGATCCAGATTTCCAGTAGGTTCATCGGCAATCAAAAGTTTCGGATTGTGGACCAAGGCCCGAGCGATCGAAACTCTCTGTTTCTCTCCGCCAGAAAGCTCCTCCGAAAAGGCAAAAGCGCGCTGAGTCAGGCCGACCAGCTCAATAATCTTGGGCACCTTATCCTCAATTTCTTCGTTGGTCGCGTCACAAACCTCAAGAGCATAAGCGATGTTTTCGTATACTCTCTTCTTTGGAAGCAGTTTGAAGTCCTGAAAAATAACGCCGACTTTGCGTCGGAAAAATGGTAATTCCTTCTTAGAGAGCTTCGATATGTCACGGCCAGCGACCAAGATTTTGCCTGATGTAGGCTCCTCTTCGCGAGTGAGCAACTTGATGATGGTCGATTTGCCAGCGCCAGATGGACCTACGAGAGAAATAAATTCACCGATTTTGACATTGAAACTAACATCGATCAAGGCCTCGACTTTGCCCGGATAAACCTTTGATACTTCGTCAAATTCAATAACAATATCACCACCATGGTCATCTGATGTGGCCTTGGCCTCTTTCTTGGCTTCTTCTTTCGATTCTGGGGGTTCACCCGCCTGCAAAAGCTGTGCTTTAGCATCTGCGGGCAGGTCTTTGGTTTTTGTTTTTATGAGATCAGAAATCATTAAGTTCCCTAAAATAATAAATGAACTTACTTCTATATTCTATATCATGGCGATGCTTAAATCCATCCCCGACATTTCCTTGGCTTGCCCAATTTTCAGATTTGCAAGGATGGAGGGAGCAATATCAGCCAGAACACCAATCGGGGTCGATGAGGCGTATTGGAGATAATCTTCTTCGCTATATTTAACACTCGGATCGAAGACAAAGGGTTTCTTCGAGAAATCAAGGAAGACAAATGGGACTGGATTGATCGTGTGTTCTTTGTCCGGTTCGCCCTTCTCGCTAATCATTTTCTCGCAATTTCCATGATCAGCAGTGATGAAGACTTTGTAGCCTTTTTCTGACGCCTTGGCCAAAACTTCGAGCAAAACGGCGTCGACTGCCTCGCAAGCCTTGACGGCCGCCTCCAACACCCCGGTATGGCCGACCATATCGCCGTTGGCATAATTGACAACGATAAAATTAAACTCCTTGTCGAGCCCTGTCTCTACCTTCTTGGTCACTTCTGCCACCGACATTACCGGTAATTTATCATAGGAAGAAACTTTCTTAGAGGGCACAATTTCGTCTTTTTCGCCCCGGAGAACCTTCTCATTTCCCGCTTTGAAAAAATATGTAACATGGGCAAATTTCTCTGTCTCGGCGGTATGAAGCTGAGTCATGCCCTTCTTCGAAATCAGATCCGAAAGAGTATTTTCGAGATTTATCGGCGGAAATATTGGAGGTGCTTTCTGCGTCTTGTCATACTCCGTCATTGAGACAATTTTGACCCCCCTGGGCAAATTCTTGGTCTTTTTGACCCCGGTGAAAAGCTCCAAGGTTTGCCTCATCCGATCGCTTCTATGGTTGAAAAGGACAACGCTATCCTTGGGGCCAATCTTCCCACCCTCACCGATCACACAGGCCTCGAGGAACTCATCGCTTTTGCCATTTTTGTAATTTGCGTTGATCGCTTCTTCCGCTGTGGCATAAGCATCGCCAATATTATCAACAAAGAGATCGAAAGCCTTGATCTGTCTATTCCAGTTTTTGTCACGGTCCATGGCAGAGTATCGTCCGATGATAGTGGCGATCTTGCCAATCTTGAAATATTCGAAGGCAGCGTCCAGTTGTTTGACATATTCAAGCGCATTCTTCGGCGCTGTATCTCGGCCATCACTGATCATGTGGACACAAACATTCTTGATCTTTTTCTTGGCCGCAAGCTCGAGCAGGCTTATAAGATGACGAATATGGGAATGCACTCCGCCGTCAGAGACAAGCCCGATTAGGTGCAAAGTTGAATTATTCTTGATCACATTATCATAGAGATCATTGAGAATCTTGTTTTCGAAAAAGCGTCCCTGAGCGATATCCTGATCGATTCGGGGCAAATTTTCCCAGACAACTCGGCCCAAGCCAATATTGGCATGACCGACTTCAGAGTTTCCTGGCTCTCCTGGGCTCAAGCCAACTTCCATACCAGAAGCGGTCAACGATGTCTTGGGATAACTAGAATAGACATAATCTAGAGTCGGGGTCTTCGCCAAAAGAGGGGCATTTCCCTTTTTCTCAGGTGAAAGTCCCCAACCGTCCAATATCATAAGAAGCACTTTATTTTGCGACATCCGTCCCCTCCAACGCACTTTTAGTTACTCCCATTATAGCAGTCAGAGCTATATGTCGGAAGAGAACAAATTATTTTCCGCAACACTTTTTGTATTTTTTCCCGCTACCACATGGGCAAAGATCATTGCGACCGACTTTGGCTCCAGTCCTTACCTGTGAAGCAGGACCGTTGGTCGAATTTTCTTTCATACGATCGAAGACTGATTTGCTTTTGCCCATTACGCTCGCAACGCTAGAAGAGCAGCTTGCCTGGTCTGCCATCATCTTTTGAGCAACAACATTATCTTGTCTCTCCGCCTCCAAAATTTTCGCTCTGGCTTCGGAGGTTTCCTCGGCCTCAAAACTTCCGATAGAAGATTCGTCAGGTCCCTGGAAAGACATTGGCTTCGGAGCTGGATTTTCTTGAGCCTTCGATACCTCAACCTTGTATATTGTCTTGGCTATGGAGCCATCGATGTTTGATAGTAGCCCATCGAAGAATTGGTAAGCGTCATGTTTGTACTCAACAAGTGGATCACGCTGGCCGTAACCGCGAAGTCCGATGCCGGTGCGCAATTCGTCCATGGTGGTCAAATGCTCAATCCAAAGCATATCGATGGTCCGAAGTGAGATCACTCGCTCGATATCTCTCATCACCTCGAGGCCGTATGACTTCTCACGTTCATCGTATAAGTTTTTGGCGAATTCTTTGATCTTATCGGCTTCAAGGTCTGGCAATTTGACGTCTCCGAATATTGCCTTGAGTTCGTTGCCGATTGATTCTTTTTCCTCAAAATATTGAGCGAAAATTCTCTCTATCTCAGAATTTATAATCTCCAGAATCTCCTCTTTCAGCATGGTGGAAGTGCGGTCAGAAGCGTAAGTATCCAAAATCTTACGTCGTTTTCGATAAATAACCTCGCGATGTTTGTTCATCACGTCGTCGTATTCGACCAAATGCTTGCGACTGTCGAAATTGAATCCTTCAACTCTGCGTTGTGCTGATTCGATCGAACGAGAAATCATCTTGTTCTCAACAGGAACATCATCAGGAAGACCGAGAGAATTCATCAGGGACTTGAGCTTCTCACCACCAAATATTCTCATCAAATCATCATCCATCGAGACAAAAAATTGAGAAGAACCAGGATCGCCCTGGCGACCGGCGCGACCACGAAGCTGATTGTCGATTCTTCTGGCTTCATGTCTCTCCGTACCCAAGACGTGCAATCCACCAACTTCACGAACACCCTCGCCAAGCTTAATATCAGTACCGCGGCCAGCCATATTGGTGGCTACGGTAACGGCCCCTTTTTGCCCTGCGCGAACAATAATCTTGGCCTCACGATCATGATGCTTAGCGTTCAAAACTTCGTGCTTGACCCCTGCTTTTTTCAATTTGCTCGAAATAAGCTCGTTTTTCTGGACCGAGACAGTACCGATCAAGATTGGCTGGCCCATAGCGCTTCGCTCCTTCACCTCGGCTACGATTGCGTCTATCTTGGCGTCTTCACTCTTGTAAATCCGATCGGGCGAATCTTTCCTCACCACATTTTTGTTGGTCGGGATCTCGACAACGTCCAATTTGTATATTTTGTAGAACTCTTCAGCTTCAGTCGCAGCCGTTCCTGTCATACCAGAGAGTTTGTGATAAATTCGAAATAAGTTTTGGAAAGAAATTGTAGCCAAAGTTTGAGATTCGCTTTTGACTTCGACATTTTCCTTGGCCTCAATCGCCTGATGCAAACCCTCAGAATAGCGTCGGCCGACCATCAAACGACCGGTAAACTCGTCAACGATCAAAATTTCACCCTCTCGAACGACGTAATCTTTGTCCTTCTTGAACAGCGCCCAAGCCTTCAGGGCTTGCTCGAGATGATGAACCAGAGTGATACCGCCTGCCTCATAGATATTCTTGATATGAAGCATCTTCTCCATCTCGGCAATACCCTTGTCGGTCAGAGTGACGGTCCGCTCCTTTTCATCGATAATATAATCCTCTGTCTCTTTGAGACGTGGGACCAGAGAGGCAAATTGTTGGTATAAACTGGCAGATTCCTCCGCTGGAGCCGAAATAATGAGCGGAGTACGAGCCTCATCGATCAAAATCGAGTCTACCTCGTCCACGATCGCAAAGTGCAATTCTCGCTGAGCGCAAGACATGATATCGGGCGCCATATTGTCACGAAGATAATCAAAACCAAATTCATTGTTCGTGCCATAAGTAATATCGCAAGCGTAAGCTTCCTTCCTCGAACACGGCTCGAGATTGAGACCTTCACACTCGGAATAGTGCTTGTAATCTTGTTTCTTGGCAAATCGATAAGTTTCCTGATTGCTCTGGATGATACCAGTCGTGAGGCCAAGAAAAGCGAAAACCTCGCCCATTCCCTCGCCCTGATGCTTGGAAAGATAATCATTGACCGTGACCAAATGAGCACCTCGACCGGCCAACGCATTTAAATATAATGGCAGAGTCGCCACGATCGTCTTGCCCTCGCCAGTCTTCATCTCAGCAATTTTACCCTGATGAAGTACAAGTCCACCAATCAACTGAACGTCGAAGTGGCGCTCCCCCCAAACTCGCTTCATCGCTTCGCGGAGCACGGCAAAGGCTTCGGCCGTGGTTTCTCCGATAACTTGCTCCTCGTTCTCTGCCCCACGTTCCTCGATTTTCTTGCGAAAATCGACCGTTTTTGCCTTCAACTCCGCATCTGTCAATTTCGAGATCACTTTTTCGAGTTCATTAATCTCATCAACCTGCCTTTGGAGTTGAGATATGACCTTCTTGCTTGGATTGTAAATTTTGTCGAGAAAACTCATGGATGTTTTGAAATTGATAATTAAAAACTGAAAATTTACTAGTGCGAACCAGTCTTATACTATCATTAAGCTCATTTTAGTTCAACCAAGAAGATGAAAATAAAATAGGCCTCGTCTATGACGAGGCCCGGAAAAGATATTACAGGGAGAGAACTACCTGCGGACGAAGCCAAAACCATACTTGTCATGGGTGACAAAGATATCGCTCGTGCCAAAGGCGAGCCCGTCGTCACTGCGGCAGAAGTAAGGAGTGTCCAGGAACCTGAGACCGTCCGCCAAACGGTATTGGTCACCGCCATTGTTCATCCAGAGACAGCTAGCATTAGGCAGACGTTCCGGATGAGTCTGGAGCGCTTGGCCATTAATCCAAGTCGGACCAGAAATGCCATTGTGAATATTCTCGATATGCCAGCGACTGCTTTGGACTGAGTGTCCTGCCGTAGCTCGGCCAAAACTGTATGGACGACAGACAAAGTCTCCTTTGGCCTGAGCTTCCAGTTGTTCGAGCCAAATGGCAACGGGAACAGTTGGATGGAAATGATCCGAACCCATCTTGCCCTCGCGCCAATTTACAAAACCATTGTAGCGATCATTTTCGGCGAAATGTGGGAAAAGCATCTCTTCGCAGAGTTGACCCCAGACGCCCTCACCTTCGCGGCCTTTCTTGATATCAGACCACAGATCTGAGCTCAACCTGGCTTTGGCAACACGACCAGGAAGTAGAAAAACGAGCAGCCCATCGTAGAGAGGCTTCTTGGCATCATGGATCCAGCAATCATAGGTTTCTTCCCAAATCGCTTTGTCGGCAAGCCAACCTTCAGCCATCTCTTGCAATCCGTCGGCGTTGAAGCCGGGGTAGATGTCGTTCAGGATATTGAACTGTGTTTTCCAGTCCTTCATCTCGAAGTTCGACGGATAATCCCACGTCGATTTTTCGATCTGATCAGCATGCGGATTGACAGTTTGCTTGGATTTGGTCAGAAAGGCGCGGAGCGCATTCCGATCAATCAGCTTAGGGTCCGATACACTCATCAGCATATTGACCAAATCCCAGTTTTCTGCGAGCGCCTGGAGTTGGTCTCCATCTTCAGGGAGCAATCCCATTAGGTGCTTCCCTTGTTTAAAAGATGCCTCTTTTTTCATGGCATTCCCTTTAGCGTTTTTACGTCCGCCACGACCACTCTTATTCCTCACTATGAGGATAAGTAGCCCTTTGGGCTTAGCTGATTACCTACGAAAAGATAAACAATTAAGCCCAAAGGATGTAATTTCAAGGTTCGAAAACGTGTAAACCATACCACAAACACAAAATAACGCAAGTGTGTCCACCTGCGAAATTTTGCTCTGAGTCCAAATTTATCTTCTTAGTCCAAACCTTTTGAGAAGCTTGTTGATGCGGCCCTCTTTACCCTGGCTGAAGTCGACTCTTTTGCGATGAAATTCTTGTAAATTTCTCTCTAGCTTCTTGTATGCAAAGGCAAATGCTCTCATCAGACGATCATCGATCTCTTTGACAAACATTTTCTCAGTCCCAAATGTAGCTGACAATTCAACCGACTGATCTACTCCACCCTTTTCGGCGCTAGTCTCGTCTCGCAGATAAACGTCGACGACGAGTGGCTCGTCCTTAATATATCTCTTCAACTTTAAAATTTTCTTTTCGATCAACGACTTTTGTTTGGCCGTGATTACGATCTCCTTGATGTGAAACTCAACCTTCATAAGCCTCCTCCTATCTTTTAATTACATCAAATCCACAATATTTTTGGAGCACCTTGGGAACTCTAATCGAACCGTCCTTCTCTTGATAATTTTCCAGAATTGCGATCAATGGTCTCTCAGAAAAGGCAGTACCGTTCAAAGTGTGAACGAATTCAGTCTTGCCCGCCTTGGTCTTGTAACGGATATTCAAACGTCGAGCTTGGAAATCGGTGCAATTGGAACAAGAGTGCGTCTCACGATAGGCCTCCTCCCCTGGCATCCAAACTTCAAGATCAAATTTCTTCGACGCTGGAGCGCCCAGGTCGCCGGCACAAATATTGACCACTTGATATGGAAGTTCTAGCCCCTGCATTATTTTTTCTTCTAGTGATACTAGAAAATCATGCTCCTTGGCAGAATCCTCTGGCTTGGTGAAGGAAAACATCTCAATTTTGTTGAATTGGTGACCTCGCAGAATCCCACGAACATCCTTGCCATGGCTTCCCGCTTCACGACGAAAACAAGTAGAGATGCCCGCGTATCGAAGCGGCAATTCCTTCTCGGCCAAGACTTCGTTTGAGTGATAGGCCGCCAGCGGCTGCTCAGCTGTGCCAACCAGATACAAGTCATCTTGTGTTTTGTAGATCTCGTCCGCGCCCTGCGGCAAGTATCCAGCGCCCTCCATTGAGGCCTTGTTGAGCATGACGGGAGGTATCATCGGGATGAATCCCTCGGCCATCAATGTATCGAGAGCATAATGGAACAACGCCATCTCCAAGACGACCATTTCGCGCTTCAGATAATAGAACCTAGAGCCTGCCACTTTGCCAGCTCTTTCGGTATCTATAAGATCAAGGTTCAAACCGATTTCAACATTATCTTGGACTTTGTAATCGAACTTGGTTGGCTCTCCCCATTTGCGGTTGACAGTATTATCCTTGTCGGACTCTCCATCAATCACCTCTTTAGCAGGCGGGTTGGGAAGCTCCATCATGATATTTCGATATTCGATATTGGTCTTATCCAGTTCCGGCTTCAATTGTTTGATCTTCTCTGAGACCGTGCTGGCCTCGTTGATAATATCGATCTTCTGCTGGCCGTGAAGTGAAACTACGTCCTTGGAAAGTTTATTCAATTTGCTTTGGAGATCTTCGATTTTGACCGTCAAATCTCGGCGACGTTTGTCCAGATCGAGTGCATCGTCAATTAGAGCTGGCTCCGATCCTTTGCGAGCAATAGCTTTCTTAATTTCTTCTGGGTTTTCGCGAATTAACTTAATATCCAGCATACATCTCCAATGTTTTTATTTCATGAATGGGAAGAATAATATCTCTCTCAAGGTTTTCGAATTTGTGAGCAATCTGACGAAGCGGTCTACCCCGATACCGAACCCAGCCGTCGGTGGCATGCCATATTCTATCGCCTTTAGGAAATCCTCGTCAATCAGCTGAGCTTCCTGGTCGCCCTTCTCGCGAAGTTTCATCTGCGCCTCAAATCTGTTTCTTTGGTCAACAGGGTCGTTCAGCTCCGAGAAAGCTTTGGCCATCTCCAAGCCATTTATAACAAGCTGGAAAGTGTCGACAACCTCTGGATTCTTGGCGTTTCTCTTGGCCAACGGAATAAGCTCAGTCGGATGGTTGGTCACAAATGTTGGAGCCACAATCTTAGCTACGCCTTCCTTAAATGCAGCGTCAGTATTCTGCCCGTGGGTTAACTCGTCAAATGTAACTCTTGTGAATTTTTGGCCAAAATCAATCTGCTTGCCATCGAGCTCCATCTCAAGCTTTCCGCCATTGATTGATTTAACAACAGAACGGATCATCTCTTCAGTCAGATTCATCAATTTCTCATAATCAGCATAGGCCCAATAGAATTCGAGATTTGTAAACTCAGGGTTGTGAGTCGCATCAACACCTTCATTGCGAAAGCTTCGGGCGAATTCGAAAACTTTTTCAAATCCTCCGACGACCAATCTCTTCAAATATAGCTCTGGTGCAATCCGCAGAAATACATCCGTCTCATAGGCGTTGTAATGGGTCTGAAATGGCTTTGCTGAGGCTCCGCCAGGAATTGGTTGGAGAACAGGCGTATCTACTTCCATAAAGCCCTGGCCAATAAGGAATTCGCGTAATGATTGGATGACTTTGGACCGAATATAAAACTTCTCTTTGACTTCTGAGTTGACAATCAGATCGACATAACGCTCTCGGTATCTCGTCTCGACGTCTTTCAGGCCAAACCACTGCTCGGGAAGCGGACGGATTGACTTGGTCAAAATCTTGGCCGCATGAGCTTCGATCGAAAGCTCCCCTGCTTTGGTCACGAAAACTTTGCCAGTAACCTCTAGAAAGTCGCCAGCATCGAGCAGAGCGACAACTTCCAAATCTTTTTCTGGTAGGAAGTCCGCTCGAAGCACCGCCTGGATTTTGCCCGACTCGTCAACTAAATCAACGAAGCAAAGCTTGCCATGCCCCCTACGAGCCATAATACGGCCAGCCGCAGTCACTTCTTTTTCTGATTTGATCAATGTATCCTGCTGGTCAATAATCTCGGCGGCAGTGGTGTTTCTTCCGGTTTCGGAAGGGAATGGATCTACTCCCAACTTGATAAGATCAGAGATCTTGCTTTTTCTATTTTCGATAAGCTCTTTTTCGGTCGCACCCAAATCTTGTGGCATTTTATTCCTTGAACTTTATGACTTTACGAACTTTATGGACTTTACGGACTTATTTAATTTATAGCATAAATGAAAATGGAAATGAAGCAAAGAGCTCGCGACAAAAAACAACGGCCCAAGAGCCGCTGTTTTCGTATAGTATTCGTAATTTGTTCAATCCGACCCGAAGGGTCCCCTTCGGGGTAATCCCTTATGGCGAAGCTTTAGCTGACGCTAATGATCTTGCACATTGAGCTTCCGCCTGGAGTTTTCACTTCGATGCTGTCGCCCTTCTTGTGACCGATCAATGATGCGCCGATTGGAGAATCGACTGAGATCATACCCTTCATCGGGTCAGCTTCGTCAGATCCGACAAGTGCGTACTCCATGATTTCACCATCATCGTCAATCTTCACAGTCGAGCCAACCATGATAACATCAGTCTTGCCTGATTTTTCGATTACCTGTGCATTCTTTATTTTTTGATCAAGTTCGGCTTCTTTGCCCATCAAAAAAGACTGCTCGTTCTTGGCTTCGTGATATTCAGCGTTTTCTGAAAGATCACCAAGTTCGCGAGCTTCTTTGATCTTGATACTGGTTTCTTTTAATTTGTTCCTAGTTTCCTCGAGCTGGATTTTCAGTTTTTCCAGACCTTCTTTTGTGACGTAATTGCTCATTTTCGGACCCTTTCTAAAAAAATTGTCACACGACTAATCGTGCGGCAGAACCCCTTATAAATTCGCCACCAGTTTCTCAAACTAGATCACTTTTGTCAATAGTTTGAGAGAGAAAATGCCAGGTCAGAGCATCTCTCCCAATCAATCAAAAGTTGCAATAACGCTTAATTGTGCTATTATCCTTCTAATATCCGCGAGACTGCGAGAGGAGGTATGGCACAATGCCAACAAAATTTGACCCAGGATATTCTTACGGCGATTTGATATTGAAACCACGGCACAGCTCAATATTCCCTGCCCAAGTTGATACATCAATTAATTTGGACAGAAAATTGCAACTCCGAGTTCCAATCATCACTTCACCGATGCGATCCGTAACAGGGCTTGAAACTACAATTGCGGCCGGTAGAGCTGGCGCACTTGGTATTTTGCCCCGTTCATATCTTCCCGATGACCTGATTGAGACAATCTTTCGGGCCAAACAACACGAAGTCCCTGTTGGGGTGGCTCTAGACTTGAGCTATCGAGACGGAACAGAGTTTCTCAAACTGATGCGGCTGGTCGAAAGAGCCGTAAAAGCAGGCGCCGACTTGATCCTCGGCGACACGGCCGACGCAGACGCAGACTGGTACGGCGACTCGCTTGCTCAAGTCTGCAAAGTGGTTAGTGCCCTGAAACAAGAATTCCCTCATATTGTAACGATGGGTGGGAATATTGCCACTTACGACGCCGCCTCTTACCTAATAGACGCAGGCGCCAGCACATTGCGTGTTGGGATTGGTCCCGGCCATATTTGTATATATCGGACACAGACCGGAAACGGCGTGCCCCAAGCAACCGCCATTCGCGAGGTTGCTCGAGCCTTGGCCGTTAGTAATCGGTCAGTGCAACTTATTGCAGACGGAGGGATCGAGACAAACGGACAGATCGTTATCGCTCTGGCCCTCGGCGCCAGTGCAGTAATGATGGGGAATCAGTTCGCGGGATGCGACGAATCGCCCGCTCCACGCAAACGATTTCGCAAAGAAGATGTCCCCGAACGGTACCATCGATATTTCGGAAAATGGAAAAGTAAGGAGTTCTGCCTCTATAGTGGCATGGGCTCGCCGAAAGAAATCGAGCACTCGCTCAAGCTCAAGCAGCGCGAATATCACGGGTTGAAAAATACCCGTCTGCCGGCCGGCGGAGAGATCTGGGTTCCCGCCTGTGGTCCTATCAGCGACAAAATTGCAGAAATGCAAGCCGCAATCGTTGAAGGAATGTACGCGCAAGGATGCCAGCGGATTGAAAAACTCTGGGAATATGCAGATTTCTACATCTGCTCCCACTCCGCTCAACAGGAACACGGCCTCAACGGCTGGGTTGCAGGATAATTTCTTCCTCCACTCCCACCCCCACAGCATTAGCTGGCGGGGGATTTTTATTTTTGCCAAATAAAATAGGCTAGCAAGATATACTTAACTAGCCTCAGAGTTTAGCTTAATCAAAATCGGGTGCATGATCGCGTCTGGCCTTTGCGGAAACCAAGCAATAATAAGCAACGATTTCCTCGGCCCTGATTGCAAGGCTGTTCCGGATGAATTCAGGATTTGGTTCACCATCTTTAAGCCATTTGAGAACCTTCACTCGCTGAGCAAAGTCGGAGATGACGATGCGATTGCCCTTGGCAGCTGAGCGCAGCATGCACGGACCGCCGATATCAGTCATCTCGATGATCGATTCCAGAGTGGCACCAGGTCTGTCAATCTCATCCTGTAGTGGGTAAAGATCGACGCAGACCAGATCGATCCGAGGAATGCCCAGCTCCGCCAGCTCTTCGCTATCTTTCTCGGTAGCCAGAAGCGCTGCGTGTATTTCCCGCGAAAGAGTGACAACACGGTGACCGAGGATCGGACCGCCGCCGACTAAGTCAGCGACAAGAGAAGTCTCAACACCATTCTCCTGCAGACACTTGGCAGTGCCGCCAGAAGAGATGATTGAAAAGCCAAGTTCGATTAACGACTTAGCAAACTCGACAATGCCGTCCTTATTGTAGACGGACAGTAACGCAAGCTTAGCCATAATTTGCTCCTTTCAAGCCAAAAATTTGGTTCCCTAGAGAGAACTTACAATATCGAGCACGGAAAATCAACTTACTTTTTACTAAAATAGTACTGCAAAATTTCTTTTGCTACCGGAGCGGCGATTTCGTGACCGCCGCCTCCACCTTCGACCATTACTAATATTGCGATTTCTGGATTTTCGTATGGCGCGTAGGCCTCAAACCAAGCATGGGTCTTCTGATTGTTTAGAAACTGGGCTGTGCCAGTTTTGCCGGCAACAGAGAAGGGCAAATCGCTAAGATTACGGGCCGAGCCGTCGGTAATTGTCAGTCGCATGCCCTCCTGGACTGTTTTGATTACGTCGGCAGGCACCACACTAGGATTCTCTACCCGAGGCTCAAAAGTTTTCACGACTTGGCCGTCGGGTGCCACCACTCTGTTCACGATCTGCGGACTGATTAATTTGCCCCCGTTCGCTATAGCCGCAGTCGCCCGAAGCATTTGCAAGGGAGTCACTAATAGATCGCCCTGGCCGATCGAGGCATGATAAGTATCACCCAAATACCATGGCAGATTCTGAACCTTCTTTTTCCAAGCTGCGTCAGGCAAGAGACCACTCGCCTCGCTGGTCAGATCAATTCCAGTCGGCTGACCCAAGCCAAACAATTGCCAATATTTCTTGATCTTGTCGATACCCAAGCCCTTGATCTTGTCATACCCGCCACCTAGTGAATAGAAAAATACATTGTTGGACTCGGCAATTGCGCGCTCAACGTTGGTCGATTCGTAACTGTGGTCTTTCCAGTCTGGGAAAACATATTCGCCAATCGTAATGGCCGCCGGTGTCACAATCGAAGTATTCTTGGTGATAGTGCCCTCAGCCAGCCCGGCAGAGGCCAAAATAATCTTTGAAACTGACCCAGGAGGGTAAACCCCCATGGTGGCGCGGTTAAACATCGGCAGATTCGGGTCATTGATTATTGTTTGATAATCAATTGCGCTAATCTTGGTAGAAAAAATATTATTATCGTAGCTAGGCAGTGAAACCAAGGATTTAACTGCACCGCTGTTCACGTCCATTATTGCGACCACTCCGCCCAGAGCTTCTACCTGAGTCGCCGCCTTGGCCGAGTCCAATCCCCTTTGCAATGCCTCCGCCGCTTTCGTTTGTAGATCAAAGTCGAGGTTCAGAACCAGATTGTCACCCGACACTGGTTGCTGATTCTCCTCTTTGACCAAAATCTTGACGACATTACCCTTCGAATCAACCTCCATCTGCTCTATGCCGTGTACACCCCGCAGATAATCCTCATAAGTCGCCTCGAGGCCAGTCTTGCCGATCTTGTCTGAGGAATAATACTCTGGATGCTCCTTCAAATTATTCTCCGAAATGATACCGGTATAACCCAAAAGATGAGCCATCCCCGCGACGCTCTGATATTCCCTCGTCGGCTTCTTGGCCACAAAAACGCCCTGCAAACCGTTGGCCTTCTCTTCCAAAATCAGCGCATCGTCATGCGAAATATTATCTTTGATAATCACTTCATCGAGTGAAGCCAGAGTATTTTTCTCTGCTTCAGTCTTGATCTCAGCCGCGGCAAGGCCAGTTAATTCGGCAAGCCGAGCATAGATCTGCTCACGCTCCACCTTATTCTTCGGCAGATCGGAGGGGTAAACCGCCAAGGCAAAGGAGGCACGGTTTCGAGCCAGCCAGACACCGTTGGCATCAGAAATAATTCCCCTGGCCGCCTCGAGAATACGAGGACGAATTCGGTTGCCCTCGGCCAACTTTTGGTTGATTTCTCCCTTGGTCACCTGGATCGTGAAAAGACGACCGAGCAAAAGCGCAAAGGCCAAGACTATGACGATTTGAAATATTTTGAGAGAAACAGGCTTGGCCACGCTCTCGATCTTGCCCACCGGAAGCGAGGCGACATCTGAATACGAAAAATCAAGCTCAGCCTTAGACTGAACTTTTCTAACTTCTTTGTCGCCCTTGAGTTTGTAGAAATTTCCAAAAATATCCATATTCAAGTTTTGATAAAACCAATTCTTTTGAGATAAAAATTTCCCACCAACAAATAAAATCCAGCGACAAGCGATACTAACACCTGGTTGGCGACCACGAAGGCCAGTAGGACTTTCAGTACCGGAAAGCTGAATTCGGTAGCGCTAGCCAGGATAACTGTCCCCAGTAAGGCTAGGAAGGGTATTGAGAAAAACAGCAGGGTGAAAACATTTGGTTCTGGGAAAAAGCGGCGGCGGATCAAGTTGAGAAATACTGGCAAGAGGAGGAAATCAAGCAGAATCACCCACAAGGGCAATGAGGACAGAATCGCAAAGAAAAATACTGTGGAGAGAGCGTACAAAAGAAGCCAGCGTCCTTTCTTGTCAAAAATCGCGAGCGTAAACAGGATAGCGACACAAGAGAGAACATTCGCTTCGAAAAATTGGAAATTTGAGAAAAACGCGACGTCAAACAATACCGTCAGGAACGATGCTAAAATGATAATGATGTTTTTGAAATAATTCATTTTTCTACAAATACCATCTCTAATTTTGACAAATCTACCAATGGCTGGACTTCGATGCTTTTGAAAATTCCCGACGAATATGATTCGACTTTGCCGGCCGTCCCGATCAAAATCCCCTGTTTCATCGTCCCGCCGAGCCCGGATGTTATAATATTCTCCCCTGCCACATATTCGGTATCCAAGACAATATTATCAATATATAGACCAGAAATGCCACCTTTGAGAAGCCCATTTGATCGAGAATTTTGAAGCATCGCCTGCACCATTGAATCTTTGCTCGTGATCAAAGTAACTCGGGCGGAAGTCGAAAAAACTTCGCTTACCTGTCCGACCAGGACATTGTTGTAGACCACGGCCGCCCTGAGAGCGATACCGTCCTTCTCCCCTTTGTCTATGACGATATAGTCCAAGAAAGCGATCGGGTCGCGCTGGATAATTCGAGCTGGGACGAGGCTTCCCTTTTCTGCTTCAGACAGGAAACCGAGCTCCTTTTTCAGCATTGCATTTTCAATCTCGAGCTCGGCAGTATAACTGTGATCAACTTCTAGCTGAAGTAATTTATTGGAGAGTTCTTCATTTTCATTTCTTAGATCCTTAATCTTGAAAATGAAGTCAAAGCTGTGCCGGAAGTTCATGCCGCTTTGGGCCAGAAAACCGCGAGTGGATCGAGTTGAAGCCGAAAACGCACCTCGAAAGACCTGCTTGATCGGCCCATAGAATACAATCAGGCAGAGGAGCAAAATGACAAATGACATGATCAATTGTTTGGCTCTTTTGTTCATCTCTATCGATTAAATTCTCTTGGCAACAGGACATCATGAAGCATCTCGATATCCTCCAGGACCATTCCCGTACCTCGGACCACCCCGGTCAGCGGGTCGTCAGCGATGATAACCTGAGTTTGAGTCTCGATCGCGATTCGATGGTCAAGCCCACGCAAGAGCGCGCCGCCGCCGGAGAGAACAATTCCGCGATCCATAATATCGGCAAGTAATTCTGGCGGAGATTCTTCCATCGTCGCACGAATACTTTCCAATATCTGATTTACTGATTTCTTGATCGCTTCTCGAATCTGAGTGTCGCTCACGATAATTTCCTTGGGCAGTCCTGTTACCAAGTCCCGCCCACGCATGGGAGCCTCAAGTTTTTCTTTCATCTCCATGGCACTACCGATTTTGATTTTGATATCCTCGGCCGTTCGCTCGCCCAGAAGGAGATTAAACTTGTCTCTAGCATATTGAATAATATCTTCGTTCATTTCGTCCCCAGCGATTCTGAGTGAGCGTGAAGCGACCACACCACCGAGAGAGATAATCGCCACTTCGGTCGTGCCTCCACCAATATCAATAATCATGCTTCCAGACGCGTCCTGGATTGGTAATCTGGCCCCGATGGCGGCTGCGATCGGCTCTTCGATTAGATAGACTTCTCTCGCACCGGCGTTGATCGCGCCCTCCTCAACAGCACGACGCTCTACTTCGGTAACGTTGTGCGGTATGCCAATCACAACTCGAGGACGAGGGATGAAAGCAAATTTCTCTCTGTGAACTCGATCAAAAAAGTATTTGAGCATCTGCTCAGTAATTTCAAAGTCAGAAATAACGCCGTCCACCAGCGGGCGGATCGCCACAATATGAGATGGTGTTCGGCCGACCATCCGCTTGGCCTCTTCGCCAACAGCCAAAATATCTTTGGTGTGCTTGTTGATCGCTACCACGGAAGGTTCGCGAATCACAACGCCACGCCCTCGGACATAAATCAGGGTGTTGGCCGTGCCCAAATCAATCCCGATGTCATGGGAGAAATGGCCTAATAATTTTGAAAATGGATTTCTCATACAAAAAAGGATGGCTGATCTTACCGATGACCGATAATACCGCCTCATCTGTTATCTGTTTAATCTGCAATCCTTTTCTGCCAGAGCCTCTCCAGTTTAATTCAATTCGTAACTGCGGTCAATATCATGATGTCTCCAATCTTTCAATCGAAACACTGCTGAACAGAGAGAAATTTCTTGACATTTAGAGGTATTTGTTATATTGTTTACCAATCCAAGGATGGAAAATATTTTTGGAGGTATCATATGTACACTTTAGCCATCAGTCTTGGCATCTACTGCGGAATGGTCATATTCCTCGGGCTAATCTTCGACGATGGAGAATCAGATCTGGCCATCATCTGGTGGCCGTTGACACTGATATTTTTCGCCCTATGCGGAATCATATCCGTGATCATTGCCATCGCGAGTGTCATTACGTTCCTGTGGCCAGGCGATCGCCAAAGTTCTGAAGATGTTCTCATGAAATGCCAGAATGGTGTTTCCGTGATCACGGTTTCGGGCGAGACCTGGGAGGCCATACTCGAACTCGAGACCAAGGAAGGTCAACCCGCTTAAATCCATTCTGGCAGTGAAAATTCCTGCCGAAGGAGAAATGCCATGTTAACCTTTCTGTTAATCATCGCATTCGTTTACATCTTGGGCTTAGCTTTTGTGTCCCTTCTCATGCGAAGATTGATATTTGGTTGGCCAATCTTGATCATTATCATGGTCATAATGTGGATCAATGCAAAATCCAAGGAAAAATCTGGAGAGAGCGACTAAATTCCCTCGCCAAATCCACCGCTCCGATATTACATCGTGGCGGTTTTTTATTTGAGAAAATGCAATTAAACTGATTTACATATACTTAGCAACATTGGCTTCGTGCTCGGCCTGAGTTTTGGCCGGGTAAATCTTGCCGTCCCGCCCATAGAGGAAGTAATAATAGTTGCTAGTTTGTGGGTTTAACGTCGCTTCAATGCTTTTGATCCCTGGATTGCAGATCGGGCCAATGGGCAAGCTATTTAGATAAGTATTGTATGGCGAAATCACACTCGTAAATTCCACCGTCTTGGCCGCTTTCCAAAAAGTGTACTCCTTCTGGGCCGACTCAGACAACTTGGCCAGGGCGTTTGTGTCGCGACCGTAGGCAACGGTCGGGTCAGACTGCAACTTCATGCCAGCCTTGACGCGATTTAAATAGATTCCGGCGATCAATGGTCGATCAGCGTCATTCGATGATTCTTTCTCGACGATTGAAGCGACAATCAGATTATGATTTGTCACAACCAAATCTTTGGTTCGATCGGAATAATCATCCAGCATCATCTTCACCACTTCCTCGCCAGTCATAATCGGATTGAAAAAGTATGTATCAGGAAACAATTTACCTTCATATTTCCGAGCGGCGATCAAGAAATCTGCATAAGAGACGACTTTGCTATCTGCCAATCTGATCGCCATTTGCTCGGCTCGAAATCCCTCCGGAAAGGTCAACTTCACAATCTTGGTCTTGCCATCTCGAAGCTGGTTGACGACAGAGACGATACTAGCGCCAGAGGGAAATTCATAATAGCCAGCCTTGATCGTGACCAGATTGAATTTGGCGTAGTAATAAAATAATTTTTTGCTTGCGATGACATTTTTCGAGATCAACTTGTCAGAGATCCCATTAATTCCATCCTCGTTCTTTACCAGAATCAATGTCGGCTCGCTCAAACTGTTCGTCGCTCTGACGCCGCTTAAAAAGAAAAAAACAAGCGCGAGGGCTACAAGCGCTAGTGTCAGGACGATTCCCATGACCCACCAAATTATTTTGCTTTTCTTCTTTTTTTCTTCCATCAAACGACTCCAATATCCGGCTTTAAATTATCATAACCTTCATGATTCACTCGATTGATAAACTGCTCCAGGATCAGAACAGCCGCCAATTCATCAACTGCATATTTCAAATTATTTTGCTTGATCATGGACTCTGCCTCCATCGATGTCAGCTCCTCTGGCTCGAAGAAAACGGGCTTGTGGGCTTGTTCACTTAGCTTCCGAGCAAACTCTCTAATCTCTGGAGAGATCGTGCCTTCTTCGCCCTGAGAGCGAGTCGGCAAACCGACAACGATCGCGCTGATTTCTTCTCTCTCGATAATCTCGAGAAGCCTTAACACGGCTTTTTCGCCTTCATTCAATATGATCGGGAGCCCAGTTGGTATCATCTCTCCGATCGCTGCCCCTATTCGCTTCGTGCCATAATCAATCGCCAAATACATATTATTTTGTTTTGTAATCAAAGTTTATTGAAATATTGTTCTTGAAATATGGCAAGAGCGGTAGAGATGAAGGAGTCGCCTTGACCGTCGCTTCGTTCACTCCAGGCAGTCCCATCAGATAATTCTTTGCCTCCGTCTTGCTTTTGTTGACCAAGCTGCTCCTGATCTTTGCGACGTCAATCTTGCGTCCGACTTTGGCCGCGCTAGTAATGTCTAGGTTGATTGTGCCGTTAGCCAAGCTCGCATCCGCAAACTTATAAGTGGTTGAGACACTCTTCTGATCCAGAACCGCTTCGTCGGCTAGAATGTTGGACTCGATATATTTGGTTGCGAATTCCTCCAAATTTGACTCTTCGAAGCCGACCGCAAACATCTTGAGTTTCATGCTGTACTGAAACACATCAGCTTCGTCATTTGCCTTCTTGTCCGCGCTCTGAGTAATCACTTCTTCGCCCTGGCTTTTCTCAAAGACCTTGAGATTGCTATCAGTCACTAACTTTGTAAACTCGGCGGCATTATCAGTTTTGATTTTGGCCGATAGGTCTTTGGAGGCGTTTGCGAGATCTTCCTCCGTCACAAACTTCTGTGTTTTGGTCAAACCTCCGACAAAAGCCGCTTTGTTGGTGGCTGTCATCTTGCCAACAGTAAAACTCGTGTTGACGGCCAGATTGTAGGCTTCACCATTCTGATCAGCTGTAACGCCAGCATCGATCGTGCCTGGGTTGCTATCACACTCCACTGTCCCAGTCAGCGAAACCTTGCAAGTAGCTTGAATTAAAGTTGCTGCAGGCGCAATCACTCCTTTTGCGATAATAAAAACTTTGCCATCACTTGACGTGACCTTCGTGCCAGCAGGCAAGACTTGGTTTGTGAGCAGAGAATTGGTAATGGTAATTGTACCGCTAGCTTTCGTTCCCATATCCTTGGCGCCAGTTGCGTCGTATTGTTTGGCGCCATCCTTTGACAATTCAACAATTTGACCTGAGAATGACATTTTTTCGAGATTTGCGCTGTCCTGATTTTTGTCGACTATTACCTTGTAATCAAGCGAGACGTCTCGGCTGTCTACAAGTAGAGAAATACTGGCTTTCGGTAGGAAAACATAGGCCGCGCCAAGGGCAACAAGGACAACAGCAGACAACAAAATAATCAATGGTTTTTTGCTTTTTCTCCTCATATCTTTCACTTTCTTAAACTCCGGAGCCGCCTCTGGCTCTTTGCGCGGTTTAATTGGTTCTTCTGTCTGTTCGTCTTGCTCCTGACTTTCGACTTCCTCTTCTGCTTCCTCACTTTCGACTTTCGACTTTCGACTTTCGACTGCCTCTGGCACTTCCTCTTCCTCTGAAGATAACTCCGCTTCCTCTGATTGTCCAGCTTCCAGAACAGCCGCCTCATCCTCGGGCTCTTCTTCTGCTTTCGGCTCTGGAGCATTAATTTCATCTTCCTTGGCCGACTCGCTCGCACCGCCAAGACTATATTTCTGGTAAGTATTCACTTTGAGATTGGCCGTATCTTTCGCTTTATCTACAGCTTTCTCCATGTCAAGTGGCGCTTTTTCTGCCTCGCTCACTTTGGAAAATACGGTCACGCCGATTTGGTCAGCCAAATTTTTGGTCGCTGAATCAGAGGTCACGATACCCAAAGCCTTCTTCGTGTCACGGGCGCTTCTCTTGAGCAATTTCAGATTTACGACACTCTGGCCCAAGCTACTGCCACGAGGGATCACGAAAATCACGCCCTCTTTGTCGGAGCTTTTCATCCGTTTGATAACTTTCGTTATCTCCTCATCTGCTTCGATGTAAAAAACCTGATTCATCAATAATTCTTAAATCTTACTTCTCAATTTTTATTCAATTATTAATTTGTAATTAGTAATTGATTAGAAATTATTAATTAGAAATTAGAAATTCTTCGGTTATGACCGAAGCCCTGAAAGTATCTTGTCCATAATCCCATCCCCCACTTTTTCTTCACCGGCCAGGTCAATCGCCAAATTAGCCAGAGCCATTGGCGTGATATCCTGGGCTCCTTTGAGCTTACCAGTTTCGTCAACAACTGTCGCAACTTCGGATGGTTTGATGAAATCTACTTTTGGCCGTCTTGAAAAAGGCAAATTTTCGGTCCAGCCCTTCTCAGACAAAAACTCGGAAATTTCGGGCAAAAGCGAGCCGCCACCGCAAAGCATGATCTTGCTAGGCAACATCTCGACATTTGTGAACTCTTCCAAAGCTAATTCTACCCCACCGAGCCAGACTTCGCAATTCTCGCGAACTGTATTCTTGATCAATTTGCCAAGCTCTGAGCTCTTGTCTATCTTGCCGGCAGAATAATCCAATTTTAATTTCTCCGCCTCGGCGAAAGTCTTGTCCGTAGCGTCAGCAATCGACTTGGTGAAAACGCGTCCGCCAATGCCAAACATTTCTGTCCCCTCGAGCCCGCCGCCACGCACAACCGCAATATCGGTCGTACCGCCGCCAATGTCTATAAAAATAGAAGAGAATTCAGCTGAATCCTCCAGTCCGACACTTTTGGCCACCGCATAAGGCTCAGCAACAATCGAGAGTAAATCAAGTTTTAATTCTTCGGTAATAGTCTGTATCGCGCCCGTATGAACGATTGGAGCAAATGCGTTGAAGATTCCGACCAGCACATCTCGACCCTGGAAACCAACTGGGTTGGTCACTTTGTAGCCATCGATTTTGACGTCGACCACAGCTGAATTGACCAATTTCACGTCAACCTCAGATTGGCCTGTCTCCCAGGTAATTTGATCCTTAATCTTGTCAAATGCTCGCTGTTGAACTTGCTCGATAATTTCGCGTAATTCTTTGATTGTGATTTTCTCGGTTGGATTCTCGCGACGATAATGAATCGTGGTAGTCGCGCCCTTGACCAATTCACCAGCAATACCGACAACACACTGTCGTGGCGCCACTTTGGCTTCTTCGAAGGCTTGCTCGAGGGCCGCTTCGCAATTCTTGGTCACACCATAAATATCAGTCACTCGCCCGCCCTGCATATCAGAGAGCTGTTGGCGTTGTTTGCCCGTCCCAATCACATGTGCGACGTCGTCCTGAACATAGAAAACAAGCACTTTGACATACTCAGTGCCGATATCCAGCCCGATGGCATAATGCTTTTTCTTGTTTCCAAATAGTGCCACAAAAATCCCTCGCTTAAGGTTCCGAAGCTTGTCTAGCGACTACTCTTGAGGCGAGAACGAGAATATTTTGAGCGAGAAGCAGGAAGTGTGAGGAAAGGTAGATGACTCTACCTTGACGAGCAATTCGTGTTTCGTAGCCGAAATAGGCCGTTCGCAGCTATCAGATGTAGTCGTTAGACAAGCTTCTAATATTATAACGATTTTTGATTCCAAATAAAATAGGGCTCGTCTGACAGTGTCAAACAAGCCCCGTGATTAGGTAACCTGGCCGTACATGAGATCGGCCATGATCTTCTGCAACTCCTTGCGTGCCATTTTCGGCTTCTTAACTAATGGGAAACGCTTCAAATCGCTTGCAACCTTCGGATCGGACTGCTCCCACTGCTCTGTCGGAAGCGTAACTCCGGCGATAATTGCAACCGCCGGCTTGTCCCCTTTACGTTCATAAGCAGTGATAGAAGGCCATGACCGATTAATGGCACAAAGTATCCCGATGACTTCTGCCCCGGCCTCTTCAAACATGTCAATCGCAAGACCTGTAGTGGTGCCGTTATTGAAAACATCATCGCAGAGAAGAATTTTCTGGCCCGGTTTCGGCGCATAACGTCCGAAGGACAAGATCGACTGCTCACGGATGCTCTCTGTCGCCAAGGCGGTAACCTTTTTTTCCATAAAAGCCGCTTCGGCCTCTGTGTAAAACCGAAGCCAACGTGCCACTTCGCCAGCTAAATATATACCGCCCATCGGCATGCCATATACTACAACACTTTCAGGATTCAATTCCTTAAAAACCGCCTTTGCGATCACAGCAGCAAACGCCTCGTTGTGAACGGTACCTTCGATTGTTGAATAATCGAAGTATTTGTCTCCGACCTTCTGCAGGCCGTTAGCGCCGAGTCCGGCATAGCCGACCATCGGCCCCATTCGAATGCCCTCTGGGTCCTTGGGGCAATCGTAGTATCCGCCCCTGACAAACAAAGGCTGCATCAAGTCTTTCTCTTGTTCAGTCATAATTATGCTCCTTTCAGGCGACTTCAAGCGCCTGGCGAATTTCGTCATTGAGAGCTTCGAGTTGCTCTCGAGCAACGGTTGGAAAATCAATGCCCTTGGAGGCGAAGATGATGCCACGGGAGCTATTGATAATCATCCCTTGGCCATTCGCATCCTTCCCGTTTTTCACGGCATCAGTAGCGGTGCCACCTTGTTTCCCTACTCCTGGTATTAGGAATGGGAGTTTGGGCGCAATCTTGCGAACGATTGCCATCTCTTCCGGATAAGTCGCTCCGACGACGAGACAGCAATTGCCATTACCATTCCACGCGGTGCTTATCTTGTAAGCCAAATGCTGGTAGAGAGGAACGGCAATTTGATGAGACGTTGCGTTGTTAGGAGTATCGCGATAATCAATCGCAAGATGATTCGCCAAATTATTCTCAAAGAAAAATCTATGCTCATCGCCCGTTTTTACAATGACAAAATAATTTTGCAACTCTTTGGCACCTGGGTTCGAGGTTCGACAAAGGACAATAACACCTTTGTCTTTACGTTCCAGAAATGGTCCCAACGCTTCGCTCCCGAGATACGGGTGGGCAGTGATAGCATCGGCCCCAAGCCAGTCGATCATGTCGACATAACCCTTGTTTGTCGAGCCGATGTCGGCCCTCTTAGCATCCAATATCACCGGCACTTGCGGAGCAACCTGGTGGATATAGGCCACTGTCGATCGTAGCACGTCCAGACCTTGAGATCCTAACGCCTCATAAAACGCAATGTTTGGCTTGTACATCCCAGCCAGGTCTGCCGTTGCTTCGATAATCTTGCGATTAAATCGCCTGACAATGGCAACAGACGTCGAGCCTACTGCATTTGCCAAAGAAGCCTTAATCTCATCGGAAATTTCCCGGTGATTAGTGTCCAGACCCACACAAGAGAATTTCCCAGCGTCCCATTGACCATGGAGGAGATCCATAAATTTTCTTTCCATTGGTTCAATACCTTTTTCCTTTTCCGTTTTCACGGAAGCACAGCTCCGATCAAGTCGGAGACAAATTGTTTAGCCGACAGTTGCCGACTAAGTACAAAAAGAGCTCAATCACTTCGAATCTGATTCAGCCCTCCTATACTGTGCAATATAATAGAAAAGTGTTGAAATAGCAATAGAATATGGCCCGATAAATAGAAGACCCGCGGCAATTTTGCCGCGGGCTAGATATTTTTTCTTAAAAGTTCTCAGGTCCAATCGCCTGCTTGAGCCTGATACCACAGACGGCTTTGGTACCTTGGACAAGTTCCAGGTAATACACAATGGTTGCCCTGATCCTATCGTCAATAGCTTTGCAGAGTCTGTGAGCTGTTTTATCGTCTTTACAGAGTAAATGTACCACTCGACCGTGGCGGACAATTATCTCAACGGTGCTTGGCTCTACCACGTGGGCTCTATTCACCCTCTCGTAATGAGGGCGATTTAGACTAAGATTGGCATCAAGTGCCATATCGCACCTCCTTACTCAAAATCCGATTAAACGGAAAAGGAAATAAACTACCGGGGCAGAATAGATCACGCTATCAAGCCGATCCAACATTCCGCCATGTCCGGGAAATAGTGTTCCCGAATCCTTCACCCCAAACTTCCTTTTCAGCAAAGATTCGACCAGATCCCCGATTTGACCGAGGATGCCTACAACTGGTCCGATAATGACCAGTGAAGGTTTGTGAAGTACGAAGGCGAACAAAGCCGCCACGATCACCGCCACGGCGAAACCAGCGATACTGCCACCAATCGTCTTGCCTGCACTAATTTCAGGGCAAAGATGTGGGCTTTCGATCTTCCGACCGATCAGATAGGCGAAGATATCCATCGCCCAGACCACACAGAGGAAGTCTAGGACCAGGATCGAGCCTATGCCTGTCTGGAAGCCAAGCACTATTGTGTCACCTGGAATGGCACGAATAGCAGCAAGAAACGCCGACAAAACTCCCAGATAAAGAATGAGTCGCAACGGATTGTCCCGTTCGACCCAGAGCTTCTTGGATAGAACCTCTGCTCCCAGAAAAATAATGGTTGCGCCAGCCAGGCAAAGAATTATCTGCTCAAAGCCATCGGTAATGCTGGCGTAAGCTACCATGTAGGCAGCCACGGCAGTCACGATAGATGACCACTTGAGGTATTCCTTTTCTCCTGCCATGTCTGAGAATTCGTTGGCCATAAGGACAACAGTGACCAAGACCATGACAAAGAAAAAGTCCTTGTCCCCCAAGAAGATCGATGTGATCGTCAGGGGAATCCCGATAGCAGTGACGAGAAGCCTCGCCAAAAATGTTTTCATGGGGAAACCCCCTTCGACAACGTGCCACATTGGTCACGATTGATGTCGGTCGTTGCAAACGACACTACATCGTACAACAATTTGGCTTTTTAGTCAACCAAAAAAGCCGCACGAGCGGCTATTTTCGTAGTAGAATAATTTATTTGAGAACTGCCTTGATTCTTCTGACTCCAGAAGAGGAGGCTTCTTCCTTCGATATTTTGAATTGGCCAAGCTCGCCAGTGCGGGTGACATGAGGCCCGCCGCACATCTCGCGACTAAACACCTCAGATATGTGAGGTGTTTGCCCGATCGTGTATACTTTGACCTTATCGCCATATTTGTTCTCGAAAACTCCCATTGCCCCTGAAGCTTTGGCGTCTTCGAGGCTCATCTCCTCCATTGAAACAGTCAAATCTTCATCAATCTTCTGATTTACAATTTTCTCAACTTCTTCGATCTGCTCTGGCGTCATCTTGTCTGGGTGGGAAAAGTCGAATCTCATCCGCTCAGCTGTAATGTTAGAGCCTTTTTGGAATACATGGTCTCCCAAGACCTGGCGAAGTGCCGCCAAGAGTAAGTGAGTCGCGGTGTGATATTTGGTCGTAATCTCGCCAGCTTCAGCCAATCCGCCCTTGAACATACCCGCAGAAGCAGTACGTGAAAGCTCCTGATGGGATTTCGATAAATGCTTAAAAAGTTCAACCTCTTGATCCCGAACTGGCAAACCAGCCTCTTTAGCCAATTCAAGGCTTAATTCGAGAGGAAAACCATCTGATTGATAAAGATCGAATAACTCTTTGCCATTAAAAAATGCTGCGGAAGTCGTTGATTTAATTGAATTTTCCTTAAGTGTTTTCATTATTTCGAACTTTTTCAAACCCGCTCTAAGGGTATGACGAAATTTGCCCTCCTCCTTCTCCAATTCACCAAGTATTGTCGGCTGGTCAAAAGAATAAACACCTTCATAGGAAGAAAAATATTGTTCTGCTATTTTGATAACAAAATTTTCGGTAATACCGATTTGCTGAGCTTTCACTATCGCTCGACGGATCAAGCGGCGCAGGACGTAGCCCTTGTCCTTGTTTGAGGGCACGACACCATCGTTGATAATGAAAATCGCAGCACGGATATGATCGAGAATGACTCTTTCGGCAGTGACATCTTCATTTTTTAGAAGTTCATGCAATTTCTTGTGTGCCGCATCGAATAAATCAGTATGATAAACACTATCCAAATCTTTATTTAGAGAACAAAGTAAGCGCTCAAACCCCATGCCAGTGTCAACGCCCTTGAACTTGGCAGGTTTGTATTCGCCACCGATGAAAGTGTATTCGTTGAAAACCAAATTCCAGACCTCGACGCCATCAACATAAAATTCGACTGTCGGTCCGCCTGGTGAATTCTCTGTGCCAAGCGACCAGAAGTTGTCATCAAAACCCTGAGGTTTGATCTCGTCCAAACCTTCAATCGTTTTCAGAATATCAAATGACTCTCGATCCTCCGCTACTCCGTTTTCACCCTGAAAATATGTGGCGTAAATTCTTTTCTTATCAAGCCCAAGTTCATCTGTCAGGAAACGCCAAGCGAAATCGATCGATTCTTTCTTGAAATATGAGTGTTCTGTCTCTGGGTAACCAAAAGAAAAATTGCCCAACATCTCAAAGAAAGTCAGGTGAGTCTTATCGCCCACTTCATCAATATCGCCCGTTCGAACACATTTTTGACTTGTCGTAACCCGAGCTGACGGCGCCTCGAGAGGCTCAGAATAATAGCGCTTGAATTGATGCATGCCAGCTGTGGTGAAAAGAACGGTCGGATCGGTCTCGCCGGGCACAAGAGAAGAAGAGGGCAAGACTTTATGTCCTTCCCCCTCAAAATATTTTAGAAATTTCTGTCGTAATTCGTTTGAATTCATGATAATAGTATCTGTAATTTGGAAAATTCGACCCGGAGGGTCCCCTTTGGGGTAATCCATTATGGCTATCTATTGAATGTGATCAAATCACTAAATATCCTGGTCCAGATATAGCCTCTGATCTGAGCCTGGGTATCTTCCTGAGTCACCGTCCTGACGACTGGTACTGTCAAGCCCAATTCAACCGGATACATCGTGCGATAAACATCCCGATAGCGAGTGATCTTTTTGACGTAGTTGACTGTCTCGGTCTTGGAATTACCACCAATAATTTTCTCAAAGATGTTGAGACTGACCCAACGGTCAACCGTGCCAGTGCCAGCGTTGTAACTAGCTAGAGCTTGATCAGTGTTGTTGTCGTATTTGTTGAGCAAGTCTCGAAGATGGGCAGCCGCAAAACGAATGCCGGTCTCGGCGTCGAAAATATCATATGTCTTGAGCCCAAGTTCGTTGGCCATCGTCCTGGCTGTCCCTGGCATGAACTGCGCGATGCCCTGTGCACCAGCTGGAGACACAGCCTTGGGATTAAAGCGGCTTTCCTGGAAGATCAGAGCAGCCAGCAGAGCCGGGTCGACATTGTACTCTTTTGAATATTTGACGATAAACTCAGAGTACTTGAGCGGATAAACTTCATCTGCGAAAAACTTTGGCACGAAAATATAGGTGCTGAAGGCAGCTACAGCCGCGAAAATCAGAATGATGAAAATTGAAACTTTGTGTCTTTTGATCATATTTATTCCCCTCATTTCTTTCACAATATCACAAAAACTCCGATAAAAGAAGAATTTCTGTCTATTTTATTACCACTATTTTGCTCTGAACTTTTGTCGTAATTATCATTTTTTTCTTTTCAGTAATGATAAAATCAATCTCACTTCGTGCGCCAAACAGATCAAAATACAAACCCGGCTCGATCGTGTAACCAACATTTTGAAGAAGCGGATCGATGTTCCCCGCTCCAAGTCGACCATGTCTGCCATGAGGAGAATCAAATCCGAGCGAATGGCCAAGAGTGTGGAAGAAGTTCGCTTCGTACTCTCCAAAGTAGTCTCTGGCGACCCGATCAATTTCTTCGCCGGTTGGAATGATATTTTTGTCTAACGAGCTTTTCAGATATTTAATTGCCTGGTCGCGAGCCTCAAAAACAAGGTCAGTCTTCAATTTGATTTCTGGATCAATCTCGGTACCCCGATAGCCCATCCAAGTAATATCGGCATAGGGATTTTGGCCTGGAAAACTGGCCCAGATGTCGATCATGATCAAATCATTTTCCTGTAGAACCCTCGAATCCTGACCCGGGAAATAATGAACATGCCGAGTGTTCGGCCCGAATGCTACGATCGGCGGCTCATTGTCCGAGACAAGCCCAGCTCGCCTAAAACCTTTCATAATATTCTGCTGGACATCATACTCCGAGACTGAATTCTCGTTTTCCTGGATAAAATCAAAAGCCTCGGCCATTATCATGTCCAGCGCTTTTGCCGCCTTCTGATGCGATTCAAATTCATTTTCTTGCCAATGATCCATAAGTTGATGTTAACAAACTTGGCCGAATCTCACAAATAGTTGCAAAAATATCTCTACGGTTTATAATAATGAAGAATATTTATCTAGGAGGATTATGGACGATCTTACAAACAATGGTCAAAACCAGAGTAGCAACACTGTTCCAAACCCAGCTCCCGCCCCAGTAGCAACCACGCCCTCAAACACCATGCCTGACACCAGCGCAGCACCAGAGCAGGACGCCGAAGTAGACACGACGCATGGCGTCCTAGAATCAGCCTTTGTCTCACCAGCGCAGGCCGCGCCAGCCCCACCGATGCCTCCAGTTGCGCCAATGCCGACTCCTGGTCCATCGGATCAAATTTCATTTAGCAAAGGGCCAGAGCCTGCTCCAGCCATTGCTACTACACCTCCAGCTCCGATGGGAATACCAGAGCCAACGCCTGCCACTCCGCAAAATCCTGTGATTACTACACCGATTTCGACAAGTGTACCAAGCGACCCGCCAACCCTTGAGCAAACCGGAGCAACAGGTATCTATCCTAGCGCTTCTCCTGAAGCCGCACGGTTAGAGGGTGCACCGCTGCCAGAAAACACGAAAAAACCAGCTAGCGCGATGTCATGGATTATCTGGATTGTATTCGTAGTTTTGATTGTCGGCTTATTTGTCTATGAGCCAACGGGATCCAAGATTATGGGCTTCATCGACGACACAGTACTCAGCAAAATCAGTAAATAAATTTACACAAAATCTTTACATAGAAAAAACCTGGCACAAAGCCAGGTTTTTTCTATGGTACCCGAGGCCGGAGTCGAACCGGCACGCTGTTTAGGCGAGGGATTTTAAGTCCCTTGTGTCTACCATTCCACCACTCGGGCTGATTAAGTTATAAAGTTAAAAGTAAAAAGTAGAAAGTCAAAACTGGAATTATAATAAACTGCCAGTTAAAAACTATATAATTGTCCAACGATTGTCTACGATCTTGATTCGACCGTCGATCGTGAATCCTGCCGCCTTCTTGTGTCCTCCGCCACCAAAAAGTTTGGCAAGGCGCGAGACATCGATTTTGTCGCTCTCCGTCCGTAAACTGCCTTTGATTTTAGCATCAAAACTTTCGCAAAGCAACATTGCTACTTCAGATTCTGGAGCCGAATTGAGCAAATTTACAAGCCCAGAAACCTCCTCTTCACTCGCCCCTGCCTTCGCGATATCTTCCGCTGTAATGACGGACACCGAAATCCCATACTTGCGATTCAATCGTAGTCGCTCAAGGGCAATACCCCAGAGTTTGAAAAGTGAAAATGAGCGTGAGTTGTCAATATTCTCGGTGATCTTTTGAAGTCGTGCCCCCTTCTTCAGAAGATCAGAAGCGATCGACAAGACCTCGTCTGTCGTATTGGAGTGACGGAATCCCCCGGTATCAAAATATATACCGGTCAGAAGAGCGGTCGCCATTGCTGAGGTCAGATTTGAGCTCAAGTCTGCAAAAATTCCGTATAATACCTCGCAGGTCGAGGATAGACTCTCGTCTGCATAGTTTAGACTCACTTTTTTCCACAAATCGTTCTTCGGGTGATGATCAATATTGATTATTGAAACTCCCGATTTCTTCGCTCTTGTAATCTCCTCCTGATAGCCAGTCCTGCGAAAATCGCCGTTGTCCAGCAGAATAATCGCTCCTGGCGGATCAACCGGAAAATCCATGGAAATTTTCACTGCCCCCGGCAAGAAAGTAAACATATCGGGAACAGTGTCCCGGCAAAGCAAGGTCGTTTTCTTGCCCTGGCCGATCAGATATTCGTCCAAAGCCAAGATTGACCCTATGGCGTCGCCGTCGGGGTCAACATGGCATATCAAAAAGAAACTCTCCTTGTCCTCCAGAATTTGCTTGAGTTTTGTGGATGAGGCCATGGGTCGCTTCGCTCCAATTACTAATTTCTAATTACTAATTTCTAAATTTTAGGTCAATTAGAGCAATTAGATTAATTAGAAATTCTGTTGCTAATTGGCTTGCAAGATGACAAGCTTTCTCTCTTCTTCTGGTAGTTCGTTCTTTTTGATTTTGAGCACATCTAGTTCGCCGTCTGTATAGCCTTCGCTTTTTTTGAATTCAGAGAGGTCTGAATAGAGCATCGGGATCACTACGCGAGGGTCAATATTTGAAAGAATCTTGAGCGCGATTTTGAGATTAGCCGAGCCATCCTCGCCAAGCGGAAGGAACAAAATGTCAGTATCGCCAATCCCCTTGGCCTCTTCTTCAGAAAGCTCATGATTGATCCGTCCAAGATAGCATACATTCATATCCTCGATTTTGGCGGTATAGATCGTGTTGCTTCCATCAGAAATACCATTTAGGATTACTCCGCCCTTCTCATATTCGCCTGGACCAGGAAACTTAAATCCGTTGATCGAAATATTGCCGTCGAGCATAACTTCCAAGTCTTTGGACTTGATCTCGAACTTCGCGTCACCCTTGTATTTTATCTGCATTATTCCTCCAGGTACTTAAATCGTTAAATTAGGCCATTTCTTCGAGGTCGTCGATCTTGGTTTTCTTCACTCTCTTGACCTTCTTTGGTTTCTCTTCGACTTCGGCCTCAACTTCTTCTACTTTTTCTACTTTGGCCTTTTTCTCTTCTTTTTCAGCTTTTGGAGCCTTGGAATCAACTTTCATAGAAAGCCCTAGTCTGTGATTTTCTGCTTCGATAGAGATAATTTTGAAAGAATATTTCTTGCCCAATTCGACAACTTTGCTTGGGTCTACAATTCTTTCGACAGAAAGCTCAGAGACATGGACAAGTCCGTCAATCTCTTCGTCTAGTGAGACGAAAGCGCCAAATGGGGTAATCTTGGTCACTTCACCCTCGACGACATCGCCAACTTTGTACTTGGAAGCGGCCTTGACCCAAGGGTCAGGAAGCAATCTCTTGAGAGAAAGTGAAACGCGACCGTCCTCAACTGAGATAACCATAGTCTCAACTTCGTCTCCGACTTTGAATAATCTGTTGAGGTCTGAAACTCTGTTCCAAGATACTTCGGAAATATGTACAAGCGCTTCAATTTCAGGGTCAATAGAGACAAACAGACCAAAATCAACGATACCGGTAATTTTGCCCTTAACTTTGTCGCCAACTGCGAATTTATCAATCTTGTTTTTGACTTCCTGAGCTTTAACAGCCTTCTCGGAGAAGATCAATTTGCTAGTCTCTCTCTCGCAAGTGATGACCTTGACTACGAAATCGGTACCGACATATTTGCGTAAACGACTCAAAATTTCTTCTTTGTCTCCGCCAGTAACTCTAGGGTAATGTGCTGGAGCAAGCTGTGAAACGGGCAAGAAGCCCATGATTCCGCCAATATCAGTCATAAGTCCGCCCTTGTTGGCATCAGTGATCTTGACTGTAACTGGCTCGCCGCTCTTGAATCCGGCTTCCATATCAGCCCAATATTTCTCTCTGTCAGCACGTTTGAGTGAAAGGACAACATTGCCATCCTCGTCTTCCATCGAAAGTACGGTGGCCAAAATCTTGTCACCTGTCTTCATACCAGTTTTGGATGTGATTTCCTTCTCAGGAACAAAACCAAGCGACTGGCCAGCTACGTCGACCCAGATTCTGTTTCCAGAAACGGCCAAAATAACCGCTTCTACGGTATCGCCTTCAGCAAATGGCAAAAGCTTATCGCCAAGTTCCTCGATAAGGCTCTCCATCGTGTCCTTGCCAGAATGCTTTGGTTTCACAACCTCTGGCGCGACTTCTGCTACTGTCTCAACTACTTCTTCCTTCTTCTCTTCATCTGTCATTCTAAATATCTCCTATTCCGGGTTCGCCGGATTTTCTATATATATTATTTCTTTTTCTTTGGTAAATATTTCTCATATCTCTCGTTCGCTTCCTGCTCCTTCGCAAATTTTGGTATCGCTCTCAAGCTCCAAACGGCTATAACGAGGATCCAAATTGAGAAGATGGCCAGAAGTGAAACAAAGAAAATGTTTGATGCAAGCCATGGCAGACCTTCATATCGAGCCGCCAGGTGAATCAGGCCAAGAACACCGAAGGTCATAAATGGCGGAACGTATTTGACGGCAAATCGTCTCCATTCGTTCTTGATGAAAAGCAATATTGCTGTCGCCATCAGTATCACGATCACTGCCGAAATTGCCAACACTACGAAATATGGCGCATTCGGGCTAGGTATTGGGCTAAATAACGTTGCCTTATCAAACATAATAATCGAAATCTTACTAATAAGATTGGTGGGCGAAAGAGGACTTGAACCTCCACGGGATTGCTCCCACTACCACCTCAAGGTAGCGTGTATACCAATTTCACCATTCGCCCTGGTGCGCGCTGAGGGATTCGAACCCCCGACCCTCTCGGTGTAAACGAGATGCTCTAACCAACTGAGCTAAGCGCGCATAAAAAAACGGGCCGCAGCCCGAATATAACTTATCTAAATATTCAAGCTGGTTTAATAATGTTTTAACTTACTCACCATAGCAAATTACTTTATTTTTGTCAAAGAAAAATTTGGATTAAAATTGCCCCAGCTAATCTAGCTGGGGCGAGAAGCACAGGCATTCTGTGCAGAGTATCTTCTGCGGCGTGTTGATCGCCCCAATAAGCTCCCTACGAGAAAGTGTTGTAAAACTATCAAGGCCGATATCCCTGGCTATCTGATCTATCTGACCAGTGTGATCCCGCGCCTTTGATCCTTCACGATGAGCATCCTTGCCGTAAGAGCACGGACTACCCGCAATTGTTGGTGCAAATCCATGCACCTTATCAGCGCCAGCTTCCTTGCAAAGATAGAGAAAATGCTCGAATGTCCAACCAGAATAGAAAGAGTCGTCGACAAGGAACACGTTCTTTCCATTCAGCATCTCATTGAACATCTCAACTCCTGGCAAGCGAATCGGGATTGCACCTGCTAGAGTGTACTTGCTGCTAATTGCAACTCCACGAATGGTCAGGTTTTTGATCCCTTTATTGTCTGGATAGCGGTTTTTAACAGCCAAGTTCGACAAAAACTTTACTCCAAGCTGATAAGCTAATCCTTCGGCTACTTTGTTGCCACCATCAGGGATTGCTATGACGACACAGTTCTTATCAATAATTTCGGGGCGATCTCTCAAAACATTATGACCGAGAGCTCTCCCGGTAGCATAACGGATATCCTGAACCCCAATTCCGCCGAATTGATCGCCTGGCGGTAGATGAAACAATCCCTCCAGTGGGCAACCGAGGTTTTCAATTATGTTGATACCTTCGGCAATAAAGCCATTACAGCTCAGAACAGCTATCTCCCCAGGCATAACGCTACGGACGAACGAGACGCCTCGGTTGAGAACTCTGCTTGAAGACGAGACGTACATAGCCTCGACGCCATGGTCGCCGACTATCTTGCTTATCGATAAGGGCATAAGCCCGCTGTTTCGACCGCAGACAATCTCATCATCGTTCGACATTGCGACCAAAGCAAAATGTCCCACGACATTCCTCATCGCAATCTCGACGGAATCACGTAATGTTGTCCCCCGTTCCATTTGCTCAACAACATCCTTAGCAGTTTGAACATTGCTGTCGATAACCACTAAAATGTCATCCCCGCTGAGATTTGAGAAACGAATTGGCATCATGACACCGGTCGTTGAATTGCAACCGATACCAATATTGCCTACATATCCCGAAATTTCGCTAGCGGACATCCTCGCAAAGGCTTGGGCGGCTACCAAAGCCGAGTGCCAAAGCTGGAGACCAGCCTTGGTCCGAAGACCGAAGCCGCATCCTCGCGGTCCTGCATAACCTTGCAGGCTTAGAGCCACGATGATATCAAGCCAGATATCTATACCTGGCTCCGCGACTATTCCGAATATACGCATGAGATAACCCCCCTTAAAATATATGTGTACGGGCATTTGCCCACCAGACCGTAACAAAAAAAGAAGCGACCGTAAAGCCGCCTCTTTTGAATCTTATTTTGGTGGGCGAAAGAGGACTTGAACCTCCACGAGATTGCTCTCACAGCGCTCTGAACGCTGCGTGTCTGCCATTTCACCATTCGCCCAAATGAGTCAAAAGTATAAAGTTGTAAAGAAAATCATAGACTTTACGAACTTTAAACTTTTAACTTTATAACTATTTGCGTACTCTCTTCTCCTCGATATGCCAGCTGGAAATATCGCTGTACCTGGAATATACCTGATTGCCTGCGATACTGCCAACATTCCTGATCGAATCTTTGACAGCGAAATTGTAGCTTATCGGATCATAGAATTGGCCCAGGAACTGCTTGGTGAAGACATTGGCAAAGAATTCGTCATATTTGGCATTACGTTGAACTGGATCAATAATCATGCGAGCATCTTCAAGCAAGATATCCGAAGCCTTGTCTGACCAGCCAGCGAAGTTCATGCCACTAGCGACCTGGCTCGAATGCCAGAAAGTATAAGGGTCTCGGTCATAGCCAAAGTCAAATCCATAGAGCAAGAGATCATATTTGCGAGCCGAGATCGCGTCTGGAAATTGCAAAGGCGTCAAATATTGAACGTTCAAATTCACGTTCAACTCTTTGTACTTGGCGACCAGCTCATCCGCTTTGGCGCGCTGATACGAAGCGTCCAGAGTAGCCAGGTTTAAGTCAACTGCGGTATCAAATTTGGCAGTAGCCTCAAAAAGTTTTTGTCTGACCGCAACATCCTTCAATTTTTCGCTCGTAACATTGGCAATCAAGCCAAGGCGGCGGCCAGACTGAAAGCTCTTGTCCTGGCCTACTCCAGAAGTCGTGCCAAAAAGCCCGTTGACCTTCTTGCCGTTCTCATAAGCGCTCTTGGCCTCATCTTTGCTAGCGTAGAAATCGAGTTTCAGTTTATCAATATAGGGGGTCGAGCCGGCATAATTCGTGTTTTTGACCAGTTCGATTGATGAAATCTTGGTACTATCTTTTGTCTTGCTGGATTTCAGGAATTTGTATGGGCCGCTCCCGCTCAACTTCTTCGAAAATTCGTCACTCGATAGGTGAGAAGGCAGGATGCCAAAAGCACAGTTGTAGATGAATGGTCCATAGACTTTTGGAAGAGAGAAAGTGACGGTGTAGTCGTCGACAACTTGGACAGTTACGTTTGACCAGCTGTTTAGAAGCGGGCTCTTCGAAGCCGGATCCTTGATATAGTCGACGGTGTAAGCAACGTCGTTGGCGGTTAAAGCCGCGCCATCGCTAAAAGTCAGATTTTTCTTGAGATAGAAGGTGTAGGTCTGGCCATCGGTCGATGTTTCCCATTTTTCCGCCAGATCAGGCAAGATCTTGTCCTGGCTCGCGACTTTGACAAGTCCAGAGAAGAGCAATTTGGAGACAGACCTATCGGTCTCTGATTGAGCCGTGATCGGATTGATATATTTGAGATCCCCATATACCGCTTCTTCGTAAACGCCACCCGAGGTCGGGATTGAGACAGTCATGAGAAGATACAGGTCGTAGAGCTTAAATCCAATCAGGACAAAGGCCAACAACGAAAAAAAGAGTGCGCCGACTCTTTCTATCTTGGACATTAGAAGATAACTCTTCTTCAAATTAAAGAAAAACTTACTCAAAAATGAAAAGGGATTTCTCTTCGCGTGAAAAAACTTAAATTTGTCTCTAGAATCAAAATCTAAAGGTAATTTCATAATAGTTTGAGATTAGGAAAAGAAAACCGAGAAGAGGGCGACGATACAAAATAGAACTGCGACAACAATAGTAGCGTAGAAAATCATCTTCTCTATGCCACGACGTGATCGGTAGACATTACCGTCTCCTCCGCCAAAAGCGGCGCCAAGGCCGGAGCCTCTCTGCTGAAGCAAGATCAAAATGACCAAAAGTATGGCCAGAATAATTTGAATAATTTTGAATGTGTTTGACATAAGTGAATCGGCCTCTCGACCTAGATTAGATAATACTTGAGAACAGCTAATTTTTCAAGAGAAGAGCCCTAGCGATATTGATTTAGCGGCTTAAAAGTGTTAATATTTTCTTGTTTTACGCCGATGTAGCTCAGTGGTAGAGCAGAGGACTGAAAATCCTTGTGTCGTCAGTCCGATTCTGACCATCGGCACCATTCTTCTTACGGATGGCTGGCCACTTCGTTTGCATAATAGTTATTAGGTCTGGTGGCCGAGAGGTTAGGCAGCGGTCTGCAAAACCGCGTAGCCGGGTTCGATTCCCGGCCAGACCTCCAAAATCAAACGTTTGCGGGTATCGTATAGCGGCTATTATACGTCCTTGCCAAGGATGAGATACGGGTTCGACTCCCGTTACCCGCTCCAAGAAAAATGCTTCAGCTCATGCTGGAGCTTTTTTCTTTGACTTATTTATCGAAATATGTTTTAACATTCATAAGCCAAGGATTAGAATCTGAAGGAGGTTTATGACATGGCACAATTCAATTCTCGCGTTATTTCCATCGTGCTCGGTGCTACTACTGGGTTATCGGTGGTCAGCTACGACAAAGACGGGGCCCGGATCTTGCTTGAAGAGAAGATCCCCTGGATAATTGATGGCCCACTCTGGGAGTGGCCCATCCAGTGGCTGGCCGACACTCTCGACCAGATCACCAAGAATATTGTAGAGCCGGGCGACATCGTCGTCTCCGGCATGTGGGGTGCAGACTTACTATTCTGCCTCCGTATGGGCGGGACAACGTATCCCCTGCCGCATTACCGATCGGTCACCGAAGCCGACCTGGAAAACGCGCTGGCCAAAGTCGGTCGTACCAGGGAAGAGATGTATCTCCTCTCCGGTGGAGCCGCTGCGGCCTTCTATCAACCGCTTGGCATATTGGCCGCCACAGAGCGCCTTTGCCCAGAATTACTCTCCGTAAGCGACATCTTAGGCGTCGTACCGTTTTCCGGACTAATCAACTGGAAATTGTCCGGCGGAATACCAGGGCACGACGAGACCATGCGCCAAAGCATGGGACTGCACGCTTCGACCGCTGCCTCGATTTATGCTGGAGCTAATTTCGGTGCAATACCAGGAGAAATGATTGGAGCAGGTCCGATTCTCGAAGACGGAGCCGTAATGTCTGGGTACAAAAGTTCGAGAGTTCTCGCAACTTCTCACGACTCGGTCCTCTCTCGCCTGGTTGGGCTGACTGAGTGTAATTGGGTCTTCTGGACCGGCAGTTGGCTCGGTACAACCGTACGAATTCCTGACAACGTCGTTCCAACAAGCACCACATTCAAGGCCAACATCAACTTTGAAGGCCTCGGCCCCACCCGCGCCGCCGTCACCAACACCGGGATGTTCGGCCCCATGTACAAAGAGCTGATCGGTCACTTCGACCTGAGTTACTGCGAAGCGTCCGAGTCGGCCGCAGAAGTGGTCAGACTGGTCGAGCCGCTGCCACTCGAAACTATTCTGGCTCCGAATCTGCCGGCCTGGGTCTGCACCAATTTCAAAGATCCAAGTAAGGGCATTGCCGCCTATCTCCGCGGAGTCGCCGTTGCAATGGTACACGAAGCAGATCGTGTAGCAGAAACTTTGCAAATCCCGCTGATTTGCAAAGTCGCAATTACCGGTGGCTGGGCCGAAAACGCCGCCTTCGTCAAAGCGCTTGAATTTTCGGGTCTCGATGTCGTCGTTCCCCGTCACGCCAGCAGCTCCACCCACGCCGGACTGGCCGCCAACGGCCTCTACTACTGCAAAGAATTTGACAGTGTCAAAGAGGCTTTGAACGCGCTCCCAGAGCTGGTATCATAGCCCACAAGCACAGACCACCCATCGATAACTTGGGTGGTCGTTTTATTTCAATTCAACCATTGATCTTTTCGTCCTTTTTATAGTACCTTTAACTCAAGATAACAAAAGGAATATATGGGTAAAAAGAAAAATAAATTCAGACAATCTCAAAAACCAAGAATTCAAAATGAAGTTGCAAGAGAGACAACCACGATTTCAATACCTAACCCGAGCAATACTCAAGTCGAAACCGTCAAAACTGCGCCAGAAGCTCCAATCAAAGTTGACCGCGAGACGGAACTAAATGCCAAATACGCCCATATCCGCAAAGATGTGAACAAGCTTTTGATCGTAATCGCCTCCCTCACTATAATTTTCGTCGGCATATATATTCTCGGTCAGAAGACCGATGTTCTGACCAATATCGGCGATTGGATCTACAAAATCGGCAATTTTCAGTTGCAATAAATACTCTTTTGTGATATAGTAAGCACAAGTACACATTCCGCTATGGGAGGAATTTTTTAATGAAAACTGGAAAGCCAGTCATGCAAATTTGGGCCGTTTGGCTCGAACGCTCAATCGAAAACCACGAGGAGAACATACTTCTCTCCGCCACTGTAAACCTTGTGGAAGGAATGGTTTTTACCTGGGCCCTCGTCGAGGTCGAAGACAACGAGTCAAATCGGCAGACAAGCAGGACTTGTCGCATGCCAATCGACTTTGAAGAGGTCAAAAACCAAGGCGTCTGTGACCCTGTAATTTGCGCCCCGTGCGCAATACAAATGATCCGTAACTCTGCCTCCGCAGAGTGACACTCACCAAAACGTCCCAATCGATATTGGGGCGTTTTTTAATTGCCTATTCAATCGCTTCAGGACCTAGTACGTTTTTTCTTTTGGTCTGTATTGCAATGCTTCAGCGATATGTTCTGATTTAATATTCTCTGCGCCCTCGAGATCGGCAATTGTGCGAGATAATTTGAGCAATCGATGATATACGCGAGCCGATAGCCTCATTGAGTCCACCGCCTGAGCGATCAGCTTCTCGGCTGATTCTTCCAGTTTGCAATACTGCTTGATTTCCTTGGAACTCATCTCGGAGTTCGACTTGATCTTGGTATTTTTGAATCGCTCTGTTTGCCTGTCCCGTGCAGATTGAACCCTAGCTCTGACCTTGGCTGACTCCTCCGCCACTCCGCCAGCTGGCGGACTCCCTGCCAATTTGTCGTATTTCAATCTCGGTACTTCCATATGGATATCGATTCGGTCTAGGATCGGTCCTGAGACCTTCTTTTGATATCTGATGATCTGCGTCGGCGTGCAAGTGCAATGCTTCTCCGGGTCGCTTAGGAAGCCGCATGGGCAAGGATTTTGCGCCGCCACCAGCAAGAATTCAGCTGGGAAGGTCAGGCTTCCGGTCGCTCGCGAAACTGTGACCACGCCGTCCTCAAGTGGCTGGCGAAGGGCTTCCAAAACCGAGCGTGGGAACTCAGGAAATTCGTCCAAAAAGAGGACACCTCGATGGGAAAGGCTTATCTCTCCCGGACGAGGCCAAGTCCCGCCTCCGACCATCGCCACACTTGAAGTGGTGTGATGTGGAGAGCGGAACGGTCGGTCAGAAACAAAGGGGTCGCCGTTGCCCAAGTGCCCCGCCACAGAGTAGATCTTGGTCACTTCGAGCATTTCGTCTTCATCCATCTCGGGCAAGATGGTTGGCATCGTGCGCGCCAGCAGAGTCTTGCCCGACCCTGGCGGGCCAGAGAGTAAGATATTGTGATTGCCCGCCGCCGCAATCTCGAGCGCACGCTTGACCTGTTCCTGCCCAGCCACATAGCAAAAATCCGATTGCGACTCTTTTTCGACTTTATCGACTTTTTGAGCTTTATAACTTTGAACTATTTGTTCGCCTCGCAGATGCTTAACTAATTGAATTAACGTAGAAATTGGTCTGATCGCAATATTTTTGACCAAACTAGCTTCAGCGGCGTTGATTTCCGGTAAGAATACTTGCTTGTATCCCTTCTCCTTGGCAAACATTACGATCGGCAAAACCCCATTGACATGGCGAAGTTTACCATCGAGCGATAATTCACCGATAAAGAGCGACTCCTCGAAGTCCTTGACGTTGTCAAATTGCTCTCCGGCCAGTAATATTCCGACTGCCATCGGCAAATCAAAATTTGGCCCCTCCTTCTTCACATCGGCCGGCGCCAAATTGATCGTCAAGCGATGTTGCGGAAAGTGCATACCAGAATTCTTGACCGCCGCCCGAATTCGCTCCTTGCTCTCATCTATCGCCTTGTCACCCAGTCCAACAATGGTAAAAGACGGTAATCCAGCCCCAATATCAACCTCGACCTCAACTAAATACGAGTCGAGTCCCACCGTGGCCGCACTATAGATTTTCGCAACCTTGTCCATATTCCCCCAAACAAAACAAATTAGAAATCGGGATTTTTTGTGTAAGACTTAATCACGCCGCTATTTTTGTTTACAAGCAGACGCCCCTCGGCATTATGCAACTCGTAATTCGTATAATATTCACCGCCATGGTTATACTCCTGCCCTTCCGTGAAATGCCACTTTTTCAGTTCCTCTACTGAGGCTGCTGCCTCACCTTTCACCAGTCTCAAGACTCCGATCAACTTGTTTTGTTCCTTATCTCGAGCCAGCCAAATCTGTCCTCCGTCACCGCCAACGACCCATTTCTCACAAGTTTTGCCATCATACGAAAAGTCGGGGCGCTTGCATTCAAATTCCCAGTTCTTCTTGAGCTCATCACCAGTTACCTCTTCGCCGACCCAAAAACGAACAATAGGCAAATCGATTTTTTCCGGCGCTTCAGCCGGGGCAGCAGTGTCCGTATTAACTGCGGTCTCTTCTATCATCTCAACTTCGCCTTCAATTCCAATTCCTGGCATTTGGGCCTCTCTTCTAAATTAGTTAGCGAGATTCTTTAGTATATTTCTAATTTAACTACTTTCTGCTTTTCTTTGCAAAATTCGTGCGTATTAAAAAACGCCCCAAGGGGGCGTTGTGGTTAGGTTTGTTGGTCACCTATATAATCTTTCACAAAATCATAGTTGAGTGACCATTCGTTGAATTCGTTCATGTAATAAAGTCGCGGATGACGACCAGGGTCAGGTCGACAGGCCAGCCTTTGCAACGGTGACCCCTCGCGAGTCAGGAAATACTCCAAATTGCGGAGCACCGTTGAAGACACTCGCCAAAGGGTCGCAAAATTGATGTCTGGAACAAGCGAACTTGCCCGCTCCAACAAGAGTTGACCGTTGCGATGGCTTCTCTTCTCAGCAAGTAAGCCGTAGGGGCGAATTTCGCCAGATTTGGCACCCTTCTGTCCCGTGTCTATGATAACTCCTGCATCCATCAGGAGATGCATCACCTCCGGTGACAACGTCCTTGGCCCAAGTGGCACTATCCGATCGATTTCTCGAGTGATCGGGTCTTGCCCCGGGATACTACCTTTTGTCACTATTTCTACGAAATAGCGCAAATCGTCCAGATACTTCTCATTATCTGGTTTTGAGATTCCGTGAGACGACATGGTTCATCCCTCCCTCGTCTGTATTTGAAGCATTTGCTTCAAGCGACACTATAGTACAATTCTGGGTCAAATAAAAGAGACCGCAGTGTTTGCGGCCTCAAGTTTGCTTAGGCTGACATCACCTTGATGTCCAGAGGAAGATTGTGTGCCGTCAGAAGATCAGAGATCTCGCGACGACGACGCCACGATACCTCTTTTGAGAAATAAACTGGCAGAACTTCCCCCGGCGCAAAAAGGGTCAGAATTCTGCCTACCGTATTAGCAGCCTCCGCACCCTCTTCAAAATAGAAGCTAGTGAATCGAAGAATCTGTTGGTACGGCCGACGGAAGAAATGATGACCGACATTGACCGAATAAGCCCGGGCCGGATGGTGGAATACCCATCTATCCGCTAAATAGGGATCTGCGCACATCTCCCTGATGCGGTCGCGGAGGGCGCTATGCCCATGACAAGTCAAGCCATCATGCGAAACGATCGGCGGATGGCCGTCGATCGCCCGTAGCGAAGCGGCCGGGATACCATGGCGGAGTAGGTAATCAATCAAAAAGTCGGCATATTCAAAACCGGCTTCATCACCACCGTTGCCATTCCATGCCGCGCAATGGCTGTCATGGGGTATGGCCAAAAAAGGGATGATGCCATCGTTGTTACGATAGCGATCGGTGTAGAGCCGCACAAAGTCAGAACTAGCGGGTAGTTTACAACCCGGGCTCGGCTTGCGGGCTCCATCAAGATAGTCAGCGATCATGTCATAATAAGGCTCGACACGAACGTCTGAGCAATCACCAAGGATTGCCTCTATTCCAATAAATTTCCTCGGCATTGGGGACCTCCAAAGAAATGTTTGTGCCCTGCTACTGACTTAGCCTCTTGGGGAGAAAAACCAATATTGCAGCGAAAAAACTAGGTAATAGCCTACCCTTAAATTGGCAACTAGTCAACCGTCCGACAGGATTTGATTTTTCGCCTCACTAATAGTATATTGTTCATATAAATCACGAGTGAAATCTAGCGAAAATGCCCAACCTCTTTACTAAAATACTTAAGACTCAGAAAACAATTATCGAGCCCAGAGATTTACTTTTGGACGGCGAAGTTTTGTTGATTGGCAAAAAGATTGAAGCCAAAGTCAAGAAATTGTTCAGAGGTTCTCTCGCCATTCGCGAAGTTGACGCCGGTTCCTCCAATGCTTGTGAACACGAGCTCACCGCCCTCTCCAACTGTTTTTATGATTCAGAAAGATTTGGCATTCACTTTGTCGCTTCCCCCAGACACGCCGATATGCTGATGGTGACTGGCCCAGTCTCAAGAAATATGGAAAAGGCGCTAATCAAGACTTACGAAGCGACTCCCGACCCCAAGATTGTCGTAGCCGTTGGCGATGACGCCATCGATGGCGGAATATTCAAAGGTTCTTACGCTGTGTTGGATGGCGTCAACAAAGTAATACCAGTCAATTATTCGATTCCTGGCGATCCACCAACACCAAAAGCAATTCTGCTAGCTCTTCTTGAGATTTTAGAAAAAATCGAGACCAAAACTAAAATAGCCAAAGACAATTAATATGAACCTCGCCGAGTCTTCCTTTATTATTGCACTTTCCCTCTTCGCATGCGGAGCGATTTTCTCGTTGCTAGCCAGCCGAAAGGACCAGCTCGCAAATTTCACAAGCAGCGCCTTCGCAATTTTCGGCTCCATTTTCGGGATTTTCTCTTCGATACTTACTATCTTCAAGGGTGGCAGTTTCTCCTTCAGCTTGCCATCGACACTACCAGCCCTTTCGTTCTCTGTACACGCAGACCTTCTCTCTGGATTTTTCGTCCTTGTTATCTCGCTGATAGCTCTTTTCGCCTCAATTTATGGCTATGGCTACGTCAAACATTATTATCGCAAGTACAATATCGGAAGTCTCGGCTTCTTTTATAACGCCTTTATCGCCGGCATGCTTCTGGTTGTGACCGCGCACAATGCCCTCTTCTTCCTGATCGTCTGGGAAATCATGTCGCTCGCTTCCTACTTCCTCGTGATCTACGAGAAGAACGAGATCAAAAACATCCAGGCCGGCTTCTTGTACTTCATCATGACTCATGTCGGAACAGCCTTCATCATTCTTGCTTTCCTATTGCTCTATCGTTCCACCGGCTCCTTCGATTTCGAAGTAATTAAGAACAACATCGGGCTGGTTTCTCCGCATACCCAAACGCTAGCCTTTATCTTTGCTCTGATTGGTTTTGGCACGAAGGCTGGTATTATTCCTCTTCATATCTGGCTTCCAAGCGCACATCCAGCCGCCCCTTCACATGTCTCGGCTCTGATGTCTGGCGTTATGATCAAAACAGGGATTTTCATGCTTATCAGACTGTTCCTGGATATATTCCCAGGCGGACCAGTTTGGTGGGGCATTACTATTCTGGCGATCGGATCTATTTCCTCAGTTCTTGGCGTTCTCTACGCTCTCTCAGAACATGACATTAAGAAATTATTGGCCTATCATAGCATTGAAAATATCGGCATTATTTTGCTTGGGCTTGGCAGCGCCCTCACCTTCAATTCACTCGGTCTCCACACTTTTGCTGTTCTAAGCTTGGTTGCCGCCCTTTTTCACACCTTGAACCACGCGATTTTCAAGGCCCTTCTCTTTATGGGCGCCGGCTCAGTTATTCAAAAAACTGGCACCAGAAACATTGAGAAGTACGGTGGGATTATCAAATACATGCCGCTGACCGCCCTGTTCTTCCTAATCGGTTCTATGGCAATTTCCGCGCTGCCTCCGTTCAACGGTTTCGCCAGCGAATGGATTACTTTTCAATCTCTCTTCGCGGGAATCAGATTGGGCAGCCCGGTCGCCCAATGGGCTTTTATCGTCTCAGCTGGAGCTCTCGCTTTGACTGGCGGCCTTGCCGCGGCCTGTTTTGTCAAAGTTTTCGGCGTTACTTTCCTAGCTCGTCCCAGAAGTGAGAACATCAAGAATATCACTGAATCTTCCTCATCGTTGACCTTCAGTATGGGCATGCTTGCCGCTCTGACCCTTATTTTGGGTGTATTCTCTGGCTATGTCTCTACAGCTCTATCGAAGGTAGCCCAAGGCGTCTCAGCTTTTCACGAGTTTAATTCAAAACTAAATTATCAATCTTCGACTATCGGCACCTCTGATAGCTTCGCTTCGATCTCGTTAATTAGAATATTTCTGATTCTGGGATTAGCCTTGATCGTGACTTTTGTAATCGTCCGAATGATTGCAAGAAAACAAAAATTGAGAAAAGAGATTACCTGGGATTGTGGTACTGACCTCGGCCCTCGAATGGAGATCACAGCCACCGGTTTTAGCCGCTCCATCATCCTAATTTTCGCAAGTATTCTCCGTCCAACCAAAGAAATCGAGACTGTTTATCACGAAGGGAACGCCAAATATTTTCCCAAGTCTCATAGTTTGAGCCTCGAAACCACAGACGTTTACAAATCATATTTCTACGCACCTCTACAAAAAATGTTTGCCAAGGCTTCAAACTTTGCAAAAATCAGCCAGAGCGGAAACGTCAACGCTTATATTCTTTATATCTTTATCGCCTTAATCATCCTATTGATCGCGGGAGTAATAAAATAATGACTAATTTCTTAATCACATTATTCCAATTCATGCTGATTCCAGCCTTGTCGCCGCTCTTCGTCGGAATTATTAGAAAGATTAAAGCCAATTTGCAAAACCGCCGAGGAGCAAGTGTCTTCCAACCTTATCAGGATTTAGCGAAGCTTTTTCACAAAGACGAAGTAGTCAGTCATGACGCCTCCTGGATATTTAGATTTATGCCCTTTATCCTTTTCGCCGTTACTCTAGTGATCGCTCTGAGCCTGCCCTTGATCACTACTGCTCTCCACAACAATATTACCGGCGATTTTCTAGTCATAATCTACCTCTTCGCCATTGGGACTTTCTTCCTCGCTCTAGCCGGAATCGATACCGGAAGCGCCTTCGGCGGCTTCGGCTCAAGCCGTGAGATGACTATATCGGCTTTGGCCGAGGGAGGCTTGATCTTTTCAATGTTGACCCTAGCCCTACTTGCCCATTCGACTAATCTCACGAATATTGTAAGCTCGATAATCCACTTACCAATAACCTCTTTCATGCCAGTTGTTCTCGCCTTCATTGGGTTTATAATCGTACTTCTGGCCGAAACTGGTCGATTTCCATTTGATAATCCCGCCACCCATTTGGAGCTCACAATGATTCACGAAGCAATGATTCTCGAATATTCAGGCAAACGTCTCGCCCTAATCGAGTGGGCCGCCGCCAACAAAATGATGATCTTCCTGGCCTTAGGCGCCAACTTGTTTTTTCCTTGGGGAATCGCAACCTCTTTGGCACTTCCCGCGCTCGTTCTGGCTCTTCTCATCTTCTTAGCCAAGATCCTAGCCTTAGCCATTTTCATCGCTCTTCTCGAATCCAGCATTTCGAAATACCGTTTCTTCCGCCTGCCAGATCTGTTATTTACCTCGTTTATTATTAGCGCCATTGCGATTGGCTTGATCATCTAATTATGGAACACCTAATCCCCACACAATTTTTGTTTCTGGTCGATCTCGCGGTTTTTCTGCTGATCGTCTTGATGCATCTGGCCAAACAGAGCCGCCCTTTTGTCTACCTTTACGCCGTTCAATCAGTCTTAATTGCGTCTCTAATGATCTACTCCGCCATCCTGGACCGTTCGATCTCGCTCGGCTTCTTAGCAATATTAATTTTAGGAATAAAGGTGTTTGCTGCGCCAGCTTTTTTCTTGAAATTAATTAAAAGACAAGCCCTCCAGATGTCGCCCAACAATTATCTCAATCTGCCGCTTACGCTCACTTGCATCGCTATCATCACCACCATCGCTCACTCCAGATTTTTCCAACCGCTCACTACTCTGGCACCGGCCAACGAGAACGCCCTATACATCTGCATTGCATCAATGTTTATCTCCCTCTTCCTGATTATCAACAGAAAAGGCGCTCTCTCGCAGATGATCGGTATCCTCTCACTCGAAAACGCCATCGTTTCCTTTGTTCTCGCCGCCGGACTGGGGCAAGGGCTCGGGTTGGAACTCGGGATCACCTTTGATATCGCCGTTTGGATTATTGTTGCCACTGTCTTTGTCTCTATAATTTACAAAAAATTCCACACCACAGATGTCTCTGCGATGACCAATTTAAAAGGATAACGTATGATTTTAGCTTTAATTATTGTAATACCGCTCTTAGCCGCAGCTCTTTCTGCTGTGGTGAAAAAACGAACTCGCCTGTTGGAAACATTTACCGTTGTCTCATCCTTATCCGTCTTCGTTCTTTCGATAGCAGTAGCAAGAGAAGTTCTGACAAACCAGAGCTACGTACTCTTACAATACCTCAACGTTGGCGCGCTCGGCGCGATTCTCCTTCTCCTCATCTCGTTTATCGGTCTGATCGCTTCCCTCTATTCAGTCGGCTATTTACGAGCAGAAATGAAGAAGGAAATAATCGGATTTAGTCGCGTCCGTCAATATTATGTCCTACTCAATATTTTCCTGGCCACAATGCTCTGCGCCGTCTCCGCCTCAAACCCGATTATGACCTGGATCGCCGTCGAGGCGACAACCTTATCAACCGCGTTTTTGATCAGTTTTTACGGCAAACCATCCTCGATCGAGGCAGCCTGGAAATACCTGATTATCAACTCTGTCGGTCTTTTGCTCGCCTTTTTCGGCACGCTCCTCTTCCTCTCAGCCTCCATGTCAATTGCCGGTGACCATTCCCTGATCAGCTGGAACGATGTCCTGGCCAACGCAAGCTCCTTGAATCCAGTTATCGCAAAAATCGCCTTCCTCTTCATCCTAGTCGGATACGGCACCAAAATGGGTCTCGTCCCAATGCATACCTGGCTACCAGATGCCCATGGCAAGGCCCCTGTGCCTATCAGTGGCCTCTTGTCTGGTGTGTTACTGAATATCGCCTTTTTCGCAATTCTAAGATTCAAAGTAGTCGTCGATAAGATCGATCCTGGCTTCGCCCAGAACTTGATGATTTATTTTGGACTCTTTTCAATCTTGCTCTCCGCCCTCATGATCTATCTTCAGAGTAGCTACAAACGGCTTCTGGCCTATTCCACGATCGAGCACATGGGCATTGTCTCACTTGGAATCGGCTTCGGCGGCGCCGGCGTTTTTGCCGCTTTCCTCCATATGATCTATCACTCGCTAGCCAAACCACTTCTCTTCTTGGCTTCAGGCAATATCTTCCTCAAATACAGTTCGACCAAGATAGCCAAAATCCGAGGTGTTGCCATCACCCTGCCAATCACTGGCATACTATTCGTGATCGGTATTCTGGCCATCACTGGGGTTCCACCTTTCGGCATATTTCTAACCGAATTCTCTATTCTTGCAGCAGGGATCAAGCTCCACCCAGTTATCACTGTTTTGGCCCTCTTCTCAATCGCGCTCATTTTCATTGGGTTCCTTCGACACACAAGTGCAATGGTTTTCAGTAAAAATGAAGAGAGCCTCGCTGTGGGCGAATCTAGTAAATGGAACATTTTACCTTTGATTCTCCTCGCTTCTGTCCTGATTATCTTGAGTGTCTACCTGCCTGGCCCATTAAAAACATTAATCACAAGAGCAACACTTGTTTACTAAATTATGGAAGAAAAAATCAAAAATTTAATAGGCAACGAAAATCTCCAAAATTTTGGCAATATCAACATTTACGAAGTTTCTATATCCAACATCATGGACGTCTGTAAAGATCTTTATCACGGACGGCATCTCCAGCTCAAGACTGCTCTCGCTATCGACAATGGTAACGGAACTTTCAAGATAATGTACGTATTTGGCATCCCAAAACAGAATGTTTTTTTCGTTCCCTATATCGAGCTTGGAGATTCGACCGACTTTCCTTCTCTCGCCAACGAAATCCACGAGATCACGAACTACGAGAGAAAAATTAGAACTTTTTTTGGCTTGCATCCAGTCGGTCACATTGACCCGAAACCAATCATTTTGCACGAAAACTGGCCTGCAAATCAACATCCTCTAAGAAAAAATTTCGCCTGGGACCACCGGCCGCCACAAGCTGATGGCACTTACGAATTTGCCAAAATCGAAGGTGAAGGCATTTATGAAATTCCGGTCGGCCCAGTCCACGCCGGCATTATCGAGCCTGGCCACTTCCGCTTCAGCGTTGCCGGCGAAGAAATTGTTAATCTAGAAGCAAAGCTGGGATATGTTCACAAAGGCTCAGAAAAATTGTTTGAAATATTGCCGCTAGAGCAGAAGATCAAATTATCTGAAAAAATTTCCGGCGATTCTGCCTTCAGTCATTCGCTTGCTTTTTGTCAGGCGGTTGAGGCAATTTCAAATACAAAAATCCCGGAAAAAGCCAAATGGCTTCGAGTAATATTCGCCGAGCTCGAGCGGCTTTCCAATCATTTTGGTGACATCGGTTTCATGATGCTGGACACCGGATTTAGCTTCGGTGGCAGCAACGGCACCAGATTAAGAGAGATGATTATGCAGATCAACGAGAGGATAACAGGCAGTCGCTTCCTCCGAGGCACAAACGCAATCGGCGGCGTCACCAAAGATATCTCAGGCAGCCAAGGAAACGATCTTGCGAAAGACTTGGAAAAAATCAAAAAAGATTTCGCCGAAATTATTGAGATCGCAAACGACACCAGTTCTCTCCAAAACAGGTTAGAAAAAACGGGCACACTCGACCCGGAAATTGCAGTAGACCATGGTGTCGTAGGTGTGGCTGGACGAGCTCTCGGAATCGAAAAAGACGCTAGAATCGAATATCCTTACGCCGCCTATGCCAAGGTTCCCTTCAAAATCGCAATCGAAGAAACTGGCGACGTCAACGCCCGCTTCAAAATCAGAGTCAAGGAGGCCAACGCTTCGATTGGGATTATTCTTCACGCCCTGGAGAATCTCACCGAGACTGGCGATATTTGCGCTTCTGGCAATATTAATTTAGCCAAAGATTCTTACTCTATCGGCATTGTCGAGGGCTGGCGAGGCGAGATCGTTTATTTCATCGCGACCGATAGCAAAGGCGGAATTTCTCGAGTCGAAGTTCGCGACCCTTCTTTTCTTAACTGGACAGTTCTGGGCTATGCCGGGAAAACCAACATCGTTCCTGATTTTCCGCTCATAAACAAGAGCTTTAACCTTTCATATTCCGGGAACGACCTCTAGGCGGGTAGACATATTACTACAAAACCAATTTGAGGTCAACCGTTCCCAGGATTGACAGGAAACGCCAATAGCCTTAAGTTGATTTAGAAGCGAATAAATGGTAATTTCTTAAGTACAGATGAAGAAAAACTTGATATTTGCTTATAGTTTTATTGGCCAAATCGGGCTGACAACGGCGATCCCGTTAGTTTTTTTTGGTTTGCTCGGACGCTCCCTGGATCGAAAATACTTCCCTGAGCACCATTATCTCTTTTTCGGAGGCCTCGTCCTCGCGACCGCAATTATTTATTTCGCGATCAAACAACTGGTCGTCAAAATGTTGAAGCAATTCGAAAGTATCAACAAGCAATAATTTTTAGTTCTTAATTTTTATTCAATTGTTAATTAATAATTATAAATTGATTAGAAATTAGAAATTAATAATTAGAAATTAATATCTCATGGAGATATCGCTAGCTGCAGAAAAAATTGCCCACTTGGGGCCCATACCGATCACCAATTCGATGTTTACTTCATGGATTGCTACTTTGATAATCATCGTTTTGGCCATTGTGGCTACTAGAAAGATGAGCCTGATTCCAAGGGGAATTCAAAATGGCGCCGAGATGGTTGTCGAGATGCTCCAAGGCTTGGTCAACTCTGTGATGGGCGACATGAATCAGACCAAGAAATATTTCCCCTATCTTGCTACGATCTTCCTTTTCATCATTTTCAACAACTGGCTTGGTCTTCTGCCCGGCGTTGGCTCGATCGGCATCCACGAGATAGTCCACGGCAAAGAAATACTTGTTCCGATCTTTCGTGGCGGTAATGCTGATTTGAACACTACCTTGGCTTTGGCTCTCATGACCATGACGCTGGTACAATTCTTCGGCATTTTCGCAATCGGGATTTGGAAGTACGGTGGAAAATTCATCAATTTCAAGGAAGGCCCAATTGGTTTCTTTGTTGGAATCCTTGAGATTATTGGCGAATTTTCCCGCATTATCTCCTTCTCCTTCCGTCTTTTCGGCAATATCTTCGCCGGAGAGGTTCTGCTCGCCGTTATTACCTGGCTTCTTCCTTATGTCGGTCCGATTCCCTTCTACGGTCTTGAGATCTTCGTTGGCTTCATCCAAGCGCTTGTCTTCACCATGCTAGCTGCTGTCTTCATCAAGACTGCGACCGAAGATCACAGTGCACACGAAGAGCACGAAAGCGCACCAGCGCATGCGGCATAATTCATAATTTTTAGTTCTTAATTTTTATTCAATTATTAATTAATAATTATAAATTGATTAGAAATTAGAAATTAATAATTAGAAATTAATATTGGAGTATTTATGGAAGCAGAAGCAGTATCTTCCCTCGCCGCCGCTATCGCGATCGGTGTTGGCGCTATCGGGCCAGCTATCGGTATCGGTATGATCGGTGCCAAGGCCGTTGAAGCTATCGGACGCAATCCAGAAGCCGCAGGCAAAATCCAAGGTCCTATGATCTTGACCGCCGCCTTCGCCGAAGCCGTTGCTATCTACGCTTTGGTTATCGCCCTCATTGTTAAGTTTGTATAATGAGTGCAGTTATGCAGCACGCGGAACTTTCCGCTGTTGCTAAGTACACTTAAAAATTCTTAATTTTTAGTTCTTAATTATTATTCAATTATTAATTAATAATTAGAAATTGATTAGAAATTAGAAATTAATAATTAGAAATTACTCCGAAGGAGTCTATGGAAGCCCTTGGAATTGACTTAAAACTTATTATCGCTCAGATCATTAACTTTGGTCTACTCTTTTTCTTGCTCTCTAAATTTGCCTACAAACCAATTCTCAAAATGCTGACTGATCGCCAAGAGAAGATTCAGAAGGGCTTGTCCGACGCAGACAAGGCAGCCAAGAAATTGGCAGAGACAGAGAAGGAAGCAACTGAAATCCGAGACAAAGCTTTCAAAGAAGCTGATGAAATCTTGAAGAATGCCAAGGTAGCAGCTCTTGCTGAGACTAGCGCTATTGGAGACAAAGCAGCTGAGCAGGCAGAACGTACGATCAAAAATGCCAAGGCCGAGGCTGATCAAGTCAAAGCCAATGTGATGAAGGACGCCAAGAAGGAAATCTCAGATGTTGTCATCATCGCCCTGGACAAGATTGTCGGTACTGAGTTTACGGCAGAAGAGAAGAAAAAAATGACAAGTAAAGCTATCTCAGAACTTTAATTTTATGAAGATAAAACCTCAAATTTATGCCAAGATCCTGATCGAATCCGCCAAGGCGGACAATTTGAAGGTGATCGCCAAGAACTTCTGGCACATGTTGCAGAAGAACAAACAATACAAAGATTTGGGCAGGATCTTGGAAGAATTAGAAATCGAATCCGCTCGCTCTGAGGGCAAAACCATCGCCAAGGTTTATTCCGAAAAACCACTTGATGAGAACGAAATCCTTGATATTACCCAAAAATTATCCGCCAAAAACCCTAATACCAAATACGTAATACGTAATACGGCCAAAAGCGGCACCACCGGCATTATTGTCAAAGTCGAAGACAAGATCATCGACCTGTCAGCCGAGGGAAAAATTATCAAATTAAGAGAAAAACTAAATAAAAATACCGGAGTATAACGATGTCAAACATCATAGACGAATTGAAAAAAGAAATTCTTGACTTTGATTCCAAAGTCAAAGAGCAGTCAGCTGGTGAAGTTGCCGAAATCGGTGATGGTATCGCCAAGATTTATGGCCTCAAAGATGCCAAGTCTGGCGAGCTTCTCTCGATCGAGACAAAATCAGGCGAAGTTACGGCCATGGCGCTCAACCTCGAAGAGGCTTCTATCGGCGCGATCGTCCTGGGCGATTACCAAGCGATCGAAGCTGGTAGCAAGGTCAAATGCACTGGCAACGTCGCCAAAATCGATGTTGGTGAGGCCATCATCGGTCGTGTTGTCGACCCACTCGGCGTGCCACTCGATGGCAAAGGCGCTTTCAAAACAGATAAATCAATGCCAATCGAGAAGGTTGCGCCTGGTGTTATCACTCGTCAGGGTGTGACTGTCCCCCTCCAAACTGGTATCAAAGCCATCGACGCCCTAATCCCTATCGGCCGTGGCCAACGTGAGCTCATCATTGGTGACCGTGGCACTGGCAAGACCGCTATCGCCATCGACACTATCATCAATCAAAAAGATGAGCCCAAAGCCACTCGTCCAATCTGTATTTATGTCGCGATCGGACAGAAGAAATCCAAAGTTGCTCGTATCCAGGCCAAACTCGAAGAATCCGGCGCCATGGAATACACCACCATCGTCTTGGCTGGTGCTTCCGACCCCGCTTCCCTCTCCTACCTAGCTCCTTACACTGGCTGTGCCATTGGCGAATATTTTATGGAAAAGGGCAAGGATGTCCTAATTATTTTCGATGACTTGACCAAACAGGCTTGGGCTTACCGCCAAGTTTCCCTCCTCCTTCGCCGGCCGCCAGGACGTGAAGCTTATCCAGGAGACGTTTTCTATTTGCACTCCCGACTTCTCGAACGTGCTTGCCGATTGAATAAGGACTTTGGCGGCGGCTCAATGACCGCTCTGCCAATTATCGAAACACAAGCTGGCGACGTTTCAGCTTATATTCCGACAAATGTAATTTCAATCACGGACGGCCAAATCTTCCTCGAGTCTGACCTTTTCTATCAGGGTATTCGCCCAGCATTGAATATCGGTATCTCCGTCTCCCGTGTTGGTGGCGCCGCTCAGATCAAAGCGATGAAGAAGGTAGCTGGCAGATTAAAATTGGAGATGGCACAATATCGTGAATTGGCCGCTTTTGCTCAATTTGCCTCCGATCTTGACCCAGAGACCAAGAAGACAATCGAACGCGGCAAACGAGTCACTGAGCTCTTGAAACAGCCTCAGTTTAGCCCAATGCCAGTTGAAGAGCAGGTTGTCGGCCTTTACGCCGCAATCAACGGTTATCTCGACAGCTACGAAGTGACCGAGATCAAAGAGGTTGAAAAATCAATTCTTTCCAAAGCCAAAACCGCAATCAAAGATGTCATGACTTCGATCAAAGAAAAAGGCGCCATGGATGAAAAGGAAGAAGAGAAATTGAAAGACTTCTTGGCCAAAAATACGAAGAAGGTTTCCGAAGCAATCAAAGAAGAATCAAAAGAGTCCAAAGAAGAAACTGAGAAGAAATAAATATTGTTCGAACGAGAGTGAGGACTTCGGTTCTCCCTCCGCTCGGATAAAACTGAGACGCACATTACAAAGGGAAAATAAAAAGCTGCAACTCTATTTTGAGATTGCAGCAGGATTAGTCTCAGACACGGTTTTCTGATTTGGTGATTTAGCATTTGGTTCCGCATCGGAAACCTTTTCGACTCTTGATCCGGAACATTCCAGGTCGGCACCGCATCTTGGGCAAGCGCTAAGCATCCCATCATCGGGAGCGCCACAGTTTCGGCATTTCATAGTGATACCCCCTACTCTACCAAAGGCCTTTCTCTTCCAGAGATTTTTTGGAAAAACCCTGACTTTTGTCGATGGCATCCTGGCCTTCAGCCCTTGGCCTTGGCCAGTAGCAAAGATCATCGTTACATTTCTCGCAAGGCTTAACCTTCTTTCCCGGATGACTGTTGGGGCCCCACACGCAACTGGGACAATGGCAACCGCCACCTGTTGTTTTGGCCATAATATTACCCTCCAATAATATTCTTTTACAATAAAATAGTAATTTAGTCAATTATAATGGCTTCAACACAAGAATTTAGACGCCGAATCAAATCGGTCAACAACACAAAGCAAATTACCAAAGCGATGCAAATGATCGCCTCTATTAAGATGCAAAAATCGGTCAAGGCAGCTCAAACTGCCCGCGCCTACATTCAAAACGCTTGGAATATGCTTTCTCGCTTGGCCAAATTGACTTTGCCTGAAAATCACCCCTTGATTGCCGATCGTCCGATCAAGAAAATGGCTATCATCCTAGTCTCCTCCGACCGCGGCCTTTGCGGCTCATACAATTCGGAAGTTTTGAAGAAATTCTTACAGTTTGAGAAGGAAATGTGCGCTTGCAACGATGAAACTTGCCGAGCTTATCAGGGTGGCTGTGACGTCATTACAATTGGAAAAAAGGGTGCTGAGTTCGTCAAGCGTTACAAAGTCGGCCGCCTTATCGCCGAGTTCCCAGGATTTGAAAGCAAGATTTCCGTCGATGATATCATTCCTATCTCCAAATTGACCAACGAGGAATTCTTGAAGGGCAATTACGACCGCGTGGTCGTGATCTACTCTCACTTTGTCTCGTCGCTCAAGCAAGTTCCCGTCGTCAAACAGCTTCTGCCTATTGTCGATGATCATATCGATCATGGCGAAGTATGGGAGAAAACTGATGAAAACGAGGTTGAATTTAAATTTGAACCGACCGCCGACGAGGTTATGGACGGAATCCTCCGCCAGGTCCTGCGTACTCAGATTTACGGTTCAATTCTAGAAGCTAACGCCTCAATGTATTCAGCTCAGATGGTGGCAATGCAAAGTGCCACTGACAACGCCGAGGATTTGGTCAGCGAGCTCAAATTGCTTTACAACTCTGTTCGCCAAGACAATATCACCCGCGAAATTGCAGAGATATCAGGCGCGGCAGAAGCAATGAAATAATTACAAAGTAATCAATAGAAACATAAGGAATAAAATGTTGAATGAAATGAAATCCACCTCTGGCGGAAACAAAGGAAAAATCACTCAGATCATCGGCGCAGTTATCGACGCACAATTTACGGAAAAGCTTCCGGAAATTTACGAAGCGATTGAGACCAAACTTGACGGCAAGCGCCTCGTTTTCGAGGTCCAACAGCATCTTGACGATCAAACTGTCCGCGCTGTAGCCATGTCATCGACTGACGGCTTGCAGAGAGGTATCGAATTGACCGCCACAGGCGAGCCAATCTCTGTACCAGTCGGCAAGACCTCGCTCGGCCGCATGTTCAACGTTACTGGTGACGCCATCGACGGCAAACCAAACGTGAAGCCTGAGAAATATTATCCGATCCACCGCCCAGCTCCTTCCTTTGACGAACAAAACACCAAAGTCGAAATCTTCGAGACTGGTATCAAAGTTATTGACCTGATCGCTCCGATCACCAAAGGTGGTAAAGTTGGCCTCTTCGGTGGTGCTGGCGTAGGCAAGACCGTCCTCATCACTGAGTTGATCCGAAATATCGCCTCTGAGCACGCTGGTCTCTCTGTCTTCGCTGGCGTTGGCGAGCGTACTCGTGAAGGAAATGATCTTTATAACGAAATGAAAGAGTCCGGCGTTCTCGAGAAAACTGCCTTGGTCTTCGGCCAGATGAACGAACCACCTGGAGCACGTATGCGTGTTGCTCTGACCGGTTTGGCACAAGCCGAGTACTTCCGTGACGAAGGCAAAGACGTGCTTCTCTTCATCGACAACATCTTCCGCTTCACACAGGCCGGTGCTGAAGTTTCAACACTTTTGGGACGTATGCCATCAGCCGTGGGCTATCAGCCAACATTAGCTGAGGAAATGGGCAATCTCCAAGAGCGCATTACTTCGACCAAGAAGGGCTCAATCACCTCAGTTCAGGCCGTTTATGTTCCTGCTGATGACTTGACTGACCCAGCTCCTGCTACTACTTTTGCTCATCTTGACTCTACAATCGTGCTCGAGAGAAGCTTGGCCGAGCTTGGTATTTATCCTGCTGTTGACCCTCTCGCTTCTAGCTCAAATATTCTTGACCCAAACATTGTCGGCGAAGAGCACTACACTGTCGCTCGTGAAGTTCAGAAAATTTTGCAAAGATACAAAGATTTGCAAGATATTATTGCCATCTTGGGTATGGAAGAGCTTTCTGACGACGACAAACAGACTGTCGCCAGAGCCCGCAAGATCCAGAGATTCCTCTCTCAGCCTTTCCACGTTGCTGAAGTCTTCTCTGGCATTCCTGGCGTTTACGTCCCACTCAAAGATACGATCAAAAGCATCCAGGAGATCTTGGCTGGCAAACACGATTCTAAATCTGAAACTGAGTTCTATATGAAAGGCTCAATCGCTTAGGCATATATGAGTAATTTCAAACTAAAATTGATTGCGCCCGACGGAGTTAAATTCGAAGAGACAGCCTCCGAGATTACTTTGCCGACTCGTGACGGCCAGATTACTATTTTGCCCGGACATACGCCCCTGATCACCTTGCTCAAACCGGGCGAGATAATCATCAAAGACGGTGCCAAAGTGCGCGAGCTGGCCACTGAGGGCGGCGTAGCTGAGATTTCACAGGGCTTAGTCAAGATCCTCGCCGATACGGCAGAAGAGGCCGGAAATCTAAACGAACTAAAGATCATCGAGGCCAAAAAAGCAGCCGAACATCGCCTGGCTCAAGCCAAAGACAGTGTCGAATTCGCAGACGCTTCTGCCGCACTCGAAAAACAATTAGCAAAATTGACATTCCTTAATAAACGTAAAAAATACAGATAGTCCATGTCATCCTGAGCGAATCCGCCATATAGCGGATGAGCCGAAGGATCTCTTCCTGACCAAAAGGAAGAAAAAATAATACTCATAGTGCTATTTGATCGAAATCCGAGTGTTTGAAACCCAGAGAGCTTACTTAATCTCTGGGTTTTGTTGATATACCAGCTCTTGTTGATCCGGAGTCGAAGACTGTGGAGTTGGCGGAGTCGGTGGCAAGGCCGCAGGAACTTGGCCGACAGGTTGAGCCGTAGACTGGGTAGTTATATTCTGCGGCGCTAAATTAGCGCTTGGGGCAGTTACCACTGTCTCACTTTGTGGCAACGATGCTGGAATCGGAGTCTGTTCCGGTGTAGCCACGGTAGGAGTCTGGGCCTGATTCATCAACTGCATCTTCCGCTTTCGGCGAATGAAATAAAATATTCCAACCGATAATAAGACAAACAAAGAAATCGCAGTAATTATCACAGGGTTGTTTTTTGATTTGGCAACACTAAACTTGGTAATCAACCTAGTATCAGACTCTGTGTTGTATTCGTCTACAACCGCCGCCTCTACACGATGAGTACCTGGTGTTAGAGTTTGACCAACCTCAGCGCTCCATTTGCCATCAGATCCGACAGTCACTTCTTTCTCTATCAAAACTGGGGAATGGATATAAAGCTTCAGCTTTGTACCAGGCTCGGCCGTGCCAGAGATCTGGACCAAGTCTACATTTGTGATTCCTTTTCTGTTCAGGATGTCGTTCTTAGAAGCGACCGAAACGCCGCCCTTGACGCTTAGCAACCGTTGGATAATGGTCTCGGTGATATCGCTGATGGATGCTACTGGCTCGACTGTTTCAGTAGCCGCGGGAACACTTGTCACAGGCGCCGTAACAGGAGCTGCGAAAACTACGACCTGATCTTTGATCAGTATATTCTTGACAGAAATCTTGATTCTTTTGCTACCAGCTAGTTTTGAGGTTGCGCAGACCGACCATATGGTCTTGCTCAAGGTAGTTTTCCCCAAATCTATGCCACTCTCTGATTTGATAGTTGGCTTCAAGCTAGTCACAATTTTCCCATAATTTTTGAGTAATATACTGGCGCAAATTTTATCATTGCCATCGGGCAAGGCGGTTGTTTTGTCGAAGATAACTTCGGATTTGGAAAAACTATATGTCGTAGCTTTTGTTTTTTGTGTGGAACTGCCGGCGCTTGTATTCGTATCAGCTACATCAGGGGTAGCTTCGTTTACATCAACAGCGGCAGGGGTAGGAGGGGGATCTACTATCGTATCTGGAACAGTTGCGACGATACAGGAGACAACCAGGGAGTTGCTGGTCAAATTTACTCTGCCATCCTGATTAGCACCATCAATCGGGCCAGCCGTAACACTAGCGCTCCCTGCAGCTAAGACTTTAAATGAGACTGCGAATACATTGCCGCTCCCGCTTGCCAACCCTCCTGGCTTCCCTGCTTCGACATGGATTACAGCGATATCCTGATTTACTGTCTCCGCGAAATGATCGGCGAAATCATTTTCGCCCGAAAAGTAAGAAACTGATTGGTATTGTAATTTGGTTTTATCATAATTCAGATTGACTTCGACCGCACCGATCGAAGACGTTGAAGCGACAGCCGAAACTGTAACAGTCAAGTCTGAACCGACCTCGCATGCCGAGGTACAAGATGAGGACAACTCTAGGTCTCCAGTGCCCTGGGCCATTGCGGGCTCTGTTCTGATTGCCAAAACCATCACAAAATATGCGAGAAATATAACAACGGATATGGCCAAAAGTTTTATTTTCATTATTGGCATTGGATATCCTGGTTTGCTTCGGTCGCGTTGTAGCAATGAGTACCAAACGAAACGGCGTAGTCCTTATAATTTACTACCCCATCGCCGTTAAAATCGCTCAAATTACTTGTCGTGTTTTGTCCGTAAGACGATTTCCAAGTGAAATAATCCTGCCAGTCTATTCTACGGTCTTGGTTGATATCGCCAGCGATGAGAGAAGCAGAGTTTACGGTTGGAGAGGCTTCCAGGAGAGAAATACCTGCGAACTTCCGAGATAGGTAGCCTGGAGAGCTAACTCTCAGGTCGAGGGTTTTAGCAGGATCAATCTCTGATTTTGACGTCCAATCAGCTTGAAATTCGTCGCTCCCGACGGAAGTAGCCGACATCTTTTCGACACTTTGGCTCGAAGAACTATCAATAAAATCAAAAAACACTTCAGGACTATCGTTGGCAACGCTTTTCCCCCTGAACTGGGCTTTGATTGTAAGAGGAGAAACTAACGTCACGACCGACTGAGACTGTTCGATCATCGAATCTCCGTCTGCATTCTGATAGGTTAATGATGCGACTGCAGTCAACTGATTCGAATCAGTTGAGATTGTATCGGCTTTTTTTCGCAAGAAACCTCTCGTCCCGGCCAAGAAAACCCCAGCCAGCATTATTGCCAAGCAGCTCACTACGATCAATTGTACCTTCGTCCGTTTTTCTAATTTAATCATTAATACAATTATCTATATTTGTACCGACTTTATCAAGTGTCGTCTTAAATAATAAGCATGGTACTGATTTTTTTAGAAATTAGATGGAGCCAGCCACGAGAACACCTGCTTTGTTTGTTTCACGATTTCGCTTGATGTATACTTAATAAGTATTACTGTATATGGAGTTGAGGGACGAATGTTTAGAAAAATTATTAATATCGTGCTAGCGCTGGCGATCGTTTTTGGTGTTAATCTCTCCGAATTCGATGGTTTTGGCGTAGAGAAAGCTAAAGCGACAAGCGCATTAGTCTCAATTACCGTCAGCCAGGACAAAAAATATATTTTGAATGGCGACACCAGCCCGATCGCAACAAATATAAATGTGAGAAATACTTCATCGGTCACTGCCGATCACGTCCGAATTGATTTGCCGATTGCCAGCGGTGTGACCGTGAACGAAAACAGCATCAGCAACGGCGGTCAATTTTTGGGTGACAAAATAGTTTGGTTGTTGCCCGATATAATAGCCGGCTCAAATTTCAATTTGGCCTATACATTTCAGCTCGGCGTTGTACCGACCGCCCAAAGATATTATGTGGCGACCAACGGTAACAACGACTGGAGCGGCGCTTTGCCTGAGCCAAATATCGATAATACTGATGGCCCGCTCGCATCGATTGACGGCGCTCGGCTCAAAATCCGCGCCTACAAAGCAGCACATAACGGTTTAGACAAGCCAATTGAGGTCAATATTCGAGGTGGAAGTTACTATTTTGACAAAGTAGTCGGTTTCGGCGAAACGGACAGCGGGACCAGCCAATATCCGATTACATACAAGAATTATTCTGACGAGAAACCTGTCTTTGTCGGCGGCAACAAGGTTTCTGCAGTGTGGAGTCCGATGTCCGAAGGTTCGCCAATTTACAAAGCCCGCATCGAAGGCGTCGATTGGAAGCCGAATAATTTAATCGTCAACGGTGTTCAGGCAACTCGAGCCAAAGACCCAGATGTCGGGTATTACATAGCCAATGCCTTGGTCGATCCTGCGACGGGGGCAGAAGTACCAAGCGTCGCGGATATGCCAAAGAAAGAAAATCATGCCGAAGTCTCAAATTGTGAATATATCAAAAAAACAGACGAAGAGGACACCTTGTCTTCTTCTTCCAAAAACTTATCCGACATTAGAGTTCATTCATATGTGAAATGGACCGAGACAAGCGAACCAGTCAAATCTGTCGCCGACGAGACTGGAATTGTTAAGACTTATGCGACTGCAGGCGGGGCGGACCCTTCAATACATTATTGTTATAACGGTGGTTACCGCAATCCTGATGACCCTTCGAAAGACGGAAAAATCCGATATATCCTGGAAAATGTGTTTGAAAAACTCAGCATCGAAGGCGAGTGGTATTTCGACCCGCCAAACAATGATCTGTATTACTGGCCTAAAAGCGGAGAAGATATAAATAACCTAACAGTGGCCGTCAGCAAGATCCCAACTATTTTGTCGCTGTCTGCTACAAATTATATGAACATTGAGGGGATTAAGTTTACTGGAACGCAAACAGACTATAAGGCCGATGATGATACTAACCGTGGCGTATTAAATGAGATTGGAGCCATAGTTGCGGTCAATTCTTCATGCCTGAAAATAGTTGGAAATACTTTTATAGGAACCGGTGGGAATGGAATTAATATTACTGCGTATAACGGGATGTATAACCGTGTCTTAATCAAAAAAAATACTTTTGAGAATATCGGTACGACCCCAATATATATTTATGGTAATTTGTATGCCGATCGAACACTGCTGCCGAACTATAGCGCGATAATCGATAATAAATTTATTAATTCCGGCACGGTCAAAACAACACAAGTGATTATGCTCTCCAATTCTGCAGGTTCACTTGTCGAAAATAATGATATCGACACAGCTGGTTATATCGGAATCCGCGGATCCTTTATGAACTCGTGGCCGCCTGGCGCAGTACTCCCCGACGTGACATTTTCTTCCAACTTGCCGTTGACTATGATTTCCAAAAACAGAGTCAAAAATGTAATGCAAAAGCTAAATGACGGCGGAGGGATCTACTCTTATCGAGCTCGGAATGTTCCGATTTCAATTGATAACAATGTTGTTTCCGATCTTATCCCTACTGATTTTCACTACGATTCTCGAACTGGTCTCGAGGGCATATATCTAGACGAAGGCCAAAGTAATACCTCTATCACAAATAATTTGGTTTACAATTCGCTAGAAGGCATAAACACGAACATGAGCGGGATTAATAATCGAGTAGTTAATAATATTTTGGCCAAGATAGTCGACTATGGTTTCTACTCCTCCTATATGACAGCAGCAGAATACAAAAATGGCGACGATGGAACAACACCTCAGATCGAGAGCCAGAAAATGCTGATCAAAAATAATATCGTCCAATTCGATGAGAGCGAGACTGATTTGACTAGATTCAATATGCTGCGATCGATGATTCGATATTCTGATCTGAATTTGTATTTTTCGAATACGCCTTTCGATGCAAGAAATGAATTTGATACTCATCTCGACGCATATGCATGGAACGACTACTACAAGGCAAACGTGGCGGGAGAATTGAGCGTTGAGCCAAATTCAGCCGTGGCCGACCCACTGTTTGTCGATCCGGAGAATAATGATTTCGATCTAGAGCCAGACTCGCCGGCCTTTGATCTCGGTTTCGAGGCGATAGATACTTCCAAGGCTGGCACAGATTGGTAGAGTTAGGTTAGAAATTTTCGAACTATTTTTTTGATTTTTGTATAATCCAACAACCATTCTAGCTACGAAAAAAACGGTTGTCCTGGTCAACCAGCGAGCTAGTTGACCTTAACCCTAAACCCGAAAGTTGTTGAGGCACCTGGTGGTTGCTGAGCGATACGCCAACTGATAGTTCTGGTATCAGCATCGTAATTGCCAGAACCAGAAACAGAATCACTGACGTATACAGTGCCAGCTGGGATTAGGGCGGAGACCAGAATATTACTGTCGCCAGTCGTAGAGTCATTTGTATAAATTAGTGAATAAGTAATAATCGAATTTGAAGTAGCCATTTTTTTGTCGGCAGAAAGCTTTATTTTTGATGACTTTAGCCCTACGTTGCTGACGAGACTCTCGTTGCTAATAATCAAAAAAGAGCGATTGTCAGCGTTCTTGTACGTTGCGTAAGCGATCAATCCAACCAAATTCGGATCGACAATCCTAACCCCAACATCATTTATTTCAATTTGTCTGAAACCTATATCAAATGCGGGTGAAGTAGGCTTTAACAAATAATTATGATCAGCGAATGTCGGATCAACGAATTCGGGGTCTTTTTGTATGGAATTTTGTTCGACGGATGGATGGCTGTCAGTCGCAAAATCATCTTTCCAGGTTTCGAAGTTCATATCGGCCCAGTATGAATTACGCGTATAATTTTCAGATACTGGCCAGTATAGGTTGTAGTCGGATTTATCGATAGAGAATAAACTAACCGACAGGCTGGAGAGAGGGTTATTGGGGTCATTTTTCTGAGTTTTCCCAACGGCATGAGAGCTAAACAAAAAATATGGATTTGGCTTCGGATTACTGTAAACAATGTTGTGAGAAAACAAACTATCTGTTGGCAACGTATCTGAGACTGGTGGAACAAGATTCCATTTTGAGGCGTCTAAAAGCGTTACTGTCGATATTTGAGCAATATATGAATTCAAATCTAAGTTATTATCAATAAAACAATTCCTAATGTCGTTGAATTTGAAGCCGTTGGAGGTGTTGTCGATAATATTGTTGCGAACAAATTTAGCTTGGTTTTGATTCGCGTCTAGGTATATTCCATACAAGCCGAGATTTGAATCATGATGTAGCGTTTTGACGATGTCGTGAACATAATTGTTCTCGACAAAAGAAGATGAGCTACCAATATAATAAATTCCCCCGCCATCATTGAGACCTTGCATGACGTTGTGAACGTCGTTGTTATCGACGATAGTCGAGTAACTTGACATTCGGCTTGAGACGAGAATGCCAACATACGGGCCGTTGTAAAATTCGTTGTGGCTGATTATCGAGTTATCTTCCTCAACCAAATAAATGCCAAAAGAGTATTTGAATACTTGACCAAAATCATGGACCTTATTGTTCGTGATTTTGTTATTAGCGCTTGAATAGAGACTCCGTCGCGCGGCCGTTCGGTCCGAATTAATTAGATAGTCGCTAACGACAATCGGTGTCGCGCCAATATTGAAAAGCTCGTTATCGGTTATCTCTGAGTTGATCAACCCATAAAGTACTATCCCGTTGACTCCGATATTGTAAAAGCGACAATTCTTGATTACAAGATTCTTCGAGTTAACTGCCTCGAAGGCATCATACTTGTTAATGTTGTATTGAAGCTTAGATGTAGGTACATTCACCAAATTACCGCTGCTATTCCTGATTTTGAAGCCTGTGTCAAACGAACTATTTTCATCTCTAGTTAGGGTCGAAACATCTTGGGCGCCAGCGGCCGGGAGTTCCCACTTGGTGCCAGTAAAATCTATTCCGCTAAAAGTTAAATAATCCGTGTTATGGATATCTACGAGTTTGCCCAACACTGGGACTTCGGCTTTAATCTGATTGATTTTTTCATCGTTTCTCGGATAATAGTAGATCTCGCGGTAACCCGCGCTTTTTTTCAAGTACCACTCCCCTGGTGTGTCTAGCCCCTCGAAAATATTGTCAAGATAGTATCTTTGCGTTGATGAAGTACAGCTCACGCCTCCGTTAGGATTAATTTTTTGAGTATAAGTTTGACCGTCTACTACATAATCGGAATTGATTGTAACTTTTTTGTTGGTTGGATCGACTGACTTGATCCGAAATCTTGATTCTAGATATGAATGCGAAGTCGCCAATTCAACGTTGTCCAAATCCGTTAGTCCAGGAGAGATATCGTCCACTCCAGTCGAAGTATTTGTTCGATAAATGTAGCTCGTGCAAGGGTCGAGACCCTGAAGTGCAAGATCTGGAACAAAATCTTTCGCAAAGTTTTGGTCCTTCTCCGGCTGATCAAAATCAAAGCTATACATTCTGCAGCCGTCTGCGTTGATGCATTTATATACTCTGCCATCGCTCATTACTCCTAGCGACCCCGCTACTAGCGGCAAAGAATTTTCCCCAGACAACGGCCAGTATGCCACAGGAACCGTAGTCAGATAGTCGGCGTCGCCAACGTCCTTGTTTGGTGTCCTTGCTCTGGTAGCCTGGGAACCGTTGATCACTAATGAAGAAAAATCGCTAGGCGCATTTGCTGGAAGAGCAGTTTTGTAGATTCCATCTCTGTAACTCGACCAAGTCAGATCGGCCAGCTCGGTTGTACCACTCAAAATCGGCTTTGTTTCATCATAATGGCTGTAAGTGATCGGAAAGTCTAAAGTTCCCGAATCCTCCACAGTGAGATTGAATGTTTGATCGAGCAAGTAGGTCCCGCCAATAAGTTTGACGTCATAAGGATGGGTTAGCGGTTTGTTTGCTCTTATGGTGTCCCTGGCTTTTTCCAAGGTTTTGAAAGGTCCACTGTTAGTATTGTCCTGTTTTTGCGGTAATCCTCCGCTCCAGCTATCGTTGCCGTTGGGGGAAACATAGATAACTCTATGCGATGAGCTGACAACACTGCTCATTTTGAAGGTTAAGAGTTTGGATGATCCAGCAGGTAAGGACGGCAATGTCCATTCAAGCTGATTTTTTGACGAATTTAATTGACCCCCATCGGTCGCTGTATCAGCTACATATTTGATGTCAGTTGGTACGGGAACGAAAACGGATACGTTAGAGCGGTTTTTGTCTGAATTGTTTTGTGCCAATACAGTGTAGACTATGCTTGAGTCAACGGACTGATCTGATTTGACCACGAGGGAGATGTCTGCGCTAGAGGATCCCACAGCGCTTGCCAAAACCGTCTTGTCCGATACTACAAAACCTACCGTTAGAACTGCAATTATAATGAAATAGATTGGCTTTTTCTGTTCGAACATTTCCCCTCGTGCACACAATTCAATTAACTTTAACTTATTTTATCACAAAATAAAACTTTAGACACAAATAAGAGAATCATGTCGTCTACAATATCTGGCTGAAACTATCGCTAGAACTGGGACGGGTTGGGGATATCAGATTATTAATTTTTGAACTAATTTCTTGATTTCTGTATAATCCGACAGCCATTTTATTTCAGGAAAACGTCGGAACCAGGTCAATTGGCGCCTGGCGAATTGGTGAATTTTGAATTTAAGAATCTGCGACATCGCTTGGAATTCGGTCGTATTTCGTATTCCGTATGAGGTATTAGGGTCTTTGTCGCCCCCCCGTAATACGTTATACGCATCCCCCAATACGAATTGTGTGATCTCGCGGTACTCCAGCCCTAACCCCAGAAGCCAATCTGGGCTAACTCCTTTTTCGAGTAGTCCTTCAACCTCTTCTAGCATTCCTTCCTCGAATCTCTCGTCGACTCGACGGTCAATTCGAGCGTGCAGTTCCTCGCGCGGAATATCGAGTCCGATTTGCAGAACTTCAAAATTTGGCTTAACTTTGATCGGCTTCAAGCCCTCTTGAGAGCGCTCGATCGCCCGAATCAATCGGTGCTGATTGCTGTGATCAATATTTTCATAAATAACTGGATCAAGTTCCAGAAGCTTTTTATTTAGTTGCTCGATTGTTGCGCTATTTAATTGTTCTCGAGTGTATTTTTTTGTCATCTCGAGCTTGTCGAGAGATCTTTGATTTGGAGATTTCTCCACCCTTGCTTCACAAGGAGTCGAAATGACAGCAGGAACAAGCTCGAATCCCTCGACCAGTCCCTGCACGAACAGACCGCTCCCGCCGACGATAATCGGCAACTTCCCTCGCGATAAAATATCTTCAATGGCGGCTCGGGCCAGAGGGAGATAATCAAAAAGCGTCATCTTCTCACCCGGGTCGACAATATCGATCATGTGGTATTGAACGCCACTCAATTCAGACAAATCTTTGCCAGTACCCAAATCTAGCCCACGATAAACTTGGCGAGAATCCGCCGAGATGATCTCGCCATCGAATTCTTTCGCCAATTTGACCCCGATCCCCGTCTTGCCTGAGGCGGTTGGTCCGACGATAGCTACAACTTTACGCTTGTGGGTAACTTTCTTGTTTTGCATACGAGACTCATGTGTTACAATATTTCCGATATCAATTTGAGCGTATTTTAGCATATTTAGTATTAACTTTCCATTTAGAGAAACCTGTATGATCAAAATAGAAAAATTGGAGAAGAAGTATTCCGAAACTGTTGTGGTATCAGATTTGAATCTTGAAGTGAAAAAGGGCACAATCTTTGGCTTTTTGGGTCCCAACGGCGCCGGCAAGACGACGACGGTCAAAATGGTAGTCGGCCTAAGTCAACCGTCCAAAGGTAAAGTCACAATCGACGGCAAAGGGCTTGATACCCTATCTAGCCGAGAGAAAATTGGCTACATGCCAGAGGACCCGTACTTTTACGAACAGCTCAACGCTCACGAATTTCTCGAATACATGCGCTCACTTTTCAAAGACAACAAGGCCGATATCGATGAAATTCTGAAGCTTGTCGGCCTATCTAACGTCAAAGAGAAGAAAGTCGGCGCTTTTTCCAAGGGCATGAAGCAACGTCTCGGCCTGGCTCAAGCGCTAGTCAACAACCCCGAATATCTTTTCCTTGACGAGCCTCTCGACGGCCTGGATCCGATCGGTCGGCTGGAGTTCAAGAAAATCTTCTTGAAATTGAAGAAAGAGGGAAAGACAATATTCTTCAACTCCCACGTCCTCTCCGATGTCGAGGAAATCTGTGATGACATTGGCATTATTCACAAAGGCAAATTGATTTACGCAGGAAGCGTCGAGAAATTTTGCAAAGGCAAGAATCTGGAAAAAAGGTTCGTCGAAGAGATTGAGAAACTAGAAACGGGAGACCAAGATGAATAATATTTTCGTAATCGCCAAAAACACTTTCAAAGAGACAATCCGCGACAAGATAATGTACGGCATTTTGGGCTTTGCCCTTCTTTTCCTCCTTTCCACACTCTTTTTCGCCTCTATTTCCCTCGGCGAAGATATCAAAGTAGTCAAAGATCTAGGACTGGCCGGAATCTACATTTTCAGCATTATTATCGCTATTTTCTTGGGCTCTTCGCTCATCTACAAGGAAATTGAGAAACGCACCCTCTATATTATGCTTTCCAAGCCCGTCTCAACGATTCAATTTATCACTGGCAAGTATCTCGGGCTTCTCCTCTCCCTGCTCTTGAATCTCGGCCTTATGAGCATAATATATCTTGCGGTAGTATACTTCGAAAAGGGCGGCTTCGATTACTTAGCTCTTTGGGCCATACTGCTCAATTTCTTCGAGCTATCGATTTTTATTTCCTTAGCAATTCTCTTCTCAACGCTGACCACGCCTCTGGCTAGCACGATTTACTCAATTATCGTCCTCTATATTGGCCATTCGCTCTCTTTGGTCAAAAAAGCGGCTGAGAAGTCCCCCGAAATCTTACGCTGGGTCGCCGATGGTGTTTATTATCTCTTTCCAAATCTGGAGAAATTTAACGTTCGCAATTTCATCGTCTACAATATTTCCCCCACTTCCGCTCAAATTATTTATCCGGTTCTTTACTCTCTGCTTATGACCGGTATTTTGCTCTGGCTCGCCAACTTATTATTAAAGAAAAGGGATTTGTGATCAAAATCTCCATCTGTTATCTGTTCAATCAGTTATCCTTTTCTGCCTAATGAAAAAAATCTATCTCACAATCTGCTTCCTTCTGGTTTATGCTGGGCTAATCTTGGTTCAATATCAATTTGACCAAAACCACAAGAAAATCGCTCTGCCCGAACCGCACGTCCTCAAAAGCGATATTGTGATGGCGGCCGATATGGGCTTGCATAATGCGGCCGCTGACGTCGCCTGGCTTTCTGCTATCCAGTATTTTGGTGGAGGGAGCTCAAGAACTAACGAAAAACTTGACGATTATCTTGTTCTCTCAATCGAGCTCGACCAAAAATTTGCCTATCCCTACGCTTTTGGCGCCCTTGCCTTGCCTGCTATCGGTCAAGTTGATCAGGGCATCGCAATCTCCAAACTCGGAGTCGAGAGAAAAATCCCTGATTATCGCATTCCCTATTATCTGGCGACTACATACCATGTTAACAAAGAGGACAAACAAAACGCCGCTCTCTACTTCGATATCGCCGCCAACACTCCTGGGTCGCCAGCCGGAATCAAGAAAGTCGCCGCCAATTACGGTTCTCGCCCCGATTTGAGAAGTGAGACTCGGGCCATTTGGCAAGGAATTTATGAGACGACCAAGGACGAGGTGGTCAAAGAAAAATCAAAATCTTATTTGGATCATTTCGATCTTCTGACCGCCCTAGAGAATTTGGCCAAAGCCTACAAGACAAAAAATGGGAAATATCCGGTTGACGTAGATCAATTTGTCGCCGAGAAGATTCTTCCGAGCGTGCCCGAAGATCCATTTGGGTTTGAATACAAATTTAACGCCGATACGGGCCGGGCCGAGATCAAATAACTAGAATCAAGAATTACGAATTAAGAATTAGGGGAATTATGAAAAAACTACTGCTTACGTTTATCTTTGCTTCCGTTGCAGCACTCTTTCCTGGAATAACCCTTGCTCGTGACACCAGCCAGATCACTGACTGGTATATCAAGGATTTTAGAAGTGAAATTGTAGTCAACAAAGATTCTAGCCTCGATATTACCGAGACCATCACCGCTGATTGCGGCAAACTACCAGACAAGCATGGTATTTTTCGCATGCTTCCGACTTATTACCAGAAAACCGCTTCACAGAAGATAGACACTCCAATCGATCTCAAAAGCATTACCGATTCAAGTGGAAAAGCGATCCAGTATTCGACCACGAAAAAAGATGGCTCGATCACCTGGAAAATTGGAGACCCAGATATTGCTGTCACGGGTACAAATATTTACAAAATTAATTACCTAGTCAAAAATACGATCCGTTTCGACAGCACCAATTTTGATGAATTCTATTGGAATTTAAACGGCAATTTCTGGCAAATCGAAACCGACTCATTCACTGCTAAAATTAAATTCCCTGCGGAGATCAGCAAAAGCACGGCCAAGGAGATCAATCTGTACTCAGGCAACTTGGGCATCAAGGATGCAGGACTTGCGACCTATAGTTGGACCGATACTAACACAATCGAAGTAAAATCAAGCAAAACTTTAGGGGTCACAGAGGGCATTACTCTCTCTGCAACTTTCCCAAAATCAATTATCGCCCCTTACACGCCGACATTTCTTGAGAAATATGGTGGCCCGCTCACCTTTCTAATCCCTCTTTTTGTTCTCTTCTACATGATCCGTGTCTGGGGTCGGTCAGGTAAGGACCCCAAAGGTGCTGGCGCCGTCATGGCCGAATATGAAGCACCTGATAATTTGGCTCCCATCGAGCTAAGCGTCCTGGAAAAAAATGGCCAGATGAGAAACCAGGCGATTACTGCCGCCATCATCAATCTAGCGGTCAAAGGGTTTCTCAAGATAGAACAAATTGAAAAGAAAGGGCTTTTCGGTCAGAAGGATTTCAAGTTAATCAAGCTTGAGGGAAAATCCGCTCTATCAACATCAGAAAAAGACCTCCTTCCTTTTCTCTTCGCCGGCAAATCGGAAGTTCTGATCTCCGAGCTAAAGGACAAATTCTATAGCAATATTCCAAGGCTGAAGAAAACGGCGCTGGATGATTTGAACGCACAGGGTTATTTCGATCCCAATGGCTTCAAATGGAAAGCTGGGCTATTGGTCGGAGGATTTATCATCGGATTTTCAGGATTCTGGCTCCTTGCCGTCGACATCTTGCTTGGTTTCAATATTATTGTCGCCGGCCTGATTGTCTTTGTTTTCGCCTTTCTCATGCCGAGACGAACGGCCAAAGGAGCAGAAACTCATCATAAAATTCTCGGGTTCAAGGAATTTATCAATAAAACCGAAAAGTATCGCGCCAACTTCAACGAGAAAGAAAACATCTTTGAAAAATTTCTGCCCTATGCCATCCTTTTCGGCTTGACTGGCGTTTGGATCAATAATATGAAGAAGATCTACGACGAAGATTATTTCATGAACTATCACCCAATCTGGTTTTACGGTCCGATGTTTACCAATTTTAACGCGAACACATTTAACGACATGGTGACAGACCTTTCGAACAATATGAATTCGGCGATTTCTTCCAGCCCATCCAGCTCCGGTGCAGGCGGTGGCGGCTTCTCTGGTGGTGGCGGTGGCGGTGGTGGCGGTGGTGGTTGGTAAACTTCTATAGCTTTTATTTATAAACAGCCCGAGATCTATCGGGCTTTTTGTAAATATGTATAATAACTGATAGGGGGCACTCTCTCATGGAAAATAACCTCGCTGGCCAAATCATGAGTATTCTAATCGCAGACTATTTTTGCGATTACACACCGGGTATGATCTACAACCAGCTTGGTTTCGCGAATTACGAAACAGGGATGTACGATCAAATCCGGCAAGCGTTCCGCTTCCTTCACGAGCGAGGCTTGATTCAACAAAGCCGCATCGCCGAAGGAGCTTACATCTTCCTCGACCCAGAGGATATCGGTTGACCCGCTTCAAAATTATGAGGCGGGTTGTTTTCTGTATTCAAATAAAAAAATGACCATTCCGAAGAATAATCATTTTTTGGTGCCCGGGAAAGGACTTGAACCTTCACACGGTTTCCCGCACTAGCTCCTAAGGCTAGCGTGTCTGCCATTCCACCACCCGGGCTCTTTGCTAAACAGATGAAATTTTAACCTAAAACGACGATTTTTTCAAGCTTAGGGGCGAAAAACAGTAGTACACGGAACAGAATTCGCATGTTTCTCGTCGATCGACCATATTCGTACGAATTTTTGGTGTGTAGAGAAGATTGCCTTGCAAACTATTTTTTATTAATTTATAATATTGGTAACTATATAAGGAGGGTTTTATGGCTGATGATTTTAGCACGCAATCTTGGGGTTCTTCACAGGTCAATTCAGACGATAGCGCTAATACACAAACTACTGACACGAAAAGTAGCGATTTTGAGTTTGGTGCTGGCTCGGACGGCTTAGCCGACGCTCCAGTTTCAGCTCCTATCAGCGAAAAATCAGATGACAACAGCATTGTCGCTGCCGCTGACCTGATCAAGATGCACGAAAATGATGCCAAACCAACCTCCTCCGTTGCCGCCGCAGATGACGATGATGGCGACAATCTGGCCGATTTGGAGAGCAAGATCAAACTAGCCAAGGGCGACCTCGAAGACTCAATCAAAGAATTGCAAGACAAATTGACCAAAGCTGACGCTATGCTGGCCAAAATTACCAAGGTTCGTGATGACGAGAGGTCTCTGGCCAAAGAAGTCCAAGAAGTCCTATCCGTATAAATTAGATCGTTATATCGTTCTTAAACTTCTCAAATATTTTATCTCCTATGCCGGAGACGTTTTTGAGTTCATCAGTCGATTTAAACGAACCATTTTTCGTTCTATAATCCAAAATTCTCTGTGCCAATACTGGGCCTATCCCCTTCAATTTGTCTAGCTCGGTTGCATCAGCAGTATTGATATTAATTTTCCCAGCGACTGGCGCAACAACCGGTGCTGTCACAACTGGCGCTGGGACGGTAGCTTTGACGGTTGGCTTTACCACAGGTGCGGCAGGAGCCGTTTCTACGCTCTTGCCCTCTGCAGCCTGGATTATTTCCTCCGGCTTGACCTCTTGGACAGAAGGAGCCTTCTGACTGGCATTTTTGAGCTCCGCTATCTGCTTCTCTGCATCTTCCAATCTTTTGCTCGTGTCGGGCTTCAAATAATTCTCTCGCCAGAGCAAATACCCGCCGCTGGCCAAAGTCAAAATAAGCAAGAGCACCCCGATCGCTATTTTGTTTCGTTCAATGAAATCCCCCATAGATTTCCCAGAGAAATTTACTCTAAATGTTTGTTATAGATAAAATTATCCAACTTTTTGGCAAGTTTTGGAAGAGTTTTGATTTTGTTGACCGTTTCCTTGGCCGCCTCACTCGCCATCTGGATCAGATGGTAGTCCGAATATGAAGCCATCCTGAGATCTATCAAGCCAGATTGGCTGGTGCCGAAGATCGATCCCGCTCCCCTCGTCTCCAAATCTATCTCGGCCAGCTTGAAGCCGTCCGTTGTCGATTCAAGTGCCTTTAATCGAGTCAATGCTTTGTCGCTCGTAGAATTTGAAAATAGAAAGCAAAAAGATTGGTGCTCTGCCCGACCGACTCGTCCTCGAAATTGGTGAATCTGAGCCAGACCAAATCTTTCGGCGTCCTCAATCATCATTACGGTCGCGTTGGGCACGTCAACTCCTACCTCGATCACCGAGGTAGAGACGAGTAATTGTGTCTTGCCAGAAGCAAATTCGGACATAATCTGATCCTTCTCTTTGGCTTTCAGCTTGCCGTGTAACATTGCTATTTCTAGCTCAGAAAAAATAGTTTTTAGCTTCTCAAACTCAGAAATTACCGACTTCCTATCCTCCTCAAACAAATTCTCTTTGATTTCTCGTTCCTTCTCCTCAATCAACGGACAGATAACAAAGGCCTGGCGGCCAGCCCGAATCTGAGCTCTGATAAATTCATAGGCCTTATCTCGATTGAACGGCTCGACGAAACGTGTTTTGATCTCCTTACGATTGGCTGGTTTCTCACGAATTATACTCAAGTCCAAATCGCCAAAGAGTGCCAAGTGCAAAGTCCGTGGTATCGGCGTGGCTGTCATACTCAGGAAGTGAGGCGTCATTGCTTCCTTCTTTGCCTCTAATTTACCCTGCAAAGCAGCTCTCTGATCAACCCCGAAGCGATGTTGTTCGTCAACGATTACCAGTCCAATATCTGAAAAACTAACACCCTTTTGGATCAAAGCCTGGGTTCCGACAATAATCCAATCTGTATCTTTGGCCATTTTCTTCGATGAGGTGAAAATCCCAACGCCATCGCCAAATAGCTTCGTGAGTGTCTCAAAATGTTGATTTGCCAAAATCTCTGTCGGTACCATCAGAAGCGACTTCATGCCCGCTTGCTTGACGGACCAAGCCGCCAGAGCCGCTACTATCGTCTTGCCACTCCCAACATCTCCGTTGAGCAGTCGGCTCATCGGGTGAGGGTTACCCAGATCTTTGACAATCTCCCAGAGTGCCTTCTTCTGATCTCCAGTTAATTCAAATGGCAATTTGGCAATCTCAGATTTCAATTCGTCCAAGTCAGTTTCAATTTTATAGGACTTCTCGCCGCTTCTTTCCGCTTTGGCAATCGCAGATTGGAGAGAGATGAAGAAAAGTTCATCAAAAGCCAGACGCGCCTGGGCCTTGGCAAGAGAAATATTATCTTTTGGATTGTGAATATTCGAAATAGTCTCGCCGATCGGCAACAAATCGTATTTTTGAATAATTTCGGCCGGCAAATACTCTTCGATTTCATCAGCAATGGGCAAAATTGTGTTGATCAACTTGGCGATATAGAAACTAGTCACACCCGAAGTGACGCTGTAAATTGGAGCGATTCTCGGTCGGTCTACCCTGACCGGCGACTCCATGGCGTATCCGCCAGAAAAACGATCAAAATTAACCTTGCCGTTCAATATGACGAAGCTACCGTTGTGCAACATTTTGGCCAAGTAAGGTTGATTGAACCAAACCACTTTTAGACTAGCCGACTCGTCATCTACCACCGCCTCCGTGACCGTAAAACCGCGCCTCCGCGTCTTTTTGTTGGCAATTGCTAATATCTGACCTTTGACCGTAAAATTGTTGTTATTTTGCCAATCATCGGCTAGCTCTGCCGCAATATTTGAGATCTTGGAGATTCTAGTGTAATCCTCATAACGTCGTGGAAAATAGTAAATTAAATCTGAGATCGAGAAAAGTCCAAGCCGCTCAAATTTCTTGGCGCCTTTGATCCCAACTGAGGGCAAATATATAATCTTTGTTTGAAAATCGAGTTTTTCCATCTGTTGCTATTATAGCCATGGTTCTTCCCCTTTAGAAGGGGAAGTTAGAAGGGGAAGTTAGAAGGGGTTTATCGAATGATTCCCCCGCCAACGACTTCGTCGCCGCAGTAGAACACGGCCGATTGCCCAGGTGTCACAGCGCGCTGAGGAGTTTCAAATTGAATAAGGAATGAGGAATTAGGAATAAGGGATTTTACAGTGCAGGTCACAGCTTCGGCCCTATATCGAATCTTGACCTTAACGTCTTCAAACTTGTTGATGTATGCATCAGCCACAATCATTTCACTTCGTGAAGTGTCTGCATTTTCGCCCACGATCAATTCATTCTTCTCCAAGTTAAACCCAACAACATAAAGCGGTTGTCTATTTACTGACTCGCTGGCTAGCTGACTTGCTGATTGGCTAATGCCCTTTCGTTGTCCAATCGTATAATTGACCAAGCCCTCATGCTGACCAACTGTATATCCCTTTTGGTCGACAATCCGTCCAGATTCAAAATATTCTGGAGGTAAATGACGCTTCAGAAATTCTCGATAATCGTCTGCCACGAAACATATCTCCTGGCTCTCGACCTTTTCGTAGACTGGCAAATTTTTCTCCTTGGCCAAGGCACGAACCCGATCTTTGGTCATTTCACCGAGCGGAAAAATGATTTTAGACAATTGCTCCTGGCCCAATTGCCAGAGAAAGTAACTTTGGTCTTTGTTCTTATCTTTGCCTCGGAATAATCTGTAATGGTCTGTCTTTTCGATTCTCGAATAATGTCCAGTCGCAACTTTTTCGCAACCGATCTGCTCTGCAAATTCGAGCATCCAGCCAAACTTGATCTTCTTATTGCAAAGAACGCAGGGATTTGGAGTACGCAGAGCCCGATATTCATCCAGATAATAATCAACAATATCTTTCTTGAATTTTTCCCTGGCGTCAACAACGTAAAATGGTATTTCGAGCTCCGCCGCCACCTTGCGCGCGTCAGCCAAGGCTTTCTCATCGCAACAGGCATTTTCGCGAGATATAGCGCAGCTCTCATCGCTCCAGAGCTTCAAAAAAAGGCCGACCACTTCGAAGCCCTGCTCTTTGAGAAGCATGGCCGCGACGGAAGAGTCAACTCCACCGGACATTCCAATTGCTACCTTAATTTTCTTTTTTTCGTTTTCTTTTGCCATTTTTGCTTGGTTTACTATTGACAAACATCATAGTTTATTTTATTGTTTCGGTCAAGGGAGGCTTGTGATATGAAAGATGAGCCCGAAAAGAAACCTTTCGCATGTACGTGTCCCGACATTGCCGCGACACAGGCAAAGTACATGTCTGATTGTGAAGCAGTCGTGCCAAGCGAAGTCGGCAATTTCTGCAGCCGTTGCAAACGGCAGACAATCTTATGCCACATTTGTGGCGGATTCCGGCATATTCCGGACAGCGTGGAAGAATAAGGGGGTTCTTATGCCTATATGGTACATCAGCCTTCCGATGCTGGCCATCGGAATAATCATTGCGTTCTGCACCCGAGGGAAAAAGTCAAAAATTGGTGAACTGGGCTTTTACCTCGCTTTTATCGGGTGGATATTACTTGTTGGCGAGCTGGCACATGAACAGATGCACAGTCCGAGTAACCATGGCGGAGCGGGTGGCGACATTCACTTCTGAAGAAAACTAAGTATCTCATACACGGGAGGGCACTGATGAGAGCATTAATTTTCTACGTCCCGGCAGCAATTGCTGTTGCGGGCTTGTGCATTATGATTTCCGGCAAGTTATTTTGCCAGAAAGGCAGTTACGGTGCCAAAGCCGTCTTCTGGTGGTCATACTGCGCAGTCATTTCGGGAGTTACGATCCAGGCTTTTATCTGGATCTGCGAGAGAGGTATGCCAATTACCGAACTCGCAATTACGTCAGTCGTGGCCATTTTCCTTGGCGGCTATCTATCTCAAAAAGATACTCGAAGCCAAAAAATGCCCAAGAGTTTAATCTTCTGGGGCGGGATAATCGCCACGGCGGCCCTCTTCTTCTGCATGGTTTTTGCAGGAAAAGAAATGTTCCCACGGGGATAGGAGGAAAAAATGATTCTGATTGTAACCGCAACATGGGTTGCACTGATGCTCGTAGGGATTCTGACGGTCACACTTGGCATCGTCTGCAGGAGAAACGAGATAATCTCGCTGGCCAAGAATGACCCACGATGGCCTACGCCCAAGCCAAGCTGGCTTGATAAACTGGACCCATACCTACTCATGAAGATGTGGGTTGCTACAGCAGCCGTCTTCCTGATCCTTGGATGCTATGCCGCCCGCAACGGCTATTAGCCGTAAAGGAGGGGAAATGCGCAAAGCCAAAAATGCCGGGGCTACCGGCACAAACTCTGCCCAAGCCAAACAAAAGAAGGCGGATAAACCCGCCGCAAAAGAAAAGCTACCGACTGGATGCGTGAACTATGGGTTCGTTAAAGACCCACCTGGTCACGAAGACTGGTAGAATAAGCTAAGGCTTAGCACTCGCTAAGCCTTTTTTAGTACATTATTTTGAAACTAAATTGCGAAATAGCATCGCCACTGTGACTGGGCCGATGCCGCCCGGGACAGGTGTATAGTACAAGGCCTTTTTGTATGTTTCAGGATCGATATCGCCCTTGAGTTCGCCGTTTTCTTCAGCCGTTCCAGCATCAATCAGGACGACGTCATCTGACACCATCTCTGGCTTGATGATGCCGGCCTTGCCAGTAGCGGAGATAACAATATCAAATTTGTCCAGTTTTGCGATTGATGAGCCACTTTCGAAAACGCTGACCTGAATATCTAAATCTTTTAACGCCTTCTCTAGGGGTTTGCCAACGAGAAATCCATGACCGATCAGAGCGATCTGACTCGTCTTCAAATCCTTCTCTGATCGCTTCAGAGCTTCTAGAATCGCTTCCGCAACAGGCGGTCGGAAATCCGAATCCAATCCCTGGCAATAGCGCAAGCCATCGACATCTTTGGCTGGGCTGATCGCCGTGATAAGTTTGGCACGATCAAAGGACTTTGGCATTGGAATTTGAATCATAATTCCATTTGTTTCAAAGTCATCATTTAGAAATTCGATACACTCTAGGATTTCTTCCTCTGGAGCATCTGATTCGAATTGATAAATATTGAAAGTAATACCAACTTTTTCGGCCAAATTTTTCTTGAGCTCTGCGTACTTGAGAACCACTGGATCTTCGCCAACAACAATCTCAGCCAATATAGGCTTGGGGTCCATGAGCACAATCTTGTCTGCTAGCTCTTTCAATATCTCTTCTCTAATTTGTTTGCCGTCAAACATATCTTTCACCTATTTATTTTTACTTTTATAATTTTCTACTGCCCTGTGAATTCCATCGGCGGACAATATCGAACAATGATATTTTTGTTGTGGCAATATGCCAAGCGCTTCATTGATATCATCGCGAGAGATCTTGGCCGCCTCATCGAGTGACTTGCCCTTGACCAATTCAGTCATCATGCTCGAAGAAGCAATCGCGGCAGCACAACCAAGCGTTTTGAACTTGATATCGTCGACATACTCCTTGCCGTCATGTTTACCGACTTTGATGTAGATATACATGACGTCGCCACACTTCATATTGCCAACTTCGCCGATACCATCGGCGTCCTTGATCTCGCCGACATTTCTCGGATTATTGAAATGATCCATAACTTGTTTGCTATATTGCTGCATAAGATTTACTCCGTAAAATATTTATCATTTTTCATTACTCATTAATTGTTCATTTTCGAATTGATCAATGGGAAATTAATGGAAAATGGGTAATGATCAATCGTAAAATTACTTAAATGGCGACATTTGTCGCAGTTTAAGAATAATTCCTGGTAATACTTCAATCACCTTATCAATCTCTTCTGCGGTAGTCTCACGACTTAAGGAGAAGCGAATCGAGCCATGTGCCTTCTCGGGCGGGACTCCCATCGAGGACAACACGTGACTTGGGTTGAGCGATCTCGATGTGCAAGCACTGCCTGAAGAGACTTGGATACCCAAGAAATCGAGATTCAATATAATTGCTTCGCCTTCGGCGTTCAAGAAAGAGATATTGGCGATATGAGGAGATCGTGGTGCCTTGCCACCGTTCACGATCGCATCAGAAATATTCTTCACAACTCCGTCGATTAGTCTATCGCGCAACGTTTGAACTCTATCGGCCGCTCCTCGCTCGATATTTGTGATCGCCTGTGCGATCCCAGCGATTGAAGCGACATTTTCCGTTCCAGCTCTCAGCCGAAACTCTTGGTCTCCACCGCTAATTTGATGTTTAATCGGCGTACCCTTTTTCGCGTACAATACTCCAATGCCCTTTGGACCATGGATCTTGTGAGATGTAAAAGTGAGTAAATCAACGCCCAAATCTTGGACATTCATATCTAGCCATTCGGCCGCTTGAACTGCGTCAGTGTGGAAATAAATTCGCTTCGCGGATTTATTTCGAGTTGAAAGTTCAAAGTTGAAAGTTAAAAGTCTTTTGCCGATCTCGGCAATCGGCGTGACGACGCCTGTCTCATTGTTTACGTACATCAAACTGACCAAAATCGTATTGTCTCTGATCGCCTCGATGACGTGTTCTGGAGTAATTAAACCATTCGCATCAGGATTGAGGTAGGTCGCCTCGATCAAACCCTCCTTCTCGAGCTCTTGTACAGTGTGGAGGACGGCGTGATGCTCACCTGCACCAGTGATGATATGAGGTAATGTGTTAGTGGCTTGAGGTTTGAGGTTTGAGGAAATGCTTCCAGCTTCTGCCCTCAGACTTCCGACTAACCCTCGCAAAGCGAGGTTATCGCTTTCCGATCCGCCAGAGGTAAATATCACCTCGGTAGCGTCGCAACCCAAAAACTTAGCTACGGTCTCTCGACCGTTATCAACCTCAAGGGCCGCCTCCTGGCCGACAGAGTGAATCGAAGATGGATTGCCCCATGCCTCCTCCGAGACTCGACTCATCGCCTCAATCACCTTCTGATCAGGTTTGGTGGTCGCCGCATTGTCTAAGTAAATATTTTCCATAATTATTAGTTTTTAGTTCTTAATTTTTATTCAATTATTAATTAGAAATTTAAAATTAGTAATTGATTAGAAATTATTAATTAAGAATTAGAAATTTTCTTTGCTATCTTCCGCATGTCCTTCATACACTCTTTGCATTCGCTACCAGTAATTAATTTTTCAAACTCTGGTTTGGACACCAAATAAGCGACCGACTTGGAGTATCGGCTGATTTGATAGACTTCCCCGCCTTCGACTTCCTTAATCACCTTGGAAATCTGATCCTGAAGTTCATTTGTAGAAATAGTTTTCATAATATTGTCTCGCTAGTTTACTGTAACAAGTAATGTAACATTTCTCGAAATACCTGTCAATAATGCCTGAAATTTGGCAACAAAAAAGCCCTCAACAAGTGGGGGCGATCATTTTTTGCCCGCAGAGTGCCCGCCCGATCTGGGCAAGCACCTGTTCTTTTAGTATAGGAACCTCTTGGCGCCATATACTAAGGCCAGGATATGAAGTGCGAGACATCCAGCTCCGAGCCAATTGGCTCCATGTATCAAAGCCAGAATCAGAAGTACGAGGCAGGTGATGCCAAGGAGTAGAGATACGGTCCGAAGGATTACGATCAAACAGTAGTCCCCGGCCGAACTAATTCCATACATCATCTGCTCTTTGGTCGACAGCGGTACTAGTTTCATGCAATAGCATAAAAGCCAAAGTACCGAAAAAACGATAAAACCGATCAGCCAGATCAGCCAGTGTGCGCTGATTGCTTGCATTTTTGCACCCCCCTTCGGTGTCAGTAAATCTTATCAGATGCCAAATTTATGTCAACATCCCCCCATAAACGAGAAAAGGCTAGCACCAATTGGTACTAGCCAGTTCCCCCTCACTTTCTTTTTTTCACCTCCTCGGCAAGCTGGAGTAGCGGCCGCAGAGCCACTTTTTCCAGCATTTTCCGGCGGTTGCCCTCATTTCTGAGGCGCCACGAATCATTGGGATCACCGGGGATCCCAAGCTCGATCAACACTCGGTGCTTCAACGGATTATGATTCCGATTCAGCACTGCGAGGCCACGAGCTTCGACTATCTCTTTGGCGACACCCTTATAGCGTCGGCCATACCGGCCCTCGTTGATCCCTTGCGAGATCAGCTCAGCCAAGCGCGGCATCTCGGACGCATGTCGATCGTAGCAGACATGCAACCCGTCCCAACCTTCGCCCATACTGTCGATATGCAGCGAGAGGAAGAAGACGCCCCTGTACTTGGCCTTGTGAGCCTGGTACAGAGCGTTCGCCGCGTCAGCACGAGCCGTGAGGCCTGTCCCGTTGTTGGTCAGTTTCACACCGTTCGGGAGAAGCGGAGTAACAGGCAAAGGCATCGCCACGCGCGGCGAGGTCGACACCTCCATGGTCGGAGACCAAGCCGTGTAAGCAACATCGCCGCCTTCGGCACGGACCATATCGCCAAGCTCCTTGGCCATGCGATATGTGTACGCCGCCTCATAATACTCCTGGCCGTTGAACTGCCAGTAGCAGCCCGGGTCTACCCCATCCCAGGGGGTGTTGCCACCGTGACCCGGGTCAAGGATAACCAGAACGTTTGAAAGGCTTCCGCTTCCCGTTGACTTGATCGGCATATTGGGCTGCGGAACGTCAGGGATGATTACCTGATCAGGAGTTGGCGCCTGGATCGGCGCTTTGGCAGTCGGGGCAGAGCGTGGAGACGGGGTGACGCGGTGGACCTTTTTTTGAGGCCACCACAGAACGAGTGCCAAGACGATCAAAATCGGAGCCAGGTAGGCGCCGAGCGAAACCGCCTTGTTCCATTGCCCTTGAACTTCGCTGAGCTTTCGCCAGGCGTATTCCAGAGCGTAGTACACGCCCATGACAATGGAGGACAGTACTATCCAGATCCCCAGGATGATCCCTAGAATAATCCGGAGGGTCACCTGTACAGCCAATAACAGAAATTTGTGCATGATTTCCTCCCTTGAGAGCCGACCCAACATGCAAATGGGCAGCTCGAATTTGTTGTATAGCTGCGTTGATCAGCCTACGGCAGAGCCGTTGGTGATTGACTAATCACCAATACATTATATCACTTTGAGCTCAATTTGTCAATGTGTTTAAACACAGAAACCGCTCTTTCGAGCGACTTGTTCTGTTGGACATTTGTAATTTGAACAATTCGACCCTAAGGGTCCCCTTTCCCGAAGGGAAGACTTTGTCTCGGGGTAATCCGTTATTGATTATCTAATTCCGAAAAACTTCATCGCTTTTTTGGTCGTTTCCATCTCAACTTCAGCCAAAGAAATCCCCTTGATCAAGGCGATCTTCTTGGCTACTTCAACGACAAAAGCGGGCTCGTTTCTCTTGCCACGGTATAGCTCAGGCGCCAAATAAGGAGAATCTGTTTCAATCATAATATTGGCTAGCGGAGTCTTCCGTATCACCTCCGCAATATCTGGATTTTTATACGTAATATTGCCAGTGAACGAGAGAGCAAAACCCATATCGATCAACTTTTCCGCCACTTCCCAATTGCTCGAGAAGCAGTGCATCACCGCTCGAAGTTGGCCGTGGTAAGACTTCAAAATCCCGAGAAGATCGGCATCAGCCTCACGAGCATGAATTATGGCTGGCAGATTTGTCTCCATGGCCAGATCAAGCATTTGCTCAAAACAGAACATTTGCTCTTCGCGGGTAGGATAATGTGCATATTTGCTCGAACGCTTGAGATAATAATAGTCGAGCCCTATCTCACCGATCGCTACCACTTTCTCGTGATTTGAGAGAGCCATCAACCAACCTCTGGACTCGATGTCCAGCTCTTTGGCGCTATGCGGATGGATGCCGACAGAAGCATATACTTCGGGATATTTCCGAGCCAGGTCAACTGAATGCTTCGAAGTGTCGCAATCGACGCCGACGTTGACAAGTCTCTCGACGTGCGCTTCCTTGGCACGACCAAGCACACCCGGCACTTCGGTCTTGAACTCTGGAAAATCCAAATGGCAGTGAGTATCGATGAACACGTTGTGTTCCAATTTCTAATTAATAATTACCTTGCTAGTGTTGCATATATTATGCACGCGATTGTAACTCCAGCGCAAGCTAAGTCTGGCACAAAATTCCGGCGCTCCTTGAAGTAGAAATATGAGCCCAGATATGTCAGAAGTGGCGCCAGGAGGAGGATAATCGTGGAGTGAACAACGCCGATTTCTGCAAAGGCTGAGTATTTTAACACCATGAGCGTAGCGCCGATCAGGGATGCCGCAAGCAAGCCCATCCTGACTGGCTTAATTTTGAGAATGTCATAATTCGGTTTGAAGATGATGTGGAAGATAATCGTGAGGAAGAATACTCTGAAAAAATAAAGAAGAGCCGGAGAGAGGTCAACGAGCAGAGTCTTGATACAAATGGCTTCAACGGCGATAAACACGACCGCCAAAGCGGTTCGGGAGGCTGTTTTGGAAAAATTAAGGTGATGTTTCTTGAATTTGAAAATTAGCAGTGCCAAAGTCGAAACAATACCAGCGATAATCGCACTCGTGTTCCTCTCGCCGGGGAGAAATATCATCGCCATGATCACGGTGGCCAGCGGCACAGTCAGGATAATAGCTTCGTACTCGTGAAGCGGCTCTGTTTTCATACTTTTGGCGAGAAGAATATTCCAAATTGTAGAAGAAGCGAGCAGCAGTACAAAAATCAGCAAATGTGGCAAGCTCAAGACGGTCGAATCAAAACGAAAATCTATTGGAGCCAGGAAAAGCGAAATCACGGTGATGAAAGCAAAAGCGATCGGCAAATACTCCTGCACAGCCAGCTTCATCTTTCCCAAAATTATTTTGTTGATAATATCTTCACCGGCGCTCAAAAGAGACGCCAGGAATGCAAAAAGCATGATCTTCCTCCAAAAATTATGATTCAATTCGAGGGAAAAGTGGCATCGGTTCTAGAGATTTTAATTGACTAGCCATTTTCTCTGCCGTTTCTGGCATGAAAGGCTGCAACACTTGAGCCAATGAGGTCAAGCAATCGTATGAATGCTGTAAAGTTTGTGTCAGCTCCTCCGTCTTGCCCTCTTTTGCCAAAGTCCAGGGCTCTCTGTCAGCAATATATTTATTCTCTGCCTGTGCTACATCGGTGATTTTCTTCAACGCCCCAGCGAAATCAAGACTGTCTAATTCTTTGTCGATTCGTATTTCGTATTTCGTATCACGTATTACAGAATCTTCTTCTCCCTTATACGTTATACCTGATACGTTATACTTGACCATCATCGAGATTGTTCTCTGCAGCAAGTTACCAATATCATTGGCCAGCTTGTTGTAAGAGAGGGCCAGCTTTTCGAGCGAGACATCGCCGTCTTCGCCAAAAGGGAAGGCGGAGAGTAGATAGAATCTGACTGCATCGGCACCATATTTCTCGATAATTACATTTGGATCAATCACATTGCCAATCGTCTTGCTCATTTTCTGGCCATTCACGGTAAAGAAACCGTGGGCAAAGACCTTGCGGGGCAATGGCAGATCAAGAGCGATCAGCATCGCTGGCCAGATCACGGCATGAAACCAGACGATATCCTTCGCCATCAGATGCAGACTGGCAGGCCAGAATTTCTCCTTCTCGTATATCTCGCAAGCAGTGTAATAATTGAGCAAGGCATCAATCCAAACATAAATTGTCTGCTTGGAATCGCCTGGGTATGAGACGCCCCACTCTACCGCCGCACGAGAAATCGAGACATCCTCCAAACCTTGCTTGATCTTGCCAACAATCTCGTTCTTTCGTGATTCGGGGGCAATTTTCAGCTCCCCATTTTCTATCCGCTCAAGCAATTTGTCCTGGAGTTCTGACAGCTTGAAGAAATAATTCTCCTCTTTTTGCTTGACCGGTGGCTTCTTGTGATCTGGACAACAGCCCTCCACTAGGTCTGATTCTTTCAAGAATTTCTCGCATCCGACACAGTATAGCCCTTCGTATTCACGCTTTTCGATATAGCCATTTTCTTGCAAATCCTCGACAAAATCCTGAACATACTCCTCATGCTTTGGGTTGGTCGTGCGAAAAAATTGGTCATATGAAATGTTCAACTTCTTCCAGACGTCAGCAAATTTCGGAACCAGTTCATCCGCAAATTCTCGAGGCGTCTTGCCCAATTTTTCAGCCGCCTCAGCTATCTTGGCGCCATGTTCGTCAGTACCAGTCAGGAAAAAAACATCGTCGCCTTTGGCGCGATGATAACGCGCCAATACGTCCACCGCGATCGTAGTGTACGCGTGGCCAATATGTGGAACGTCGTTGATATAATAGATCGGGGTCGTAATATAATATTTGCTCATAAATAGATGATAACAAAAGCGATCACTTCTCTCAATGGCCAAATAAAAATGCCCCGATTCAGTATCGGGGCGTTAGGCCGTGATTTTGAGGTGTTCTTCGAACATCTCCTTGAAGGCGATTTTGAGCGCCTCCATTTTGTATTCATGGCTCAACAGCGCGAGACAGCGCTGTTTGGTGCCGAACTTATCGTCCGTCGGGCTGATAGCAAACTCGCCTTTGCGCGTCAAAAAAACGGTACAAGGAGAATCCTTGGGCACTGCCAGTTTGACGGCGAGAACCTTCTCACCTTTGAAGACGATAGGCTTTGCGAGAGAATTCTCAACAAGCCGGCCAAACAGTAAGACGGCAATTTCGCATGCTCGCCCCACTGCTATCTGTCGTTCCTGTTCTGTATAGTAGGTTGCACACAGAACGTCATATAGTTCCTTGAGTTGCGCTTGCAGCTTTCGCTTTTTTCGTAAGCAAACAAAAACTGCTAACAGGAAAATCGGAATAGTCCAATACATAGTACCCCTCCTCTCAACGCCGTTTTCCACCGCTAGTATAGCCGTTTTGAGATCAATCGGCAACCCTTATTTGACCAGCCTCTTCACAATTAGTACGATTTCCCCTTTTAGAGTATGCTTTTTGAGATTTTCAAGCACAATTGAGACACTACCGCCCCAATATTCTTCAAACATTTTGGTGATTTCACGAGCGATGAACACTTCTGTATCCTCGCCTAGATATGTCTGCACGTCCTTGAGCGTTCGCTCTAGTCTCAATGCATTTTCGTAGATAACAATAGGGCAATCCAAAGTTGAGAAAGATTTGAATTTGGTCTGTCGGCCCTTTTTCTTCGGCAAAAACCCAGCAAAATAATATTCTTTATCAATTAGCCCGGAAACACTCGCGGCCGCAACCACTGCGCTCACGCCCGGAATAGGAATAACATTGATCTCAGGGAATTGATCTCGTATTTGAGAAATTAAATATTCGCCAGGGTCTGAAATGCCTGGAGTTCCGGCGTCAGAAACCAAAGCAATGTCTTTGCCGCTTTTCAATTCCTGGATTAATTGCTCTATTTTGCCAATTTTTGAATGTTGAAAATAAGAAACCAAAGGTTTGCTGATCTCAAAATGTTTGAGTAGTACCCCAGTATTCCTGGTGTCTTCGCAAGCGATCAGATCAACACTTTTCAATATTTCGAGCCCACGCAAAGTCATGTCGGAGAGGTTACCGATCGGCGTTGCGACAATATATAAAGTTCCTTTTTTCTCGTTATCCATGATATTCCTAGATAATTTTACGCCTCACTATACCATATTTTCTTTATATGTGCTATATTATAACAAAATCTAGTAGGAGGTTGAATGTGTAATGTCAGGAGAAACAAAACCGCCGGTTTACATGATATGTGTAAGCCCAGAGCTTAAACAAGGCCCCATCATGGTGCCTGCCTACTTTCACCCGACAACCCAAACTTTTGAGGTTGAAAATCTTCCAGAGGAGCTGTCTGGATACCGTCTGATAACACTAAACGACATCATGGTCGGTAAAGTACTTGTACTAACAAAGGATGGAGAAAATTTCCATCTCCACATAAGTGGGTACGTTTTCAGGGAGAACTACGCAATCACCCCGCTGCCTAAGGCATAGCGGGGATTTTATTTGACCAAGCTCAATATAATGGTCAGGACTAGTCCAGCCGAGGCGAAGGCAAAGGCGGCCCAGCCAAATATTTTGACCCAAGCCGGATGAGTCTCGCGGCCCATAATTCTCTTGTCGTTCCCCACGATCATGATCACGAAGAGAAGAGGAATCGAAATAATACCGTTGAGATATGCAGAGTAGTAGAGTGCTTTCATCGGATTAATGCCGATGAAATTGAGGAGCAGGCCGACGATCACGGAGAAGGAAATAACTAGATAAAAGGCCTTGGCCCTTGAGAACTTCTCGTCCAGTCCCTCACGCCAGTTCATCAGCTCCGCAAGAGCGTAAGCGCCCGAGCCGGCCAGGACAGGTATGGCCAAGAGACCAGTGCCCAGAATTCCTAGAGCGAATAGCAGAAATGCTTGGTCACCAGCAAAGGGTCGAAGCGCTTCAGCTGCCTGCTGAGGCGAATCAATGCTAAAAATTCCGTTTGCATTGAGCACCTTGGCAGTTGTTAGAACGATGAAGAAGAATGTTAGATTGGCAAAAACCATCCCTGTCCTCACATCTGTTCTCATATGGGCAATTCGGCCGGTCAGCTTCTGTAATGTCCCTTCACGCCTCTCAACCTTTTTCTCCTCCACTTCCTCAGAAGTTTGCCAGAAGAATAGGTAGGGGCTGATCGTAGTTCCAAAGACTGCCACTATTGCGAATATATATGCCTTGTCGAAAATAACATTGGGCGTGAGTGCCTCTTTGAAGATCATGAGCCAATCAGGATGGATGATGAATCCCGTGATTAGATAGGCGAAGAGCGACAAAGTGAGCCACTTTAATATTTTGGAGTAGACCCGATACGGTATCATTATCTCAATCAATATGATCAATACGGTCAGGGCGACCGCCACTACATAATAGTTTACTGGGACAAGCATATTGACAGTCGCAGACATGGCGGAAATATCCGCTCCGATGTTGGCGACGTTGGCTACGATCAAAAGCAAAATAATAATCGCAACAAACCACTTGCGATAATGTTTCATCAGCACTCCAGCCAGCCCTCTGTTGGTGACAATGCCGATACGAGCGCAGGCTTCCTGCACCGCTGTCATAAGTGGCAAGAGCCATGGCGCCAACCATATCAAGCCAAAGCCATACTGTGCGCCGACCGAAGAGTAAGTGCCTATACCAGAAGGGTCGTCATCCGCCGCGCCTGTAATGATTCCAGGCCCGAGAGCACGAAAGAAAAGCTTCGCCTTGGTGAAGGGATGCTTTAGAATTTCCCGCGCTTCATTGAGCTCTGCTTCGGTGATACGGAATGTGCCATCGGCCGTTCTCTCAACTTCGACGATACCCCAAACAATAAGCTTGCGAGCCAAAATGAGCGGAATGCCTAGTTCATGGCGAAATTCCGAGATCGTGAAATGTTTGTGTCCGTCCGACTGAGCCGCTACTTCTGCAACGTATTTTTCTTCCGACATATTCCCCTCACAAATTAGTGGTTTGTATTTAGTATAAAGTATTGACGAAAGAAAATGAATAACAAAAAACCGCCGATATTTCTATTGACGGTTTTCTTAATAAATAATTTGGATCTGCGAGCGAAATGCAGGAGTTGGCAACTTGTTCCTCCTCTCCATAAATTATGGTTAATAGGTTGCCGCTCTCAAATGCTTGCCCTGAAAGCGTTAGCTCTCAAGAACTTGTGCTCTTAAGGCGGCTCAAGCCGCCACATTTGCACCCGCAGGTCAAAAAAATCAATCCTCTTTCGAGGAAAAATAAATCAAATGGTTGATTTGTCTATTTCTCAAAAGAAAAAGGTTGAGAGACACCGCCGTTATGGCAATGTCTCTCCGGTAATTTTCTCTCACCTTCGTGGTGAGAGATGAATTCGTTGTCTCTGATTCGTCCTCGACAAGTGACGGCAGACATACAGTCCTGCAACTTTATCCATCTTTCCGCAGATGATTCGATAAGATTATTTTTTGCACTGATATCTCTAAACAGCTGACCATTCTACTCGACATAGTGCCATTTACTGACACTATGCCGGCTGCAATATGATTGCAGCTGATCATCGCCATCCTGGCACGTTTCAGTCCAGCGCTCATGCTGGACGCTGAGGGAGATGAATCTCCCAATCTCCGGCAAATTGCCGGAGATTTCGAACTCGGCAACATCATGTGCCGAAGTTCCGGCATAATTTCCGGTGCGAACGGAGATCTTTCCGTTCGCAATATTTTCAACCCGCGCTTTGCGGATTGTGCCTTTTGTGATCATCTTTTTCTCCTCCCGAAGCTTAACCTCCCCCTTTCGGGTTTCAGTGCTTTTATCGGGATGCCTATTCAGCTGGCCATTCATCTTCGAAAAGGTGCAGGGCGCAGCCGAGTAGGAAATACTTAAAGGATTTTGTCGTTTTAATTCGGCATGGCTAAATAAATAGTTTATTTAATACATTCAGAATCAAAAGGTTTGAAGCGCACCAAGTGAATAATTCACTTTGCGGTGCGCTTCGGGATATTTTCTCTCACCTTCGTGGCGAGAGATGAAATTGCTATTTTCGGACTTTCGTCCCAGGCAATAGAAGCCTGTTTCTCGATTGGTGAAACTCCTGAAGTTATCACCTCAACGCCGATCGAGAATCGGCCTTGTCTCTTTATTTCTGCTTGCTTTTTAGGCAGAAATGGGCTGACTTACCCCTTGCTCTCCTCAGGGTGAGATTGGTCGTGCAAGTGTGTTACGACCATATCTGATTGTTAACGGACAACCAGCAAACCTAAACGTTCAAAGTCATAAAAACCTCCTTTGAACTGCCAGAATTCAGTCTGGCACCCGGCTTGTTGATACAATGGCTCAACAAGCAAAACCAATAGTTTAATGGCTACTGCTTATATCCAGCAGTAGTTTTTGTTGCTGCTGGAGGATTGCTCCTCCCCCTCTTCGTCCACCCAGACTTCTATATCCTCCTGATGGAGGAAATATCCGATCCCCTCGTGCAGGGATCCCGCATCGATAGGATAATGGAATACCTCACTCGAGGTACGGAACACCCCACCCGGGGTGAAATATGGGTCCGCTACCACCATAATTGGCACGGTTGTACCGTCATTGGTTGTAGTTTCAACGAATTCGACCACGACTGTGTGGCCCTCATTATTGTCTTTCGAAAATTTTCCGTCGGCTTCGCGATAGCCGAGAGACATCAGAAGCTCCACGGCCTCTGGCTTATTGTTCAGTATCATTATAATTCTCCTCCCGAAGCTTAACCTCCCCCTTACGGGTTTCAGTGCTTCTACCGGGATGCCTAATTCAGCTGGCTGGTCACCTATATAATAGATGGCAAGCACAGCCGAATAGGCCAGAAGAACTGCTCCGATCACCGTCAAAGCGAAAAGAGTAGGATAGTGTGTGCCACATAAATTTTGGACACAGCAAACTATTTCTCTCAGGGCGTTTCGGCCGAGTGATCAGAAATGATGGTAGAAAGATATATAGAATTTCTAATTGATCTAATTGCTCTAATTTCTAAATAAGTCCCAATTATTTAATGTCCAATTGGACACTCGGATCTTGAGATTTAATTAGGTAATTAGTAACTATTAATTAGTAATTCCGGTCTGGCGTTAATTCTGGCGTATATGCTCGATATGAGCTCAAACGCCGTTATTCGCGCCGTTGACACTTACGAATATTGCCCCTCCTGAGGAAGCCCCCCATCACCCTTCTTGCGAAGGATGGGGGGTGAGTTTTATACTTATCGCTAAACTCCTGTGTCATGGATAAATGTACTACTCATAAGTCGGTTGAATCTGATCCTATATATATGATGTATTATCTTGTAAATGCTTGAACCTGTGCGGCCAAACCGGATATTGATAATATCTTCCATATTTCCGCCTAAGGGGCGGGAATTTGATCGGGATTCGGGTAATTCCCCTTGCGACTCAATTGAGTGTGCTGGGGATGATCTCAAGTGGCGTGAATTTGCGCTCTTATCTCCTGAGATACGAGCCGGATTGTGCCATTTGTGATCGGGATCGCCTTATCTATTGATAGGGCTTGATCTTTTTCTACCTATGTACCTATTTGGTTGTAAATGTTCTATCAGTCTGGGCAGCGGCCTAATCCTCCTGTGGGTTGTTCGCCTTTCTCATCGTGATGGGTATATTATAGCATGCCTATTTGGGATTGTCAAGGGTTTATGACCAATTTGTCACTATATCGTGACTGTCTTATTTACCGATTGTTGGCTCCGTGACTCACTTTTTTGTTATTAGAATCGAGATTTTGACTATACCTGTCACGAAGTCTTGACTACTACTTTGGAGCAGTATATAATACTATTATGCAGCTAGACATACTCAAAAAGGTCGGCTTGACCGACCAGGAAATCAACATCTACAGCGCCCTCCTCGAGGGTGGTGAGCTCCCTGCGCACGAAATTATCAAGAGGACCGGCCTCAAGAAGGGAGATTGCTACAACAAGATCTACGCTCTCAAGGGGCTTGGCTTCATCGAGGAGTTCAGCAAGCAGAAGAAGAAGCATTTTCGCCTGGCTCACCCTGAGAAGATCAGGGAATACACCGACGCCCAGATTCACGCCGCTTCGCTGGCCGAGCGCGAGATCAACGCCGTTCTCCCCTCTCTCATCTCCGCATTCAATCTGACCTACCACAAGCCAGGAGTACAGGTCATGGAAGGGATAGAAGGAATCAAGAAGCTCTACGAGGACACAATCCAAGAGAACAAGCCGATCTATTCATTTCTTGAAGCCAATGAATCAAATATGGAGATATGGAAATGGCTTCGCGACGTTTACGTAAAGCAACGTGTAAAAGCCGAAATTACTGCTCGCGTTATAGTATCGGCCGCAGAGGACAAGAATACTGCAGAGTATATTTCACACGACGCTGAGGAGCTGCGGGAAACAAGGATAGTCAAAAAGAGCCTATTCCCCTGTAAACTAGAGATTCAGGTATATGGAAACAAAGTTTCCTTCGCTAACTATAACAAAGGCGATGTTCCGCTGGCCGTAATTATCGACAACAAAAGCATCGCTGAGAGTATGAGAGGTCTATTTGAACTAGCGTGGAAAGGCGCCGAGAAGCAAGATTAGGCAGCTATTCTCTTCCTTACTTCCTCTAGACGTGATGAATCTTCTTGCGCTATTTCGGTTTTGGCACGTAGATTCTTCTGACTCTTGCCTCTAGGCCTTACAGCGACAAACAGATGTTCCAGGACTGCCAGTTGTTTTCCGTCAGGACCATCAATCGGGACAAAATAGTCGTAGCACTCAGCGAGATTGAAATCAGCGTCTTCTAATATACCAATCATCTCATTTTTGCTTGGGAAATATCTTGGCGTTTCAAGCTCTTCGTTCTGTTCTGTCGGATTTCCGGCGCTCTTTGAGGGTGCGTCGACTAGAGCCCCAAACGGAATCGGCTTCTGTGCATCGTTATCCTGGCCATGCAACCGCTGATATTCTCGAACCGCCCTTCCATAACCGCCAAACTCACGATCAGGCATCTCGATAGCGACTATGCCGCCAGGTCGCACATTATCATAAATATTTTTTAATACCTTCATTTGGCCTTCATGATCACCCGCAAATCCAAAGGTGTGCCACATAACGATAGCAGCGTCGGCCTTATCGGGGCCAAATCTCCTATCATAATCTTCGCTGTCAATATCGAAGAAATTGCCCTGCTGGATTTGGATGTTTTTTTTCAGATCGTCTAAGTTTTCTACCTTTGGAGAAACTTTTAGAGCGTCAAAGACAGTGTTTGCCGATTCTGCAAGTTTATCTGAGGTCTTGCCTGTAAAACCATCCCAAAACAGCTCTGTCCGATCGTCTACTTTCTCGACCATTCCCTTTGAGATATCGATGCCATTCACATGATAACCTAGAGTGGCTAGAGGAATAGCGAGTCTTCCTTCTCCGGCTCCCAGATCCAGAATTGTAAGCTCTTCGGGATTCTTTGCCCCTGTGGTTAAAGTGTGAAGCATTAATTCCTTCAAGAGATGCTCGAGACTCACCGTTGTGTTCGTTGTCAAACCTTCGTAATCGCGCAGGTTAAAGTCAGATTTATCATACAAACGTTGTAAGCGTCGAGCAATTATCTCTTGAGAGAAAAGGCCTCCTTCAAGTTTTTCTTTATCTGACTTCGGCTGCTCCTTTAGAAAATCATCGATAATGAACTGTGCATCCATAAAGCCCTGAGGTGTGGCAGGATAGGAAAGCAAGCCTTGCAATTCAGCGTTAATTAATGCCAAGCCGCGAACCGCCAGGTCAACCTTGCCCTCGTTAAAATTCTGGAATCGCTCAGCAATTTCCCTCAGAATAGATTTCTCAATCAGTTCAACCTCCAGAGAACTGTCCTGGAACTTGAGCATAGTAGCAATATGACCAGATACCTTCTCGGCTAAGTCCAGAGTCTCCTCGTAAACCTCTTGGAATTCTCGAGTGTCGCGCAGGTCAAATTCTGGGAACGTCGGCTCGACCAGATCGTCCGAATTATAATTAATGGCTGAAAAATGACCATCATCACCTTCAACTCCTTCGTTCGAGACTGATTGATTTTGATCAGGAGTCGGCTCGCCGATTAACTTCATCATTTCAGTTTCAATATTAATGATAGCTTCTTCCACTCTTCCAGACTCAGCTCTTGTGCTCTGGCGTTTTCGCCAAGTCCGATTGATTTAATTATATCCGCTATTGCTTTTTTATCAATTCGAAGTCCTGCCGATAAATTGTTTATGAGAGTTTTGCGCTTGCTGGCAAAGCCAATATGGATCAGACGGAAAAGTTCTCTCTCGTCTTCCGGTTGAATTCTGAATTCTGAATTCTGAATTCTGATACGAAGTATCGCCGAATCAACTGCAGGAGCTGGGAAAAAAGAATCCCGCTTCACGACGCTTACAATTTCCGGTTCGCCAAATGCTTGGACAGATAGCGCGAGAATTGATAATTGTCCTGGCTTAGCGCAAATACGCTCAGCCACCTCTTTTTGCACTAACAAAACGATTGACTCAGGCTTATTCTCTGAGGTCAGAAACAACTTGATGATTTTGGCCGTAATGTAATAAGGGATATTTGCCACCACTTTGTAAGGTTTTCCGCCCGTCAGCTCCGGAACATTGACCGCTAGAATATCGGAGTTTAGCACAACCAGATTGTCATTCCGGACTGCGGCTTGAGATCCGGAATCTAGGTTAACAATACTGGATCCTGAATCAAGTTCAGGATGACAAAATTGTGAACTCAACAATTTTGCCAACTTATCGTCTTTCTCAATTGCGATGACTTTGCCTGCCCGCAAAATTAATTCCTCCGTCAACGTGCCAAGACCTGGGCCGACTTCGATTACAGTGTCGCTAGTTTTTATCTCAGCCGCTTCTACGATTTTTTCCAGTACCTCTCGATCAACTAGAAAATTCTGGCCCAAACTTTGCTTGGCCAATAACCCCTTAGACTTCAAATATTTTGTAAGTTGTTCTTTATCAGTTAAATCAATCGACATTCATCTGCTTTCAGCTATTTAAATGTTCCCGCCCACCGACCAGCGTAGCCATGAGTCAAGGCCCAGGCCGTGGTATAGATCTGAGCCTTTGCGTTGTCCCATGACGCTCCGCTGTATCCAGCCTTGGCAGATGCGTCAGCCCAAAATCCTTCAGTGTATTGGAAAAGGCCAAGATGGCCTCCGCCAGAAACAGAATCAGCGTTTCCGTTGCTCTCCTTGCGCATCAGAGCGCAAACTCTATCAGGATCGATACCATTTTTGATCGAAGCGTCTAGAACCAGATCATTATATTTACACCAGCCAGTAATCACCGGCTTCGTGCCAATAATCGTAATCTGGTCTATCGCCTTGGTCACAATTTCTGTGTTGATCAATCTTCTTGCGACTTCGACACCATCTTCGCGACGAATCTCATAAGTCAGCTTCTTCTGGCCCTTCAAGCCCTTTTGCTCGACGCGAGTCTTGCCCTTGTCGAGAGTGTTATCATTCTTGTTGATAGTCTTGAACTCGATATCAGTTAATTTGTCGATATGAGCAATCGCTACTCTCGTAATCTTGATTTGTGAGCCGTCAGCAATTTCAGTATCCAGTGGAGGCGCTATCTTATCCTCGCTCGCTAAATCAATGTTTTGCTCGAGAAGTAATTCCCCAACAGTTTTGGACCAGCTTCGAATCTCAGTTTTGTTCTTCCCGTCGATCAATAATATCATGGGCGACCTATACAATGTGATCTTGCTACCGATATTCATCCTGATCTCAGGAAAAGCAGTGAACTTATCGGCCCTGACAGGTGAAGCCCCCAACTTTTCGGCAATAAGATACGAGTCTGTTTCATAACTCACACCACTTATCGTTTTTTCAACATTTCCATCGGCCGAGTAGATTTCCACAACGAAAGGCCTCTCCACCCTTGAGGGTGTAGCGTTAGATTGACTGAGCGAACCAAATGTGAGGGCCGAAACAAAACCTGCCGGCAACACCAACCCTGCTAGCAAAAGCTTAATGGTTTTCATATATTACTTACCATTCTACTACAATGCCAAAACTAGTCAAACGGCTCCTCCCCTGCCCGAGGGGAGGACGGGTGGGGCGGGAGAAAGAGGAACAACAATTATTAACAAATGCAAAATAGGAATGTGGAGCGCATTTAGCTATATACAGCCGAAAACGTTCGACAACCCTCCCCGAAATCTATGCCAATATTTTACCAACAACATAATGCTATGGCAAATATAGAGACTGATAATTTAATACAAAATTAAGTACAAAAAATGATTATAGAATAGTCGCAAAACACAAAATAGGAAACCTTCCTTTTTCAAGCTTCTTTAAAACTAGAAGCTTACCTTCTGACAGTTCATTAAAATAATACGAAAGCATAGGCAGAACCAAATAGGTTCGAAATTGCTTCGTTTCGCTAAAGCGGTGAGAATATCTGTCTGATCAGTCTCCCCCCTCCATTAATGGATGTGAGTGAAGATTGGAGATCGTTTCAGCCGTTTCAATCGTCTGGATTACTTTAAGTACACCATCGTAAGGAAAGGCAACCCTCCCCAGATGCTATTGGTATAATTATAGAACTAAATAATTTGCATGTAAATGAATGCTTAAATCTGATCCAGTAAATGTTCCGGAATATTATCGATGAAACGAGATCTTGGATTTGATTGGAAACGGCCATAAATGTTGCGCTCTCCTGCATGGATCATATAGAGCCGCTCCTTGGCGCGAGTGATGCCAACATAAGCCAAGCGACGCTCTTCCTCCATCTCGGACGCGTCCATGAGGGAGCGAGAATGTGGAAATATTCCTTCTTCGGCGCCGACGATAAATACGACGCTGAATTCTAGTCCTTTGGCAGAGTGCAAAGTCATTAGAGTGACGACACCGTCGCCCTCGTTCATTTGATCGGTATCTTGGACCAACGCAACTTGTTCTAGAAACTCTTCCAGAACTGTACGATCAACGTCGTCGTTTTCGTCTTGAAGATCTTTTTTAATTTCATGATTGGCCTCGGCTTGCTCCGCTACGGTGGAGAGCTCTTCGACGTTTTCCCATCTCGCTTCTCCCTCCGGGGTGCCGTCGAGCAAATATTCTTTGAAACCAGTTCTCTCTGCAATTTTGATAATTAATTGATCGAGCGAAGCAGTCAACGAAGCAAGCGACAAATCCTTCAACACTTTATAGAAATCCTGGACTTTCTTGGGCAAGCTCATCAATTTCTCTTCCGGATCGTCATAGCGAAATCCGCGAATTTGCTCGAGTGTTTTGTCGCCAATTCCTCTCGGCGGAGACGAGACGATTCTGCTCAAGGCTTCGTGGTCAGCAGGATTGGACATCAATCTCAAATATGAAATCATATCCTTGATCTCTTTGCGTTCGTAAAAGCGAAGACCGCCGACAACTCGATATGGCATTTTGAAACGCAAGAAAACTTCCTCGACCGCACGAGATTGAGCATTCGTCCGGTACAGAACTGCAAAGTCGTTGTAATCCATACCGCGATTACGCATCGATCTAATCTCCATGGCCAAGAATTCTGCCTCATCTTTTTCGTTTAGTGCCTCGTAAACCGTGATTGCGGCGCCTTCTTCCTTCTCGGTCCAGAGTTTCTTGTCGGTCTTGTTCTCGTTGTATTTGATCACCTCGTTGGCCGCATCCAGGATCGTCTTGGTCGAGCGATAATTTTGCTCCAATTTGACCACGACCGCGTTTTTGTAATCACGCTCAAAATTCAAAATATTCTTGAAATTCGCACCGCGCCAACTGTAAATAGATTGATAATCGTCACCCACCACCATAATATTCTTGTGCTTCTCGGCCAACAACTTTGCCCACAAATACTGTGCTTGGTTGGTGTCCTGGTACTCGTCAACTAGAATATAGCGAAATAAATTTTGATATTTTTCCAAAATAGCCGGATTTTTTTGAAACAAGAAGACACATTGCATGATCAGATCGTCAAAATCCATCGCATTTGCTTCGCGCAAGTACTTCTCGTAGCGCTCGTAAACTTTGCTGGTGACCGCCTCGAACGGAGAGTTGATATACTTTTTGTAACCGGCCGAATCGATCAGCTCGTTCTTGGCACCGGAAATGAAATACTGGACGGAATTGGGATTGAAATGTTTCGGATCGACATTTTGCTCCTTCATAATCTTCTTGATCACCGAAAGCGAATCCTGTGAATCGTAAATGGTGAAGCTTCTAGAATACCCGACAAAATCAGCTTCGCGCCGCAAAATCCGAACACAAATGGAGTGAAAAGTCCCCATCCAAGGTAGACGGAATGCATCCGCCGAATTAGGAATATCGGAGTAGGAATTAGGGTTTTCACTTCCCTTATTCATAATTCCTAATTCCTTATTCCCAGAGAGCAAACTCGAAACACGAGATTGCATCTCGGCTGCTGCCTTATTCGTGAAGGTGACAGCCAAGACAGAATAGGGCGAGACATGCTTCTCGCGAATCAAATATGCGATCCGGTGAGTCAGCGCCTTCGTCTTGCCAGATCCCGCTCCAGCCAAGACCAAGACAGGCCCCTCCGTCGCCAAAACAGCCTCTTGCTGCGGTTTGTTTAGGTTTTCCAATAAGTTAGTCATCTTAGGAATTCTAACAGCTAAAAAACGATTTTGGAAGGTTGCTGATGGCTCGTCTTTTTGCTTTAATACTTATTATGAAAACGAAAATATTAGTCTCACTCACAACGTTAAATAATCCTGACTGGCGAAAAAATGTTGGCGATCTGAAAAAATTTGAGATCAAGGAATTCGCTCTTTTCCCAAACTGTATCAATAGCCAAGAAGAACGAGAAGAATTATTCAAAACAATAGTGAAGGAACTCGGCCCAGTTTCGATCCCATTTGCTCATATCCGCTCTGATATGCATCCCAACGAATTAGATTTTATGATCAGAAATTTTGGTACCAAGGCCGTCAATCTGCATCCGACCATCGACTGGCCGATAATCCACGACTTGGACAAATACAAAAATATGATTTACATCGAAAATGCTGGCCGTGCCTTCGTACAGGGTTTGACCGCCGAAGATCTCGAGGGTTTTGCCGGCGTCTGTCTCGATCTTTCTCACTTAGAGAGTGTCAGATTACAAAATCTACCTGGTTATGAGATAAATATCGGTATTGCCGAGAAATACAAAATTGGCGCCATCCATATGAGCGCTATAGCCGATGCTAAGATGTTCATTCCTGAATACGATTTTTGGACCAACGACCGTCACTATATGGATGATTTGAAACAAATGGATTATCTCAAACGATATTATCCGAAATATTTCGCTCCGTATGCCGCAATCGAAGTCGGCAACAGCATCGAAGACCAAATAAAAATGAAGAAATATATCGAAAATATTCTACATTTGAACTAAAAAGAGCGAACCGCTTGAGTATGTATACTCTCTGCGATCCGCCCTCGGATCTTGTTTAGAATTACGCTCCAGGTACATATTCCTCATGGGCTTCAGGTTCCGGAAATACCTCCTCGAAGATCTTGGCTTCATTGCGTAGTAGATATTTGAGCGAGAAGACCTCGTCCCAACGCTCGTTGACCTCGACGCTGTCAAAGATCGCCCGAAGCTTGGTATTCCAAACTTTGATTGTCTCATCCGTAATATCAAGCACGCCGCTTGGCTCAAGCTCGCCCAGAGAGATATGATATTGGATATTACGCCGGGCATGGCCCGAACAGTCTTCCTGCTCGATGCTTCGCAATGTCGCATCCATCAAACCAGGATCGTTGCCGATATCTTCATCTTGTATCGGACAGCTGAGATTAAAAGCTGCCAGTTGAAAGATTTTGTAGCAATCAGCAGCGCTCAAGCCATACGATTCGCCCCACTCCTTTAATTGCTCTTTGGCGACGTTCGCCGCGTAACAACCGTTGGTCTTCACAATTTCGAGCATCATGTTCTTGGGATAGACAACCAAGCCTCCAATCATTTTGGTCATGACTTTCGCCTGATGGATGCTGGCGTGAAATAAGTCCGGCCACGCGTTTCTTTCGACAGACGAGTGAGCGATATCCCGCTCCTCCCAGGTCCCACAACACGCTATGATCATCTCGATGTATTTGGTGATCATGATATCCATGCCACCAGCTTTTTCATCGTTGATCGTATTCCGCTTGTGCGGACCAGCTGTCGAACCGGTTTGTTGCTTGCCAAACGGCTCATGATATAGAACGGAAGCGCTTCTCGCTCCGAGTCTGATGGTCATCGCAATATTAGCGATTGTTTTCGACATCATGCCAATCGTTGAAGCCACCGGAACATACAATGTTCGAGGTACGATCTGAGTTGCACCATAATAGGGTTTGAATCCGAGGATTCTCAGAGCCTCTTTTTCAATCTCAGGTGTTATTTCGGTGTAGTTTCCGACAAAACCAGACATTTTCGAATAGATGAGTTTTAACTTCAACTCTCGAAGTAAAGTAAGCCCCATCTGTAGCTCTTGATGCCAACAAGCTAATCTCTTTCCGAATGATTGAGGGTCAGCCCACTGTCCATGCGTCACACCCATCATGGGTGTGTATCGATATTTTAAAGCTTGAGATTTGATTACTCCTAAAAGTTCAACAACCTCTGCTTCATAAATTTCGATCGCCATAATGATCTTGCGCAACATCGCCGCCTCTTCAGTATCATAACTTGTGATACCACTATGGTACCAACGCTGAAGATCGCCAGGAATGAAACGCATCCGCTCCTTGAGAGCAGCATTTAAGTCATGATGCAGTCTATTGTCCCAATCTTTCCAACAATCAACATTAGGCGGTGTTGAGTCTAAAGCTTCCATGATCGCCCGAAAATCAACCTCGGGCATCAGTTTTAGATTGAAACGAGCTTGGATTAACGCTTTTTCGACAGTCTGCCAACCAAGCAGTAGCTCTTCGTTACTCCAGATTCGCTCGATTCTGGTGTCTGCATACCGTTCTTGCATAATATGTTCCCCTTTTGTACAGAAAATTTTGCGCTCTGGTATTTTGCTTGCGAGCGCCTGCAATGAGACCGTTATAACGATTACGCACAAAAAATGCAAATAAAAACCGGCGCTATCGTATCAGACAACACCGGTGGGCTTAGCACTACTTGCACATCAGTAACGAGGAATGTCTTCCATCATCTGGGTCCTCAACGTGACGGACTCGGTTTTGATTCTGCTTCATACTGCGCAGAACTTCTGCGGTAATGGGGTCGTTCCCGACCTGAAACTTTGCGCCAGAGGTAGCCTCTGGCTTTGGCGGAGGATTATGATCGGAGATCATGCCCCGAACTACAGCGGAGCCGATGCGATCGGTTATTGAGATAAGCACGGACTTACCTCCTTTGCAAGATTTAGCATGAGATCTGCTATTGCCAGATATCGTACCACAACTATTATTTTTGGCAACTAAAAAGAGCGAACCGCTTGAGTAATAATTACTCATTGCGATCCGCTCTCGGATCTTGGTTGATTATGTCTTATACTGGCGTCGCTTCGAGTTGCTCTACGCCGTATTGGAGCCAGGCGGCGACGTAGGGATTCAACGGTGCCAGCTGCCGGAGGGCGAAAAGAACCGCATTCCCCTTGTCGATGATTGTCGCCATCGGATCGTTGCTTGGACAACGCAGGTTGCTCCAGATATCTCCGGGGCACTTCTCAAGTGAAGCGGGCCGGGAAATGACAGGCCAGATTGTGTGAGCAGCCAGTGTCGGGCCGAGACCGTTGCTACGACCGACCTCGACAATAATCGCACCATACTTGTAGCGTGCCTGTAACGCGTTTAGACGATCCAGACAAGCTATAGTCTGCTTGTGACCGGAGCCGGTGATGCGTTCTACCTTGATACCAGGCAAATTGTTCAGATCGAGCCGGCCCATCGATCCATTGAGTTGAAGATCCGGAAAATTATCATCCTCCGAGCCGCGCCAGAGCACGAGCGCCTGTTCTTGAACCCGAAAGTTCTCGACGGCTCTGACGACGGAAGAGTAGATCTGGGCGATCTCATCCTGATCCAGTTTGCCAGCCAAGATCATGTCACGAAAAACTTGCTTAGACATTTCACGGCCAGATTCGTCCAATACTCTCCAGGAGTCATGGTCGATTACATCAGCGATGACGATCGTCCCCGCTTTTAGGAGCGGACCGACCTCCGGCTGAAAGTCTTCTTTCAGTCTTCCGCACTCGACCTTAAGGTCATAAGTCGTCCATCCGATCAATTTGAAGAATGCTTCGATGATCAGGAAGGCAGCATGGAGTAAACGGCGGTATTCTGTAATCTCGTCGACGCCGTGCAAAACTTCGTCGCGTTTGACAGTAGCTATGACCTCTGGATCATAGAGCGGGCTCTTGCCAATCAGTTTCCACTCGTCAGCAAGTGGGTTTAACACCATCGGATCATCAGTAGGTTTGTCATCGACACGCGGCAGGGCCAGATCGACCTCTGCGCCAAAAATGTTGGTATACTTGCCACCATTATGCGTCTTCAGACAAACTTCGAATGTCAGCTCGCCAAAGCGATAATGCGGTGGCAACTCGGGTCGACGTTTCCGAATGCTGCCCTTGGGGTGAACAAAGCGACGGGTGATGAGTTCCACCGGCGCCATCTGGACACGCGGAGCAACAAATTCTGTCTCTGACAACTTTCCAAGATAGGCAACCGGCAAGCCGGCTTGTTGCAAAAGTTCGAAGATCCTGCAGGTCACTGCATTGGAATCGCGAGCTTTGGTGCCAAACACCGTTGTAAAACGTGGATCGTCAAACGCAGTAATGTCTGACTTATACTCAGCGATCAATAATCCGGGATAATCCAGCACTTCGTAAAGAGCCTTCGTCTTACCCTCGATGACTTTTCCCCCTTTGGGGAAATCAAACTTATACAATGACATCGCGTCCTCCTTTATGGTGCGCGAAAACTAAATTAGACTCACACTATTGTGGCCTAACTTCTGCCCGCAATATGACACAAAAATATGATTTATGCAAGCTTAATCCATATTTTTGGCAACTAAAAAACCCAATCTTTCGACTGGGCTTATTAGTTTGGGCAGAAATGATTTGAAGACTGATCGCAAATCAATATTTTAATAATGTTGCGGCTTCATCATTTATGCCCGTTTTTAGAGGCTTCGACTTTGGATTCCCCCAAGAGATTTGCATCCCTTAAGAGAGTGGGTCTAGGTCTCTAATGCTGATTTCTCCCCTCCTTGATATTTTATCAATGTATAGGAGAATTTTTTGATTGGTTGCGTATTAGATCTTGTCAGGCGTTATGATTATTTAATTTAAGCCTGGTCTAAATGCATTTTGTTTTTGTTCCTTCTTGCCCTCCGTAGCTTTATGCGAAGGATGGGCTTTTTGTTTTCTTGCTATTCCTTATAGCTTGTTATTTTTGTTTTAGTTGGAACGAGCTGGGGGAAATAACCATATATTTTAAAAATTATTTCTCTTTGAAATTATATCGGGGTAAATATAATTCCGCTCCCCATCTCGTTCCCTCTAACTCAAGTTTTTAATGTACTAAATTAAGCAATTATATCAACCAGATCACAACTTGTCAAGCATATGGGACTAAATAATATGGTATAGTATGATATTATTTAGTCCCAGACTGCATTATTTTCAAATATTATCCGAGCTTAATCCGAGACTTTACTCACCGTATGATCCCGAGAAATTTTTCTTGTCATACTGCTTTGCGTTTGGCACAAGGGTGCCGATGACCTTGATCTTCTGACCAGCGATCTCATCAGTATTATTCTCATGGAAAATTTGAACTAGCTCGGCCGAAAGAATCTCCTTGAGAGTTGAGATTTCCTCGTTGTCATCTTTGATCTTGGCTAAAGTTTCCTGATTTGGCCCACGGCCTAGGATCTCATCTCTGATTATCTTCTTCTTCTGATTGGCCGCCTTCGCTTCTTCGGCTACCTTCAAATATTCCTCTTCATTTTCGAGTTCGCCCTTGAGCAACTCTTTCTGTATCTTGATCTCTTCTTTTAGTTTGGCCAATTGCTCTATCCTCTTGCGAATTGTGTCTAGCTCCATAATTCCTCCAAATCAAAATTGTAAAATTATCTCGTTATTTTATTTTCCAAACAGCGGGACAATTTTGCAATACTTCTATTCTTGATGAAAAATCAGCGTGTCTTTGAGCACATTTACAACTTCTTTTTCGACAAATTCCTTGGTGATAACATTCAGCTCAAAAGTGCCATAGCTGCCAGTCACACCCGAACCGTCAGGCATCATGGTCGAGACCAAAATTCCAACTTTTCGTGCGTATTTGTCGGCTACAAAGGCAACATAAGGGGTCGTCTCTGGTGTATACATCGCCTTCTCTGCAACTTTCGGATAGATGAAAATTGTAATATTGGAAGGATGATACTTGGCCGTCGCGTCGAGAAAATCGGTGTCCTCCGAGATGCTATAATCCTGGCCATATTGATTGAGCTGATTGCCAATATCGATCACCACCGGCCAGATAACATTGTGTTTCAAATCGTTGAAAGTTTTGGCGAAAGTCTCCTGCTCCTGTTTGTCTGCTTCTTTGCGATCCTTTAGTTCAGAAACATTGTCACTGTACTGACCCATCAATTTATCAAGAATTTTCTTATTCTCTTCTAGCATATATACCTTCCCTTAGTTGACAACATTATAAAAGAGTTCCCGAGACTTTACAAACTTTTAACTTTTCTCGCCGGCCAGTTGGCCGCAGGCAGCTGATATTTCATCGCCTAGGCTGACTCGCACTGTCACTTCGATATGATTCCGCTCCAGTATCTCTCGAAATCGATCCACCCGGTCGCGTTTGCTGGGAGAAAAGGCGGACTTTTCAATCGGGTTGAAGACTATCAGATTTACAAAAGCTAGCTTGCCTTTGAGCAAATTTGCCAATTCAATCGCAGACTGATCAGTGTCATTCACGCCGTCCAGCAAGAGATATTCATAGCTCACTCGCTTGTGTGTCGAGCGGACATACTTGTCAAGTATATTTACGAGATCTGGAAGCTTATTGCTTCTGGCGATCGGCATCAGCTTTTCCCTCAAAATTTGGTTTGGTGCATGCAAACTGATAGCCAAAGTCACGCCGGTCTCGGCTTCGATAAATTTCTCCAACCCCGCGATGGGTCCGCAGGTCGAGAGAGTCATGTGACGTCTGCCAAGATTGAAATAATCTGGGTCATTCAATTCTTTGATCGCAGGCAAGACGTTGTCCCAATTCAGAAGTGGCTCGCCCATACCCATAAATACGATATTGGTAATCTTCTTGTCCTGAGCTTTCAATTTCCTACCGGCGTATAGAGCTTGACTCAGTATTTCCCAACTAGACAAATTTCGGATAAACCCAAGCTGACCAGTAGCGCAGAAGAGACAACCAGACGGACAGCCAACCTGAGAAGAGACGCAGACGGTGTTGCGACCGTCATGAAATTCCATCAGCACTGTTTCGATCACTTTACCGTCCGCTAGTTTGAACGCCCACTTGGTCGAGCCATCGCGAGAAGTTTGTTCCTCTAGAACTTCAAAAGGAGTGAAAACGAATTCTTCTTTGATTTTCTCTCGCTCGATTTTGGAAAATGTAGTTAAGCCCTCAGCGTTGTCAATTAAATTGACAAAAACAGCGTGCCGCAATTGCTTTTGTCGAAGCGGTGTTAAATTCTCTAAGTATTTGTATAGATCATTCTGCATTCTGACTTCCATATTCTAGATTCTAATTACTCTGGCTTATTGATCTCAGCAATCTTTGCCGCTAATTCATCTAAGGTCGACAGCTGATGTTTGTCGACGATTGAATTCAACCCGTCTGTCAGAACGTAGCCCTCCAGACTATGGGGTAGACCTTGATCCATCTTCCGAACGATTCCTACAGCTGGATGGGTATTGGTATAGTTAGGGTTAATCTTAAAGTCCTTCACTTTATCAAGATCTGTAATTACTGCTCGTTTTAACTCATCATCAATAACTGAAGTTTCAATCGGCAACTTAAAATAATCTATAAATTTTTCTGCCTCTTGCCTGTAGGATGACTTTAAGAATGCCTCAAAATTTTCTTGGGCAGCCAGTATGCAGTTCGGATCAGACTTAAACTCAGGAAAAAAATTTTCAATGTAACTTTTCGCGTGAAGCCAATTACAATTTTTTATTTTTTTAATTATTGCTTCCTTGATCATTCCTTCGGCAATGATTTTTTCTTCACCATTTAAGAACTCAGTCAAAATTGTTCTGACGCCTTCAGCGTCCAAATGTCTGTCATTGAGCAGATCCCTGAGGCAATTGAACGCCGCTTCAGATAGAATCTGTGGCTCTACCTCGAGAACGCCGTCGAGTATATCATCTCTAATTAGAACCGCGGTTCCTAAAGCGCCACGATTCAGACAGTTCACATATTCCTGACTCAAAATCCTCCGAGCTTCTGTAGGGTTTTTCGAATATGCCTCCCTCAAACCAGAGATTTTCTCGTCTGCCGCAGCTGTCCCAGGCGTTAGATAATAAAGATTTGCCTTTATAACACTATCGATATTATAACCAAAATTTACAGCCGACTTGACCGGTTCGTCTGCAGAGATATCAGAATTGGTAATCGGGTCGGATTGAAATTCATTTTCCACAAGGCTCCTTTTGATTTATTCGGTAGCAATTTGTCATTCTTCCGCCTGCGAGACTCGTTTTCTCTCCAAATCATTGAAGCGCATTTGTGAAGGGTTGAAGAAAAGCTCGATATTACCAGTCGGACCATTTCTATGTTTGCGAATAAGTATTTCGGTGATACCTTTCTTCTCAGTATCCTGATTATAATACTCTTCACGATAAAGAAACATCACGATATCAGCATCTTGCTCGATCGAGCCAGATTCACGAAGGTCAGAAAGCTGTGGTCTCTTGTCATCACGATGTTCGACCGCACGAGAAAGCTGAGAGAGAGCGATGATTGGAATATCGAGTTCACGGGCCAAGCCCTTCAAACCTCTGGAAATTTCTGAAATTTCCTGGACACGATTGCCATCAGAATTCCTGGAGTGGCCCTGCATCAACTGCAAATAGTCGATGATGATCAGTCCCAAGCCGTGCTCCATCTGAAGGCGTCTAGCCTTGGCTCGTATCTCCATCACGTTGGCGCTAGGAGTATCGTCTATGAATATCGGCGCCTCAGAAAGCACGCCCATGGCATAGCCAATCTTTGGAAAATCGTCGTCGGAAAGATTACCAGTTCGGAGCTTCCAGGAGTCTACGCCAGCCTGAGAGGAGAGGAGACGATCCACGAGCTGATCTTTGCTCATCTCGAGCGAAAATATTGCAACCGGTATCTTGTCATCAATCGCCGCATTCTCGGCCAAATTCAGAGCAAAGGAAGTTTTACCCATAGCAGGTCGAGCGGCTAGGATGATCAAATCAGATTTGTTGAATCCAGCAGTAACACCATCTAGATCACGAAAACCCGAAGAAACTCCACGAAGCGCTCCCTTATCCTTGTCCTTGTGAATTTTGTCGATTCTGTCGAAGGCCTCGGTCAGGACATCCTTGATCGGCATAAATTTGTTTTTGAGAGAATTTTGAGAGACAGAGAAGAGTTTCTGTTCGGCTTTATCAAGTGTCTCAGAAATGTTTCCCTCTTCATCAAAACCAAGCTCGGTGATATCGGTACCAGCAGAGACCAGGCGGCGCAATATCGCCTTTTCCTTCACAATCTTGCTGTAATGGACCACATTGGCGGCTGACGGAGTAGAGTTGACAATATCAGCTAGATAGCTCGATCCGCCGACAGTCTCGATCTGGCTCGCTTTTTCAAGCATTTCAGAGAGGGTCACGATATCAATCGGCATACGACTTTCGAAAAGCCTAAGCATCGCTTCAAAAATTATACCGTTGCGAGAATCATAAAAGTCTTCTGGCCAGACAGAATCAGCCACCTTGATAATCGCATCTTTGTCCAAAAGGACGGCCCCCAGAATGCTACGCTCTGCCTCAATATTTTGGGGCGGCACACGTATGCCAGAATATGCGGACTTGCCAGACGTCTTGTCTTTAGATTGTGAATTGTTTTGCTCGCGAGCCATATTCGAGTAATTGTTAATTGGTAGTTTCTAATTTTTAATCAATTTTTAATTATTAATTAATATTTGAATAAAAATTAAGAATTAGAAATTATGAACTGAGATCGAAGATCTCGCCTACTGCTTTTTCGATCTCGTTCGGATCGGTAGATGTGGCCTTGGGCTTGTCGCTTACCAGTCTACACGAAACATTATATGGAGAGCCAGTCACGGCGCAGACGATCTTCTCGAGAGCCGCCATGTTTTTGGTCTCAGAAATCTTGTCCTTGTGAAATTTGAACTTGACCCCCAAGATCAATTTCTCGGCGGTAACTTCTGTTGGATGAGCATCTCGAAGCAGAGCGGCCAGTGTAGAATTCTCCTTCTTGGTCTCATCTATAATCCGAATCCAGAGATCCTTGGTCATTTCTAGCACGGGCACAGGCACGGAGTCAGGGGGAACAGACAATTCTGGTTTGGTCTGCTCTTGGTCTGGTATTTTTGGTTCAGGTTTCTTTGGTTCGGGAATACTAATGATCAATTTTTCTTCTTTATTCGCACTTTCAACTTTCAACTTTATACTTTCAACTGATTTGACAACCGCCATTTCGATTGGCAAGAGAGGATACGAGACATCTTTGAGCATCATCCCTGCCTCGACAAAAATGTTAATCAGCGACAGAAGTCTTTCAATCTTCTGACCCTTCGCAATTTCTTTGAGCTGTTCGGCACTATCCTGAGTCTCATCAGAGAGGCTTGAATCAGAGACGGACAAAACCATAATCTTGCGCAGACGGTCGATCACACCACGATTGAACTCAAGCAGATCAAGCCCCTGATCATAAACAGTATGGGCGATTTTTAATCCCTCCTCCGGGTTGTTATTAAAAATCGCCCCCAGAAAATCAAAAATTTCCTTTTGACTTGATACTCCCAAGATTTCTCTTGCCGACTCCAAAATGATCTTGCCTTTGGCCGAAGAAAGCTGTTCGAGAAGGCCGAGTGCATCACGATGCCCGCCTGCAGACAGGATAGCTATAAGCTCAATCGCTTCATCAGAAACGTCCATTTTTTCAGCAGCTGCAACGCGCTTCAAATTTTTTACCAAATCTTCCTTGGTCGCACGACGAAAATCATATCTCTGAACTCGAGAAATTATAGTTGCCGGTATTTTGTGAATTTCAGTAGTAGCCAAGATAAATATGGCATGGCTTGGTGGCTCTTCCAGAGTTTTCAAAAGTGCGTTAAAGGCGCTCTTGGAGAGCATATGGACTTCATCGATTATATAAACCTTTTTGGCCAATCTGACGGGTGAAAGACGAGCTTTCTCGATCACATCGCGTATTTCGTCAACACCGGTATGCGAGGCGGCGTCGATCTCTATCACATCAATCGCTTGGCCGTTTCCGATCTCAATACAAGCACTACATTTGCCACATGGCTCGCCATCAGTCTTGCCCTCTTTGCGATCTTTGGCCACTTTCTCACAGTTAACTGCCTTGGCCAAAAGACGGGCAACTGAAGTCTTACCGATCCCTCTTGGCCCCGCCAAAAGATAGGCGTGAACCATGCGATCGCCCGCAATGCTCGCCAAAATAGTGCCAACAACATGTTCTTGGCCGACCATCTCGCCGAATTTCTTTGCCCGATATTTTTGGTAAAAAGCCATAGACCCCTTCGGGGAATTTCTAAATACTAATTTCTAATCAATGTCTAATTAATAATTTATAATTAAAAATTGATTAACAATTAAGAAATAAAAATTAAAAAATGAACTTCTAGTTTGTCAGCTGTCTTATTATAAGCCTTATGCCACTGCATCGTGAACTATTGCATAATTATTCCCTCCCACCCTTGTCTTTCAACTTCTAACTTTCAACTTTCAACTTAATTGTCCCCAAGCAGTCCACAGAGTTGTAAACACTTTTTGTTTTAAGAAATAAAATAGACGGGCTCTTTTTGAGCGCCGTCCTGATAAATTTTAAGTAAGCTACTGATTAATTTTCCACAGAGTCAGCCAGATTGGCGGTCCGAGCATCATTCGCCCTCCAGTCCAACCCAGAAAACTTTCGCCGAATTTCTGGTAAAGGGCTGTACTTTCCTCAAGCGCTCTCTGGAAGAGCAAAATGAAGAAGAAAGACCAACCACAGAGTATCAAAATATTCTGCGTGAGCAAGATCGTCCCAATCCCTACTAGTCCGTATCCGACATACATCGGATGACGGAGAAATCGATATGGCCCTTGGTCGGTCAATACATGGCCAGACAGTATTCTCGTCCCTACTGACCACATTGACTTGAGTGTAAATTGCGCCCAAAGGCGTAGACTCATGCCGGCGATAATCGTCAAACAGCCAAGCCATAGCACAGATTTATCTATAAGCACATTTTCTGGCCAGACAATCCATCCAGTAACCAGAAGGAGAGAGGCGCAAAGAGCACCACGTAAATTTATCCTGAGAGTTATAGCGCTTTGGACGCTATCTCGATGATAAAAGTAGAGAAAGCAAAGCTGGACAATCCCAGCTGCCACCATCGTAGTGATGGTCGAAAACCTTAAGATCTGTTCGAGCATAGCTGGAACCCCCTGCAATAATAAGTACAGCTTTTGCGAGCCAACGTCAATCTGAGGCAATGTAATCAAGCTTGACGCTCGCTCAAATTCCCCCTTTTTTCCCTATCTATTTGCCTTTTTCTGGCAGAAAAAGATATAATGTTTTCAAAGGATGGGCAGACATGACACGGGAAGATTTGGCGAGAGAGATCGCCAAAAAAACAAACCTCAACATCAAGAAGGCGCTGAAATTAGCGATTGCTTTTGCTGACACCGTTTCTGAGACATTGGAAAAAGGCGAGAAGGTCATCTATTCCAATTTCGGAAGTTTCTACACTGTCCATTACCCCTCCAAAACTATCCTCCACCCCAAGCTTGGCGCAGCCAAAAAGATGATTATGCTTCCTACCGACGTGGTCAAATGGATGCCAGCGGATAACATCAAAGAAGCGGTCAATAGAGGCTTGAATCTCGAAAATTGCACTTCATACGGCTCGTTCAAGAAAATGCATGGCGACAAATCTGAATCCAAGGGAGAAGAGATCGATATCCCCCCAGAAAAGATCAAGACCAACGAAGATGAAGAAGTCGATATCCCGATCAAGATAATTGGCGAGAAGGTTGAAGCGCCCGAAGTAGAGGTCAAAGTCGAGGAAGCGCCAAGAGAGAAAGCCGAAGTTATCAAGATCAAAACAATTGAGCCAGTGGAGAAAGATGACGCTGATTTTGTCGCACCCATTTCCCACAAGGACAAGAAAAACAAAATTCCTTTCGTCGACCTCAGCCACTTCACAATTCCTTCCTCCATCCTGGCTATCATCCCTGAGTCATTTGCCAAAAACCACCGCGTCGTAGCTATTGAAGACGAAGACAATGTCTTGGTCGTGGCGATGTTGGACGCTGGTGACGACGAAGTGATCCATTTGCTTGAGAAGGTTACTGGGCGCACAGTCGAGATCAAATTGGCCGACGAAACCGGTATGGCACATGTCTTGGCTCAATATGCCAGGCTGAGAGAGGGCAACCTGATCGTTGCCGTCGAGCCAACTCCTGAATTTATTAGCTCTCTTAGCAACGAAGGCAAGGTTGCCCCAGTCGTCAGGACAGTACTGAATCTGATCAAAAAATCGGTCAGAGACAATGCCACCGACATTCATTTTGATCCGTCAAAAGAGGAGATTACAATGCGATTCAGGATCGACGGCCTTCTGCAGAAGCGGACCTCCCTGCCCAAAGCGATGGGCAATCTCCTGGTTCGTGCTTTTTCTCTGATTTCCTCCCTCGACGATGACCAGACCAAGCCACAAACTGGCAAACTCAAGATAAACATCGAAAACGAGACCTACGAATATAGTCTCGCTACTTTTCCTGTCCTCGATGGCCTCAAGATTACAATGAAACTGACCAACAAATTGACCGCCCTCAAGAACCTGGGGGAATTAGAATTTTCAGACAAAAATTTCAAACTGGTCACAGAGGCATGCATCGATAGAAGCGGTATTATTATGATCACTGGACCTAGCGAGTCTGGCAAGAGCACACTTTTCTACGCCCTGATCGATCAGGTCTATTCGGAAGGAATCAACATTGTGACACTTGAGAATCCGGTCAAATTCCGCCTTCCGGGAATCAATCAAACCAGCATTTCGAATCCAGCCGACAGAGAAACTGCCATGAGCCAGGTCGAGAAACTCGATCCTGATGTTATCGGTATCACCGGGGCTGATAGCCGCGAAACGGTCCAGAAAGCCTTTGAGTTGGCAGCCAGCGGCCATTTCCTGATCATCTCGATGGCCGGCTCCTCCGTCGCAGAGACGATCAAGAGACTCTACGATTGGGGCATCAGCGAGACCAAGATTTCCGAATTGCTAAAACTCGTTATTTTTGAGAAACTCTCCCGCCGTATTTGTGATAAATGCAAAAAAGAGATGGATCGTCCATTAGAAGACAAGCTCAAAAATTATATTGAAAAAGAATTAACCCTAGGTAAAACTGCTCAGAAAATCTGGCTACCTATCGGTTGCAGCGCTTGTGCAGAATCCGGATTTAAAGGTCAGATCCCCCTACATGAAGTGGTTAAAATCAATCACAATATCGTCAAACAAACTCTCTCTGGTGAGCCAGACGATTATGACGAGGTACTCAGATACAATGAGCTCTCGACAATACGAGAAGATGGCCTCGACAAGGTACTTCGAGGCCAGACAACTCTGGAAGAACTATACAAGACTCTTAGGCGGCGCTAGCTGAACTTTTCTTGAGAGTAGATTTGATTGCTTCGATCAGATTAGCTGGGACGATCTCGCTTTTGATGAGATATTGATCGCCCTCTTTCATCATCTTTTTGATTTTGTTGATCTCTTGGACCAGCGCGGTCAGAAGGATGATTGGGGTGTTTGGATTGATGTCTCCCTCCCTGATTTTCTTCATGACATCAATGCCATTCATTTTTGGCATCATAATATCGAGAACGAGAAGAGCCGGCTTCTCGGCATTGAATTTCTCGAGCGCTTCCTCGCCGTCGTAGGCGGAAATAATGTTGAAACCCTCAGCCCGAAGCCTCTCAGCGTACATTTCGTGCAAGATTGCGTCATCATCGGCCAATAAAACTTTTGTTAACTCTGCCATATTTTCCTCTCTTTATTATTAAAATTTTATGCGATCATTGAATTTATTTTGGAATGTAAGTACTTGCGCTAATGGTTCTATTTCTATCAAGCAAGTAGGTGCCGCCGACCAGAGTAGGGCTCGACCAGCCATCTGTAATATCTTGCATCGGATGGATTGTCGAATCGGCGAGACATACACTTGTAGGCGTGTTGACTCCTGTCAACGATATATTCAAATTAGAGTTTTTGCCATAACTGACTGCCACGCTGCCTGGTCCTGACCCGGTGCTTGCAGGAATCAGGTAATCCTTTGCACCAATCGTAATCTTGGCGACACAATCACCGCTATTTTGAAAAGTTAAACTATAAGTAGTCCCATTGTTCGCCGAGTAAACTACGTTATCATAGAGATCATATAACGTGCCGGACTGGCGGTCAACGTTGACCTCGAGCGTCTTGATCACGTCCGCATAATGGCCAGAAGAGATAATCCGAGCGACCGGTCCGGGCATGACAGTCGCGGTTGTACCGTCGCAAGCAGCAAGCGGAGTCCCAATATAGTTTTGGCAACCCTGGGTGGAGAGGCCGATTCTAATATTATTAAAAAGTGGACGGAATGATAACTCGATCTCGGTGCCGCCGGTTCCAGATACTGGCGGGTCATAAGCAACCCCAAGACCCCCCAAAAGATTATTTATTGCCAAGCCCTTTTTTCCGTTTACACTGTCCCAGGGAGTATTCCGAGGAATGTAATCATCATCGCTCCCTCCAATATTTGAGATAGCATCAGGACTGGAGAAAGCAACCATTTTTTTGTATTCATAAGTTCTGTTTAGATTAGTCGGCCGTTTTGCGATAGCCTTGACTTCAATTACAGCTTTATCCTTATCAACTGTTCCTGCTGGATCTGTCGGATTTTCAAACACCACAAGCAAATTCAAAGCTCCGTTTGGGCCAGAAAGATTGAACTTCGCTGGAAGCGATATCTTCAGCACCTCGTCCTTCGGCACTCTCAGTGATGGAATGGTCGCTCCATATTTGTCGCTGGCTAAGTCACTAATATCAAGCCCATTCGCATCTAAATCTTCGCCCCAAAACGGCTGAGTAGCGCCACTGCCTATGTAGCCAAGTCTTAGATCATAAGTTTGATTGGCGTTTGCCGTGATCGCTGTATTTCTATCGATCCCAACATCTAGGCCAGTCTCGGCCGTCTTTGCAGCCAAATCTGAGCGATATACCCAATCCGAGGCGCCAAGATTCCAGTTGCTTGCCGGCACAGTGGCCGTGGGAGCAAAACGATAACGCAACATTCCCTCCTCTACGCCGGACTCGGCCGAATAATACGCACCGGCCCCATTTTCATAAATGTTGGCACCGGTAATATCAGCAAGCAATATTCTGCCAAACGAAAAAGCCAGCGAACCGATCGCCGTAACCAATAAAACTGCAATTAAAATCGCGGAGCCCTGTTTTTTCACTCGCCCTCCGTTAACTTAAATTAATTATAACTCTAAACATATTCGGTTGTAAAATTCGAGGCGTCATCGACAGAGAGAAGCTGAAGCGACGCTTGAGTTTCGGCTCCAACCGCTGTATTTTTAGTATAGAAACTAAATATTTGAGGTCTATATGAACGAGAGAGGTATGCAACAAGATGAATTTAACGCCTGGGGCATGGAAAACGCCGAAGATTGGCGAGCCGCTAGCGAAGAGTCAAAAGAGGATCTTGAAAATGGCCTAAATCAGGCAGCTGACGCTATTGTTTTTGACGGCCAGTTTGATCCTGGAAAGGAGCTCTTCAAGTTGAAGGAAGAAAAAGATGCGGTAGATTATTCTGACGAAAAAGCTAAAGTCGCTTTTTTTGATAAATTTTTAGATTATAAGGCCAAACTCAGAGCTCAAAGGGAAGGTATCAACAAAATTGTTAACACACTTTTCGATACCATAAAGAGTAATCCTGATATATCGGTTCAGGAACTATCTCAAATTGTTGATACTCAAGGTAAAGCGATTGGGCTAAATTACTATCAAAAAAGTAGTTTTGAACAAGGTATCAGAAACTATCTCGATAAACATCGATTGGTTCAGGAGCAGAGACAAAAATATACCGATCAAGAATTGTTTGAGGCATTATCTGGCCATATGCCAGAAGGAGAAATCAAGGTCAAAACTCTTCCTGCAAATTTCAACATTATTTGTAGCAACAGTAATGATTTTAATAAATTATATGGCGACGAAGAAGACGCCTCAATGTCTGGAGGGTTCTCGTATAAAGAGTCATACGGACTTAGAGGTGTGGTGACGGTGTCAAGATATGACTACAAGCCGACAGAAGATCATGAGGAACAACATAAATTTCATCAACTGTTTACTGTCTATAATACAGACAAGCTATATCAAAACGATAAAGTCATAGAAAATCTCGATGCGGACAGTCAGATTTTTCTGGTAGAAAAATCGATCTTGAATCAATATTTAATTTCGTCCGGAATCGATAACAGAATTAAGGATGAACTATTAGCTTACGTTAAAGGTATGTCTAATTCGGTTGAAATCAAAGAGACAATGCACTCAAAGTTATACGATTATATGGACATTCAAAGTGATAAAAAAGGAATCAGGGACGTTATTTATTCTTTCAGTGATACTGTTTCTAGAATAAATGATGACAATGTAGAAGGCCGCACTTTGAGCAGCCCAGACGATCAAACACTTATGCAGGATATTGAAAATTTGTATAATATTCAGCTAGACAAATGGATCAAGTGCATTGGCGTTTTGGAAGAAAAACATTACCTTAAATCCGAAATTGTGAACATGCTTTATATTGATTCTATCTGGAACTGGCCGAATGTCGTAAATCGAGCCAAAAATATGCATCAGCCCTAGACTGTTTCAGAAGAAGTGGGACGACAAAATAATCGTGGCTCTGCATATATTCGATTGCAAAAACAAAAAAACACCAGCTGTGCTGATGGTTTTTTGGTAGCGTCATGGGGAATCGAACCCCAATTACCGCCGTGAGAGGGCGGCGTACTAACCGTTATACGATGACGCCAAACAGAGAAATATTAGCACAAAAAGTCCCATCTGGCAATAATAAAATCAAACCTTAAGCCTATCAGCCAACATTTCGTAGCTCTCTTCACCCTTAAACAAGCCATATTTCTGCCAGACCTTCTCACGCTCGCGATATTTGTTGTCATAGATAGAATAATCGCCCGCATATTTCTCTGGGGTCAGGCTAAACATTAGAGCGCTGGCACCCGCCAAAAGTCCCTTGTGTCGTCCGTTCTCTGGGTCAAGCGTCTCAAGCGCTGTCGTGACCGGAATCTTCGCCTCCGGCATCAAGAACCTAGCAACTGCAATATACTTCAGCATAATTTCCAAACTTTCGACTTTCGACTTTCGACTTTCGACTTGCACCAGCGGCGTTCCTTTGGCTGGGAGCCACGGGCCAGAGCTGATCATTGGCGCATTTAACTTTTTGATCAAAAGCAAATCGTCTGCCAGACTTTCAAGACTTTGCCCTGGCAAGCCGACGATATTGCCTGTCGCCATGTAGTAGCCGAGCTCCGTCATCTGTTTGATTAATTTTAATCGGTCGTCCAATTTGTGGCCCGGGCGTAATTCTGAATAAAATTCGGGGTCCGAGGTTTCGAATCGAATCAGAGCCCCAGACGCCCCAGCTTCATAAGCTTTTTTGTAAAAATTAATACTTCTCTCGCCGACAGAAAGAAAGACAAAGACTCGCAGTTCTTTCTTGATTTCCGCTACAATTTTGATCAAATCGTCATCAGAATACTCATCGTCTTCCCCACTTTGCAGGACCAGGAGCTTGTAGCCCTCCTCGTCAACTGCCTGCCTCGCAGCTTTAACAATCTCTTCTCGTTTCATCCGATATCGCTCGACCTTATTACCTTTTCGGATGCCACAATAGAGGCAGAGATTTTTGCAATAATTTGAGAACTCAATAATGCCATGGATGCAAACGAAATCCTTGATCCTGTCTTTGCGTAGAGTATTGGCTTCGGCATACAAAGTTTCGAGGTTATTCTTGCCTTTGAGGTTCAAAAGATAAACTATCTCGTCCTTGGTCAAATCAGAATTGCCCGAGCGAACTTTGTATATAATTTTCTTGAACTGCAGGGGCAAACGGCTAACGTCGACCTGGCTATAATTGTCTTCGAGCAAGGCTATGATCTCCTTGGCATCTTCCTCCGAGATTGCCTTGACAGCCCTGTTTGATGCATAAAGTATCCAATCACCGGGGTAAACGTCAGAAACAAGCGAGAGGTCAATCTGAGCCTTTTCGCGGGATGATAATACGGTGGCGATACCCACGTCATCTATCGATTCAATTTTTCCTGGAATTGTGAGACACATGAGTCAAGTATAATAAGAAAAAAATGTTTCTACAAATAAAATGTGGCACTCCGATATATATCGAGGTGCCACCAGTAAATTTAGTTCAAACATGAGCCTTCTTGTACGCGGCTTTCGCCTTGTACATTTCTTGGTCGGCCTCATGAATGATTTTATCAATCGGTTTGGATAAATCTTCCCTAACCGCAATCCCAATCGAAACCGATACGGGATACTTGAAATAGGAAGACGCGCAAGCTGTTTGCAACCTCTTGGCTACAAGCTCAGCACCATCCAAATCAGTATTTGGCAGAACGATGATAAATTCATCGCCGCCCAATCGGCCGAAAATGTCATTGGGGCGGACATTTTCAATAATTATCTCTGCTATCACCTGCAGGAGTCTATCTCCCGCTTTGTGACCATGCAAATCGTTGGTCTCCTTGAGACCGTTGGCATCGATGACCAGAACTGCCAGCGGCAGAGAACGAACGCCGCCCATTTCCAACCTTTTGAGACTTCTCATCAGGTGTCTTCTGGTGGGTATACCGGTCAGATGATCGGTCGCCGCTTCCTCAAGAAGCGAAGCCAATCTCCTGTTCTCAACCGTCAGAATTGCCGTGGCCGCAATCCCAATTAAAGCGATGGCGGACAAGCAAATTACGCTGTCGTTTTTTCGATTCATACTACTCCTCCCGAACAATTGTCTGTAATTTTCTATAGACAACTGTCGAGAGATCAAGTATCCGCGAGCCCAAACATGTACACAATACTAACACAAAATGACATATCTGTCAACGAAAAAATCACCCTCGCTTGACGTCTTGAGAATACTATTAACTAGGTACGGCTATATGCGCCAGGATATTGGTTCTTAAAATAAAGATATTCTAGCTCGCTGGCGTATCGGAATCGGGTTTTTCATATAGACTCCTTGGGTCAGCGGTCTTTTTTAGTGGACCTCCTTGGGTGCCGCTCATCGGACTTCCATCTTCATAACCGCCAATGTCGTATTGATGGACAATAAAATTGATCGCTTCGGCATTATTATATGCTGTACCCCCTAGCCTTTCTTGCTCGACAAATAAATTAGGGATCTTTGTCTTATGGTAGGGGCACATGCTGGCATACATTCTGGACTTGCCGCCAACAGCGTGATTTTCTCTATCGTTAATTTCGGGGTCAAATCCGACCAGACCCTTGACGAATTGAAGTTCTTCTTTGGTTAGTACTAATTTATCGTCCAGCTTAATTTTCAGCCCCGATTTAGCTACCATACTAGAATCTATGCCCGAAGTGCCTTTCGATATATAGCTACCGAACTCAACGTCAGGATAGCTCTTTTCCCAATACTTAGGTGGTTCCTTTGGCTCTACATGTTCGACAAATCTTGAACTGCGCCAAAACTCAGGTACTCTAGGATCGGGATACTTGGCTAGATATTCCTCGCCCCTGATCGATTCCTCGAGACCATACGAGAGTGAGACAAGGATTTTCTGTAAATCAGTCAGCTTTTCGTACAATTCTTGATCGATTTGACGAAATTGGAAATCTCCCGATTCATTCACTTCGCTGATTAGTTTGTCAGGGTCAACACCGGTTTTTTCGGCGACATCTTTCACAAACTGCTGAATCGCAAACTTAGCTGCCTCTATCTGGACCTTGGGATCGCCGCCTTTTATCTCATCACCTGCCATTTTTCCTCCCCGAAAGAGTTTTAATTAGATCAGTCATTTGCAAACAATATATCAAGGCCATAATAAAAACACCAATTTCTTGGCGTTCTTATCTTGGTTCCGAGACTAGGATTCGAACCTAGGTAAGCAGATCCAGAATCTGCTGTCCTGCCACTAGACGATCTCGGATTATTATCGGAATAATTCTAAGTTAGACTATCATGTTTTGCCCTTTTTCTCAAGCTCCAAATAGAAAAAACGACCCCTTGGAGGCCGTTTTCCCATATAATCAATTAGCGTTTTTACTTGCCTTGAAGGTTTTCTGCAGAGTTATCAGTTGCGTTAATAATCGTCTTTAACCCAATATATAACTTGCCTCGAAAATCCCAGTTCTTTAGAAATTCCAGAATGACTGGGGCCCATTTGAACTTTCCTCTAGTCATCTCGACTCCCACCCACTCTCCGTCTGGGCTACTCGCACCAACTTCAGTCGGCGCGACCGCAGGTTTGTCTGCGCTATCTGGGACAAGTCCTGGGAAATGTTGCGACACTCTATCTGGGTGATCCTTGATATCCTTGGCAAGGTCAGCAACAGCACCAGCACCTTTCTCCTGCAAGACAACGAATATCCTATTCCAAATAGCGTTAAACTTCTGAGCATTTTCCGCGCTTGTACCGCTGGTAAGAGTTAGAAGCTTCATTTTTGTTTCATCAAGCTGAGCTTCGGCTATTTTCGCATCAGGGTTTTTGGCCACGAGTTTCTCAGACTGTCTCAAGAATGTCCGGGCCGCCTTCTCTCTTTCGGCTGGACTTTTGAGCGCGGCTTCCTTCGTCGCCTGCTCAGAGAAATCGGATGATTCTTTCGAAGTTTTGTAATCTCCCGGAAAATCACCAGAGTCAGCAGTGACCACATTTTCTGATTTCACAACTTCGCTACTGCTTCGACTCGGCCATTTGATCCCCGAACCCTGAGGTTTCGGAGCGACCTTCTGGCCTGGGACCCACTTGACGGCGCCAGCCTTGTCCGCTTCTTCTGCTGACATTACTCCACGACCAAATAATCCGGTAAATGCCTTGCGACCTATATTTGGGTCAACCAGAGGCTCTGAATTATCAGGGACGATTAATGGAGCGCCCACTTCCAATTTTGTCACAGGGGCTGGCGCTACGCTTACCGCGCCAGCAGAGTCATCCTCTAGCGCAGGCAATGCATTGTCCATCCCAGGTCTCAATTTTGAAAGTTCATTTGAGGTCAAATCTGGCTTTTCGCCCGATATTTTGGCTATAACCTGAGCCGTAGAGGGCGGAGCGGGTTCAATCTTGTCGATTGTAATATTGGGATTAGCCAGAACATCTTTGAGCGGATTTGTGCTTTCTTCGGTTTTCCCTTTGTCGATTTCCGAGTCTGCATTTGCCGCATCAGCGATAGGTTTGATATTATCGACGCTTGTCAGCTCGACTTTTGGCCCGAAAACCTCACCCGTCGCTATTGGTGTCAACGATCCATTACGAGTTATATTATCGATGGGAGTCGGGATATCATTGAGGGTAGGTATTTTCATCATATCCGGCGATTGTGACACCGTGGTCTGCCCTGCCAAAACTGTATCTATGGCTTCTGGTACGACTTTCATGGGGTCGAACATGCGGACATTGGCCTCTTTGTCTTTGTCGATAGAACCATCAAGGTTTGCGTAACCCTGCTTAATGATCTCTTTGTTCACTGCATCAATAACCTGCTCATTTTGCTCAGGAGTGAGAGTCACGCCCTTGGTGTTTTTGGCAGGATTGTTGAGATAGCCATCTAGAATTTCCTTCGCGATATCATGGGCTTTGCCAGCCTCAAGATCTTGAAAATGTTCATTTTTGAAATTTGTATTGTGTGGGTCACTAAGCAACGTCTTGGGAGCCAGGTCGCCTCTTTCAATTTTGTCCGGTGGAGGTGGGGTAATCGTTGTAGCGCCAATATCGGTATCTCCTAAAGTTTTATCTGCGTTGTTAGCACCATCAGCTAGACCAGGAGCTCTTTGAGTTAAATCCGGTCCGACGGCAGGCTTAGCCAGATCAACGCCACCACCGATAAGCGGATTGGCGGCGCCCTTCATATCACCCTGAGGCTCGAATATATCTCGTGGATTGGTTTGCGAGAGGAAATCGTCTGCTGGCGATTTTCCATCTAGCCCCGGCATGACGGCAGGCTGATTGAAATTTGGAATCGTATCATCAGGCACAAATCCAGGCCCAGCAGAATCATCAGGCGACTGCTGTATCACGGATGATGTAGGAGGCAGTATCTGCGATGTCGGCGGACGATTCTCGGTATTTTTGTTCACCACAGTAGACCCAAGACCCACAATTACACAGGCCAACACCACTCGGGCAATATTCTTGGCATTTTTCCGAAGAGCTTCCTTGAACTTAATCAGAGCCTCGGTCGGACTTTTCTGGACCTCGAGGAGAGGGTCGCTGGTAATCTCTTTCACTTTTTGATCCTGGATCTGTTCTTCTCCGACACCAACAGACTCACCATTGACACTGGAAGCGGCAGAATCAATCCAACGCTGAAACTCGTCCGACGAAAGGAAACGCTCAGATTGATTCAGCTCAGCATCAACATCTGAAGGGACTCCAGTAGTCAAAAGTGCCTCATCAAGAACTTCTTTCCGTTCTTGCTTAACATCGATTGGCATAGCTGTGGCATCTGATTTAATGTCTAGAAAACTACCAACCGGCTTAACCTCATTTTTCGGTGACCCAGTTCCAATATTTTTAAATTCCTCTGCTAACCTTTTCGAATCCTCTAAGGCTGAAGTCTCTTTTTTCCCACCAAATAAATTGCCCCAAAATGATTTTTCAGATCCGCCTTTGCTCTCTCCCATAATATCCCTCCTATTTGCCGAATTTGGCGATTAGATCACTTCTTAGTTTGAGCGCTTCCTCTTGGAAGATCTGCTCGATGCTAGCGTAATTGTCCTCGATATATTGGTCAAACAATTTTGGATCGTTTTGCTTCGCAATCTCATCAATCTTGGCTTTTTGTTCTTCTGTCGCCTCAGTCATGAAACGTGCAATCGCTCTGTCCTCAACCGCCCTGTACATCTTGGCAGCCAAAACTTTCTTGTCAGAGTCAGACACTCCGGCAATATTTAACGCAGAAAATAGATCATCTTTGATATCGTCTAGACTTTTCTTCACATCTTGATCGGCCATAACCCCTCCCCATTAATTCTTACGCTAATTGTAACTCTATTTTTGATCTTTTGAAAGCTTCACGTTTGAGCTCTTCGAAGAATCTTCTGTCCAATTTCTCAAATATCCCCGAGGCTTTTGCCTCAATTCTTTTGTCAAAATAATTTGCGCTGATCCGCTCGAGCAATCTGATCAGGGCTTCCTCGTCATTGAAATGAAGCCCGCGAGATGGATGAAAATTGCCGACAAAATCGATTTGTCTCTCCAATATCAGCTTCTCTTCGTCGCCCAGTACGCCCACCACAGAGACTCCGCCAGAATCAATGTTTACAAGAATTCGTTCCATCCGTTATCCCACTAATTTTAAATATACTTCCTCAATTTCTCTGACAACTTTTTTGATATCGAAATCTGCTGCCCTCTTCTCGCCTTCGCGACGAAGCTTGGCCGCAACTGCTGGATGTTCTAGCACGCCTAGCATTGCCTTGGCCAGAATTTCCGCATCCTTGGCTGGCACCAAAATCCCGTTTTTCTGATTGTCTATAATGTCTGGCAAGCCGCCAACTTTGGAGGCAACGACCGGAATGCCGAGCGCCATCGCTTCGAGGGCGGCGATGCCAAAGGTTTCTGATATCGATGGCAAGGCGAAAAGACTCCAATCGCGCATATACTCAATCGGATTTTCCTTTGCTCCCAAGAATTTGACTCTTCCCTCAATCTTTAAGCTTCTAGTTTGCGACTTTAGGGCTTCAAATAATGGGCCATCGCCAATGATTTCTAGCGTTGCATGCTCAAATTTTTTGAGAACTTCCTTAAAAGCCGAGATCAAAAACTTTTGCCCCTTCTGGGCGTTCAAAGTGCCTAGTGTACCGATAATCGGTGCGTTTGCCGAAAGCTCAATCTTGCGTTTTTGCGCTGACCAAGCCTCTACATCGAGACCGTTTGGCACGACCTTAACCTGATTCGCGTCCGCAAACTTGTTACTAACCAAGAACTTCTTAACTGATGTCGAAACTGCCAAAACCAAATCTTGCTCAAGGCAAACCTTGCGTAACATCATCTTCTGAATCCAACCATTGATCGTGCTCGGAAGTCGATAATTCTGATCGTAAATATGCTCGGTATAAACTTTCCTTGCCATTCTCGGAGCAACTAGACTAGCAAAAAATCCGGCACGGGGGCCATGAGTGTGGATTAGGAACGGAGTGAAAGGATTGCCAGCAGACTGAATCTGTCGAAGACGTGTCCGGAGCGCAAATATTGACTCCAAATCAAACTTTGAGCTCATCGGGATGTTGTAGACATCGACAGAGTTTATCTGCTTGGCCAATTTGGAAAGGTACCCCGAGGGGCAGACTAAATGGAGTTCAAATTTGTCGCGGTCTAGATTTCTGATCAAACCCAAAATATGGCTTGACCCTCCGCCAACCTTAGAATCAGCTGTCACAATTACAACCTTTGCGCGACCTTTTTGCATTACCATAATTGTATCACTTATTCCAAATTTGGAACAAGTTCCCTTTTGTACTATAATCAGACTATGAACAAAATGATGGATTATTTGTTGAGTCTAAACAATCTTCGCAAGATTTTCGGTTTTCAATTGATCGGCCAAGCGCTCGGTTTCAGCTTGAAACAGGAGATTATTGACCAGTTCTCTGGCAAGCGCCTGCTCATACTGGCGCCCCATCCCGACGACGATGTCCTAGGCTGTGGCGGGGTGATCGCGCTAAATCAGAAAAACGGCGGGAAGACCGTAATCGTCTATATGAGAGAGCGCAAAAATGATGTCAGGCGTAAGGAAGCGGAGAAAGCTGCCGCTCTGCTTGGAGCCGAAACACGCTTCTGGGGCATGGGCAACGATGAAATAGATGGAAGAGTCCCAGACCTTCTCGACGAGCTAGTATCGCGCTTTGACCCCGATATTATCTGCTCTCCGGGGCTGACTGATCCGCATCCCGAGCACTACGATGTCTCTGCCATGCTTGGTAAAGTCCTCTCGAGAAACAATTTTAAGGGTGAAATTTGGCAATATTGTGTCTGGCAACCGATATACGCCAATCGCCTCATCAATATCGACTCGGTGATAGAAATAAAAAAAGAGGCCGTTCTGGCCCATACTTCCCAGCTCAAAGACCGCCCGTACCTAGAAGCAATATTGGGATTGAATACATATCGCGCCAAAATGTTTGGCGCAGGAGAATATTGCGAGGCCTTCCTAGCCACTAACAAAAAGATCTATTTGAAACTATTTGAACTAACGAAGTTGAAAATAAACTAACTCAATTTCCTGATTGCCGTTTGGATTCTCTTGATGCTCTCGTCTTTTCCGAGGGCCAAAGCTAGCTCGACTGGAGATGGGGACTTTTCTTCGCCAGAAAGTGCGACACGGATCGGCCAGAAGACGTCTCCGTTACCTAGTCCGTTTTCAATCACTGTGTATTGGAGAGCTTGCTGGAATTTATCTGAACTCCACTCTTCCAAGCTTACGAGCTTATCGCTTACTTGCTTAAGCGCCAACAAAGTATTTTTCTTGTCGGATCGTTTGAAAATTAACATTTCAGGAGGGAACTTCTTCTCTTCAAACAACGAAAGGACGTATTCGGCTGCACTCTTTGTTGTCGCGAATCCGCCTCGCTGAGCAATTTCAATCATTTCGGGAGTCGGTTTTTCCAAGCCGAAGCGTTCTAATTCTTGCTTGATCCGATCAAAAGGAAGCTTAACTAAATATTGTGAATTTATGCTATTCAATTTCACAATGTCGAAGACGGCCGGCGCCTTGTTCAAATTTTCAATTTTGAATTCTTTCTCGAGCTCTTCGAGCGAGAATATTTCCTGATCGGTTTTGGGATTCCAGCCAAGTAACGCGACAAAATTGATAATTGCCTCTCTGAGATACCCTTCGTTCATAAACTGCTCGACCGAGACAGCGCCATGTCTCTTCGACAATTTGCTCTTGTCTGGCGCCAAAATCATCGAGAAATGACCAAAATCCGGCAGATCCCAGCCAAATGCTTCATAAATCAAAATATGTTTTGGCGTAGAGGAGAGCCACTCTTCGGCTCGGAGAACCGAATTAATCCCCATCTCGTGATCGTCGACCACAGAGGCCAAGTGGTAAGTCGGGAAACCATCTGATTTGAGCAATATCTGATCGTCGAATAGTGATAAATCAAATTCAACATCTCCTCGAACCAAGTCATGAACCACAACCTTACCAGTCTTGGGCATTCTCATCCGAATGACATATTCACCCTCTTTGACATCTTCCAACTTGATCTTGGCCTCACGACAATGTCCAAGATAACCTGGCAATTTGCCAGATTTTTCCTGTGTTGCACGATCAGCATCGATCTTTTCCTTCGAACAGGTGCAAATGTAAGCTTTGCCTTTTTCAACTAATTCCAGCGCGTATTTGCGATAAATTTCGAGCCTTTTGGATTGGAAAACGATTTTGTCTCTGTTGTCTGGGATCAATTTGAGCCAATCTAGCGCTTCGATCAATCTCTTGTCTGAATCTTCGACATAACGAGTACGATCAGTGTCCTCAATACGCAAATAAAATTTGCCTCCGGTGCTTTTGGCCGCCAAATATGCGAAAAGAGCAGTTCTAGCACTGCCGATATGGAGTTCCCCTGTAGGGCTGGGGGCGAAACGAGTAATAATTGGTTTGTTATTCATAATCCAAATCTAACATAATATCTCGCAATAGTGAATATTGCTTCTATCCCTCGACTGCGTTTTCTAAGTGTTCTATTTTGGGCTCGCCCGACGAATAATCAACGCCAATGACATCAATTCTGAGCATTCTGCCCGGATATTTCTGCGCAATCGCCCTCGCTAACAATCTCAATTTGTTCTGCTTGGCGAAGCGAACTAGATCTTGGGCTAACCCAAATCCCGCGCCACGAACTGTTTTCACCTCAACAATAACAATCACTTTCTTATATTCAGCCAAGATATCTATTTCACCGCAAAACAATCTTAAATTCCGGTCGATAATCTTGTAGCCTTTTCGCCTTAGAAATTCTGTCGCCGCGTCCTCTCCCGCGTTCCCAGTACTTTTGTTTTTGGTCTTATCAAACATAGTCCAATTATACCGCAAATATTATGATGCAAATAAAATAGACGGCAGCATATAGCAACCGTCTGATAATTAACCGAGAGGGATTAAGCCTCTCTTTCGCAAAGTCTGCGACAAATACAGGGCATCATATTGAAAGCCCAACCAGTAACGCGACTGTCCGTCGTGGGTAGTCAGCTCTTCCCAGGCTTCATCGTCTGCCACAAAGTAGAAACGCTCATCCTCTGCGCTGAAGAACCAGTGTCTTCCGCAGCTGCAAGAAAAGCAATTGGCGGGATGCTCATAGCCATCCATTAAATCCCTCCAGAGTCTCGGCGGCGAAGTGCTACCAAAGGCACCAACCTCACGGCACTGACAGTCTCCCGGGCAAACCCCGACCTTCCCAGTATAAAGCGGAATCACATTCTGTGTTTCCCCAGTCTGGAGATGATGCACAATCCGCTTCGCAATGAACACTTTGATCCAGCCGTTGATATTTATCGCTCCGGTAAACAACGGCTCACCGAGCTTTTCATCGAAGGGGCCGGATTTATCTCTGACGCACTTAACCACCCATTGTCCGTCTCGAGAATCCGCAGCCCAATGATCTTCAAAGTTTCTGCCTTCGATGTTATCCCGACAAAGAATCGTACCCTCAGCTCTTGTCGTGCTGATATCGTAGATCAGCAATCGTCGCACTGTCACTCTGATTCCAAGTTCCTCTTCTGTCAATTCCCATCGATAAACTGGAATTTTCTCATCTGCCATTTTCTCACCCTCCCGCATATAGCGTTTGGAATATCTTTACCATAATTTGATATCTTTGTCCATCAAAAAATGCCTGCTGAATGTTGTGCAAGCATTTTTTATCTAACCTTATTTTATGTCAAACCAGCATTTCAGAGGGCAATTCTGCTGCCGCTTGACGCGTAATCACGAGCGTAACCGGTGTGCCTCTCCTCTGCAACTGGCTAACCCACAGAGAGACCGGGGATCGATACCCGAGATAACGGTTCACAAGGCGCCATAGAGGCTGGAAATATTTCTCATTCTGCTCTGGTTTCTGAGGTGAAATATTTTTTTCGATATATGCGCTGTATATGTCTTCAAGAATGTTGTTGATCAATCCAATTTTCGAATTTTCGGTCTCAGACGATGCCATTATTTTGTCAAAATAACCGTGCTCGAGTATGCCATCCTCTTCATATTGGCCGACAATCTTCGCTAGATCATCCCAAATCCCGATGCCTTCGCCTCTTTCTGCCTCAACTTTGAGCACTTCTATGCCATCAGAATCCTTGATCACACCTGACAGAGAGCCCTGGATTGCAGACCGGGCCGCCAATGCTTTGCTCCCGCTATCAAATGCAAACACAGCGCCTCCTGGAGTCTCCAGCATGGCTCTCCAACCCATCCCCATGACTGTCCCGCCAACAATATCTTCGCCAAGTTTGGCTGTGCGACCAGTCGCTTGCCATCCCTCTTTGCCCCGTTCGACAAATACGTTGCTTTCCTTTGCAAACTCTTCAGGATTCTTGAGCCATCGAAACAGACCTCTCTCGTCGCTATAATCGTTCACAGGCTGAAGGAAGAAATCCATTTGCTTGATCTGATTTTCCAAACCCATCTTGTTTATTTGAAATTCGCCTACATGCATATCTTCGCCTACTCCAGTTGTGGTAAAGCCTTCAACCTGACCAGTCTTAGTAAGCGCCGACCACGTTTCATTCATATAGTCTACGGCTTGTTCGGGTGACATGTCATAATCAGGCGCGACGATATTCCCCTCGATTTGCCCATCAGATACAGAAACATTCTTCGGCTCCAAACCAAAAAGTTTATGAAAAGAATTAATTCTTTTTCCACGAAAATCATAGCCATTGCCTGATGGGAAATGGTTACGATCTTGATCCCAAGCGTCTTCTTTGACAATCGGGATAATATCTTTGGGGTCGACGCCAGTCTGCTCGAGAGACACCGGCAAATTTTCTGGCCAATTAAAAGTCGAGCCCGTAGCCATGCTCCAGAGGACCTTCTTGCCCTTCTCTACAATTTTGGCCATCCCCTTAGCGCTCTCTTCGGCTACGATCTGGCCCATTTCTTTTTTTTGCTCATCTTTTGAGCTTTCGGAAGATCCAACCATAATTATTCTGATCGGATTATTTGCTCCTTCGCCTTCTGGATAGAAAAATAGATCTCGGGTATTTTGAACCTTTTCCATCTCTTTGCCTCTATTAATTTCGGTGGTCATAAATGCCTCTGTTATTTAAATCTTTTCACCAACATATCACGTCGTTGCTTCAGCGCAAACTGAATATAGTTTGATTCATCAGAATCAAATTCATCTCTAACGCGGGCAAAAGTATCGCGTGCCTCGAGGAAATTATTATGGTAATGAGCATAGTGAAGTTTCTCAATTGGTATCTTCAAGTTTTCCTCCAAATTGTCCAGGATATGTTGGATTCTGTCTGGATTATGTTTTTGGAAAAACAAAATGTTCTGACTGACAATCGCCTCGATTTGTTCATCGGAAACCTTGGAGAGTTGATCAGCCAGTCGAGCCAGAAGTTCAGCATCTTTGACAACAATCTTTTTCGAGCTTGGGTTAAAAGAAATGACTTCTCCATACGCTTGATTGACCGGATAATCGCCCTGAAAAGCTTTGATGCAATTCAATATTTCCTGATCTGTAATTTCGGCCGGAAAACCAGTAATTTTGCCGCTTGGCGAAGAGGTCAAACACCCTCCGAAATCAATAAATACAGGCTCATCGCCCTTGAACATGAAATTGTAAGGCTGCCGATCATAATGATGGAGCCAGATATCAGCTAGAATGCCAGATTGGATCACTCGATTATTTTCTTGGCCCAGGGGCAGAGCTAGGGGATCATCTGGTGTCTTGTACCCGTCGAGAAACTCCATCACCAAACGATATTTGTCGTCGTGCTCTATCAGGGACGTCCGGGGCGACGGCAAACCCAGCAGAGTGAAGCAACGTTGACCGATAATATCTGCTGATAAACTGTGCTCAAGGCCATCCGAAACGGTCTTAACCACGAGACGTTCGCCCTGATGGTTTTCCCACAATTCTACAGTGTGAGACGTTAGGGGTTTTGAGGGGTCAGCCAAAGTTTTTGCCAGCTTAAATCCATCGAGAGAATACTGGTTTGCCATACCGCCTGAAGCCGCCTCAGCTGGAGATACTTTGGGCGCCGATTTCTGCTCATCCATCAATTTGCACAACATCGTGATGATTATCAATTCGACATGAGCCATCAATTGTTCAGCTTCGCTACCCATGGTTACTTCTACTTTCCCCGATTCGAAACTTCCAGATCTGTAATTGTACAAATGGTCACTTCGATTGAATATCTCAATGTCTTTCAGGATCGGGTAATAATCGCTGGCGTATCTTTTCTGATAGATTCGCTTCAGCCAATCTCCAACCACGAACATTTCCACGTCTACTGGCACATCCAGATCAGTGTGGAAATCAATAACGTATTTGGTGAGCATGTTAATAGACCCCTGGAGACCAGTGTCTACAACCAATATTTTCTTCGACCCCTTGAGATGTGATAACTGGGAGGAAACGTATAAACCAAGTCGACTAAGCAGTTCTTTAAACCCGGGCTCTTTTATCTTGAGTCTAGCCATCTCCTGGCAATAATTCTTGTAAAAAAGATCAAAATCACGGCCGTTCTTCGGCAGAGCGACGTAAAGCGCATCGGACGCCAATGCCCAATAATAATGGTCATCCGGTTCCTTACTCAGCAACTTGCGGTTGATCATCAATTGTCCGCTCAGCGTGTCCTGCCCTGAAGCGAAATCAAGCGCTTTCTGTGCCTCGGCGAACATTAGGCCGTCTCGCAAAAGGTAGACTGGCGAGACGCCGCTATCTCGAATTTCTTTGACAAATTTGATCAACCTAGCAGCGACTTTGAAGATTCTTTCAAATTTTTGCTCGCTACCGATTTTTGCCAAGATCGCCTCTGAACTTATTGGAGTCTCAATAATTTTACTAATTTCATTTACAGAAGATTCGAAGTAGTTCTCTGGAGTCGTATCACCGTCTGTCGAGCTAAAATCAAAATTGTCTCTGCCACCGGATTCTCGCCATGCTCGAAGAAAAGTTTGATATTCATTGATGCCCTTTTCGCCCTCGGCATCAATTGGGACGACTTCTTCGCCCAGATCAGGAGTAAGGAGAAAGACTTGAACACCTTTTAGCTCGTACCATTTGTCAAAAACACTTTGGTAATATGCTTTGCCATTACGAATATGGTATTCGTTCTCCCCCAATCTGATTTTGCCTTCGAAACTGGAAAGAATCCTGGACAGTCCTGCTTCAGCGATATTCAACAATATTTTCGGATCGTGATATCTTTTGGCTAAGGCCTCCTCAAGACCATCCGCGATCTCCGGATAGCCCAAATCCCTCATATCGTCGATAAAACAATGCAGATAATAAGCTCGCTTTGAATTCTCGGCCAGAGATTCGGTTTTGTTAGATCCATTTATGAGTCGATTAAGTTCTGATGCTCTAGCAAGGTAATGGTTTTTGACCAACTCAAAATCTTTTAGCTTGAATGAGCCAACTCTTTTTATATTGTTTTTAAACAATTTCATATCATAATCCTAGCACTTATTCCCCGCTGTCTGCTTTTGCTTCTGTTTTCTCGGTCTGATCTGACTGGGCAATTTCCCTATCAGCCTCATCGAATTCGGCCGAATTGTCATCCCAATTTACATCTGGCTGAGCCTCCGGATCGCTATATGGATTTGCCGCTTCTTGATCTCCATCTTGGGCCGTGCTTGGTTCTTCAACTGTGTCGGCGTTCCTGGACCCTGGTTCATTTCCTTCGTCCCCAACTTCATCACCGCCTAAATCAGCTCCTTCTGCCTGATTAGCAATTGGTCGCTCCGCAGTCAAAGGTTCAGCCTCTTCAACCGTATCATTTTGTGCCTGGGGAGCTTCAATGTCATCTTTCTGGGCAGGGTTGCCAAGTTTACCCTCGGAGTTTTTCACGATATATTTCATCAAATACGCCATGGATTCGCCGCCAGAGACTTTGTCTGTCTCCTGATTCAATGAATTAATTTTGACAAATGCTTCTTGCAACCTCTGGTCGCCAGCTTCTCGATTACCGAGTATTTTCTGTGCTGTAATGGTTTCCGCTGCAGTTGGGTCAGAAGATGATTTATCCATGTTTCGAGCAAAAGCTCTGACAGAAGGCAGAAGTTGGATAGCAAGCTCTCTCTTGGTAGCACCACTTTCATTTAACAGCTTCAGAGCCGGACCGATTTTCGATATGCTCTCTTCTCCCGTATCGGCTTTCGTCTCCGCAAGAGCAGTACTAGCCTTCTCTAGGCTCATCGTAATTGATTGTACTGCCACTTCGTCTCTCTCTGCCTGCTCTTTGCCCCGTCTCTCTAGGCGGTCACGTATCCGCAGCTGTCTCTCTTGAGAGATCTTCTCACGATAAGCATTATTCTTCTCGTCTGCTTCGGCCTGAGTCGGCTCATCCTCGCCCTCTTTCTCGGTTGGCGCTTCCTTCTTCTGAGCTTCGCCCTCTTCGTCTGGGGATCCATCGTCCTCCTCCCCGACAGCTAGATCGATCGACTGCAATTCGTCTAGCGGCACCTCAAACTCTGCGCCAGTTTCCTCGTCAAAAGCCCTAGCATACGTCCTGCCATCAGCACCTGGCTCTTCATTGACCCCAGTGACTGATACCTCGACATCGCCATCCTCGTTGGCCCACTGCATTTTGACTGGATTCTCAGGCGAAGCATCTTCGAGACCAAGCTCCTGAATCATTTTGTCTGTCTCCGATTCTGATTCCTCGCCTGGCGTTTCATCTTCTTCTGCAGGCATTTCGGGCCCTGCTTCGCCGGGAATAATTTTCGGCGCTCCATCGGATTTTTCTGCACGCGGGGCAGAAGCCGCCAAGCCCTCGGCAATGTCCTCATTCTTATCAGCGTAAGCCAACGCTTTTTCGGGATAATCTTTGGCAAATCTTTCCCAAACTCCTCTGGAGCTCAAGAAGTTCATCTGGCCCGAGTATCGAGCAGGGTCTTTCCGCGATTCGGTCTGTGCAATCGCGCCAGACTTGCCGCTCTGTGCCTCTTGCGTCCATTTGGCCGCACGAGCTGTAATCTCTTCATATATCTTCTGGACGGCAGGATCTAAATTCGGCTCTTCGTAGATCTTTGTTTTCTCATCGTCGTCTCTCTGCTCTGGCCCTGCGTCCTGAGTTTCCTCACCTTCAGACGCGATATGCTTGTCGCCTTCATCAAAATTGGCCGAATTTTCGTCCCAATCTACGTCAGGCTGAACTTCACTATTCTCCTCCGCGCTAGGCTTCACCCGTTTGATCAAGTTATCCAATGCGGCAATCTCCTCAGGATTCTCGCCGTCAGAGCCTGCTTCTTGCCTGATTTTCTCAAGTGATTCTGCCAATCTAGCTTGAGCAACGCCACCTTCCTGTACACCAATTCTATCTATCTCTGCCTTGACTCCAGCGATTTCAGTCGCGTCTGCGTCCAAATTTCCACCGACTTGTTCGGCTGTCTGGCTGTTTCTGCTACTAATATTTTCTGAAAGACCCTTCAGACCGACGACCTGCTCGGCACGATTGTTCAATACTTCACTATTACTAGGCTCCGCGGCAGGCGTTGCCTCTTGCCCCTTTATTTCTTCTCCTGTATTTTCCCCAACCTTTTCGGCGCCTTTCATAGTACTATTTCCTTCCGTATCTTATCCATCTTTTCTTGCTCCAAACGACCAATAAAATCGCTTAGAACTTGCTTTTGCTTCTTGCCCACCTGATCAAGATCTTGTTTGTATGTATCAACAGCCGCTTCTACTGCTTTGACAATTTCTTCTGAGTTCATATTTCCTCCAAGTTGTTTTTTCAATGATAGCATTTAATTAAAAAAATACCCATTATCTTTCGATTGGGTATTTTTTGGAGCACTGTATATAACTTGGTAGTTAGTCTTCTTTTTTATCCTCTACGATACGGTCGCCTGCGACTGCCTCAACTTTGGCTGCGATTTCGGCTTCCTCTGCAGCTTTTTCAGCAGCAGCGGCTTCAGCGATAGCAGCAGTTTCAGCTGCAATCTTCTCTAGCTCTTCTTCGGCGCCCTTCTCTTCCCAAACCTTGTGATCACGGTTGAGATCCTTGAGACGTGCGTGTTTGCCAGTCAATTCTCTCATGAAGTAAAGTTTGGCTCGGCGGACTTTGGATTGTTTGATTCTCTCAACTTTGACAACTCTTGGGCTGTGAAGAGGAAATGTTCTCTCAACACCGATACCGAAGGACTCTTTGCGAACAGTGAAAGTACCGTCGAGTGACTGGCCATGCTGAACAGCGATGACTAGACCTTCGAAGATCTGAACGCGCTCTTTGGCGCCTTCTTTGACCAGGATATGAACCTTGACTGTGTCGCCTGATCGAATTTCAGGAATGTTTTTCTTGGTATATTTTTCGAGAATTTTAAGCATTATTTACCTTCCACAATTTCGTCTACATGTACAAAAGTTCGCTTGTCTTTGTTGCCATTGAAAGCTGTAACCTGTTTTTCCTGGAATCTAACCAAGCCATCGATAGAAGCGTAGATCGTATAATCATCGCCCATTCCGACGTTGAGTCCTGGATAAAATTTGGTACCGTGCTGTCTGATGATGATTCCGCCAGCGGTAACAAATTGATCACCAAAAACCTTGACTCCAAGTCGTTTGGAGACGGAATCGCGACCTAATCTTGTACTACCTGCGGCTTTTTTATGAGCCATGACGTACCCCTTTGGGATAATTTACAAATTAAAACTGTAGTAAAACGATCTCTCGCTTCACAACCTGGTATTCTCTACCATAAACAAGTGGTTTAGTGAGTACACTATAGCCAATTTTTTCAATTTCGTCAACACTTGCGTCGAAGAGACTGTAGAGCTTGCCTTCGAGCGTTTCTACCAGTGGAAAAATCAAAACCAACGAATTAATTGGAAGCCCTGATTGTCGAATATTCTTGAGGAAATCAATGTATAATTCCTGAATCTTTGCATATTCGCCCTTGACTGCGTTCAAGCTAGGTTTAAATTTCTTGGGCTCGCCCAGAAACGGCTCGGCCACCACAGCTACGCTGTTGTAGTCTGAAAGTCGAAAGTCGAAAGTCGAAAGTAGTTTTGCAAAATCTACATTGGAAGCATCGGCTTGGTCTATATGCACCTTCGGCTTCGGATTTTTGGCAGTAATTTTGTCTCTATATTTCGGGTTTTCAACAAGCCATTTGATATTGTTCATCGAATCATTAACCGCTTTTTCGCTCACGTCCGAGCCCATCGCGTCAGCGCCAAGAAGCAATGCTTCGATCAGAATATTGCCCGATCCACAGAAAGGATCAATCACGAGAGATTTTCCCTCTTGTTTCTTCGATCCTAGCGCAAGATTGATCATCATCCTGGCTAATTTTGGCGGAAGCATTCCGCTTCTCTTGTCGCCAGATGGCTTATCATAATCACGCTCGCCCCACTCTTCCGCATCCGTGAGAGCGATTAAAATGCCTAGATCTGCTTCGAACAAGCCAAACTCAAAACCTTGATCCACAAAATGATTTTTCAAGGACAAAATACTTGAAGCGTCCTTGCCCTCTCTAATTTCAACGAATCGCAAGGATAGCTCCTTTTTCAGCTCCTTTTTGATCGAAAGACCGAGATCAAAGATCGATTTGTAATTGAAAAGTCGTGAGTAAGAAGAAATAGTATAGTTGAATTTCTTCTGGCTTCTCTCTGAGCTCGTAATATAAGAAATTATTCTGTCCTTGACTTGCTTATCGACTGGGACGATCATGCGGAAAATCTTCATCGTGCCGCCCAGACTCTCAATCAAGCTCGCCACATCACTTTCGTTCGCATTTTCAATATTGATGATTGCGACATTGTCATATACACTGGGAACTGTAAAACAAAAACCAAAACGAACTAGAACTGCATAGAGTTCCGTCAAGCACAAATCGCGCTCACGACCAAGCACAAAGGCGTATTTTTGGTTGTTGTGTTGCATTGTTTGCTTACTTTAACACATTTGACGACATTTAGCTAGAAAATACGCAAATTACCAATTTTTATTTCTTAATTGTTAATCAATTTTTAATTATAAATTATTAATTAGACATTGATTAGAAATTAGTATTTAGGAATTAGAAATTTATGGAAACGCAGTTTCCTAACTTTGTCCATCTCCACGTGCATTCGCACTATTCTATGCTTGACGGCATGGGCAAAGTTCCTGATCTGATCAAAAAAGCCAAATCTGACGGCCAGACAGCCCTCGCCTTGACCGATCACGGCGTGATGTATGGCATTATCGAGTTCTATGAAACTTGCCTCAAGGAGGGAATCAAGCCAATCCTCGGCGTTGAGGCCTATGTCGCACCGAGAAAATTGACCGACAAACAGCCTTCAGTTGACGCCAAGGCCTACCATCTGATCTTGCTGGCCAAGAACGAAATCGGATACAGAAATCTGCTCAAATTGGTCACGATCGCTCATCTAGACGGCTATTATTACAAACCGCGCATTGACAAAGAGACACTCAAGGCACACGCCGAAGGACTGATCGCCTGCTCGGCCTGTGTCCAGGGAGAAATCCCTCGTAAATCCCTCGAATCGCTAGACGAGGGAAGAAAAGTTCTTCAAGAATACCTCGAGATTTTCCCAAAGGAAGATTTCTATCTCGAAGTTCAAGCACACCCCAACACCGTTCCAGATCAGGTTACCGTCAATGAGAATATGTTCAAATTGGCCGCAGAATTTAGTCTCAAAACCATTGCTACCAACGATCCCCATTATGTGAACACCGACGATGCCATTGCTCAGGACGCTCTTCTCTGTCTCCAAACCGGTCGCTTGATTTCAGATACAAATAGAATGACGATGACGGGCGACGACTACTCCCTTCTGACTCGTGAGCAGATGTTCAATAATTTTCCAGATCATCCCGAAGTCATGACCAACACGCTCGAAATCGCTGAGAAGTGCAACGTCAATATTGAACTCGGTAAATTCCGCTTCCCCGAATTTCCGCTACCCGAGAACGAAACCTATGAGACATATATCAAAAAATTGATCGCCGAACGCCTACCAAAACGAGTTGCAGAAATCACACCAGAGATGCAAGCGCGTCTTGATTATGAATTCAAGGTGATCAAAGACAAGGGATATCTCGGATATTTTTTGATCGTCCAAGACTTCTTTCAAGCAGCAAAGGAGCGCAACATTCCGACCAATGTGAGAGGATCAGCCGCTGGCTGTTTTACCTCCTACGCTCTCGGCATTACGGCCAAACAATTGAACCCACTCGAATATAATTTGCCTTTCGAACGCTTCCTGAATCCTTTTCGCCCATCCGCTCCAGATATTGACGCCGACATAGCCGACTCTGGCCGTGACGAGATTATCCAGTATGTCTCGCAGAAATACGGTAAGGATCGGGTTGCCCAAATCTGCACCTTCGGAACTATGGCCGCCCGCATGGCCGTGCGGGACGTTGGTCGAGTTCTCGGCATGTCCTACACCGAAGTCGACACTATCGCCAAATTGATACCTCCGATCAAGACTACGTTGAAGCAAGCCCTTGAGACTATCTCAGAATTAAAAGCGCTTTATGACTCTGACGCCAAGGTCAAACAGTGCATTGATATCGCCCGAAAACTCGAGGGGGTCGTCCGTCACGCCTCCGTCCACGCCGCTGGCGTCGTCATCGCACCAGAGGACATTACTAATTTCACCCCGATCATGAGAGACAACAAGGGCGGGCGTCTAGTCACTCAATATGAAATGCACGCCGTCGGTGAGGATGGGGTTGGTTTGATCAAAATGGACTTCTTGGGCCTTGCCAACCTCTCAATCATTCAAAACGCTCTTCGAATTATCAAGAAAACTAGGGGCGAGGCAATAATCCTTGATGAAATCCCGCTCGACGACAAAAAGGCCTTTCAACTCCTTTCGCGTGGCCAGACGATTGGCGTATTCCAACTGGAAAGTGAGGGCATGCGCAAACACATTAAGGATCTACGTCCGACCACTATCGACGATATTATGGCCATGGTGGCGCTCTATCGCCCTGGGCCAATGGCCTTTATCCCCGAATACATTGCCAGAAAACACAATCCCGAACGGGTTACTTACCCAGACCCACGGATGGAAAGAATTTTGGAGAAATCACTCGGCCTGATTGTATATCAGGATGATGTCTTGATGATCGCGATTGAGCTGGCCGGCTACAACTGGGAGGAAGTCGACAAATTCCGCAAAGCTATCGGCAAGAAAATTGTCAAAGAGATGGGTGTTCAGAAAGAAAAATTCTTCAAACAGATCATCGAGCGTGGCATGAAGGAGAAGGTGGCCAACGACCTTTGGATACAGATCGAGACTTTCGCTGGCTACGGTTTCAACAAATCACACGCCGCTAGCTATGGCTTGGTCGCCTACCAAACTGCTTATCTGAAATCGAATTACCCGCCCGAATACATGTCCGCCCTCATGACCTCCAACAAGGACGATCTCGACAAGCTTGCGATTGAGATCGACGAATGCAAACGGATGGAGATCGAAGTAATGGCACCTGATGTCAATGAGTCATTCGTCGACTTTGGCGTAGTCAAAGAGAGCGGAAATATCCGCTTTGGCCTTTCAGCGATCAAAAACGTGGGCCAAATGGTGGCCGAGGAGATCGTAGAAGAGCGCAAGAATGGGGAATACACGGATCTGAAGGACTTCCTGGTCCGTCTCTCAGGCAAAGTCGTGAACAAGAAGGCTCTCGAATCTCTCGCCATGGCCGGTGCCCTCTCCCCCTTCGGCGAGAGGAACCAGCTCCTTTTCAACATGGAAAAAATTCTTGCCTTTGCCACCAATGTCCACAAAATAATCACAAACAATCAAAATTCCCTCTTCACGGATGAAAACCCTGTCGAGCAGATGAGCATCGAGATCGAACCTACCGCTCCAGCTGACAAGAAAAGCATCCTAACTTGGGAGCGCGAACTGCTCGGAATGTATATCTCGGAACACCCTCTGGCCGATGTTGGGCCCTTACTTGAGAAGAACCGCACGGTCAAAATTTCAGATATTTCAAGCTCAGACGAGAACAAATTCGTGCGTATCGCCGGAGTTGTTACTTCTATGCAAAAGATCCTGACTCGAAGCAATCAGAATATGATATTCGCCAAGGTAGAGGATATGAGCGGCAACGCTGAGGTGCTAGTCTTTCCCAAGATGCTTGAATCATGCACTTGGCTAGCCAATGACAAGCTTGTGGTAATTGACGGATTTGTCAGTTACAAAGACGGCGCGCTCAAAATAGTATCCGAGGGTGTGTATGAACTAAGCATGGAATCAGCCATTCCAGCCTTCGTCGTCCGCGAGAAGCGTCGTAGCTGGGGCGGGAAAGGCGGAGGGGGAAATGGACAGGGAGGCTACAAAAGTGGGGGAAATGGGGCTTCTGGCGCCCCGCAGAGCCCTTCCAACCCCGCGACGGCTCCAGTATATGACTTCGGCCCCAAGAGCCTCAAATTAACTATCCCCGCTGAGTGGAGCAAGGAGCATCTGCTCGAGCTCAAAGAGATATTCGGCGCTCATCCTGGCGAATCCTCCGTTCTCTTGGTCCTAGTCAACGGCACGACCAAGGAAGTCAAAATAAAAAACAAGATCACTATAGATCCTGTCCTCTTAAATAAAGTCAAAAAACTGATCGGCAAAGACAACGTCGTCCAGTTCTAACATGTTTTAGTTCATTTTTAGTTTACTTGGACGCTCTTTTGTGGTATAGCATTTGGGAAGCGGCTTCGTTGACCGAAACGCTTCGCATTCTACCGCGCCGTAGACCGGCAGGAGGAAAACAAAATGACCAAAGTAGACGACAGCGATGGTTTCCACAGCACGCAATTTCTAAATGCGTCTTGCAAGGACATCCTGGGTAATCCAGTCATACTTGAGTACCTCAAGTATGCACCGAGCGCGACAGCGTTCAGCGAATTTTTACAAAGTTGCGGTTGGTCCGAAGAGACCTGCCGTAAAGCCCGTCATGCCAAGATCCTCTTGGATCGTCTTGGACCAGTTGGTTTCGAGCCCTGGACCAAGACCGGCAATCGGCCTGTCAAAGATCAATTTCTTATGATCGGACCAGTCTGCGAGGGTTTTCCCGAAGGTATGGCTGTGTACAAAATGTCTGAAGCATTTTGGATCGGAGATGAGAGAGATAGTCGTAACGGTTGGCCTGTGTTGCTAAGAGAGCTGGCGTTAAAGTCTGAGAGTGGTGATCTGGTCACTACCTTTGACGGAGACGGCCTTGGCTCATTCTCTTGCCAACCGATTGACAGTAACTTCAACGAGATCGAGCTACCTTACTCAGCTGAATCTGTGGCGACAAGCCCTGACGACAGCAGAATTACTATCGCAAGCACCTCTGGTTCAGGGCGACTCCAAATCAAGATGCCCAGAAGAAACAGCAGACGGTTACAGATCAATAGCAAAATTGCCGTTATGGGACCAACAGGTGATAAGAAATTCCCCGAGTTTTACAAACTTCTGGAATTTACCGAACTGGGTTACTCTGACGATGTCACTGACTCTATCCGTATCTTCGTCCGACTGGATCTCAAATACAAGGATGGCAATCTGCGTGACGGCGATCATATCTCTGTCGGATCATTGTTCTTCAGGCGAAGCTATCGCATAAGCGATTCATTTAGTTGCGAGTTGAACATCAGATATCTAATAGCCAGAAATAGTTTTTACCTTATGCTGCAAAATCTGAAACAGGGTGAAGCGGCAATCAAGTTTCCCTTCGCCCCATCCCGCCGCCATGACATTGCTTTTCCTGATCTTAAAGATGAATTGTCGATATTTGACGCAAAGAGCAAATTCTCTGCCGCTGGACAACGAGCGGCAGACGATTTGTGGAGATTGGCAAGTGCTGGCCAGTGCTGGCTTACCAGCATCGCAAGCTCTGAAGTGATAGCCAAACCACCGAATCAACTGATTGATTTGCTAACACCGAAAGAACGAAAATGACCTTATTTCTGCCCCGCTGGCAATCGCCTGCGGGGATTTTTATTGCACTAATTTACCGACAACTGTGTAGCCCGAGAGGATGCTGTCGTAATGCTTGGAGTGAAAGACCGACGACTGGTCTTGCCCTGCGTCAAAACCGTAGTGTGTGCCGTTGCGAAATACTGAGCTCATATCATAGACAACGCCATCCACAGCCACATAAGCTGGCTGGCCGTTTTGGCCATCAAATTGAGCGAGAGTCGAGGCGGTGAATGTCTTCTCTGCAGTCGATGTACTTGTGTCTGCAGGAGCGGTCGTGTTCGTACTTGAACTTGGCGCAACTGTGCTTGTGCTCGTCGTTGGGGCAGAGGAAACGCTTTTGGCCGGGATTTTGTAGAATCGATCGACGTATACAAAATAGCCAAAGAAAGCGGAGAAGAACAAGACGAGAGTTATCTTGGTAAATACATTCCACATGCCCCAGCGCTTGAGGGCAAAATAAATCGAGACCGAGGAATGGACGACAAAAACGAACAGGGTAATGATATTCAAAAGCCCAAGATGGAGTTTGGAAGCAGTGCCTGCGCTAATAATCCCCTTGGTCATGCCATAGCCGCTAATCAAAAGAAGGATCATGCAGACAAGCAAAATCCAGGCCGTTAGTCGATTCGATTTGATTAAGAAGTTCATTAGTTAAATTTTCCCAAAAAAAGCTGAAATTATACTGAGGCTGGCCTAGCAACCGTCTTCGGTCTGACTGAAGCGATCTTTTGTTGAGCGTAGTATGGATCAGGAATATCTTGGACGATAATATCGCCCTCTTCCTTGGCTCCGGCCGTGCGCACGATTAGATCACCGTACTTGAGAACTGTTTTGAAAAATCCTTTCGTTTCGCTCGAGACGTCCAAAATGTTAGCAAGATCCGCTTCAAAGATTTTGCGTCGGAAAAAGCCTTTTTGCGAAACATAGAAGATTCTCTCATCAGTGATAATCAATACGGACTCTTTGAATCCGTAATATGCGCTCCAAAAGTAAACGATTGAGAGGGCTCCAATGACGCCAGCGCTGATATAGGCCCAGAGAACGACTTGGGGGAAGAGAATGAAGACGGCCGCCACCACTGCCAAAATCAGGACGACTCGAAAGCCGGTTGGGTAAATGACGTAGGGGTGGGAATTAATCACATCTACTACCTTTTCTTCTGGCCTCTGTCCCTGAAAGGTGAACTCGCTTTCCTTTTTCTCTTCTTCTTGCATAAATAGATTATACCAAGAAAAAAATAAATATCTATTTTGTACAAAAAAGCCCCGGTGAAAACCGAGGCTTTTCTAACGTACTTTTTTCGCTTACATTCCGAAGTCGCCCATGCCTCCTGGCATTCCGGCCATCGGTTCTTTCTTCTCTGGCTTTTCGGCCACCACAGCCTCTGTTGTGAGGACTAGCGCCGCGATGGAGGCGGCGTTTTGAAGTGCTGATCGAGTCACCTTGGCTGGATCGATGATTCCCATCTTGATCATATCGCCATATTCGCCGGTAGCGGCGTTATATCCTTCACCAATTTTCATTTTTTTAACGTTATTGAGGACGACCGCGCCTTCTACGCCAGCGTTTTCGGCAATTTGCCGAACTGGACACTCGACCGCCTTCTTGACGATCTCGATTCCAAGATTCTCGTCATCCTTTGCTACTGTTGGCTTGAGCGCTGCAGCCGCATTGAGCAGAGCGACTCCTCCGCCAGCTACAATACCCTCAGAAATGGCCGCTTTGGTCGCGTTGACTGCGTCCTCAACCTTGAATTTGATCTCCTTCATCTCCGTCTCAGTCGCGGCACCAACTTTGATCACACCAACACCGCCAGAGAGTTTCGCCAGCCGTTTTACCAATTTTTCATTTGAATAATCATGCTCAGGTTTCTTTGGATCAATTTGCTTCTTGATCTGGGCAATGCGCTCTTTGATCGCTTTGGCCGTGCCCTTGCCTTCGATAATAACTGTTTTTTCCTTGTCTGATTCGATCTTGCGAGCCTGGCCAAGCATAGAAAGCTCTGTTTCCTCGAGCTTGTGGCCGAGGTCAGTAGAGATAACTGTGCCGCCAGTCAAAGTAGCAATATCCTGCATCATTTCTTTCCGTTGATCACCAAAGCCAGGAGCCTTGATCGCCAAGACGTTTAGAACACCGCGAAGCTTGTTGACCACGAGAGTCGCCAAGGCTTCACCGTCGACATCTTCAGCTATGATCACTACATCCTTTTTGCCGCTCTGGGCCATTTTCTCAAGCAGAGGCAATATCTCGGCGATTGAGGAAATTTTCTTGTCTGCGATCACCACATAAGGGTTTTCCAGCACCGCCTTCATGGAGGCCGTCTCGGTAATCATGTATTGAGAAATATAGCCATTATCAAATTGCATACCCTCCACGACATCAGTCTCCATCCCCATCGTGTTGGATTCTTCGACAGTGACAACACCATCTGTGCCGACTTTCGACATAACTTCGGCAATCATCATACCAATCTTCTCGTCACCAGATGAGACAGAAGCGACCTGAGCAATTTCTGCTTTGCCTGAAATTTGCTTTGTCTTCATATTTTTGACAATAGCCTCAGTCGCCTTCTCAATGCCAGAGCGAACCTGAATCGGATTGGCCCCAGCGGCAACATATTTCAGCCCCTCGTTGATCATGGCTTGGGCCAAGATCGTAGCTGTGGTCGTGCCGTCTCCTGCAACATCGTTGGTCTTGCTCGCGACCTCCTTGATCAGCTGAGCACCCATATTTTCAAATTTATCTTCAAGTTCGATTTCCTTGGCAATCGTCACGCCATCATTCGTGATGGTTGGCGCGCCAAAGCTCTTCTCCAAAACAACATTTCTGCCCTTGGGTCCAAGAGTGATTTTGACGGTATCTGCTAATTTGTTGACGCCGTCTCGGAGTTTCCCTCTCGCTTCTTCGGAAAAATTAATCATTTTCGCCATTTTAGATCCTTGTTAGTTATTATTTTTCATTTTACATTGATCATTAATTGTCCATTTATAAATTTACCAATTGGAAAATGATAAATTAATGAGAAATGAACAATGGGAAATGGTCAATTTTTAAAGTATTCCCAAAATATCTTCTTCGTGCATGATTTTATAATCAACACCCTCGATTTTGATCTCATCACCTGAGTATTTCGAATAGAGAACTTTGTCGTTGACTTTGACTGAGAATTCGTGCGTCTTGCCCTCTTTGATCTTGCCGTTCCCCAAGGCGATCACTTTGCCCTGAGCAGGCGCTTCTTTGGCATTATCTGGGATGAAAATTCCGCTCTTGGTCTTGGCCTCAGCAACGAGAGGCAGGATCAATACTCTGTCAGCTAGTGGTTTTAGCATAGTAGCTCCTTTATTTATTGTCTTGCATGTTCAAAACTAATACGAAAATTACAAAATGTCAAGTCGACTTTACATAATGTCCCCTCTCCTTTTCAAGGAGAGGTTGGGGTGAGGTTAATTATAAGCCCCTTCTATCTTCCCCTTTAAAAGGGGAAGGACCAAAAAAGCGGCGAAGATGCCAAGGGGGATGCATCAGTCGCCGCAGATTGCATTTTATCCAAATCACTCTCGAAAGTCAACCGTAAGGGCAAATAAAATCCCCTCGCCTTGGGGAAAGCGAGGGGCGAAAAATTTAGCTGTTCGCGGGGATAATCGCGACCTTGATAACAGATCGGCCATCATGGCACACAGCCAAGCCAAATATGGCGCCAGTGGGAAGAGAGGGGCTCTCCCACAAAGTTACAGGTTCTTGTCCTTGTTTCTTGGACGGGGTTGTTGCCATCAATATTACCTTGTGATGGCCTGAGCGACCGATCTCGGCTAAATGGCCCAGAAGGAGACGTTGTACCTTGCCGCCTCTGTCAGCAAATTTCCCGGTCAATGTGACCGACAATGGAGCGGGCTGGGCCGCTCCGTCCGAGAGCTTGGGCTCTCGTTTACCCGTAAGGGACTCGTGCGATTTCTTCAAATGTTGCCTCCAATCGTATGGGTGTGACTCTAACACCTTGGGTATAGAGAATTTTTACTACAAAATCCCTCGTGCGTCAAGATTTATTAGTTATCCTCAATCTCTAAATTTGCAAAATTTATTGCAAATGATAAGATAAATTTAAACAAAAGATAGTATCTCTAAAAAAAACTCCAATTAGATCAAAATGCCTAGGAGTTTTTTCGATTGTATTAATCAAATATTTCAATATAACGGGAGAGGAAATGGCCAGAAACAAATTCATTTTCGTCGTTGGTGGAGTCATGTCATCTGTGGGCAAAGGCATCACTGCCGCATCTGTCGGAACTATTCTCAAATCCAAGGGTTTCAATGTCACTGCTATCAAGTGCGACCCGTACGTTAATGTCGATGCTGGCACGATGAATCCGACCGAGCATGGCGAAGTATTCGTGCTCAAAGATGGGGATGAATGCGATCAGGACATGGGCAATTACGAGAGATTTATCGGCACGGATCTGACTCGATTGAACTACATGACAACTGGCCGAGTTTATCAGTCTGTCATCAATCGTGAACGCAATCTGGAATACGGTGGCAAATGTGTCCAGGTCGTGCCTCACGTTCCAGAGGAGATTATCCGCCGAATTTGGGCCGCTAGCCGCAAGGCCAAGTCTGACATTACGATTGTTGAGATCGGCGGAACTGTTGGCGAATATGAAAATCTTCTCTTCCTCGAAGCAGCTCGCGAGATGAAACTGCAAAATCCAAATGATGTCATCTTCATGCTCGTCTCCTATCTCCCAATCCCCTCAAAAGTCGGCGAGATGAAGACCAAGCCCACCCAACACGCCGCTCGTGAGCTCAATGGCTGTGGTATTCAGCCCGACTTCATCCTATGTCGAAGCGACTACCCAATCGATGACAAACGACGAGAGAAACTGGCCACCTTCTGCTCGATTGAGGCAGAAAACGCGATTTCGGCGCCAGACGTTGAGTCAATTTATGATATTCCAGTCAACTTTGAGAACGAAAAATTAGGCGAGAAGATCCTGCACCACCTCCATCTCAAACCGAGACAAAAAGACTTGGTCGAGTGGCGAGCCTTCGTGGATAAGGCGAGAGAGGCTACTAAAGCAGTCAAAATTGGAATTGTGGGCAAATACTTCGAGACTGGTGAATATTTGATGTCAGATTCCTATATTTCAGTCATAGAATCAGTCAAAATTGCCGCCTGGCATCAGGGGCTCCGACCAGAATTTGAATGGCTCTCCTCTACCACCTACGAAGAGGATCCCAAGAAGCTGGCTGATCTCAAAAAGTTAGACGGAATCATCGTCCCAGGCGGATTTGGTTCACGAGGAATTGAGGGCAAGATTGCTGTTGCCAAATACTGTCGAGAGAACAAAATCCCATATTTCGGCCTTTGTTATGGTATGCAAATCGAGACGATCGAGTTTGCACGCAATGTCCTGAAATTGAAGGATGCTGACACGGAAGAGATCAATCCGAAGACTGCCACCCCTGTGATTCACATCATGCCCGATCAAAAGGCCAAATTACGCAAGAAAGATTACGGCGGATCGATGAGACTGGGCGAATACGCTTGCGAACTTCAAGAAGGTTCTCTCTCCTATGATGCTTATAAAAAATACTTACTCACTGACTCACTGACTCACTGGCCAACTATTTTGGAACGACATCGCCACCGTTATGAGTTTAATAACGATTATCGCGAACAACTCGAGAAAGCGGGCCTCCGAATTGGAGGTATCAACCCAGAGAGAAATTTAGTTGAGATCGTCGAAGTCAAGGATCATCCCTTCATGGTCGGCGTCCAATTCCATCCCGAGTTCAGCTCTCATGTATTAAAGCCTCAACCTCTCTTTATGGCCTTCGTCAAAGCAGCAGCCAAATAATGGATTACCCCAAAGGGGACCCTTCGGGTCAAATCATTTTAATTATAAATTACGAATAAAAAATGCCCTCGTCGTGTGACGGGGCATTTTTTTAGTAACTATTTACGATCTTATTTGACTGGTTGTTCGACACCCTTCATCGTGAAGTCGATTTGGCTATGATTTGGGGAGCGTCCCCGAGTCCGCTCTAGGCCATAACACCGCATATTCAGTATCAATTTCAGTAAACTCAGATTGTAAGAGGATTTATCCCGTGATCTTACCACACGCTACTTAATCATTTCATCAAACTCTTTTTTAGAACAAACTTTTGATTCGACCAGCCATTCCATAAAGTGTTTTACGATGTGTTTGTTTACTACATTGTGGCTAGAAGGGATCGGGTATGACTGCCCCGTATATATACAAGTAACTTTCGTATTGTGACGGCCACCTGGCGATACCTCCACGCCAGAAACATTTTTCAGTTTCTTCAGAAAGTTTTGAAATTTATTATATTTAATATCTGCATATTCCGACAAAGTAAGTCCCTCTGAAAATTACGCGAGCGTCAGTATTTTCTTGTCCTTTTTAAACCCAAGAGAACATTTCTTAATTGCAACATTATTCAGATCGTTCCATTCCGCTTGTGTGGGGCTATATGCTCTGGCCTGCTTGACCACCTCTAAATATCCTCGCGGAATATTGTAAACTGTAATTAAGGCATCGTTAACCATTTCGACAAATTCATTTGCGTCTTTTGCCTGAGTCATGAACTCGATATCCTCAGATTTAACTTTTCCAATGATAAAATCTCCGTCCCTTAACCAATTAACTGAAATATTATCAGGCATTCTATTAAAATATGCGATAAAAGCCTCTTTCGAGAGCCGATTTCCCATAAAAAAGTTCTGAATTTTAGAATATAACACTTTCATAATATTCCCTCCCTTTATTATGCAACTCCGCTAAACAAACAATCTTATTATAGATAGCTTACCACCTCAACATACAAAATAGCAAAACCGAGCATTTAGCAAACGTCTAGTTTTGAGGAACGCTCTCAGCCGACGAGCGTCTCCGGAAGTTACTCTTTTTTACCTATTTCTCAATACTGATAGGCCTTAATCTCACCAAATCGTCTTTTGAACCAGACTCAATGAGGTTATTAGTCGTGCCACATTTCGGGCAAGTTATCTGCAACTTACCTTCATCGTTTTTTAGTTCATTCGGAAGTTGTGCTTTGCATTCCATGCAATTTAGTTGCGAAAGTGGATCAGCCATTTACTCTCCATTCTTTTCAATTATTTTAGTTCATGCAATTATAATTATCGGAAGTTCAAGGCTATTTATTCGCATTTCTCGGATACATAGAACTTACCAATGAAACTATCGCCACTTTGTGCTTGTTCGGCTTTTATTTTATTTCTCTCTATGCACGCTTCAACTCTCAACCTATCTTGTTGCAATTTTGTATCTGCCTGGTGCTGTCTCTCTTCGGACCTTTGCTTGTAGTATTGAGACGCAAAAATGCTACTGCCAATAATAATTGCTACCAGTATAGCCGTTACGGGAATTACCCAGCTCTGCCTCGTTTTGTTTTTTTCCATTGTTCAGCTCCTTGCTAAAACTTAACACTGCTAAATGCTCCATAATATCTCGGCAAAACGATTTTTTTAACTATTCTTTGCAGAGAATGTTGCATCGTAACCGATATTCCAGCGCCAACGATAGTTTATTACTTTGCGGTTTGGTCAACGCCCTTCATAGTCAATCCGATTCGGCCTTTGGCCGCATCGACTTCAGTCACTTTGACTGTTACGATTTGACCGACTTTGAGCACGTCTGAGACTCTTTCGATTCTCTGCTCAGCAATCTGAGAGATATGAATCATGCCGTCCATCTTTGGTGTGATCTGGAAGATAGCGCCGATCTCTTTGCCGGTCATACGATCCTTCTTGATCTCGATGATTGGACCAGTTAGGACCTCGCCAGGCAAGATTTCGCGCATCATAGATTTGATCATCGCGATTGCCTTGGCACCCATCTCAGAGTCAATTGAGGAAACCATGACTGTACCGTCATCTTCGATGTCAACAGAGATAATCTCTTTGCCACCGCACTCTTCAACGATTTTCTTGACATTCTTGCCACCAGGTCCGATAAGCTCACCGATTTTGTCTGGATTAATGTGTATAGCCTCGATGCGTGGGGCATATTTCGAGAGTTCTGCACGAGGAGCAGGGATTGCGGCTAGAATAACCTCGAGAATTTCAGCTCTGCCCTTTTTGGCCTGAGCTAGAGTGTCTCTGACGATATCGTAGGTAAGCCCGGCGATCTTGGTGTCCATCTGGATGGCAGTAATACCATCAGCTGTACCAGCAACTTTGAAGTCCATGTCCCCAGCAAAGTCCTCAAGTCCCTGAAGGTCAGAAAGGATTTTGTATTCAGAAGCGTCTGCGTTGGTAACTAGGCCCATGGCAATACCAGAAACTGGTTTCTTGATTGGGACGCCAGCGTCCATAAGAGCAAGAGTTGAACCGCAAGTCGCTGCCATCGAGCTTGAGCCATTTGAGCTCAAAATCTCAGAAACGAGGCGAATTGTGTAAGGGAAAGAATCTTGATCAGGAAGCATAGGCTTGAGCGCCTTCTCAGCCAGGTAGCCATGACCAATTTCACGACGTCCCACTCCTCGAACCGGGCGGACTTCACCAGTAGAGTAAGGTGGGAAATTATAGTGATGCATATATCTCTTGGTGCTCTCACCTTCCATTGTGTCGATCATTTGTTCGAAACCTGGAGAAGCGAGGGTAACGACGGTCAAAGCCTGTGTCTGGCCACGTGTGAAGAGAGCAGAGCCATGTGGACGAGGCAATATGCCAAGTTCAACGTTGATTGGTCGGATTTCTTCGATCTCACGGCCATCTGGGCGGATACCTTCATCTAGGATCAAGTGGCGAATTTCCTTCTCTACGAGCTTGGAGAAAGCACCTTTGATCTCAACCTGTTTGTATGTTCCTTCGAGTGAAGCAAGCGCTTCATCTTCGTAAGCCTTGAGCTTGGCTTGTCGAGCTTCTTTGTCCAGCTCAGCCAAAGCATCTTTGATCTTCTCGGCTACGAGATTTGAAACCTCGAGGTGAAGACCCTCTGTCTTTTCGTCGACAATTTGTGCGACTTCTCGAGCGTGATCTTCGGCAATTTTGTGTTGAATATCGATTACAGATTGCATCGCCTTGTGGCCAAACTGCATAGCTTCGAAAACCTTCTCTTCGGAAACTTCATTCGCCTCAGTTTCGATCATCATGATTCGCTCTTTGGTCGCAGCGAATGTAAGATTCAAAATTGATTTTTCCTGCTCTTCTTCAGTTGGGTTTAGGATGAATTTGTCATCGATCATGCCAACGTTTACAGATGCGATAGGTCCCTTGTATGGAGCGTTGGTCTGCATCAGAGCAGCTGAGGCGGCCAAGGTGCCGAGAACTGAGAGATCGATAGAGCCGTCATATGAAAGAGTTGTTACAATAATTTGAACATCATTTCGATATGATTTTGGGAAAAGAGGTCTGATCGGACGATCAATCTTGCGACCGTTTAGAATAGCAGAGTCGCTTGGTCTACCTTCACGTTTGATGAATCGGCTACCAGAAATCTTACCAGCAGCGTAGAAACGCTCTTCATACTCAACCATGAGAGGGAAGAAGTCTGCTCCCTCTTTTGCTTCAGCCGCCACACAGACGTTCGCCAAGACTACCGTGTCTTCATAGCGAGCCGTGATCGAACCATTGGCCAATCCAGCCAGTTTGCCAGTCTCGAGTTTAACTTTTTTCGTACCAAAATCGACTTCGTAATTACGAGTCGTGAATTCCAGTTTCTTAATCATGGAATTGCCTTTCTTGCAGAGAGTTCAAGTGTTATTGACTATTAGTAATAGGTATCATACAAATTACTAATATCTGAATAACCCCTGAACTTTTCTTCTGCGATTTATTTAATGAACTAAGAATAGCCCGCGAAGGGGCTATATCTTAGACCATTATCTCTTCAAATTGAGATCGGTAATAACTTTGATGTAATCTGCCTCATTCTTTTTCTTGAGGTAGTTTAGAAGTCTTCGGCGTTTGCCAACCATCATCAAGAGTCCACGTCGAGAATCAAAATCCTTCTTGTGCTCCTTCAAGTGCTTGGTCAAGTCTGAAATCTTCTTGGTGAGGATTGCTACCTGCACCTCTGTCGAACCAGTGTCGTTGTCGTGGGTCTGATACTTTTTGACCAGATCCTCTTTCTGTACCTTTTGGGCCTTTTCCTGAACCATTAAATCCTTTCAGCTGGCAAGCGTAGCAAGGGCCACGCACCAGTTTCTCCCCTTATTAATTGATTATTGAAACTATAACCTAAATTAGACGAAATTGCAACGCCACAATTATTAATTTTGCGCGTTAGTGAGGGACTTCTGATAATCCTTGATCTTCTGAATTATCATGCCAGAAGATTTTTCGAGATCTGAGCTACTAATTTGAAAAGCAGCTGCCGCAGCATGACCACCACCACCAAAAAGTCTAGCGATAATTGAGACGTCGATCGTCTTGTTGGTAGCCCGCAGCGAACCGTGAACATCGCCGTTCTTCTCTGAAAGCAAAAGGGCAAAATCAACACCCTGGGCAGTTTTCAAAAGTTCGTCGATCACTCCGCTTGACTCCGGCTCTGCCGCACCAACTTCGAGATAATCGCTCTTGTATAATTCAGTCCAGACAAAGCGATAGTCCCTCTCATCTCTAAGCTTGGTCAAGGCCCGGCCCCAAAGTCTCAGGGTTGATAAAGGCTTAGTCTTATAGATGCTCTTGATAATCTCCTGCTGTCTGGCGCCTGAAGCAACAAGCTGAGCCGCCACTGTTAGAGATTTTGGAGTTGTGTTGGAATTTTGGAACGAATTGGTATCGGTAATAATGCCAGTGAGCAAACAAGTGGCGATTTCTTCATTCAAGAATTTCGAGTCCCCAGTCAGAGCTTCGAGCACAGAAACAAGAATTTCGGCGGTAGAAGTTGCAGTCAAATCAACTAAATTAATCTTGCCGAACTGATCATTGCCTGGGTGATGGTCGATATTTACGACTGGAACATCATAAAACAACTCTGGATTATTCTCAAAAGGAGTGCCGATACGCTCAAGATCTGGCGAATCCAGGATGACAATGGCCTCATAATGGAAGCCACCTTCGTCCGAGACAACATCTTTGGCCTCAAATTGACCGTTGAGCGGTGTGACAATAATGTGGAGTTTGTCTTCAATCAATTTGTACATCACCTTGTCGGCCTTAATCTTCGAAACGTCGAGTGAGATGACAAAATCACGAGTACCAGCAAAGTTATCAGAGAGAGAAGAAATCTCGGAAAGGAAGCCAAAAACTGGCGGAATTTGATCGGTTGAAACGGCTGTGACATCCTTGCCCATGCCCTTCAGGACTTGGTACAAAGCCAAAATACTTCCCAGGGCATCGCCATCCGGGTTCTTGTGAGTCAAAAGGAGAATCTTCTGTTTGCTTTTCAAGATTTCCACAACTTGTTGTTTTGGTGTCAGTTCCACGCTCTTTTGTCCTGTTTTAATGAACTGATCACTATAGCAAATGTGCGAAAGAAGTCAATATGATATAATTTAGGTAGAGTAAAAATAAAGGAGACAAATGAAAGAAAAAAGAGTTTACAGATCATGTTCTGACCGATATATTGCCGGCATTTGTGGTGGCCTGGCAAAGTATTTTGATCTCGATCCGCTTCTGGTTAGATTGGTATTTGTGATATTGGGCTTCTCTGGGATCTCTATCGTTTTCTACTTTTTGGCCTGGGTTTTCATCCCCAATGATCCGACCTGCAAAAGCCGTAGCGATGTCGCATCCGAGATCAGACAGAAAGCGCAGGAGTTTGGAGACGAATTCAAGAAAGGATTTGCTGGCGAGTGGAACGGTGGGAACCGACGCGATACCAAGGCGATCCTCGGAGTTATAATCATTCTTTTTGGCATTGTCTGTCTGATTCAAATAACTTTTCAAATCAACATCTGGGCAATCGGCTGGCCGATCATCCTAATTATCCTCGGCATTATCCTGCTTCGGGCCAATGGTAATCGCAAACAAGAATAAGCGCCTAACAAAGCACTTGAATTTTCACAAGCGATCGAAGATAATCGCTAATATTTACTAATTTAAATTGGAGATTTATGAAAATCGATCCCAACATCTTTAAGTCTTATGACGTGCGGGGCGTCTACCCCGAGACGATCAATGAAGAAATTATGCACAATTTTGGTATCGCCTTCGCCAACAAATATTCAGCCAAGAAGGTCGCAGTCGGATACGATGGTCGAGTTTCTACGCCTGCCCTCAAAGATGCTCTCTTTGGCGGGTTAATTGAAGCTGGCGCTGATGTCGTCGACCTTGGCATCTCTACTACGGATATGACCTACGTTGCCTCTGCCTATTATGATGATCTGGACGGCGCGATCATGATTACCGCTTCGCACAATCCAAGCCAATACAATGGCTTGAAAGCGGTCAAGAAAGGCGCGGTCGCCCTCTCCGGTAATGACGGACTCTTCGAGATTCGGGATATGATTGTCAACGATCAATTGGAGACGAGTGACGCCAAAGGCAAGATCGAAAAACGCGATATTTACAAAGTATATGGCGACAAATTGATCTCATTGATTGACAAATCTGCCCTCAAGCCACTTCGAGTTGTCGTCGACGCAGGCAATGGTGTCGCTGGCTATGTCATCGATAAAATTTTTGGTGATTTGCCGATCGAGATTATCCCCCTTTACTTCGAGATCGACGGAACTTTTCCAAATCACCAACCCAGCCCAATAGAGGACAAGAATGTTGTTGATCTGAAAAAGAAAGTTTTGGAAGAAAAGGCCGACCTCGGTCTCGCCTTCGACGGTGATGGCGACCGCGTCTACTTCATTGACGAAAAAGGTCAGACGATCACCGCTAGCGTGATCTTGGCTATGGTCACCAAGAGTTTACTTGAGAAAAATCCTGGCGCTCGAATTCTCTATAATGTTGTGACGAGCTGGTGCGTTCGCGAAACTATTGTCAAATACGGCGGCGTTCCCTCGATCACACTGGTCGGGCACTCTCTGATCAAAACTCAGATGCGCAAAGAAGATGGATTCTTCGCTGGCGAACATTCAGGCCATTATTTTTACAAAAACTTATACTACGCTGATTCTGGCATGTTGACCGCTCTCATCGTGTTGGAAATGGTAAGTGTGCTCAATCAGCCAATTTCCGAGTTAGCCGCCGAATTTAGCATTTACTCTGACTCTGGAGAAATAAATACAGAGGTTGCTGACCCCAAAGCAAAGATCGAAGAGATAAAGGCAAAATACGCCGACGGGAAACAATTCACTCTCGACGGACTCAGTGTTGAATACTCAGACTGGTGGTTCAGCCTACGTTCGTCCAACACCGAGCCCCTTCTGCGCCTAAACGTCGAAGCCAAATCAGAAGAGCTGATGGAAACAAAACGCGACGAGCTCCTTTCTATTATCCGAAACTAGCCTGTTAACCTGCACGCTGTTTTGTGTTATTATCTGACCATAAATTAAGATAAGGATTTTATGTACGCAGTTATCATGGCTTCGGGCCAAGGCACCAGGTTGTGGCCTCTCTCTAGAGTAGAAACACCCAAACAATTCCACTCTCTGCTTGGCAAGAACACAATGATCCAAGAGACTTACAACCGTCTCACAAAGAAATTCAAACCAGAGGAAATCTTGGTGACCGTGACCAAGGGCTGCCTTGCGGAAGCAGAGAAACAATTGCCTGATCTTCCAAAAGAAAATTTCATCGTCGAGCCATATGCTACTGGCACTCTCGGCTCTTGTGGTATTGCAATCGAGGCGATACACCGACGTGACCCTGAGGCTTCGGCCATCTTCGTGCCGTCAGACCACATCATCACTCAACCCAACGAGTTTATTAAAATTGTTGATTTTGTTGAAGATTTAATTGGCGGAGAGTACTCAGATCACATGATTTTGATCGGTATCAATCCGACCAAGCCAGATACTGGCATGGGCTACATCCAGATGGATTCACAAGTTGAAGTTAAAGATGACTTAAAATTATTTTCAGTCAAACGTTTTGTTGAAAAACCAGACCTGGAAACTGCCAAGAAATATGTGACCCAATGGGACTATCTTTGGAATGGTGGTATGTTCGCGTGGAAGATCAAACACATCAGAGACCTTTATGCCAAATACGCCAAGGAATCCTTTGATGCGTTGGAAAAAGTTGGTGAAAAATTTGGCACACCAGAATACAGCAAGGTGGCCGAGACAGAGTATCCCAAGATTGACAAAACATCGATTGATTACGCCATTTCGGAGAAAACCGATGACATCATGGTCGTGCCAGGAGACTTCGGTTGGAGCGACGTCGGATCATGGGGCACTTTGCTCGAGGTGCTTGTCGAAGAATATGGCTCTAAAGTCGTTTCTAAGGGCCATTTCATGGGCGTGGACAACGACAAGTGTCTTGTCATGGCAAACGACAAACTGATCGCGACTGTGGGCCTAGAGGACATTATCGTTGTCGACACCCCGGACGCAATGTTGATCTGCAAAGGCGACAAGTCGCACGAGGTCAAAGATCTGATCGAGAAGCTCAAGGCAGAAGGAAAAGGGCTGTACCTTTAACATCGGATCAACTAGAGATTGATAAATATTTACTTCCGCTCAATATTGTGTTAAAGTAATTTTTGTAAAGAAATTGAGACCTAAAATAATTAGAAATTTACTCACATGCCAATCATCAAATCAGCCAAGAAGGCTCTCCGAACCAACATCCAAAACAAAGAATTCAACGACCTGACCAGGGCCAAAGTTAAAGGCGCAGTCAAAGGGTTGAAGGTAGCAGTCAAGGCCAAAGCCAAAGACGTCAATACACTTCTCTCCAAAGCTTTCCGTGAGCTTGATCTTGCCGCCAAGAAAAATGTTATTCACAAAAACAAGGCCAACCGTTTGAAGTCTCGCCTTGCCAAATCTCTAGAAAAATAATTTGCACTCGTTCTTACAAAAAATACTCTCGCACTCGAGAGTATTTTTTTATCTTGGAATAGCCTTGAAACTAGGATAAATTACCTTGAGCGACTTGCCCAAGACAAACCTCTTGGCAACTGGCCCGAAGGCCCGCGAATCGCTTGAATTTGTCCTATTGTCTCCCATTACAAAGTATTGGTCATTCTTGAGCGCTATAGCAAAGTTCGGATCTGTAATTACCTCCGAAGTTAAATATGACTCATTAAACTTCTGCCCATCGATATAGACAGACCCCTCGGCAACTTCAATGGTTTCGCCAGGCAGGCCGACAACGCGTTTCACGTATTGCTTCTTGATATTGCCAGGATAATTTACGACCACGACGTCGCCTCTCTCGGGATTAGCTTTGGTATATGCATTTTTGTTCCAAAGTATCACTTCCTTGTCGACTAGATTCGGATCCATCGACCAACCATCGACAACAAAGATAGAAATGAAAAACGTATTTACCAACAAGAATACGACCACGACTAAAATCAACCATTTCGTCAAATCGAAAAGTATGCCGCCTCCATAAATTATTCTCCACAAAATTTCTCGAAACATAAACAAAAAAAATTAATGATCAAGAGTCAATGTTCAATTATCAAGTGAGTTTTGAAATCAATAAATACTTGAAGACTTGATACTTAGATGCCCTGAAAGGGTCCCTTTGGGAATCATTGATAATTGACAGTTGATACTTGCCGTAAGGCTTTACCTGTAGCTTGGTTCCTGAATATTGGCCAGGCTTCGGCCGACATAAGAAACAATTGGGAAGAGCGAAAGACAAAAGTCCGACATACCGAGTCCCGTCTTGTCGGTCATGAACCACTCTGGCACCATGAAGTTCTGCTCTGAAAAGCGCTTGGCCCAAGCGGTTTCACACTCCAGCACCACTGCGTATGGCAGATATTTCTGAAATAGTTCTAAATTATCATATGAAAATTCAATCTTCTTTTTGCTAGTTAGATACTTTTTAAACGCTAGCCAGTTACTGACTGCCTCTTGGCCTAGAATTGTTCGAATAGGAATATTCTTTGCGGTCAGTGAGATCACGAGAGCCGAGATCATCATGCCAACCCAGAAGAAGGCGACAAAAGCTGGGCCGCTGTAGTACTTGAGAGTTACAAAGAATCCAGCCAGGCCGCTAAAGAAAAGGAAAAGCCCAATCATCTGGTATTTAATATGGACGAATCTCGGATTGACTCTGAAGTAGCCAAGTCTGGTCGCCAATGTGTAAATGCCGGAAGTGACGAGAGACATTTTGCGGCTATATAGGTGATTGTTGATCCGATGTTCGACCTCTTTTTTGGATGAAATCAGTTTGGTCCTGAAGATCTTGGAAAGCAATATCTTCTCAAAGGCTAGAAGTCGGCGATCAAATTTGTTCTTGATGAAGGCGAAATCTCTGTCACGGTCGATAATGTAGATGTCTTTGCGAACTGCCAGATCAATCAGCGTGGCCGCGATCTCACGAGGTCCAACCTTCTGGTGCATAATCGCGCCGACAACTGCTGGCGGAATCGCCATCGGCGGAGCCGGGGTTTCTTCGTCGGGCTCGTCGATCTTCTGGCGGCGAGATTGGTAAGAAACAAACAAAAACATAAAGATTAGGGTAAGCGATGGCAGAGCCAGACCAGTCACAACCCACGCATCAGCCTCAACAGAATGAATGTAGTTGTTGATTTCGGAGATGAGCGGGAAGCCAATCGTACCCTTCGGCATCGTGAGGACTGGCGTGATCAGGGCTGTCGGCTCAACATCATATGCGATGAAAACAACTGTTGTAGAGTTTGCCAAATATGCATCAGTTTTGCCCACTCCATGACTAGCCACAAGCTGATATTCAACATTTCGAGCTACTGCTTGGGGCAAAGTGACGTTGATCGTGACCTGGCTAAAATATCGGCCAGGATTTTCCAATATTGGGAAACGAGCTTCTTCTTTCTGGTCAGCAAGGACAGTCACTCGGTTCGGCAATTTCTTGCCATCCACCGAGATCACGCCTTTTTGATCTATACCGACTTGGAGCGTCAGGTTGCCACTATCTTTGGGCGGTTGATAACTTTGAATATCAGCTCGGTATGCGGCGATATTGCTCAGCCAAAAACCGGCCAGCAAAAACAGACCAGCAAAAAAGAACAGCTTACGCCAATAAAAATTGATCACAGATGATCTAGTCCTGCTTTTCAAAGAAGCCTGCAAATTGTCCCTCCAGGTTACTTGATTCTTATTATACCAAAAACCTATGACTTACAAAAATTTGCGACCAACAAGTCGACTGCAGTTGAAAATTCCAAAATACCGCTCTTAATTTTCCAGTCCAGCTCTGCCAAATCTGAATAAAACTTTTTTATCTCCCCTGGTTTGAATTTCCGAATCGAGCTCAAAGTCTTTTTCACAACAAACGGATGTAAGCCAGATTGGCTCGCATTACTGCCCAAACTCTCGATTATTAACATATTACGAAGTTGGAAAATGATCATATTGAAAATCATCGCTTCATCTTGCCCCGATTTCCTCATCTTGCTAAGAATCGAAAAGGCCTGACCAAGTCGTCGATCCGCGATAGCATCGGTCAGATCAAATATTTTCACATTGCTAACCGGCTCAATCAAATTCGAGACAACATCGGCCGAGACCTCATCGCGGTCAAGGTAAAAAGTGTATGAAATAATTTTTTCGGTTTCGCTCTCTGCCCGAGACAAATCTGTTCCAACTGCTAGAGAAATCTGATTTGCCACTTGGCTGGTAACTTTTAGTCCGGCCTCCGTAATCTTCTTCTTAACAAAGTCAGTCACCAAATATGGGGTCGGAGCGTCAAATCGCTCGACTTTTGCTTTCTCCGATAAAACTTTGAATATTGACTCACGCTTGTCTGGCTCTCCTTCGTCTACAAACAGGACATCAGAATAATCAGGAATATTCTTAATCTTTTCGGCCACAACTCGCTTGGATTCTTTGTCCCCGAGAGCGAGAAGACCATTAACTGTGACCAGCCTCTTGGCACCCAGAAATGGCAATGTCGAAACTGAGTCAAAGAATTGGCCCGCCTTCATCGTTTGGCCGTCAAGCTTAATCAAATTAAAGTCAGACCCTTCACTAGCGACAAAATCAGCTGCCAATTTGTCAGCCGCTTTCTTCACCGAATACGCGTCAATTCCGTAAATAAAATAGATCATTTCGCGCTTGACCAATTATCACCGATTCCGACCTCTACAGTCACTGGTACGCAAAGCTTGACTACGTTTTCCATTGTTTCCTTCACGATTTTCGCCACGCTTTCCGCGTCTTCCCTCGGTGCCTCAACGACCAACTCGTCATGGACCGTCAGAAGCATACGACTTCCTTTGCTAAGCTTTCGATCCAATTCGATCATTGCTAGTTTCAATAGTTCGGCCGCCGTGCCCTGGACTGGCATGTTGATCGCCATCCGCTCCTCCGCCTCAGCAATATAATGAACTCGAGAATTTATTTCTGGCAAATATCGCTTGGTGCCAAATATCGTTTCGACAAAGCCATCATTGTGAGCCCTGTCGATCATTTCGTTGATATAGTTCTTGATTCCCGTGTGAACCTCAAAATATCGCTTGATATAATTGCTCGCTTCCTCGACCGGAATGCTCAAGGACTGAGACAAACCATAGGGCGTCTGACCGTAGACAATGCCAAAATTTACCGCCTTGGCCTTGCGTCTTTGGTCCGGAGTCACTTCGCTTGGCTTCACATTAAATATTTCTGCCGCTGTGCGGGTATGAATATCGACTCCACCGTGAAATGCCTCGATCATAGCGGCATCTTTTGCCAGACAGGCGACAACTCGAAGTTCTATCTGTGAATAATCTGCCGCAATCAATTTCATCCCATATGAAGCGACAAAAGAGGCACGAATCTCGGCACCGTAGGTCCCACGAATCGGAATATTTTGTAAATTTGGCTCGGAGCTGGTCAGTCGACCTGTCGAAGTCTCGAGCCCATAGGTCGTATGTAACCTGGAATTAATATCTACCAAAAGTGGTAGCGGTTTCAAATATGTAGAGATCAATTTGGCCAATTCCCGATGTTCCAGGATCAGTGCGATGATCGGGCTTTCATTTTCAATCTTCTTGAGCTCTGCGGCCGCCGTTGAAACGCCAGACTTCGTTCTCTTCAGCCCCGCAGTTGGCAATTTTAACTCGCCAAACAAGACTTCGGCCATTTGGATCGGCGAATCGATATTGAATTCGTGGCCAACCAGCTCATAAATCTTGGATTTTAATCTCGTGATCCGATGAGCCAACTTCTCGGCCAGGTCGTTCAAGACTTTGCAATCAATCTCAATACCGACTTGCTCCATCTTCTTGAGCACCGGCTTGACCTGTTCATTAATCTCCTCCGCAGTAATCTGCGGAATTGTGACCCCTAATTTCTCAGCTTTTGCTAATAATTCGTTCATAAAAGTTTTTTTGCCTCTTTGAGAAATACTAAATCTCGCTTCAAAACAAATTTCCCATGGTAACCGTCCGTTTCGTCCGATGAAAGCAAATCGATCGCCTCGTCTATACTTACCCACATTATTTTGAAGCCATCTGCTATCTCGCCAGGCTCAAGACTTGGCTCGCCTTTTTCGCCGACCAGCTTGGCGATATAGCAATAGCTTTCTTGCACTTGATTATATTTCTTTCGATATTCTCGTATCTGACCGACTTCACGAGTCACCTCAGCCCTGCAACCTGTCTCTTCTCTCAGCTCTCGAGCGAGGGCGTCAAAAACTTTCTCGCCCTCGTCCAGTCCTCCGCCAGGGAGTTTGTGATAACCATGTTTCGACACATCCATCAGCGCAATTAAGCCCTGATCGTCGAAAACAATGGCCCTAGCAGCTTCTCTTTTTTTCCAATCGTTGTCTGGGTCAAAAGTTTCGTCGGGATAAATGTCTTGGTCTTTGGTTGTGAGTAATACTTTCATAGCTGAATCATTCATCTGATCAATTCTTTCTACACTTGATAATAATATTTGAGCCTAACTTATAAAATAAATCGGCGAGGGAACCAGTCAAATTATATTTGTTGAGCTGAATAACATTTGTTGCGCATTGTTCGACTGTAAACCCACGGTCCTCCAGCACTTTTTCCAAGGAGTCAAAGGTAAAATATCGGATATGGCCAGCCGAATCTTTCTCCAGAATATTTTCAATCATCCAAGGCGTCTTGCCAAACAACAATCTCATCCGCGATCCAAATGAAGCCAGATTTGGCGTTGTAATTATGAGTTGACCATTTTTCTTTAAAACTCTTTCTATTTCGAGAGTAAAATTGTTCACATCATAAATATGCTCAATAATTTCTCCAGCGAATACACAATCAAAACTTTCATCGCCAAAAGGAATCTTTTTATCAACTGATTCAACCAATACAACCTCAAGACCATCCTTTTTCGCCATTTCAATAGCTGACTTTGAATTATCAACACCGACAGCTTTCTTGACTTTGCCACTTTTCACAAACTGCTTCATCAAGTAGCCGTCCCAGCAACCTATATCAAGAAAATCATCGCAAGGATCGATGAGCCTGATGATTTTCTGCAATCTTTTGATATTTCGAAAATCCATTTGGGTGTCTTGGTAAGAAATCGAGTATTTAATCGTATTGTGTTCTGCCGAATCCATTATTTTACTCCATTGTTTACTATAACAATTTTAATTGATCATCTTGCTTCTTTTGTTCTTTTGATTGCTCGGTCTTGGGCATGTCGCCTTTGATCGCTCCGAATCGTCGAAGCAGTGAGTTAAACTGCATTTCTTCGAAAAAGTCCCTGACGCTATCCTTATCATAGTCCCCCCATTGGCAATCTTCCAGTTTGAAATCAAGCGGTACGTCCTTGCGGATGGTGGCGAGTCGCTGGGAGAGAAATGCTTGCTCTTTGTACTCCTTGAGCAAGCCAAGAATTCTGGGTTTAACGTCGAGCTCCAGGCCCTCGTCGATTCTCTTGTATATATCTACTAACGTGTCATATTTTTGCAAAAGAAGAGTTGCAGTCTTGGGCCCAATCCCTGGCACGCCCGGGATGTTGTCAGAGGGATCGCCGGCCAGAGCCTTGAGATCGATGAAGTCGTAAGGATCCAAATTCCAGAGCGTCTTGATCACCGTCGAATTGACAATCTGTGCGTCAGATAGACCGTGTTTCAAATCATAAACTTCAATGTTACCGTCGACTAATTGAAATGCGTCCTTGTCCCCCGTCACGATGTAAATATGCAGGGAGTTTGGAGTTTGGAGTTTGGAGCCATTCTCCTGACCCCCGACTCCTGACTCCTGACAAATATGTGCAATCGTGCCGATGACGTCATCAGCCTCAAATCCTTCCAACTCATATATCGGAACGCTCAAGACGTTCAATAATTGCTTGACTCGAGGGATTTGATCATATAGCTCCTGATCGGCTTTGACCCGATGGGCTTTGTACTCGGCATATTCTGCCAGTCGAAAGGTGTTTTTTGAGACATCAAACGAAGCAGCAATGTAGTCAGGCTTCAAATCCTCCAAAACTTTGATTAAAGTCGTGGTATAACCGTAGACAACATTGGTCAGCTCGCCTTTGCGCGTCGACATCGTCTTGGGCAAAGCATGATAAGCGCGATGAATTATCGCGTTCGAATCTATCAATACTAGTGTTTTCTTTTCCATGCACTGATGATAACGTATCTTGATTTAGAATTAAAGAACCTACTCACTCGCCAAAGCCGAAGGCTCCCCTTCGGGGCCTGAGTGAAAAATAAAGGTCGAAAACCCTTGACTACATAGAGATAACATGTTAATATGACTTTAGGTCTAAAAGTAATATTTACACCCCTTCATCGAAGGAGTGTTTTATTTTTCGGCCAACTTCCCCAAAGGATGTAGTAGCAATGGTTACAGCAGAAAACACTATGAATCGACCAATGGTCGGTTCAAGCTCCAGAACTTGGGATCTCTCAGATCCCGTAACAATGAGGATCAGTCCACACGTGATGTGGGCCTTGAGACGAGCGAAGCTTAACGCTTCCTTGGCCTTCTGGGCCATCATGTTGATCCCGACATTATTTTTTTCCCCAATCGTTCGCATCCTTTCGAGGAAAGAATGGGGACTGTGGGTCGTCGAACCGATGATCCAAACGCTCAAGTCGCCACGACCGTTTCGCCGCATCGCCATAAGGATGTTGATGGTGCATTACCACGTCGCGCCGACATGCGCCCACTCCGTACAGAGATGGCGCCGACATGCTTACATGGCATCCAATGCCAAAAAGCATAACTAATTACCCAAGCCCCGAACTATCGGGGCTTTTCTATTTGCCAAAAAGAATAAAGCGTGTTATAAAAAATCCACACAACTTGTTTGTGAATGCATTTCAGGGGGGACTAGAAATGAACAAAAGAATGAACACGACAAGGATTATTTTCTTTGTTGTCGCGGGCATAGTGTTAGTGTACATAGTTATAGATTCAGTTCGTTCGTTAATGAACGATTACGCAACAAAGGGTTGGTTCGGAGTATTGATCGATTTAGCAATCGCTGGCATCGGCGTTCTGGCTTACTTTATCGCTAGATATTTCACAGGTAAGCAAGCGCTCACGACTTGTGGCTCAGCACTCAGGGAGTTGCTTGGGAGAGTCTACGCTATGATGGCGTATTTGCCAGAAGGAAAGTATCCTGTAACACTCCGAGAAATGAACGATGAGGACGTCGTCTTCTACGCTTATCGAGTAATCATAAATGAAGAATTCTGGACAGATGTGCCAGAGAAAATCACGATCTTTGCATCAAGTTATGTAACAAGACCATATGTGATGGCTCAACATGAACCTTTTCAGCCGAAAAGCTTAATTAAAGAATACATAACAAACGCCATCGTCCTCGGCGCTGAGGGCATCCCACGTTCTAAGATGAAAAAGCAAAGCCAGTCTCCATTACCATGATAATGGAGATTTTTATTTGCCAAAAAAGATGAAAAGTGTTATAAGACAGGCAAGAGGTATTTACAATGGATATTCAGAATATTGCACGCCAATTTGGCGGAATCTTTGAATCCTTCGGGCTGAAGCTTTATTACAAAGAGCTATTCAACCCGCCTATGCCTGAGACGACGAGCATACAGACAAGTGTCATGCTCGCTTGCATACCCAAGACTGCCTTCTGTGTCTCAGTTGTCTTCACCTTAGACTGTGACAGCGGGAAAAAGGTTCTGACCTATTCCCTCTATGCTCTTGCTCAATACAAAGAGCGATGGCCAGTAGTCAATCCGATTGAACCACCGGAAGGGTGGACGGACATGAACAGAAATGGCCTCTCGGCCTGGTACGACAATGATCTGCGTCATGATTCACTCATTCGCGAGTATAGGCAATTCGTCGGACCAGAGATAAAACAGCCAATCGAGGACGAAATCTCATTTGCTGAAAAAGTTCTGCGTCATATGTTGGATCAGATCAAGGAACCTTTTACCAATCGATTCACCGAAGATGCGGTGCCCTATCTGATCCCAAACAGATCAAACTTGGTAGAAGCCCTTGACTCGACAAATGATCAGATTATGGGCAGTACTTATCTGAAACGAATACTCTTCTGGCTTCGCGCCAAAGTCATCATCGGACAGAACATTCATAGTGAGGAGCGTGACAGCTTCCCCTTCAAACTTATCGGTTAGCAGGCATCATTTGCCTGCTTTTTTAATTCATGTTTCAATTTGAGCCCTTTTCTGCTAGAATCAGCCCATTATGAGTTTAAAAATCGGCATCGTCGGCCTGCCAAATGTCGGCAAATCAACTTTGTTCAACACCCTTGTCAAAGGCTCTCATGCGGAAGCGGCCAATTATCCCTTCTGCACCATCGAGCCCAATGTGGGTATTGTTGAAGTTCCCGACGAAAGGCTCGCACCGCTAGCCGAAATGTCAAAATCCAAGAAAATCGTGCCTGCTGTAGTCGAATTCGTCGATATTGCCGGCCTTGTTCGCGGCGCTTCCAAAGGTGAAGGACTAGGCAACAAATTCCTGGCCGCTATCCGCGAATGCGACGCTATCGGCATGGTCGTCCGCTTCTTCGAAGACGAAAATGTCGTCCACGTCGAAGGCAAAATTGACCCTGCAGACGACATCAATACGATCGAAACAGAGCTCCAATTGGCTGACTTAAATACTGTCGAAAAACGCCTTTCTTCCGTCGAAAAAGAGCTCAAAAGTGGGAACAAGGAAGCCAAGAGTTTACAATCAGGATTGAAAAAGGTTCAAACTGTACTAAATGCCGGCAAAAATGCTCGTGAAACAGACTTAAATGACGACGAAAAACTACAGATCAAGAACTTGGGCTTGATGACTCAGAAACCAGTCATTTATATCGCCAACGTCGCCGAAGATAAAATTGCCAATTTTGATCGTGTCATTCCAGTGAAGACTGGAATCCAGGCTAATATTTCTGGATCCCAGATCAAGTCTGGGATGACAAATGATTTTATCCCTATTTCCGCAAAGCTTGAATCGGAGCTAAATGAGCTCGACGAAGGGGAAAAAGCAGAATATTTGGCCGAGTTAGGACTCGAGGATTCCGGACTAGACCGACTAATCAAGGAAGCTTATCGGATACTCGGTCTACAGACATATCTGACTACCGGCGAGGACGAAACTCGGGCTTGGACTATTCATCAGGGAGACACTGCTCCTCAAGCGGCTGGCGTCATACATGGCGACTTTGAAAGAGGCTTCATCGCCGCTGAAATCGTCAATTACAAAGATCTTTTGAACTCTAATTCGTGGGCAAATGCCAAATCGAAGGGCCTCATTCGCACTGAAGGCAAGAGCTATATCATGCGTGACGGCGACGTCGTACTCTTCCGTTTCAACGTCTAAACTCTCCCCAAACACAAAAGCCTGTTGACAAATTGGCTCTTTTTTGGTATTATATTCCATTACTGAAATACCAAAATTCTGAACTGGAGGTACGCCATGAACGTACAAGAATACTGGCAACAGAAGATTGCCGCGGGCTTAGACCCGTTCGTGTTTATAAGTCTCATTACCCTCCGGGGTATTGAGCGACTCTGTCCCTTTCTCGACCAAATAAAACCGGTTGAGAGGGATCAGACCGGTCAGTCGACCAAGTGGGAGACTCTTGCCACCGCTCTCGGAATCGACCCCGAAACGATCTCAACCAATGATCGAGGGACCATCGATTTGGGAATTCAACTCCAAACCAAGGGGACCTTCGATGGTGCTCTCTTGGCGGACTTCTTGACCCGTCCGCAGATCCTCTGGCACGCCCGGTGGGTCTGCACAGTTGACTCCTCAGGGATGGCAAAAGACACACGCCTCGAAATTCGCCAAGGCCCATCGGCCGAAGGCTCTGGCGCTCTGAGTGGCGCCCAGTTCGCCGCAATCTTGCGGAGGCTGGCTGGGCCAGAAGGTAGCCCAACCGGCGTACGGTTAAATTTCCCGAATGTTTGGCGCAACCCGCCAGATCTGTCCAGCGGCCAATCCGCCGATTCGGCGAACATTCTTCTCTACGTCCCGAGCGAAGGCCACTCCCTATACGTAAAAGAGACCGATGTGGCTTTTGTCTGCAGGGGCGGCCAAGCCTTTGTAAACGTTGTGGGGATCCCGCACAAATAAAAGGAGGAAATCAGGCTCGTACCACGAAATATCATTCGGTACGAGCCATTTCTATGCCCAATTTTGCCAAATTGGCCTAAATTATAAACAAATAGTATAATAATCCCATGCAAGAAAAAGAAGAATTAGCCCTCAAGGAGATTGACGAGGCCAAGCTTAGTGAGATCAAACGCCTGGACCCCGCCTCTGTTGTCGCGCCTCATTCGCCTCAATTTACCACTCCCTTCCTCCGCTATATCGGCATCGATTATGATCGCAAAATCGCAGGCCTTGGCATGATCAAATTTTTGCCCTCCGACTTTATCGTCGAAGAGATCGGTCTGGACGGGCAGGTGAGCACGATCAACAAAGAAAAGGACGTGCTTCCAGACGAAGTTGAATTGAGCAACCGACCGATCACCGAAGCAGAGGTGGTCAAAAACGGAATTGGCACGCTCGAAGCGGCCGACCGATTAGCCAACGCCCTTCGTATTTCTCTCTCAGAAATCGGCTATGCGGGACTCAAAGACGAAAACGCCATTACTTCTCAGAAGATGACCTTCAACGGAGTATCCAAGGAACAGCTTCGAAGCGTCGATTTGCCAAACCTAACTCTCAAGAATATCCGCTTGCGCAAAGGAGTTGTCGGAGTCGGAGACCTCACCGGCAACCGCTTCACCATCCTGGTCCGGACAAATCCTCAATTGAACGAAGAAATCCTGCGAGAGCGGGTCACAGAGGTAAATAAGGCGGGATTCTTGAACTTCTATTCCCTCCAACGCTTCGGCTCAGTCAGACTCAATAATCACTTCGTCGGCCAAGCCATATTTAAGGGCAATTATGACGAAGCGATCAGATTGATATTGGCAGAGCCTTCAACCCAAGAGATCAAAGTTTTGGCTGACATTCGAGCCAAGGCCGCGGCCTTTTATGGAGATTGGGCCAAGATGACTGAATCGTTCGCTCAATTCCCCTATTTCTTCCGTTATGACCTAGAGCTCCTTCGCGAATTGCAAAGCACGGGCAAGCCAGTCTTGGCGCTGAAGCAGATATTCAAATCAACCAAACTATTCGTTCACGCTTACCGAAGCTTCTGGTTTAACCGCCTAGTTTCACATTACATCAAGAACAATCTCCAGCTCCCGGACGAATTACCAGTATTGAATGGTTCGGCCGAAGTACTAGCTCTTTATCGCCCAATAATTCCAGAATCAGAGCTCTCTACCCTTCAGTTTGATCAGCCGTTCTTCGGTGAACTTTTCGGCAACACTCCGATCATGATCAAGACCAGAATCATGCCCAAGATTTACAACGCCTACAAAGCGCCAATGGGCTATGTTTTCTATTTTGATCTCGACAAGGGTTCCTACGCCACTACTTTTCTCTCGGAATTCTTCGATCTCTACCAAAATGAGCCCGTGCCAGAGTGGGTCAATCAGTCCTTCTACGACACTCGCAGGCCGATGAATCTAGACCCTCTCAATTGAGAGTGCCAAACGATTGACGACCAGCGATTTTCGTGCTATTATTGGCTTAAATTAATTAACTTTTCCTTGGCTTTGATGACAAGGAAGCTAGCGTCCGATCTCAATTGGACTCCCGAAAGGGCCAGCTAGCGCCGAAAGGATTACATGAGACAGTACGAACTTACGTACATGATTTCTGATGAAGTACGCGAGACAGATTTGAACAAAGTGACCGGCAAAATTGCAGGTCTTATTAATGGTCTCGGCGGCAAAATCAGCAAAGAGGACATTTGGGGACGGCGCAAACTCTGCTATACGATCAAAAAGCAGGACTTTGCAACTTACGTTACTATCTATTTTTCACTTCCAGCCGACAAGGCTCGCGAGCTCGAGAGAGAGATTAGACTTGAAACTACTGTCATTCGCCAATTGATGATGGTCAAAGATTACGGAGACCAGACAATCACATTGACACAGGACGAAATTGCAGGAACCGAAGAGATCGAAGCCCTGATTGGCCACAAATCATTTGAGGCAATCGAAGGTGAGACAGAGCAGAGTCGTGATCTCATGGCCGTAAGAGAAGAAAAAGAAGAAGCCACGGAAGTTGAAAGTCCAAAGTCGAAAGTTGAAAGTCCTGAAGAAGAGACAGAGGAGCCTGAAGTTAAGGTTGAAAAGGTTGAGGCTGAAATCAAACCAGTCAAAAAAGAAAAAGTTGTCAAAGAGAAACCAGTTGTAGAAGTAAAAGAAGAAGTTAAGCCAGTTCGCAAAGTTGCGAAGAAGAAAGAGCCAGCTGACGAAGCTGAGCGTCTATCTAAGCTCAACGAAGAGCTCGACGACATCCTCAAAGACGAGTTATAATCCAAATAGGAATTTGATATTTAACATAGTTGAAAGGAACGTATGCTTAATCTAAACCGTGCTCAACTGATAGGAAATTTGACCCGTGACCCCGAGATGAGATTCACCCCAAACGGCCAAGCTGTTGCCAACTTCGCAGTTGCCACCAACCGCAAATGGAAAGGCCGAGATGGCGCCGCTGACGGAGAAGATACCCAATACCACGACATTGTGGTCTGGGGCAAACAAGCTGAGGCAGTAGTGCCAATGCTGAAAAAGGGCGGGCCAGTCTTCATCGAAGGACGAATCGAGACACGCAACTGGGAAGGCCAGGACAGCGTCAAAAGATACAAAACAGAAATTATCGCTGACAATATTATCGTTCTCGGTAGCCGCACAGGCGGCGGAAGCTACGAGCCAAAGAGTTCAGCCGAACACGCTCCAGCAGAGAAAGTTGCTCCTGTTAGCGCACCAAAGAACGATGAAGAAATCGACATAGAAGAAATACCATTTTAATAGGAAATACCATGCCAAAACGAAGATGTTTAGTTTGCAAAACAAAGAATATGGAGATTGACTACAAAGACGTAGCCGCTCTTTCACGCTATCTTGATCGCTGGAACAAGATCCAGCCTGCTAGCCGCACCAACAACTGTGCCGGCCACCAGCGCGCTGTCGAAAACGCAGTCAAGAAAGCTAGATTCCTTGCTCTTTTGCCTTACACAGTCAGATAAATTATTAATTTTCATTTTCTAATTTTTAATAATTGAGAATTAGAATTTGATTAGAAATTAATAATTATTAATTAGAAATTTTTTGTGATGCTTTCAATTACCGATCTCAAAACAGGAACCAAATTTACGATGGAAGGTGATCCTTTCGTCGTTATTTCCTATTACCATTCCAAGCAGGGACGAGGCGGCGCAGTCGTCAAGACTAAGATCAAGAATCTTCGCACTGGCGCCACCGTCGACAAGACCTTTCAGGGAGCTGACAAAGTTGATGAAGCCGATCTCTCCAAGAAAACTGCCCTCTACCTCTATTCCGATGAAGATGAGGCTTACTTCATGGACAATCAGTCCTTCGACCAATTCACTATCCCTGCCTCCAAGATCGGAAGCCAGAAACAATATCTGATTGAAAATTCAAACGTCGATATTCTTTATTTCAACAATGAGGCCTTGGACATTGAGTTGCCAATCAAAATGATTTTCAAGGTTACTTCCGCTCCTCCAGCCGTCAAAGGCAACACCGCTTCAGCCGTGACCAAGAGAGTCACCATCGAGACTGATGCCATTATCGACACCCCAATCTTTATCAAAGAAGGTGACAAAATCGTGGTCGACACTCGCGACGGATCTTACGTCGAACGCGCCAATTAGGCGAAAATAGTTTGAACAATTTGCATTTTTGAACTATGATCTAGCTATGATTTTGCGTTATACCAAACTTATTGGATTGCCGATATTTGACCTCCGCGATCAGAGCAGACTTGGTAAAGTCGCCGATATTCTTGTAGATCCAAGCGGCCAAAAAATAATAGGATTCATACTTCTGAATTCTATTTTTTCGTTTGGGGCGCCTCGTGTCGTGCTAGCAGTTGACGTGATTGAAGTATTAAAGGAGGCAGTCATCGTCAAAGACGAAGATGCCGTCATCCAGCTCGAAGAGGCACAGACGGCCAAGGATTTATTTAAGAAAAGATATTATGGCCTAAATCAAAAAGCTTTTTTTGAATCAGGCGCTTATATCGGCAAAGTTTATGATTATTTGATCGATAGCAAAACTCTCGCCCTCTCAAAGTTTTATATTCAAAGTCTTCTCAAAGAGACCGTCATCCCCTCGAAAGATGTGATCGATTTTGACGGCCGCAAGATCATCGTCAAAGGGAAAAGCCCTATTCTAGCCATAGAACAAGCGGCAGAGAGCATTTCGGCCGAAGCAATCTAAGAGCGTTTTCGACGAAAACGAGTGAGCAAATATATCGTAAGTAATACTAACAGGAACAAAACACCGGCGGCGGTGAATTTTTCTGCTGTTGTGGAGCGAAGGGCGACCCAACCAAAGGCGGCGGCAATAAAATACATTGCCAATATTGACTGGCGTGTTGAAAATCCTGCGCCCAAGAAACGGTGATGAATGTGCGTTTTGTCGGGAGTATTGATCGGATTCTTCCCTCTCACAATTCTCCCGATTGCTACAACAAAGCCATCGATAATTGGAAAGCCCAGGACCAGGAAGGCAGTTGCCAATTTGCCTCCAGAAATGAGCGGAAGGACACCAAGCATAAAGCCCAAGAACATACTACCGGAATCACCCATGAAGATCTTGGCTGGCGGGAAATTCCAATAAAGAAAGCCCGAGACCGCCCCAGCGAAGACTATTGCGATCATGGCAGTAGAAGGTTGATTGACAACCGTTGAAATCGAGAGCAGGAAGAGGATAAATGCGGCGATAGTGGCAAGCCCACCCGCCAAGCCATCAACACCGTCGACGAAGTTCATGATATTCATCATCCCGACGAGCCAGATCAGAGTCAGCAGATCGGACCAAAGAGAGAAGTGGTAGACTACCCCGTCCAGCGAGAATATCGGGACATAGACAGAGTTTAGATTAATCTCTGGGCCGAATGGATTAGTCAGATGGTCTATCCCAACGCCAGAAGCAATCACGACCAGAGCGGCAAAAACCTGAATCATTAGCTTTTTGAGAGGAGAAAGACCTTTAAGATCATCAAATAAATTAAGACCAACTACTGCCAGACCGCCCAGCACAATCCCCCAGATACGTAGATTAAATATATGCGTGGTGTTATCGGCGCTCGGATCTATATTAAAACGTAGAAAGACGAGGAAAAGAGCGACAGCAAAAGCAACAAAAATAGCCGGGCCACCGATTCTAGGCATCGGGCGCAAATGGACGTCCCGCTTCCTCGGCTTGGACATTATGTTGTATTTGATGCCGATTTTGCGAGCGATTCCAGTCAAAAAGAGTGAGAGGACAAGGGCTATTGAGAAACCAATTAAATATTGCATAAATGCTTTATGGTTTACTTGGTGATGAGATAAAATATCCAGCTAAAAATTGCGATCGGGATCAGGGGCATGACCGCCTTCTGAAAAGGAAACCAGGCCTTGCCACCATTTTTCGCCTTGATAATTCGGTATGCCCAATCACCAAGGTAGAAAAATATGCTTCCAACCACGACGCCGAGAAGAGTTTTGTCCATGCCCCAGAGCACCTTGGTCGGGTCACCGATGATATGCTTGAAATAGAGAGGTAGAAATGTCCCCGCGTAAAATAAAGTAAACACAGCCAAGTTGATTGACCAATGACTTTTCCACTTCTTGATCCAGTCAATCGTGATAATAGACGAGAGCAGTAGCGCTCCCCCAATCCAGAGACCGGAAATTGTGTTATCGATGCCATATTTCTCTAGAAGAGTCAACGTGCTAGCCACCACAATCGGACAAACTACCTGGCAGATAGCAAAAGCCTTGGCCGGAACCAGCAAGATACCGGCAGAAACCATCGCAAACGAGCTGAAAATAAAAGCTGACTGCTTTTTGTGCATAATAACAAAATTCTAAGAACTAAAGGCTATAAACTAAAAGCATTATCTCTTGTTATCAGACTTATTTCAACTGGGGTGGGTGGATTTCCCTAGAGAATTATGGTAATCTAAACGAAGTCCGGAAGGTACCATTTGCATAAGGAAGGTTACCCAAGTGGCTTAAGGGAGCGGTTTGCTAAACCGCCGGTGGTCTAAAAGCCGCCACGAGGGTTCGAATCCCTCACCTTCCGCCACGCTTAGCGTGGCAAATGGAACGCTTAGCGTTCCGCCAAATTTGTTAAGAAAGAGGGGAATATGGCAAAAGAAGATAGCAAGAAAGAAAAGGCCGAGAAAAAAGCGCCGGCTCCAGCCAAACCGAGCCTGGACACCAAAGTTGATAAGCCCGTTTTCAACTGGAAATCAGCCGATTTTGCAAGTCAGGAGCGAAGTCCGCTCTGGTATCTGGTTACGACAATTATTGCTATAGCCCTTGGCGCCCTGCTTTATTTTCAGACCATGTGGACTGGTATGGTTTTGGTTCTGGTCGCTTATCTTTATCTTTTTTTGACAGGATTAAAGCCACGGATACTTGAGTGTGCCGTGTACGAAAAAGGCATCGTTGTAGACAATCGGGTTGTCGATTTTCAAGAGATGAAGGACTTCTGGCTGATTGACGGACTGGTGCCAAAGTTTTACTTCACCCTGTCAGGTAAAGTTGCCAATCAGATCATGATGCCAGCCAAAAACGCCGACGTTGAGAAGATCAGAGAATTCCTGGCCAATCATCTGCCCGAGGAAAGTCATGGCGAGGGTTTGACCGATAGAATTAACCGCTGGATTAAATTTTAGTTATTTGTGCCCGCGTAGCTCAGTGGATAGAGCGCTCGGTTGCGGTCCGAGAGGTCGGGGGTCCGATTCCCTTCGCGGGTACCATTTTCATTTGATAAATTGCGGCTTAGGCCGCTTTTTTCGTTGGCGTTGCTTTGGCAACACAAAAAAGCTATATTGAAAGTCATGAAAAACATAGAAAAATACACAAAATTCACTTTGGACAACGGATTGCGGCTGGTCATAATTCCAGACAGCTCACGTGAAGTCGTAACAACGATGGCAGTATTTGGTGTTGGCAGTCGTTATGAAGAGGACCGGATTGCTGGCATTTCCCATGTTCTTGAGCACATGCTCTACAAGGGGACGACACAAAGACCAACCTCGACTTTGATCTCAGAGTTTATCGAGGATATCGGCGGAGAGCACAACGCTTTCACCAGCAAAGAATACACTGGTTATTACGCCAAAGTTGCCTCTAAATATTTGGAAAGATCGATCGATTTTGTTTCTGACCTTGTCCTCAATCCGCTCTTCCCCGAGGAAGAGTTTGAGCAGGAAAAGCAGGTTATTTTGCAGGAATTAAAAATGTACGAAGATCTCCCTATGGAGGTCGCTTCGAGTAAATTTGAAGAAGCTCTGCTTGGCAGTAACAATCTAGGCCGAGACGTGATCGGATACGAGAAAAGCATCGTCTCTCTCACACGTGAGGACTTGGTCAATTACCATCACGATAATTATACTGCTGCCAACGGCATTGTCGTCTTGGCTGGAAACATTGGCGATATTACTCTCGATGAGGCCAAAGCCTTGGTTCAAAGATATTTTACCCTTCCCGAGGGTGAGGAAACCCTTTGCCCCGATACAAATCTAAACACTAGCAAAGCAATCAAACTTGTAGAGAAGCAAACTGAGCAATCCAACGTCATCATCGGGTTTCGAGGCGCTGGGTACAATAATAAAGATAAATATGCCTTGAAGCTTCTGGCGATGATTCTTGGCGGCTCCATGAGCTCCAGAATGTTTACTGAAATTCGCGAGAAAAAGGGCTTGGCCTATGCGGTCAGAACCTCCTCCTCTAGCTACCAAGACATCGGTGTCATCGAAACATACGCCGGCGTACCACATGAACGTGTCTCCGAGGCGATAGAAGCGATTCTGCGTGAATATCACCGCGTCTTTGAAGATCTTACCGAGGCAGAAGTCAGACGGGCTAAGGAGATCGTTTACGGGCGAATGCTCATCAGCGAAGAAGACACCAGTGAAGTCGCCACACACTTCGCCCTGCAATCAGTCATGGGCAAGGAAATATTGAGCGTAAAGGAAATTTCTATTATATTAGAAAAAATTACCCGAGATGATATAATCAACATTGGCAGGAAATATCTGATTGAGTCGAATCTTGCCTTGGGTTTTGTCGGCCAGAATTTTAGCAAAGAAAAAGCAGAAGAAATATTAAGGTTTTAAGGAATAAAATGGAAAATCGTACAGCGATTGAGAGAACATTCGTTATGGTCAAACCTGACGGTGTAGAGAGAGGATTGATTGGAGAAATAGTCAGCCGTTTCGAAAAACGTGGGCTCAAGGTTATCGCCCTCAAGATGGTCAAGCCAACCCTCGAGCATATCAACGATCACTACCCCAAAGACGAAACTTGGATCGCCCGTCTCGGGGACAAGGGATTCAACGTTTTCAAGGAGTATGGTCTTGATCCTAAAGAAGTTATGGGGACCGACAACAATCTAGAAGCTGGCAAACAGGTCCGCCAATGGTTGATCGATTTTATGACTGAGGCTCCAGTCGTCGCTATGGTCATCGAAGGCATCCACGCAAGAGACATGATTCGCAAAATTACCGGCTCTACCCTGCCGAACAAGGCTGAAATCGGTACGATCAGAGGAGATTATTCTGTAGACTCCCCTGCCGCCGCCAACCTCAATCAGCGAGCTGTCAAGAACCTCGTTCACGCCTCAGAGACCGCCGAAGAAGCCGAGAATGAAATCGCGCACTGGTTTTCCGAAGAGGAAATTTACCCTGATTATGTCCGCGCCGACCATTCAGCCATGTTTTAAATAGTGGAGGATCGTAATGCCAATAGATAATGTAGATAAGTTCATTCAGAAGATAAACGACTCGAAAAAGGACAACAAGTTTGACCTTTCCGCCGATGAGGATCTTTCGATTGCAATTATGAACTTGATTTCAATCGAAGAGCACTTTTTCTTTACCGCCAAGAAAACGGGTGATGATAAGTATTTCGATTTGCTCAAAGAGACCAGAGAGATGCGCAAAGAGCTACTCAAGAAGATTGTGCCTGATTACGAAGGCGAAGTCTGGTGTATCTCCAAACACCTCTTGTCAGCATCTATGAGACTGATGGAAGTGGGGACCAAGGCACTAGGCCGTGGCAAAGACGACGAAGCCAAGGACATGTTCGAAAAGGCCTATAATCTTTATTCCCTCTTCTGGGGCATCAACTTAAAAGCGATCAAATTGGATGAAGTAAAAAAGATTGATGACGGAGCGCTAGACAAGAAAGATGAGACCAAGAAGGGCGTCTTCGGCAAACTAGGTACCTTGGTCAAAAAAGCAATCGACTGTTGCATCGAGTAATCTTCAAACTGCTACCATAAAATAAACACCTCAGATATCTGAGGTGTTTATTTGTTATAAACTGTCGCTCTATTTGCTCCAGAGTCCATGCAGATTACAGTAGATTCGTACCGTTATATCGCCCTTTGGTAAGCAGAATTCGACCTTTGGGTCGTCCCCGGCGTTCAGAAACTTCCTTCGCGTAGATCCATCTGTTGTTACCTCGACCCATTGTATATAATGCTCATCAGTCATTGGGTGAGGCGCCTCCCCTATCCTAACGATTAGCTTCTTGTTTTCCGTATCTTTTTCAATTACCGGGACATGTTTTTCCTTTGCCCCATCACTTGTATTCTCCGTCATTTTCTCCATTGGCTGGCCGCAGCAAACCAATTTTCCCGCGCCTTCACCGACAATCTCGACAGTATTACCGCAGACAGGACAGTGATAAATCTCCAGGTTCTTTGTCATGATACTCCTCTATTTAATTACTTTAATTGTACCATGATAATGCAACAAAAAAGCCGCTATTACTAGCGACATTTTCATTGGCGGAGAGGGTGGGATTCGAACCCACGAGACCTTGCGGCCTGACTGTTTTCAAGACAGTTGCACTCGACCACTATGCGACCTCTCCAGGCAGCTCAAACAATAACATTTTTTGGGCAAATATTCAAGCTGAATTACGAAAAATTAATTGCTTGGTCGTTATTTCATGTGGAGATTGCGGGCGATTGCCAGGCAGACTACCTTTTTGGCCCCTGCCTCTTTCAAAACGCTCGCACAGGCAGCAAAAGTACTCCCCGTCGTCACTACATCATCAACCAAATAGACCACTTTCCCCTTGATCCGCCAGCTATTTCGGCAGACAAATGCTTGTTCCAAATTTTGAAGTCTTTTCGCTCGCGACAAGCCGACCTGCGACTGGGTATTCTTGACCCGAACTAAATAGTTATTCAGGGGAAATCCTAGCTTTTTCGATATCTCCTTGGCCAGTAATTCTGATTGGTTAAATCCTCGCCGCAATTTCTTTGATGGATGTAGTGGTACAGGCATTATAATTCCAGGCTCCAAGCTCGGGATTCGAGTTATCAACAGGGCGGACAAAGTTGTGGATAACTCCGTAATTCCAGAGTATTTGAAGGCCGATATCAACGTTTTGGCTATCTTACTACTATAATCAACTGCATAAATGATGCTATCGATGTTACCACCAAGCTGTTTCTTGCAATTGTTGCACAATTTTCCAAATTGGCTCAGTTTCCCACATCCATAGCAGGTATAGCTTTTGAGAATCTCGAGATCGCTGGCACACTCAAGACATAAGAGTTGTCCATAATGCCCGCAATTGATACATCTATTGGGATAAAGAATGTCAAATAGTGATGCCAGGATTAGCTTTGGAAAAGAGAGCATTTTGCCATATTTTGATTTTTCAAAAGTTGTTGACATGGGTCTCTATAAGTATATAATATTTATATCTAGTATATCGCTTGATTTGAACTAGTCCAGAACCTAAAGGAGGGTCGTGGTCGAAAATCATAACAATGATTGGTTAGCCGAAGAAACAGAAGGCCAGCTTGCTGTCGATGTTTTTCATGATGACCACAATGTTTACATCTTGGCCCCAATCGCCGGGGTGAAAGCTTCTGATGTGGATATCTCCATCACTGACGAAGTTATCACCATCAAGGGTACCCGCCAGGCCGGACATGATTTGCCAAGCGACAAACATTTCACCCAAGAGTGCTATTGGGGGCCTTTTTCACGCTCCTACGTCATGCCAATCGCCATCAATTCTGAGAGTGCCAAGGCTACTTTGAAAGACGGCCTTCTTCGCATTGAAATCTCCAAGGACGAAAAAGCCAAGACCAAATTCATCAAGATTAATGATGGAAAAGAGAGCAAATAGGGTTTACCGATATCGACACGGTTTGCAGTTGAGCACTTTCTAAGTGCTTTTTTGTTTGATATAATCAGTGTTAATATGAGAGCGGGGGATTAGTAATTTTAAGGAGCGTTATGAAACCTGTCAGAAAAGCTGTTATTCCTGCCGCTGGCTATGGCACAAGATTTTTGCCATGGACCAAGGCGATGCCCAAAGAGATGTTACCGATTGTAGACAAGCCAGTGATCCAATATGTGGTTGAGGAATTGGTCGCTTCTGGAATTGAACAAATTATCTTAGTCACCGGCTGGCACAAACGGGCGATAGAGGACCATTTCGATCGCCACCTAGAGCTTGAGAACAAGCTTGCCGAATCGGGCAAGATGGAGCAACTTGAGCAGATCAAAAATCTTTCCAAGATGGCAGAGTTTGTCTTTGTCAGACAAAAGGAGCAAAAGGGGAATGGCGACGCCATTTTGACCGCCAAGAATGTTGTTGGCGACGAACCTTTTGTCGTCTGTTGGGGTGACGAGCTCCTCGTCTCTGACCCACTCAAGACCAAGCAGCTTGTCGAGGCTTACAACAAATACCAAAGCACCATTATTGCCTCACTCATCATGAACAGCCCAGGAGATGGTAAGAAATACGGCTTCACCAAGGGTCATACGGTAGAAGACGGGATTATGAAGATCGAAGAGTTGATTGAGAAACCAGGCGACGACAACAAACCATCCGACTATGCCAGCCTTGGCGGCTATGTCTTCCCACCAGAAATTTTTGACGCTCTCGAAGAAGCGGGCCGTGAAGTCAAACCGGGTGGGGAATTGGTCTACATCGACGGCGTCAACAAGTTGAGAGAGCGGGGGAACGATGCCTACTCTGTTGAAATAAAGGGTGGAAAATATTATGATTGTGGTAATGTCACTCAATATCTGAAAACAAATGTTGAGATGGCGCTGAAGAGGCCGGACATAAACGGTGATTTTTCGCAGTTTATCAAAGAGATCGCCGGAAAACTGTAAAAAATATCAAGTATCAATGGTCAATGATTCCCAAAGGGACCCTTTCAGGGCATTTAATTTTTCAGGTTTACAAGTGAACAATTAATATTTGATTATTGATATTTGATAATTGATAATTGCTTCGTCTCCGACGAAGTGGAGGGTATATATGAAACGATTTCTTAAATTCGCCAGCTATGCAGTGATGATGGCCTTTTTTACTGTGGCGCTGTCGGGCTGTACCAAGAAAACCAGCACCACAGACGCACGAGCCACCAAGGTCATAGTCTGGAGCTTTGAGGATCCCGACGTCTGGAAACCAATCGTCAAGGACTTCGAGTCGACCAACAAGGGCTACACTATGGAGTACGTCCAACAGACCCTCGACGCCGCCTATGAGAACAAGGTCCTAAACTCTCAGCTTTCCGGTACCGGCCCCGATGTCTGGTCTATGCCGAATGATTGGGTCTACCGCCACAAGGATAAACTGGTCCCTGCTCCTACCGCTATCACCAGCAAGGTCAATATGGATGAGGGCTATGTTCAATCGATCAAACAAAGTGTCCAGATTGATAATAATATTTACGCCCTATCTGCTTCAGCAGAGCCGATGATTGTGTACTACAATCCCAGCCTGATCCGACAAGCACTGTCTGATCTTGAGAAAAGCACTGTCAGTGGTGTCACATATGAGAGAATCTCGAAGATGTTCGACCCCGTCCCCAATACCTGGACAAATTTTGCCGAAGCAATGCCATACTTGACCAAGCGAGATGGCGACAATATTAGCATAGCGGGAGCGGCCATTGGCTCTGACAATGTTTCCTATCCACAGGATATTCTCTATCTTCTCATGCTCCAAAACGAGACCAAGATCCTCTCTGACGATCTCAAATTGGCCATGTTCAGCCTACCGAGCAGTACTCCAGTCGGCACCGAAGAAGTCCCTGGCAAGAGGGCACTCGAATTCTACACTTCATTTGCCAATCCCAAGGGTGCCAACTATACCTGGAATGAATCGATGGGCAATGATGTCGAAGCCTTCGTTAACGGCAAAGTTGCCATCCTCTTCGGTTATGATCGACTACTCAATGTGTTCGCCCAGAAATATCCTACCTTTAAAGATTATGCTACTACCTATGTGCCACAGGTTAACACTGAACCAGATAAGATTATTGACTATGCTAGATTCAACGCATTTGGTGTCAGCGCTATCACCCCCAACTCAGCCATAGCTTGGAATGTAGTACATGGCCTAGCTACGACATATTCTAGTAATATTACATCCGCCTCAAGACTTTATGGCTCCTACAAGTACGATTCATACGAAATAGGCATAGAGAACAGAACTGGGAATAATCCTGAGAAATTAGAGCTCGCGACAGCCAAAGCATTTCAAAAGGGTCGCTACCCTGGGGATTTCGACGCCAATATGCGCAACGCCATCAGGGCGGTGAACAAGGGAACACTAACAGCCCAGGCCGCTCTCAACCAAGCCGCTGACAATATCACTGTCTTACTCAGGAAAGAAACATGGTAAATGTGATAGAAAAAATTGGTTTTCATTTGGTGAATGCTGCCCAAGCCGGAGTGCAAGTCGGTCTCAAGATAGATGGGAAGGATAATTTTGACTATGGCGAATACGTCCATGCTATTTATCAATTTGCCCTCAAGCTCGGTGGCACTCTCACGGTCCTCATGATTATCTACGCCGGCTTCGTATATATGACCTCCCAGGGAGATAATACCAAGATCAACACCGCCAAAGACGTCTTCATGGGCACGCTCCTTGGATACGTCCTGCTTTTGACCCTTGGCATGATCCTCGATTTCCTAGGCATGCCCACATTCAATATTTCGTAAAAAATAATAGCTTGTCCAGCCAAATCTTGATGAAAATTTCTCGAAAAATTATTAGAATTGTTTTCATCACCTGTCTCCTATTCCTAGGATCAGCTTATTTCGTGACTCCAGCGAGAGCAGAGGATCAACCGACGATATTAGTCTACGGCGACCCGCAGGAGATATACGCTGGAGAAACTGTGGATTTTTGGACGGATTTTAATTTACCCGATGGTGAGCTATCTGATCCAAATTACGAGTGCTACATCTATGTTGAAAACGGGACACAGTTTGGTCTAGACGTCACCGATGAGTGGTCGATATACGTGGATGTCACAGACAGCAACCAATATTGCTCTGGATCATGGACCACAGACGAATTTACCCCCGACAACCAATACCAGTTTACAGCCGAGTTATACCAGGAGGGTAATCCTGTACCAGTATCACGAGATTCGAACTGGGTAACAGTAATAAACCCCTATGACGCTAATTATTGCGATAATTATCCCGATGACACCTACTATTGTGTCGCCGACACCCCAGATTTTCCACCAGAAGATCCGATTTCGCAAGATGCGCTCGGTTCTGCCTATCTACCGTCGAACCAGACAATCGACATAGCAACAACATCATCAGTAAATATCGACATGCCCTTGTCCCTCACATCGACTTCAATCGTTCCCGTTCTGACAGATTGCGTAATTATGAGATCAGACGAGCCAGGAACAGATGGCAACGCCGATGACTCAGAATTTTCCTGGCTCTATACCAATCGTAATGTTGATGACACAACCAGCGACACCATCAGGGGATCATGCACCGCTAGCTGGTCAGATCTCAGCGGATTGGCAACGGGGGCATACGCCATTAAGGGTTATTTCCTAGATGGCAATGGTACTAGATGGGACTCTCCGCCAGCCTATTACACTCTCACAAACGCGGGGGAAGAGTACGCTCCGAACATAAGCCAGCCGAGACTGGACGTCAGGTTCAACGGAAGAGAAGTCTACAACGCCTGTATGATTCGTGCCACCAACAGGGATCTTACCGTCAACGTCAACGTCACTCTACCAGAAAAACCGAAGGATCCTTCAGAATATATTGTCAAGATGTACATCAGCTACAAGGGCTACTCCATCACTCCTGGAGACAATCCCACTTTGAGGAGCCATCTCGACGACTCAGGAGCGGCATGCTCAGGGGAAGGCCAAAACTGGATCTGCGATTTCCAAACACTTGATAATTACAACTCCTACACCTTCAATCCCGAGTTCACTCACACTTTTTCCAACACTTCTGAGCCTTATTACCACGAAGCTACTGTCAAACTCCTCAAGCGAAAGACAGGAATAAGCCAGGCCGAGGCTGATCCCAACAACGGAGCCCACTACGGGGTAGTAACCGTTACAGCAAACAGTTCCACAATCGGCGAAACATGGAGCGCAGATCGCTCTGTCGGTTGGGTATACTTAAGCCCAGATGATTGCCTACCAGGAAAATCTTTGATCAAGCAGCCAGTTAAGCAGGAAACTGGAGGTACTACTGGAGGTACTACTGGCGGGACCAGCAAGAAAATCGTGCTCAACTCCAGCAAACTCGTCGGTGGCACTATTCACAAAATCGGCGACCTTTACAACAGCCTCTTTGGCAAAGACGCTACCCACCCAGGAATACTGATGATACTGATTGGCGCCGGCGCCCTGATCGGTATCCTCTTTACCGGCTTCCTCTTCTTGACCGCCGCTGGGGACGACAAGAAGGTAGAGCAAGCCAAGAAATCTGCGATCTACCTAATTGTTGGCCTTGTTGCAGGAACCCTGTCGTATACGATAATATTGTTTGTAGTAAATATAATAAAGAGATTTAAATAATGGCCAGCCCCATCATAGACGCTACAAAATGTGCAGAAATAAAGGGAGATGGTGTTTCCACCCTCAGTGATTTCCTTTGTGATTTCAATGGGATTGACACAAACAAAGACCTCAACACTATCAATAGCGCAGCCAATTCGTTCGTAGTGATGGCAATATCCTTTGCTGGTATCGTCGCGTTCGCCATGTTCCTTTGGGGCTGTTTCCTATATGTCACGTCCTTTGGAGAAGATGCCAAGGCCGAAACGGCCAAGAAAACCCTGCTCTGGTCGATAGGAGGGTTGGCGATAGTTGGCTTGGCTAGTCTGATCCGAATCTTGGCGCAGAAAGTGTTTTAGCTATGAATACGATTATCGAAAAGGTATTGGCTATCGATCTTAACCCGCTAAAGCTGGACAACCCTGTCAGGTCTGACGCGGAAGTGGGGGGTAGCTATTTGAGCATCATTACGACCCAAATAAACACGGTCTTCACTATAACCTGCGAAGTAGCAGCTTTTATCGCATTCGTGGTATTCATTGTCTCTGGCTTTCAATACATGACCGCCGCCGGAAACGCAGAATCAGCCAAGAAGGCAGTGAAGGGCATCATCAACTCTGTAGTTGGCCTGGTTGTGATTTCGCTTTCATGGATAACTCTTACTACCCTTCTGTGGTTGCTGAGCAAATAGGCTATTGACTAGGTTGTCCCAAAAGTTTTAAAATATAATAAACAAAATAATTAACGGAGGATTTATGAATCTAATCGAGAAAGTTTTAGCAGCGGATCCAACAGCACCAGCGAACACTTTTCCTGTTCTAAAATTCGTTCAACCGGTTGCGGGTGATACTGGGTTCCAATCGATAGCAGTGAATATTCTTAATTGGTCAGCAGGAATAGGTGCTATTATCGCATTCGTCTTTCTGATCATCGGCGGCTTTCTTTACTTGACCGCTGGCGGAAATGCAGAGTCAGCCAAGAAAGGCATGCAGGGTATACTGAACGCTGTTATTGGCTTGATCATCATTGCATTATCTTATGTTATGATAATTGCAGTCGTTAATCTGATAAGTTAATACCTCATTGAGTTCGACACAGGTTTCTGGGATGCGTGTATACAAAAACCGTCTTATAACTGAGACGGTTTTTTCGATTGATGATAATTGTTTAGAGTTAACTGCGCGTGACGCGCCAGACTTCATCTAGCGTTGTAATACCAGCAAGAGCTTTGATCAGGCCGTCCTGCTCCATCGTAATCATACCCTCCTTGCGGGCTTCTTTGTCGAACATTGATATAGAAGCTCCTGATGTTACAAGGCCTTCGATTGTATCATTTGGCACAATATATTCGACTACTGCCACTCGCCCAACATAGCCAGTACTACTACAAACTGAGCAACCTTTGGCCTGGAAAAGTGTCCTCTGGCCGTTTTCAAGTTTGACCGCAATTGCGGGATCCAGTCGTTCGACGATAGGAGACAAGATATCCACGATCGCTTTCCAGTCTTTGTCGGAAGCTTCATATTGAGTGGCGCAATCTTTGCAAATTCGACGAACCAAGCGCTGAGCCATAATAATGTTGAGTGAGCCAGTCAGAAGAAAAGGCTTGACCCCCATCTCGAGGAAGCGGGCATAGACGGCTGGCGCAGAGTTGGCATGGATGGTAGAGAGCATCAAATGCCCCGTCAGAGCGGCCTGGATGGCGATTTCCGCCGTTTCCAAGTCTCGAATCTCTCCTACCATCAAGACGTTTGGATCCTGTCTCATCGAGCCCCTGAGGCCATCGGCAAATTCGTAGCCCTGTCCAGGCTTGATCTGGCTCTGTTCGATCCCTTCCATCTTGAACTCTACTGGGTCTTCCAATGTAATTATTTTGACCCCTGGCTTTTTGATCTCCAAAAGAAGTGCGTAGAGAGTTGTGGTCTTGCCCGATCCTGTCGGGCCAGAAGTGATGACCATGCCATGTGGGCGGCCTATTGCCTCTCGAATCGCCACCAGCGCATCCGGGCGAAAGCCCATATTTTCGAGCTTCAAGAAATCTCCCTCCATGTTAAGGAGACGGAGCACGACTGCTTCGCCTGAAGCTGATGGCATAGTAGAAACACGAAAATCAAGACTTTTGTTGTCCGGGCTAGCCAGTGAGAAGTGTCCATCCTGCGGTTTGTCCGTAATATCCATTCGGAGCTTGGCCACATACTTAATACGTTGGAGCAGCTGCTTATATTTTTGTAAGGGTAAGTCTACTAGATCCTGAAGCACACCATCTATTCGGAGTCTGACTAAAAACTTGTTTTCAGCCGGCTCCAAGTGAACATCAGAAGCGCCCAGATTGATCGCACCAAAGAGGATCGTCTCAAGGAGCCGAGTGATCGTAGCCGTCTTGGCCGCCTCGGCCGCGCCCTTGATGTCTTTGATATTGTAGAAAGAATTATCTTCTTTTCGTTTTTCTTCTTCTGCTTTTGTTTCGATCGCTTTGGTTTTGATCTGTTCGTAAGCATAGACACCAAAGATGAAGCTGGTCTTGGAGACCAAACTGACGGCAAAAGAAACATTCTTTTCCTCAGCGATTTTGCTCAAATATGCCTTAGATTTCTCATTTGTTGGGTCAACCATCCCTATCCTAATCTGATGCCCCACCTTCAGAAATGGCGCGACTTGGTAAGCAATCGCATCCTCCTCTGGGATGACTTCCAAAACCTCCTTGACGATCGGGTAATTGACCAGATTCATATAGGGAAGCTTGAGCTTAGCAGCGGTTTCTTTGGTGTGCCTCTCCTCCTGCTCCCGCGTCAGAAAGCTAATTGTGTTGTTGATATCAACCATAAATTCATTATACAACAACGAAGTGTCCAAGGGACAGAGTAGTTCTTCCCCTTTTCAAGGGGAAGCTAGAAGGGGTTTATCTCCAACCTCACCTTTCCGCTTTTTGAAAAAGTAGAATTGAGTACGAATAATGATTGGACAAGAGAGATAGAGGGGAGAATTTGTGCAGTTCCGATCTTAGTGAATGAATGCCCTGCTTTTCAATCAGTTTGATCATCTTTTTCGGATTATTTTGAGTAAGGACAAATAAAATGCCGCCGTCCTTTAGCTTTGCCTGGATATTTTGCAGATACTGGTCGGGAAATTTGCAGTACGTCTCACTATCCAAGATATTTGAGCAATAAATCAGGTCGTAATATCCATCGCCGGCAGACTTAAGATTATCATTAAAATCACCCTCGTGAATCACAATTTTATCTAGATTTTTCTGCATCAGGCGATAGTTCGATTCCGAGGAGAGATAGGGGAGATAGCCCTCAACATCCTTGGCTTTTCGCCAACTTTCCCTGTACCACAAACCTGATTTTTTCAAACTTTCGGAAAACTTCCCCGCCCCGCTTTTTTTGACCGCACTTAGCACCGCAGGCGGAAGCGTTGACTTCAATTTAGCGTAAATAGAGCCGAGCGTATCTTCGCTTCGACCCCAAAACAAACTTTTAATTTGTGATAAATCATAATTCTTAAATAGCGCGATTTTGAGATCAATTGTCACATTTGCCATCGGTCTAATATCACAAAGATCAATTTCTTTAATCTTGTTTCGTACGTCTTGTGCCAGAAGCGAGAAGGCGAAATCGCCAGCTCCACCAATTGCGTAAACTCTTTCGATCGGTTGATTGTGTTCATTTTTTGCAAAAAATTGGCCAAGTTTCTCATTGGTGAAAAACCAGACCGGAAGAGATTTGGTAGTTTTCTCGTTCATAGCTCGATCACCACCCTGAAGCCTAGGATTGTGCTCCAGTGATCAGTCGGATCCCAGCCGATAATACCGACGCTCTTGCTCCCGCTGGCCAGATGACAATTATCGGTCATTTTGTCCTCAAACCACTCCCATGTTTTGGTCTTCCGCCACTGCGGATATGCCGCGTTGCCAAGGTAATTGAACTCGATGAAATATGGCAAGCGAATTTTTTGCTTCGGATCAATTTTAAGAAACTTTAGAATAAACGGCTTGAGTTCATGAATGTCAGAGGGTGTCAGACAATAACGAGAGCCAAAGCCCCGCTTCCCCAGCTCATCCTTCAAATACTCTTTTCCGTGCTTCTGGCTGCTCCATTTGCGGATATGGTCCCTGGGATCAGCCACAAACTTTTTAATTACTTTGGCGTCCAACGCCGAGATCCAAAAAACTTTCTGCTCGGGCTTGTCGCGGCCATCGAGCAATATCCACTTGCCAGGCAAACTCTTGGCCTTCGGATGTAGTTTGCCCTCTTTGATCTTTTGGTAAAAGATTTTGGCTGGCCTGTCTTTCCAAGCGGGCAACTCGAGATGATGCTCGAGCGAGATATCCGGCAAATAGTGGACGAAGAATAGATTCTCCTCCCAGTGCTCGATCAATTCGTCCGTCACCCAGGACGGCAAATCAGGAATATCGACAAATTTCTTACCAAAAAAACCCTCGAGGGTTTTTTGTTCTTTCTGTAATATACGAGATCTATGTTTCATATATATCTCTAATTAAGTTTGGCGGAAGGTAGAGGATTTGAACCTCTGAGGACATTGCTGCCCAACTGGTGTTCGAGACCAGCGCGATAAACCACTCTGCCAACCTTCCATTCTTTGCTTTCGACTTTATGGACTTTATGGACTTTACAAACTTTATAGACTTTGGACTATCCTTACCATTTCTTCTTGGTGCGCACAGTCACATTGACACCCGACTTCTTCTCTTTTTTGTCGAGGCGTTTGTTCATGATATTATAAAGCATTTCTTTCTTGCTTGGCTTTTCGATTCTGACGGGCTCTATCTTCTCTGCTTTTTCCACTTTTGGAGCTGGCAAAGCCTTGCCGCCATCTCGAACTAGCGGAGTTGCATGTATCTGCTTGTTGACGAAATATTGGAGAACCAAACTAAATAGAGTCGTTACAATCCAGTAAATTACCAAGGCGGCTGGCATGCTTCGGCCGAAGAATAGGGTGATAATCGGGCCCAAGAAAAGCATCTGTTTGCTCATAGCGGCGGCTGGATCATCTGGTGCGCCTTCGATTTTCTTTGGCATCATGAGGTATGACAAACCAAATTGGAGCACAGCAGCGATAATTGGTAGCGCCCAAAGATCTGGGTGAACTATATTCATACCGAAGAACATAGTGTTAACCGTGTCAGGATGAGGGGTGAAAGAGTATAGGTCTTTGAATCCTGTTTCGTTCAACCCGCTACGAAATACATTGTAGAGCACGATCAAGACCGGCAGTTGGATCAGCGATTGTAGGCAGGAGCCGAGAGGGGAATGACCCTCAGTTTTGTAAAGCTCCATGATCGCTTTGGTCTGCTCCTGTTTGTCGGTAATCTCCTTGCGAATTTTGTTGACATGAGGCTGAAGCTTGTTGTTTTTGGCCTGAAAATGAGCCGCTTTGAGCGAGGAGGGGAGAAGGGCAAGCCGGATCAGGATGGTCAAGACGATAATTGACCAACCGATAGAGTGTCCCGGCACCAACCAAGCCAAGAAGATAAGTAAATTGTAGAGCGGTTGATAGAGAAGAACGAAAAAGAATTGTTTCATAAAATAATTTCTATTTATTAGTTTCTAATTTCTAATCAATTTATAATTATTAATTAATAATTGAATAAAAATTAAGAACTAGAAACTAAAAACTTACTACTTTCGTCTTTAGACGGGGTCATGTCCTCCCTTACTCCAGGGATTGCAACGTATGATTCGCCAGATTCCGAGGACGGAGCCACGAAGCGCTCCCTTTTTGATCACTGCCTCCTTGAAATACTGAGAGCAAGAAGGAGTATACCTGCAATATCCTACAGGATAAAGGCCTTTACGCCAACCGTGATCAGGACTCAGTGTCCGCTGATACAACTCAATTGTTCTAACGATTATTTTTTTGAACATAAATCAAACCAATATTAGCCAAGCCGCGATCAAATTCACTTTTGATTTCAGCAAAGTTATAAGGCTTGGCGAAAGCACTTTTTACAAAGACGATTATCTCTTTGCCGTTGCCAATTTGTGGCAGAACATCCCAAGCCATCGCTCGGAGTTTGCGCTTTAGAGCATTTCTGTCCGTCGCCCTTTTGCTAATCTTGTTGGAGACGACAAAGCCAAATTTCGAAGGATTAACCTGGCCGCTTTCCTTTAATTTGAACGAAAGCTTACCAGAAACTGTGCCCTTCTTGAAAAGCTTGAGCTTCTTGAAATCCTTGGCCACTATTCTGTTTTTCTTCGGTAACATAAAGAGAACATAGCACGAATTACGCTCGTTGCCAAGTAAATTAACTTATTACTGCGAGTTCAATATTTGGATTTTTCCCAACAAAAAAATGAGCTATTTCTGCTCATTTTCTTATACTGCGAGTTCTTTGCGGCCTTTGGCTCTTCGGCGACTCAAAACGAGACGGCCATTTAATGTAGCCATCCTCTTCAAAAATCCATGGACGCGTTGTCGGCGTCTCTTCTTCGGTTGATATGTTCCAAATGTTGCCATAACAGAGGGATAATAACAGAAAGATGAGAGAAAATCAACCCAATCAGTGATTCTTATTTTTTAGTTCTTAATTTTTATTCAATTATTAATTAATAAATATAAATTGATTGGAAATTAAGCCGAAGGCTCCCCTTTGGGGGTAATTAGAAATTAACAATTCAATCGGCTGGAAGCTGATTATAAATGCCTCGAAGCCCCTACCATTGCGCTCCTTGTGGATAACTTGTTATATTTTCTACGACTAGGAAATAACCGATTGGATAATCATGGATCTAACAGAAATCTGGCGAAACACTTTGGGCGAACTTCAGGTCACTCTGTCGAAGCCAAACTTTGAAACTTGGTTCAAGAGAACCTTCATTTTTGATTACAAAAAAGGTGTTTTTACGATCGGAGTGCCTACTTTCTTCGTCGAAGATTGGCTAAAAAAGAAGCATCTCAAAGAAATCCAGAAAGCTCTTCAAAATCAGGTTGATGAGGCCATTTTGGGGATCAAATTCAAGATCGCCAACCCAGACCCCGACCAGGTGGTAGACCTCGAATCTGGGGTAATTATCCACAAGCCTGTGGATAAACCTACCCTAACTGTGGATAGAGAAATCCCCGTCCCTTTGCCGCAGAATTCTTCCCTGAATGATAATTATATCTTCAATAATTTTGTAGTTGGCCCTTCCAATCAACTGGCTTTCGCCGCCGCCAACGCCGTCTCAGAAAAACCAGGAACGCAATACAATCCACTCTTTATCTACGGCGACTCTGGCCTGGGCAAGACCCACCTGATGCAAGCAATCGGCCACGCCTATCTGAAACGCTTCCCCGACAAGAAAGTCCTCTATGTCTCGACCGAGACCTTCACCAATGACTTCATCCAAGCTGTTGGATCAGGTTTTGGTAAAGCCAAGGATTTCAAAAACAGATACCGCACCGTCGACCTACTTTTAATTGATGATATTCAGTTTCTCTCCACCAAAGAGCAAACCCAGGACGAATTCTTCCACACCTTCAATCATTTGCACCAAAACAAGAAACAAGTTGTTTTGACTTCGGATAGAGTCCCAAAGGATATTAAGGGCCTAGAAATCAGACTCAAGACTCGTTTTGAAGGCGGTATGGTTTGCGATATTGGCCACCCAGATCTAGAAACAAGAGAAGCGATTCTGAGACAAAAAGCTGAGCGGATGAATCTCAAAGTTGACGACAAGATTATTACTTTCATCGCAGAGAGAGTTAAATCATCCGTCCGCGAGCTCGAAGGTGCTCTCAATAAAGTGCTGGCCACCTGCGAACTTATGCACTGTGAATTGAATATGGAGCAGACAGCTAAGATATTAGATTCGATTATCGAAGAAAAACAGCAACACGTCACCGCAGAGTTAGTTATCCGTGAGGTTCATAAGTATTTCCGGATTCCGATCGAGGATTTGCTCGGCAAGAAAAGAACAAAAGAATTAGTATTCCCCAGACAGATCACCATGTATCTGCTTCGAAGCGAGTGTGGCCTCTCCTATCCAGAAATAGGCAGGAAGATGGGTGGCAAAGATCACTCCACTATCATGCATGGAGAACAGAAGATTGGAAAGTCTATTGCTACTGATCCAAGATTAAAAGAAGATCTGACAGTGATTAAAGATAGAATATTTACTTCCTACAGTTGACACCCCTTGGTGTCATCCCAGGCTTGAACTGGGATCCAAACCTTTTGGGTTAGATATACAATATGCTTTATAAATAGTAGTAGTAATAAGGGGTGTGGACAGAGGGGATAAGTCAAATAAGCCATTGCTAGAGAAGCTTATTACCTATCTAAGCTGTGGAAAGAGCGGGGGTATAACTTAGGGAAAAGATGGGGAGAACCTCAAAAGTTGAAAGTTGAAAGTTGAAAGTCAAAAGAAAGTGCTGATAACTTGAGGGATTGTTCACAACGAATTGGTGATAAATTGCACTTTTCCACAACCAAAAAGATTCAGCGAAATAAGATAGTCTGGAAGAAGATAATTTAACAATATAAATAACTAAGTTAGACACAGGTTTACCCCAAAATGGGGATAAGTAAGAATAGGAGAACAAATGAAAGTGATACTTTTGCAATCAAACATCGCTAAAGTATTGGGAGCGACCAGCCGGATAGTTGGCGCCAGGACGACATTGCCAGTCTTGTCCAATATCCACATCAAAGCCGAAAAGGGAAAAATAAAATTCTCGGCGACCGATTTGGAAGTTGGCGTCACCACCCAGACTATTGGGAAGGTTGAAGAGGAAGGGGAGATTACTCTTCCCGCAAGGCTTCTCTCTGACTTTGTCTTGAATAATAAGGATGAATCCATTGAGATTATCACCACCGGGACGGCCGCAGAGCTCAAGTCTAGCCATTTTGAGGCCAAGATCCAAGGTATTGCCGCCGAAGAGTTCCCAACTATTCCTGAGGCTCCTAAGACCGAACCAGTAGTTATTAACAAAAACCTTTTTATCGAATCGCTGAAGAAAGTAGCAGTTGCCCCAGCTACCGACGAGACGCGCCCAGTCCTGGCCGGTATTTATTTCTCCGTCAAGGAAGATGAATTAATATTAGCCGCCACTGATTCTTATCGACTGGCCGAGAAGAAGATCAAACTAGCCGCCAAGTTTGCACAGCACCACATGATTATCCCTGGCCGGACCATGACTGAAGTTCTCAGAATTTTGGCTTCGACCGAGCACGCCGAAGAGGTTAAGATATTATCTTCTGACAGCCAAGTCTCGTTCCTAATCGGTGATACCCACATCACCTCACGTTTGATCGAGGGTACGTATCCAAATTATCAGGCTATCATCCCCAATAGTTCCAAGATCAAGGCCACTGTCAAATTAGCCGAATTGGCTTCGGCCGTGAAAATGTCCTCTCTTTTTGCCAAGGATACGGCCAACAATAATATCAAGGTTGTAGTCGGCGAGAAGGGAATTTCTATTCTGTCGGCAGCCTCACAGGCTGGCTCTGCCAGGTCGGAGATTGAGGCTGAAGTCAGCGGCGGCGTTCTCGAGATCTCATTTAACGCACGCTATATTCTAGATTTCCTCGCTGTAGCCGGGGATGACCAAATCGTCTTGGGATTCAACGACAATGCGTCGGCTGGAGTCTTCAAGGGTAAAAAGGATGAGGATTACACCTACATCATCATGCCGCTCAAGCTAGAATCCTAAGGCCGAAAGCCATAGTCTAACGATAATGCTAACAACAATCGAACTCGAAAATTTCCGTAATCACAAAGATTTTCGGCTTGAGCTCTCCCCAGTCACTGCCATAATCGGCAAAAACGGAGTTGGGAAGAGCAACATATTGGAGGCGATTTATCTCGTTTCTGCTTGCCGTTCTTTTCGCGAAGATGACAGGAGAAACCTAGTCATGATCGGCAATGATTTTGCCAGGATCAAAGCAGATGAGCTCGAAATCTTCATCCAGAACGCACCAACCTTTTTGCTTCGAGCCAAGGAAAACGGCGCTTTTCGCAAGCAATCCGACTTCATCGGGACCAAAAAAAGCGTTATTTTCTCACCAGAAATGATACTGCTAATCAACGGCTCTCCACGGTTGCGCCGCCGCTTCCTGGACATTATGATCAGCCAATCTGAAAGGCATTATCTCAAAGAAGTGATGGCCTTCGAAAAAGTCCGAGCTGAGAGAAATTCTCTCCTCCAGAAGATCTTCGAGCATCGCGCCCAGACGGACGAACTAGATTTTTGGAACAAAGAATTTATCTCTCTCGGCCAGTCTATTGTCGAGGCGCGTCTTCTCGCTATCAAAAAGCTAAACAAAAGGCTAAGCTCCCTCTACCGCTCTGTCTCCGGCAATCCAAAGGACAAATTACAAATCGAATACGAAAATTCTGCCCCCGAGGGGTTAGAAGAAGCGATCAAGCAAAATATCTGGCGGGAGATTAGATCAAAGCGCTCGCTCTTCGGCCCGCATCGCGATGATCTCGTGTTCAATTTGAACGATAAGCCGATGGCTAGCTTTGCTTCGCGTGGAGAGTGTCGTTCGGCTATATTGGCTCTCAAAATCGCTGAGCTGGAGTTCTTGACTGACGAGAACGACAAACCGATGCTACTTTTGGACGATCTTTTCTCCGAATTTGATCTTGATCGCAGAAGCCACCTCTCGAAACTAATTGAAAATTATCAGACCGTGCTGACGACGACTGATAGTTCATATCTAGTTGATATCAAAGAGTGCAAAGTGGTCGAGCTCTGACCACAGTTCAGGGCTAATCAGACCTATTCGAAACTACGATTCTAATCTGCCTGACCGTCTGCTTGGCGGTTTTTTTGTTCAAAAATTCTTTGAGTTCTGACTCGACCATCTGTAATTCAGCGGCGGCGGGGGAAGAAGCGACTGAGACCTTCAGAACGCCGTTGGCGTAGGAAACTGGAGTGAAGGGCTGTCCTGGCCATTCGGCGCAATAAAAGCAAACCAAGGGGCCTTCTAGCGTCTTCTTGAGGCCTCTTTTGGCAAGAGAACGGTTCAATATATTCTTCAGGTTATCCATGAATAGATTGTAACAGAACGAGTGGCAGAGTGGCCAGCCTTCGCCAAGGCTACGGCCGGCAAGCAGAGGGTAGGTGAGGCTTATTATAAACCCCATCTAACTTCCCCTTCAAAAGGGGAAGAACCGCTAAAATCCAATATGCGTCCAGCCTATCGTTTGTGGATTGGCCCAGACGCCCATACGGGAAGTACTGACACAGCCGCCATCGCTAGTCGCTTTGCCGCACATGCCGTCACAGGCGATGTAATCTTCATCAAGCATCTTCTTGCACATATTGGTATCAATGCTCTCTTTCCAGAAATCAACATCAACTTTGCGACCAGTCATGATTTGGATTGGTACGATATCGTCGCCATATGAATCTTTGAATCGAGGAGAGTTTTGCAGAGCCAGCATGTCGCCAACCAATTGGCGAGCTTTGTATTGTGCCACTTTCACGCCATAAGTTGCCATGAGCGGTCCCAAGAAGGCTGCGCCGCGATCGATTCGTCCGCCTATTTCTCCAAATCCACCCACGTCCTTGTTGTAATCAAAAGACCCAACTCTTGGGTAGTATCCATCGGCAGTACACCAGTAGAAATATTTAGTGCTAAAGAGCATCCCACCAATGAAACCGATGACGGCTATTGCTATAGCAAGCCACTGAAGTCCTGGCACCTGGGATAGCATTAATACCTCCGCTCCAATCGTGGCCATCACCGTATTCCAGACGAAGATAAACACGAAAGTGACAATACCAGAAACCAGTGGCATCAGAGTGCCAGGGATCATACCAAGATCCTGTTCCCAACCGGCCACGATTTTGCCAAGCGCTTTACCAATTAAGATTTCAATGATTATGGCCGCAACAAGGTCTTTGGCAGCTTGGAATTTGGTTCCCTCGGTATTTATAGTCTTAGAGGCAGCTTTGGCATCCTCGGCAGCTTTTTCTCCTGCGTCTACGCCATCAAATCCGGTATTCTCATAAACGATTTGGTTAGCGTCAGCCCCTGTTAGGCTTGCCGAAAGTTCTGCGTCTGTTATATCCAAAGCTAACGCGTCTGCTTTATCGAAAAGAGTGTCGGCTATCGCTTCCAGGCCAGCGGCAGTATGAGGCAAGTTTGGCACAACCCAACCAGCCAGCTTGGCGGCCTTGATGGCGGCAGATACTTTGCCGTAAGCAGTGAAAGCGTCATATATGCCCTTGGCGAGCTTGAAGGAAGTGCCTGCCTCGAGACCAAGTTTGGTGTCGGCCCAGGAGAAAAGACGGTCGACCAGATACTCTTGTGTTGCTCCGCCCAGAGTCTTCATCTGGACTGTCTTGTCTCCTCCAACATTAATAGTGACGCCCGTGTTGTTCGGGTCCTCAAAAACTTTGTCGATGCCGACATCCTTGATCCCCCAATTGCCCCAAGGATGGTCGGCTGAGCCCATAGTACCAATGCCGACTATAATACCCTCAGCCATGTCTGGTTGGATCTCGAAGCCAAACCAGGCCTTTGAGCGAGAGACGATAAAATCTTGGATGAAATATCGAGCGCTAGGATTCTTGGCAAGAGTGCTTAGGGGGTCAAACGTATCCGTATCGCGAAGAATATTTTGCCCAGCCTCGTAGAGAAATTGAGCGGCCCCGGCCCACTGCTCGATATCTTTGACTGCTCTGAAATCCATGCCGAAGAGATGGCCTCTCTGAGCACCAATCTTGAGATAAGTGACAAGGGCCTCTGCCTTCATTTTGGGAGTGCCGATTGCGATTGCGCGAGCAAATCCAGGATAGGCGTTGCCATCAAGTTTCCAGGCGGCTATGTCTATCGCCTTGTACATCAAGTTGTTTCGGTAGAGGTTCTTTGATTCGCCTAGAATCGCAGTCTCCCTATCTCTTAGTGCGGTTAATTGAGTTCTATCTGAAATATAGGCCGCAAACTCTGGTGACCCATTGTGGCAAGTCGCCGCGCTGTTGCTGATAAGCCCATACTTGATGCCGCAAGCGTTTTCAAAGTCGGCCACGCTGTTTTGCAAATCGGCTCGTTGGCTGATTGCATCGACAGCCTCGGCACTACTTGGGGTATAGCCGTATTGTGTGTAGATATCAGTCTTGTTGTTGATAATCTCTCTGCCAGGTTGATTCGCTACTTTTGCCACCCTGGTATCTGAAAGTATGCCAAGACCCGTGTCGAAGGGATCAGTAGAGACAGGATACTCCGGCCCTGAGTTGATGCGTACGCCGTCAGGGTTTTTTTCAATTAAGTTGAAGTGACTATAAGCGGCGACGTCCCGAGCCGCTTGGTCGGACTGAGCGTTGCCAAAAATGGCATATTTGTAGTCGTTGTAACTGAGCTTGAATTGAGGTGGAACGGCACTCTCACATCGGCCATCGGCGTCTGGATTGCAGTTATCCGTGCCCCACATGTCTACCGGTATCATGGCGATGTTTGAAGCGATTGTCATGGCAATCGGGGAAAGATAGCGAAGGTCGCCCTGGATAAGTGCTTTCAAATCTTCTCTCGGAACAACAACACCGACCTTGGCTTTGCACTCTTCATAGCCAATAGGCTGGCCGAAATAATCAAGCTGGTTGGAGAGAACGGGGTCATAGCTGCCTGCCCCGTCAAGATAAGCGGCGCGATTGTTTTGGCAATCAGGAATCGTAACGACAACGTCTCGCAGTAGTTTGCCAGTCAAAGTGACAAGTTGGCCGGTGGCGTAGTCAAGAATATCTGCTCGTAACGCCGCGTTACTTACTGGCTTCCTGTTGTCGAGCTTACATTGATTAAAGGCATTGTTTTGGATAGTAATATTGCCGCTAGCAGTGTTAGCCTGCTGATTGTATTTTTCCCAATCGCTAACCCAAGCGTCCCGCATCTCAGTAGTGTGAGTGGCGTCCAAAGTGGCTTGAGAAGTTACTCTCTGCGAGTACTGCTGGTAATTTTCGCCCTCGATCCGTGAAGCTCCTCGGGCCGGCCACTCTCCGAGCAATCGCTTAATATCGTTGTTGGCAGCGTCATACTGAGTTTTGATGGCGACGTCTGTCCCCCCTGGATAACTTTGGCTGTAGCACTTTCTGTCGATTTTTTCTCTCTCTGCGTCCTTCTTCTGGCCGTCCTTGTAAAAGGTCGCTTTCCAGAAGCCATTGAATGAGAAAGAACCGTCCACGGTATAGTCAAGTCCAAGTTGTTGGTCAAGTTTGCTGAGTCCGATATTCAATATATTATCGACGATGTGGTCGGGGTCAGATAGAACTTTGCTGATCGTGCCTTCCGGCAAATTCATCCTGTCATCAAGATTGAAGCCGAAGAGGGTATTAAGATTGGTATACAGTTCGCCGAATTGGCCATAAGTGTCATCGCTACAGTAGCCGATTGCAGCGCCAACCTCATCATAAACCAAGACGGGAAAGCCAACATCGTCATAAGTATGTTTGCCGGTTCTGAGATACTGTTCCCAGTAGTCATTTTTGATATTGTTTACTTGCACATCGTAGAGAAAATGTCCGTCAGAAACGCCGTTTGATGGATAATTATCTCTGGTGATGATCTTGCTTTTCTCGCAGACAAAATTGTTCTTGATTGCACCCAGGACGCCGGCTGCTGCCTGAACTTTCGCGTCGGAAATCCCAAGCAGAGTGGCGGCGTTGGAAATGGCGGCAGTGACCATGAGATTCTCGCCAATTCGATTGATATAGGTTTTTGGCTTGATCGAGTTGGTTAGAAGCTGATAAGTGCTACCGTTGCTGACCGCAAAAGTTTTGTCCAGTGAACTGGTCTGCTGATAGAAATCCTGGACCGCATAATACCAATCTCTATTGTTTTGATTACGGGCCGACAGGGCAACTTGGATCTTGGTCGGATCATTTTCAAATTGTTTGAGCAGATCATTGATGAAATAATTTTTGAGAGCGCTGTTGATATTGGCGATGGCTGTGCCAATATCACTTTGAAGAATATTGCGAGTCGAGAGAACATCTCTTACCCGAGTCAAGCGATAGGCCAAATTGGCTCCCTGAGAGTAGCTAGTGTTGGAGTTGAGTATCTTGTCGATATCGTCAGAAATCCCATTCGCAACTGATGGGTCAACCGGTATCTTAAAGGCGATCATGAAGTTGATCGGTCCGACATTGTCGAGCAGTTCATACAGATTGTTGCCCCTGAAGGTACCTCGAGGCAGGGAGAGGGTCTCCTCGACCTTGGCTTGACCGACCGCTTCTTTAAATGATGAGACGTTTTGGATCCCATTGAGCGGAATATTGTTGAGGCCAAAGATCCGACCGAGCATTGAGCCACCAGCTTGGGCGAGGGCGCAAGTAATTGATTCTGGATTGCGAGCTTCGTAGAGAAGACGTGTTGTGCCAGGCTTCAGCTCAGCCTTCAGATCAATATAATTGGTCGCGATGTTGGTCAGCGCAGTGTAGTCGCCGTTCAAGACATCATAGAGGTCGCCTGCGTCGAAGTAGTCCGGCCCAACGGCGAGGCCAAGTTGCAAAGCTCCAAAAATTTGGTAAGTGACAACTTTTTGTGCTTCCTTGACACCAACCTTCTTCTTGAAAGTGGCGACGGAATTTACGCTCGGTTCACGAGTAAAAAGCTTTTCTAGTATACTAGCCGGCACAGTCGTCGAGCCAGCGATGGCCGAAATCATGGCTATACTCTTGTTCTTATCCCCAAAGATATCGACCATCGAGTTGTCATTCACAAATCTGACCAGTCCTGCGTAGACATCACTCAGATTTAATTCGATAGTTCCATGGATGGTGACATTTGCATTTGCGGCGGCATCTGTGGTCGCTTGGTCAGGTAAAGCGGCATTGTTGGCCAGAACAAGTTGATTGGCAAGATATCCCAGAATATTGTTGCTAATTTCCTGCTCTTTGCCGTCTATCACGACTTTCAGATGTCTTATCGAGTCGGCTTCGTGGGCAATGGCATAGCGCTGGGCTTCATCCCAACTCTTGAAGCAGTGTCTTCCCTTGGCGTCATAATAGCAGTATGAATTGTTTTCAAGGGTAGTCTCATTGACCATAAAGGTGCCGCTTGCGTCACCTTTTGGCAAATAAAGAACTGGGCAAGTCTCACTGGCTTGCTGTTTCGGTGCATACGGGTTGCTGACGTAGTACTGAGTCCAAGTGTCCAAATTATACTGATCTGTGTCGTTGGGCAGAACCTCACCATTAAGCATCTGAGCGTAGAAACTTAGTACGTTGGTATTGATTTTGAGAGCAGAACCCTCGACCACCTGCTTCTCTTTTCGGGAAAGATTAATATAGCGAGTATCTTCTCCGGTAAAGAGGGCTTTGATCGCGTTTTGATCGATTGTGAATCCCTGCTCGATTGACTGAGTAGTGCCTGCTAGTCGAGTCCAGAGGGACGTGTTGTTGACTGAATTCTCTGCGGTCATAGCGTTAAAGTTTCCACGCGGGAGACCCATACGGAAAAGGAGATCATCCTCGGGGGACCGAGTCATATTGAGACATTTCACTGTACCATCCGCTTGAGCTTTGTTTACACCAGTGAAGCAGCGCTGTTTGATATTTGCTACGATGTCTTGGACTGTTGATTCGCTGTACTTGCTACTGCCCAATCCCTTGACATCACTGGCGCGCTTGGCTTTCCAACGTTTGTCGACATTGTCAACAATTGCCTGCCAATGAGCCGTGCTCTTGGTATAAGCTTTTTGACTATCGGCGATTTTCTTGTAGAAGGCCTTGTAGGCATTGAGATCATCACCTGGGGTCTTGGGCTCACTACTGATCGAATATGGACTACCGGGGGTCCTGATAAGCTGTATCCAGGGATCGGCGGCATAATCGAGCATCGGCGCCGTGAGCAGGCTATCCATATACTTCAGGAAGTCTGCTTCGGATAGTGCGGCCAGATCGGGATAATCGTGCTTAAGCACAGAATCCGTCGTAATCATGTTGTAGACTGCCTTCAGGTCAGATTGGAAGTTGGGCTTGGCCTGGGCATCAAAGTTGCCCTGGAAATAGAAGGCGGGCATGCCAAAATTTTCCTCAATCCTGGCCTGGCCAACCGATTGATAAAAGGCGTCGAGGCCAGATATGCCATTTTGGTCATAATTGCGGACTAGGTAGACTAGGCTATTGGGCGGAAGGCCGATGTTAGCTTCGATCGAGTTGGCGCCCAGGCGATAAAAGAGCTCGGAGGAAGTGATCGTACCGGCAATCCAGTCGAACATCATCTGTGCAACCTGCCAAGCAGAGAGGCCCTTTTTCTTGGCCGAGTCTGATCTCTCTTGTGCTTGCTGTCTTCTGTCCTGGTTTACGACTTCCTGTAGCGGAGTAGAATCAATCTGCTGAAATTTAATACGATCAACACCATTAATAGCCTTGCCACGATCGAGCTCGGCAATAGTGGTCCAAAGCTCGTTGACGAGATAAACAATCTGATTGACGGCAGCTATATCTCCGACCAAGTCTGCCCTTCGTGTCCGCATGTACTCTTTCCAATCGGAGGCCACCTGTTTTAGCGTGTCGATATCGGTCATAGTCTGTGAGGCGGTAGCGGCTATTTTGCTGATGGAGAACAGTTGGAGATTGGTCAGGTCTCCATATACCTGTTTGAGCTGGTCATAAGATAGTTTCGAAAGATCTACAAAAGATTTAATGTCGTCTTTGCCCTCAGATACGATTGAGCCGTATTGGGTGTCGATCTGTCCAAGCAATTTCTTAATATAGAAGATGCGTTGGATGTAGAAGTTGATCTCTTCGTTGGCAACATGAATTGTAGGATCGGTGTCCATAATGTCAATCTTGGCGCGGTCAGTCTCGCTCAGCGCCTGGTTGATCAGGGCGGTGTAGAGGAGCTCAGAGCCTATCCGCTGGTAGACATCACGCCCATTGGCTGATGCACAGCCAAAGATTCTTTGTAAGTCTCGATTTACAAAGCCATATTTCGTTGCCTTTTCTTCGGAAATTGGTCTAATCTCAGAGACGTCTTTGGTCAGCGTTTTCGAAGGCTGTGGTATGCCATTGGCGGCTGGATTATAGGTGACTTGGTAGTCTAGAGCTAGACTGACCGGTTTGAATACATTGGTTCCAAAAGTTGCTTGAACATCTAGCAGACTGTTTGGATTTGGCTGCTGAGCGCCAGCTTGATCAAAGGAAACATCAACCTCAATCGGACGGGCCGGCGCCTGACAAGCCTCTTCGGTTGATTTGGTTAGGTTGTCTCGAAGCCAACTTCGGAATACCCAGCGACCAAAGTTACCATCATTTGCCTGGAAAGTTACATCCTTGCCGTACTCATGGGTCTGGATACTGACAACCTGCTCTCCCACTTCTAGCTTTGGCAAAGGAGAAGCATCATCTTCGCCGAATAGTCGAGAGAGCGTATAAATTCCGACTTCAGCGAGGCTCTGTTGCAAAGTATCTGGGCTAAATTTGATTACCTCAGCCCAGAGCCCAGTTGGCAAGGAGAAGGCGGCATCGTTGGCGGCGAAGTATTGAAAGCCAAAAGTTGTCTCATCCAATCTAACTTGCCCAACGATACTAGCGTATCGGTCCGAGTTCATCTTGACTGACTCTGTCGTCGTGCCCTCGGGCAACTTCATCATTTTGTCATACTGAGCCGGAGTCAAGGTCTTGCCCTTGACCAAGGCTTCAGTCACACCAGACTTCAGGTGAAGCATCATGTCGATTGTGTCTGGGCTGAGCCGAAGCAGATCAAACCAATTCAGACCCTCTGCTGTGCTGGCAAACTCAGCAAATGGCTTGTCCTGGCTTGGCCAAACGAATTTCTTGAAATTAAGCGTTCCTTCGATCACACGGGCGCCAATATAGATGCTGGCAACCGAGTTTGGGTCTAGGCGCGCCAGATCTCCGTTGGCTAGCCCCAATTCATACTCCAATTTCCTAGTTCCTGTCTGGGCCAAGGTCGAGAAGAGGGGCACGGCAGGATTGGTCGTGTCGAGTGAGTTGAGAGGCAATTTCATCCGAGTCTCGATCGCGCCGCGGCCGATTTCATAGAAGAGATCTCCCGGAGTGTTGATATGTTTGTCTGTAAATAATTTTCGATTAATCCCGAGATAGTCAGCGATATAGATACCACCCAGGTTTCTAAGAGTGCTGTCGGTGCTATAGCCCTTCAAATTATGATCAGGCGAAGCGAGAATTTCAGTCATTAGGGACTTGCCCACTACGTTGACTAGATCTCCAAAACTGGCTCTGGTCAGGTCGCCCTCATAGTCAGACATATCAGTCTCGTTGATCGAGCCCAGGAAGTCGACCACCTCGGAGGTCGCCATCGATTTGATAAGAGACATCATATCAAAGTCATTGGCACCCTCTGATTTGTTGAACCCTTCTGTAGTCTGCCAGGCCAACTTAATTGGTCTTGTTGGTTGAGGAGTGTTCTGGCCCTTAACATTTCCCCACTGCTTAACCTCTTTCCGTATCGTGCATCTTATGTCGTCAATCTCAGAAATATCAATAGCCTGACCCTGCTGGTGCATTGAATCATTTTGCTCACCGTCGTTCATAGACTCTAGATAGGCAGTGTAGGCGCTACCATCTTTCTCTTCTATCGTCGCCTCGCCCGGTTGGTACTGAGCCATGCCGCATTCAGCGGCGGATTTGGCCGGATCACAGTTCACTGTTTTGGCGGCTCCAGTCAGCAACGCATCAGACTCACCTGATTTGCGGCCAGTTTGGAGGAATTTCTTGACGCGGATTCTCCAGTGTCCAGCGCCTCCCTTGTTCTTAGGCGTAACCAAATAAATCAGGGCCTTGACTGCGCGGATGTCAATCTTGAGTCCGTCTAGACTCTCATTGATTCTGTCGAGCAAGTACTGTCGCTTGGTCTCATCAGTTTTGCTTTCTCGAATCAGAGCCATCAGCTGTTCTGCGTCAGTAATCCGAGTGACGCAAGCTAGAGTATTTATATCGGTATCGAGAGTTTTGTTCTCTGCAAGGTTGTCGATTTGCGCAAGCCAGTCTGCCCTTAAGCGATCGTCGCCGTAATATGCTTTGGCTGAATCAACATAGTTAACAAATTTTTCCTTGTTCTGGTTTGTGGTGAGGAGCGGGTCGCCAGAGTCTCCGTATTTGAGATAGGAGAGGTATTCTTCGGGTGTGCCGAATCTTGGCGTCGCTTGAGATCCCTCACTAGAGACTGCATCGTCAATTTCCTCTTTGGCTGGGAAGTTTTTGTATTGTTCGTTAGAATTAATGATACCCTCGGGAATCGTAAACTCATAGAGTTTTGACATGTTCTCGGCGAATGGCGGGAGTAGATTCTTCATGCAACGAAGGGCCTTGATCGCGTCAAAATCACTCTGGGTCAGGATGATTTTGGCATCACCAATATCTTCAAGCAGACTGCTCGTGCTGGTAAGATCAGTAAAGGTCTCAGTGGTATCAGTCACCACGAGGGAGAAGGCATCTTTGACTGGGTCGGGGATGAAATTCGGAGAGTATTCTGGGGTGTAATCGCTATCTACTTCCTCCTCATAATCATGATCGCTCTCATCGGTTGACGCGATCTCTGGATCAGGGATATCGTTGATCGCCGCTTTGGCCTTGCTGGAGAAGTAATCTGTCGGGATGAGCTCGATATATGGGTTCAACACCAAAATCAGCGCAACCAGCGTGAACACAAATTTTTGCAAAAATTTCTTCACATCCCTCAACTTTTATTTTGTTACGTATTTGCCAAAACCGATGTGGGTATGGTTGGTATGCCCCGCGACTTTTGTCATTGGGCCTGTCTTTTGTTCATCTGTCTTGTCTACGTTGTCGCGCACCCACTCTCTGTCGCCGATAATCAACTGGTGAATCAGTATTTTCTTTGTATTTAACTCGGGCAAATGTTGTATCACCCATCGGCCAAAGGCTTCTGATTTTTGTTTCGCCTCAGCGGTTTCTGTATTCAGATTATTTATATCAACGCCATGCCCGGTCGCATGCTGAGACATGATACAAGCCCATGAACCTGTGGCCGATTGGCCGCCCTGGGTTTTGTATGTAATATTATACTTCTTGTCGCAAGCTGGGGTGTAGCTGGTCTCACATTTCACGCAGATGTTGTCTTGACTAGCGTTTATGGCCGCATTTTTGCTGTTCATACTGCTGGTCACATAAATATCGTGCGCCCCAACGATTGAGGAAAGTTGTAGGATACTTACGCCGTTCTCCTTGAGCAGACTGTCGGCTTTGCTTTCTTCTACGAAGAGAAAGAATTGACACATTGAGCTGTCCGCTGGAATCTTTGCGCCATCTTTTCTGACGAACCACCCAGTCAGAAGACCGAGCTTGTCGTTGGCTTTCGCAACATTTGAGAAAGTGGAAGACCGAAGCTGTAAGCAGGAAGTGTTAAGCTTGGCCGCTAGCGCTTGTAGGGATTTGATTGCGGCTTGGAGATCAGTCTTCTTTTGATTTGCGTCGGTGAGCTTGGAAGCAGCTGTAAATTTCGCTCTGACCGCAGTCAGGGCATCCTTGAGCGGAATTTTATTATTACCGTCAGGGACGGTGTAATCGCCAATTTTTTCATCGGCTATGGCGACGTCGAGAGCAGCGATTAGTTTGTTGATCTGTGCGTCAGAGATTTCGGTCTGGACTTTGGCATCCCCCGAGAGCATCAGAAGCTTGGTCAGTGCGTCGTCGTCTGAGATCGGTCTAGTTTCAATCGGAGCCCCGCCTGTACCGTTCAGTGCGTTTTGCTTCTTGCTTCCGTTCATAGATACGCCAACCAAGATGGCAATTAGAATTATTGAGATGATAACGATTAAGACGATCTGGCCTGGAGGCGTGGCGAAGAAGGCCATAATAGCTCGACCTGCGCCAGCGGCCACTTTACTAACGGCTTTACCAGCCGTCTTCGCTCCTTGGCCTACCTTTTGGGCGGCAGTGTTCCCCTGAGCGGCTGCCGGCTTCGGTGTGCCTTCTTGCCCAGCTTGTTTGGCTTTTTGGCTCGATTCATCGTCGCCAGTGTCTCCATTTTTCTGTCCCTCAGCCCCTGGTTTCTGGGGCTCCGCATTCATATGGCCCGATTGGATTGGATCTGGCTGTTGGAGATCCGAACGGCCCTCCTTCTTGGCAACCCGATCAGTTTCTTCTTGCTGGGCTTTCTCTAAGGCTTCATTTTCTAAATTTTCGGACTCAGGATTTTTCTTCTTTGGCTGATCGCTATCATTTCCACCCTCGTCTTCTGGGTCTTCATCTTCATCCTCATTTTCCTCTTTCTCTCCATTCGCATTTGGATTTTCTGAAGAAGACCGGGCGTTTAAATCTCTGCCAAAAGCTTCCCCGCCGCTTGGATTATTAGCCCTGCCTGGTCTTGGCGTGCCGATCGTGCCCGCCCCAACGGGACTCGCCCCAAAGGATCCCCCCTGCGGGGCCATATTCTTCTCGTCTTTCTCGATTTCCTCGTCGGTTAGAGATTTGCCGTAAGGTGCGACTTCATCAGCAAAACTGCCAGCCGGCTTAGGCTGACTGACTTTTCTCTTAAATACAACATCAAAAAATTTTTTGCGTCCCGTATCTGCCAATACCCCTCCGCTAATTCACTTTGACGGCGTATACCCCGTCCTTTGTCTCATATATTACCATCTTCTCATCATCGGACAAAACAAGGTTGTTGATCGTGATATCCCCAAGGTTGCGGAGAATAAAACCAGCTTTCTCGCCCGTATCGGTGTTGAATCGGAAGATTTCATCGTGTTTGAGATCAGGATTGTAAGTAGAGACAACGATATGTTTGGAGTCATTAGCCCAAACAATTTTGGACAAGTCTGCTCTCAAATTCAAATTCTTGAGATTCTGCCCGTCTTTGTCCATGATCGAGAGGGTGCCCGGGATGGAGCTGCTGGGATCCTTCTGGTAGGTCGAGAAAAGGACTTTGTTCGAGTCTGGCGAGAAAGAGGCGTCCAATTGATCTCCCTCGGCCGTGAACTCCTTGATCGATCGAGCGTAGGCATTGAAGAGATAAATCTTGTTGGTAGCGTAATCGCTGTTGCGAGGAATGACCAAGAGCCACTCGGAATCTGGCGACCAGTGTAATATCGGGTTGTTAATATTATAAGCTCCAAAATCGGCTACCCGAGTCATGTCGGTGTTGCCGAGGTTTGAAAGGATGAGCGACTCTTCTCCTGTGCCAGGATTGTAGTAGTAAGCGATTTCGGAATCATCTGGTGCCCAGGCCATGCTGCCGATATTCTTGCCCCAGAGCCTCTCGGTCTGATTCACAAAGTCATATTTGGCAAAGTCAAAGAGGTTGATGTCATTGTTGTTCTTGCGAAAGAGAGCCAGCTGCCCCGAGGGTGACCAGGCAATCTCCTTGTTGCTCGATAGTTTCGGATCGGTGATAGAGCGATGTTCTAGCGTCTTGATCTCTCCTGTCTTGTCATCGATTCCGAGTTTGACTCGGAAAAGTGTTCGGCTATTCTCACCAAGATAGTAGAAGCTATTGAAGTCATTACCGCGAGAAGTCATCTTGGCGTCAGAGGCGATTTTGATCGGTTTGGGCATCTCGGCCAGTGCAACGCTGACTTCTTTGTTCGATCCTCGGCCCAGATCTACCTTTTGGCTGGTGCCGATACTGTCGGGCGCCTCAACTACAACTTCATGAACGCCAGGCTCAAGGATTGTCTTGATTGTGCCGTTTTGAGTTTTGTAGATTTTGCCGTCTATCCGCACGGTCGCCACCACAGGGAAGACCTTGATCGTGGCGAAAGAGCGAGTAAAATACCAGATCGCACCCAAAATGGCCAAAACAACAATAAATATCGTGACATAGAGGGACAAGGCAATTTTTTTCAGTTCTAGATTCAAATTAATTCTTATTTATTAATTTCTATTTTTTAATCAATTATTAATTTTTAGATTTTAAGGACCCGGCAATTTTAGAAAATATCAAAGTTAACTCCTGCGCTTCTTTCCATAACTCTCGCAATTCATCGGATTTGTCTGGTAAAGCTGACGATAGCATTCTCAGCCAGTGTTTTGTCTCCATTGTCTCTTTCTTGCAGATAAAGATTTTATTTCTAAAATCACTCTTTGAGCAGGCCCCATTCGCCTCCATGTAATTTGCACCGATACTCGTGGCTGAACGTATTATCTGTCGTATAATTGGCTCGGTAATAATTGTTACCTTTGATTCTTGGCATAAATGTATTATCGCCTCACCAAATTTTGCGGTTCTTTCTTCCAGATTTAAGATGTCGGGGTTTGACATTATAAATTAAAAATTGAATAAAAATTAATAACTACTAACTAAGAATTCTCTACTATAATTTTACCCTAAAATCATCGAAATATGAACTTATCTTGGTGGGTAATATTTCTTTTTTCCATTTTCGAAATAACAACCGTTGCCATTTGTCCGGAGCCCCTGCCAAATCTTGAGGTCATCCCAAAGTTCCTTCATGAAGGCCAGCCCAGGGTCATCCTTGGCGCTTGAACAGCCAACTGTGCTCGTGCTTGTCGCAGTTGCGGTTTGGAAGTGACCGAATATTCCAGACTTAGCCTTGAAATTAAGGTCATTGCCTCTGTCGTTCTTGATGGTTGGAATCTCGGATAACAGTTTTTCGACAGTAGTAAGGGCTGCGTTGTAGGCGGCAGTGTCGGGCCCCACATCTGCCGGCCCCGTGCCTGCTATCTCAATGCCGATAGTGAAGTCATTGGCGCTAATATTATTTACTGTTCCCTTGCCCGAACCAGCTTGTCTTACATCTAGCGGGATAAGCTGCCAAACCTTGCCAGCCGGATCAATCACCAGATGGTTAAATACCGAAGACTTCGTGCCGTCTGTCTCCGTATCACGATTGTACCAACCGGTTATCAACTTACTGACTGCCTGCTCTGCTGTCACATTCTTGTCCCAGCTTCCCGTCCAGTGGAGAGTAATGCCTGTGGCGGTCTGACTCTGTGTGTTAATCTTGGGTCGATTCTTCAGCCAACTCTTCAGCGGCTCTGCGTTCATAAATGAAGTGTCAAAGGAGGAGATAGTTGTCGGTAGATTGGTAGCGTCATTGGAGGAGCACCCTTTGTATAGAACCTGAAAGCGATCCCAAACCTTCGTTTTGTATCCGCTGGATTCGCTATTTAGGGTCGCAAATCCAGAGTCTTTCCAATCATCGTAAGTTCCTGGGCCACCGTTATAAGAAACGGCTATACCTTGAATATCAGCTTTTTCAGCAGTTTTACTATTCTTCGTAATCCGGCCGGCCAGATATTTCAGATAATAGGCTGAGACTTTGGACGCAGATTTGAAATCCTTGGCGGTATCCGGACCGCAATCTGCGATTGGGGCTAAGCCTAATTTTTTAACCTGATCGTTATTGTATTTTTTGCACTGTTCAGCCCATGTACCAGGCATGAATTGAAACGGGCCCATCGCACCGCTTGTTTGGTTTGGTGTCGTATAGTCGTCAGTAGCCCAATTTGAAACTGGCCAGCCTCCATGCTCAGCCGAAAAAATCGCGCCTAGCAGAGCTGGCTGGATCTTGGAATTGTTGGCAGCATATGTAATATCTTCCTGGAAATTGACGGCACCCTTTGTGCCTGCGCCCCAGTCCTGACAGGTGACAGATGCGCCAGAAATTGAGGTCATGGGTGTCACTTCGGGAATTCGATTGTCCCTCATTATCCCAAAAAAAGAAAAACCGATCACAGAGAAAAGCATGACGACAAAAAATCCGCCGATCGGAATCAGATATTTTTGGATCTTGAACCCGCCTGCAACTTTTGAGACATCGAGGTCAGGCATTTCATTGGGTTGGTGTGTTAGGGTCTGCTGCCGCTACAGCATCTTCTGGCCCCTGTTTTGCCAGCTCTTCTGGCTCGACAGTAATAATTTCATTTTCGGTGTAGGAAGCAATCGCTTTGAAAGCTACGTGATTCAAGCCCGCGAAGAAGAGACCTTCTCCGACATCAGACTCGAGAAGCAAATATTTCTCGCCCTCAGTCAAATTGAAAACATCAGCGATCAAATTGATCGAAGCGGTCGATTGTTTCATCAGGACTTGCATTGAGGAGTTGGCCAAGACGGCTTTGCCATAACGGCTACCCAAGAAATCCTCGACGTCCTGACTGATGATTGTAAGCCCAAGGTTATATTTTCTTGCTCTCTTGGCCAGGCCGTGAAGGAACTTGGCAGAATCCTCATATTGCATCATCCACCAGGCTTCATCCACGATCATGATGCGCTGTTTTCGGTTCATTCTGACTTTGGTCCAGATATAATCAAGGACAGTATAGATAGCGATTGGGCGGAGCTGATCTTCCAAGTCGCGGACAGAGAAGCAAACGAAACCTTCTTTGAGCTCAAAATTGGTCGGCTGGTTGTAAAGATTGGCGTAGGTGCCCTCGGTGTATTTGACCAGTCTGGCCCGAAGCGATTCAGTGCCCTGCATGTTGGAGAGGATATTGAAGAAGTCCTGAAGCAGAGGAGGCTGATTGGTCTGGCTTTCTGGATCGGTCGTAATATCCTTGATGGCGTAAGTCTCATAAAGAGCCTTGTCTACGGTGGAGTCTTCTTCTGGGGTGAGGCCACCGACCATGATATTGATCAGGCCATGGAGGGAAGCGATATTAGAGCGGAGGACGTCTTCGCCTGTTTCGTAGGGGTTGATTGGGAGGTCGAACGGATTAATTCGTTTGTCGGAGTTTAACGAAATATCCAAGTAACTACCGCCGACGGAATCGCAAAGAGTTTTGTACTCGTTTTCTGGGTCGATCACGATTACGTCGGTGCCAAGCATCAAGTAGCGCAAGGCCTCCAATTTGACCAAGTACGATTTACCCGAGCCGGATTTGGCCAGGACTAGAGAGTTGGCGTTTTCAAGAGAAAATCGATCGAAAATAATTAGGGAATTGTTGTGGCGATTGATTCCGTACAGAATTCCATCGTCTTGGGTCAATTCGCTCGAGACGAAGGGGAAAGTAGAGGAGAGAGAGGCGGTGTCCAAATTGCGAAGGACGTTGATCTTGTCCTGCATCAGAGGCAAAGTGGCAGTGAAGCCCTGCTCCATTTGGAAAAGTGTCTCTTTGGTATAAATCAGGAGTCCGCCCAAGGTTGATTCGAGCTGATCCATGACGGTGCGAAGTTCTTCGGCTGAGCCGGCGTAGATAGTGAAGTAAAGCCCAAATTGAAATAATCTGACCTCGCCACGCTGGAGAACATCTCGAAGCGCCTCAACGTCACCGAGCGCGGTCTCGACTTCTGGGTCTCTGGGCTGGCCCTTTTCCCGCTCGATTGAAAGGGTGGACTCGAGCTTACCAACTTGAGTCTTGAGCTCGGTCATGACGTCTCTGGTCTCCATCGGGTGGATATACATGGCGATATCCATCGAAATATCGTAGTTGATAATTGGCGAGAGCCAATTCGTCTCGATATACCGGGGGTAGGTGAAGACAAAGAGAGTTTTGACGAAATAATTGTCGATTTGGATAAAATTGGACGAAACAGCGAAAGAGGCAGGTGCGACAATATCTCGAACTGAGGTCGCCCCACTCTTGATTTTGGACGCTTCTGCCTTTTTGTTCCAAAATTCGTCTGGAGTCATCGAGCTTTTCTCTCTGGACTTCAGGTTCTGGTTTGCAATCGCTCTAGCATCGGCCGGAGGAGCCTGTGGAACTGGGGCTGGGGCTTGAGCGTCCGGCTGGACAGGATTAGGTTGTGGGTTTGGGTTCTGGTCCGTCATCGTCTTTACTCAAATTATCTAATGGAGAATTGGTAGTTGGGGTTGATGCCGAGGTGTTTACCGTGGCAACGTCTAGTTCATTGAGCTCTGGTGCTTTGCTGGCCCCAGCCTGTTCTGTGGCTGCGGTCTGTGGTACTTGCGTTCCAGCAGGAGCATTCATATTTTCCATCTCAGTGGCCTGTCGTCTCTGCTCCGCCTCCTGCTGCATCTGGGCCGTCACAATATGAGTGTTGTCAATCAGCATCGGCGTGATACCATCGATCTCCGGCACCTTGCCATCCGCCGGAGCTTTCTTGGTGGAGACGACCTGAGAAGCTAGCATCTCAGCGTCGGTCAATCGCTCCTTGGTTGATTCAGCTGGATTGTAAATTTGATAAAAGAGCTCAATGATCTGTTCGGTTGAAAGCTGAAAGCAGTGGAGCCCCATCGAGCCTAGGCCAGAAGCGACTATACCGGCGTTTTCAAGCAATTTCTCAGTTGCGTTCTTGAAATCAACATCGGAGATTTTCAAATGATCAAATTTTTGTGTTTTTTGCCCGAATAGCATGTTGAAAAGCCCGACCTGTTTGACCGAAATAGGAGAGTAAGCGATGGTGACAAAGAAGCTTTTCTTCATAATGTTGGCGATGGTGACGAGCTTGCCGATAAAGTCGACGTAATCAGCGGATAGCTCTCGGATCAGTTCACTCGGCTGTTTGTCGCCCAGTGCCTTCATCTTGGTCAGATAAGGAGCTAAATCCAATCTTTTCGAGCGTATGGTGATCTCGATCGTAAAATGTAGGGAATTTAGGAAGCTCTGATATTGCATGATTAGAGAGTTTTGCTCCATCTCGCTTTTGAGCGCAAAGTTGGTAGCAGTCACCTCCAAAATGACACGGTACGTTCCATCTTTCATGATGATAATACCGTCCTTGATACCCGCAATCTCAATTTGTTGTTGAGTTGAAAATGCCATAAAAACTATCTTTCAATCATCTGTTTGCCTGAAATAGTGTCTATTTTCCCAGCCAGGGCTTCGATCTCGGCGTGGCTAATATCTTTGTGTGGATGGGTTGTTTGTTGGACTTGGGCTTGATAAATCTCCACTTCCATATCTGAATCGCTGCCCTGGCTCCAAAACCTTTGTTTGGGCGAACCGGCGAATTGGATCGCTGACATGAAAAAGTTTAGGAAAGGCCTCTCGTTGACCTTGACGAAATCGAGACATACGACAAAAAGGCCGATTGGTATGACCAGCAGATAGGAGAGCGGCGCAGGTATGGCCGAGAATATAGCGTAGCAAATGCCAAATCCGACCACGGCATAGATAAATTGAACCATGGTCAGTGGCCCCAAAATGCGATCCTGCATGTCGATATTTTGCGGAACCTTAAATCTCAATATCCCCTCCAAATTAATCTCTAGGGAAATTATAACATTGATACCAAAGTACAGCAACAGATCAGCCGTGCCAAAATTTATAAGGTCAGCTCGGCGAAGTACTAATCCCAATTGCTCATGATTTGATCATCAACCATGAGAAGGTCGAGGGTGTCGACTGCCTCAGCGGAGGTATATGAATTACTTTTGTTTGTGCTTCTCAATATTAGGGTCGCCACACAGCAAAAGAAAATGTCCTTCATGATCTCGAAAAGTGATGGTGCAGTCAGCGGAGATAGCTGGCTTTGAGTGAATCCCTTGGACAGCAAGCAGGCAGTGGCTATTTTCTTGGAGGCTGTCTCATCGGACAAGGTGTATCTAACTCTAGGGAAATTGTTTTCCAAATCGCGAATTATATTCTCAATAACATTTTGTTCTAGGTTCCGAAAATATGGCATGTGAAAATATGCCTTCTGGGCAAGATCATAATAATAGATCAGGTCGATGGAGCGGTTTACTTTCTCCACGGTCTGGATCTTGTGAATAATGTCCAGGATATTGTCTATTTTATTTAACTTAAAGTCTCCCTTGCCCTCAACAATGTCATGATTTATCTTTTCGATAATCTGTTCGGGTTTCCAGGATGAAACTTGAGACGCATTGACATCGAGAAGCACGGCGTCGAGTAATTTCAGCTGAAGCCTTTCCAACAGGAGATGACGAGGATAAATGTCGGCTTTCCTTGAAGCGACAAATATTTTGATATCATCATAATTTTCAGCCACTGTCCTCTTGACAGAAGCGTCGACGGATTGAGCTCGCGACAAAATAGAAGTGACTGACTCGTCACCAAGTGATCTGTCATCTGCCTGAATTAGTAGCCTAATCAAATTAGTGTAATCTTTGTCCATAAATAAATTTAATACGATCCAGTTCTGACAAATTTTCTAATAATAGAGTTGACGGTACCTCTTTGATTTTGGGGGATTGTCGCGTAAACAGTAGTCAAAGTTCTACGAAACTCCGTTATGTCACCGGCAGACGCATCCCGCGCTGCTTTTAACGCCTCCTCCATACCTTTGCCTGTCGACCAAGCGGCTCCAGTCGCCGCAGATTTTTCAAGTTCCGATAATAATTCCTGAGTCTCGTCGGTCCCAGTAGTCTCATCACGGCTAAGCCCACTGATAATGAATTCAGCGGCTGGATTGGCTTCGTTTGCCTTGTCGAGTTTTGCGGCAAGTGAAGCTATCATGGCCATCATACGGCTACGCTTATTGGTATCTGAGGTGGCATGTCCAGCTCTAAAGGCCTGGATGTCTTCGGCGGTGATGCTGTCTTTTTTGTCCCCTGCAGTAAGCAGATTTATTAGGGTGTCGACAGTCATAGCGGAATAGTCCGCAACTCTTCCCTTGGTTTTATCGTTAGCAACAGCCAATCCTCTGGTATAGGTGGTCCTATCCATACGCCTTAGCTTGATGTTCCCGTCTGCATCTTGTTCGACCAGGTTTCTCAAGTGAGCTGGAATATGAGAAATCCTGCCCGTAGTCTCGTCGATTCTTACCTTTCCGGCTCTCTTACCGTTTTTCATCTCGCCCTTGATAAATTTCTCGATAAACTCTGCTTCTCTCGTCTCAACGGCCTTAGCAATTGCGGAGTCGTGAGCGTCACCGCTGCCTCGGAACTCCTCGTTCTCATTCAATACGCCCATCTCTCGAAGGCGGACGGTGGCGCGACCCTGGTTGTTAAGATAGGCAGAAAACTTCTTTCTTTCGTCATCGCTGAAAGCGCTGGACTGCAAGTGGTTTCTTTCCTCTTGGGTCATTTCACTTAATTTTCTGCCACTCGTCTGTATACCGTTGGCGAATTTTTTCAATTCGTCAGAGAGTTCTTTGAATTTCTGTGTTGTAAGCTTGGTTTCTTGAGAAAGCTCGGCTTGTTCATGGATAGCAAGCTGATCCATTGTCGGCTTGACGAGCTGGTCTTTCTCGGCTTTTTCTTTCAATCGATTAGTACTTTCTTTCTCGGTATTTACAAATATCTGGAATTCGCTCCATTCCTTGAATTGATCTTGGTTCATTCCCAGTACCTTCTTGTATTCTGCCTGGTCTCTTTCTTTTCTTGCCTTTACGGTCTCCTCAACAATCTTGTTAAGCTCAGCGTCTGTAATAGTGGGATTGTTCTTAATCGCGTCTACTCTGATCTCTTCCTCACTCTGGTCTTCTTTTTTCATCAAATATCCCTGGATCGAGGCGAAGGTACCTTGCCCAACTAAATCGTTCATATGCTGTTCGGCTATAGCCATTCTCTGTCTGGCATGTCCAGAAGAAGCGCGCCATGCCTTGAGGGTGGTGTACATCTCGTCTTCTGGATCGGTCGCCCCTACCTTCATAATATCTTCTTTGGCATAGGCCTCATACTCTTTCTCCTCGCCTGCACGGTTCGCCCGATATTCTCGGCGCATTTGGAGGTTTTTGCCTGCTTTGCTTGCTTTGCCTGTGCTGTCTTCTTTGTAGTAGTGACGAGCCTGGATACCCTCAGTCAGACCCTTTGCAAAATCTTCTTCAAATTTGACATTGGCTTTAGCCTTGTCTCCGCCCGAGCCGAAGAGGAAGCTGTTTCCCAAGGCACGTTGGAAACCGTTGCCTTTGCGGACCATATTTAATCCAGTCATGCGCCAGTTGTTCCAGCCGCGCATGGCCACGCTTTTCCCCTGATTAGTCCAGTAGTCCTTGATGCCGCTACCCCATTTATTGGCGGCAGCTCCACCTGTTGATCCCCAGGCTTTCTTGCCCATGTCACCCCATTTTTGCATGATTGGGCCGCCGAGCTTGAAGGGGACCTGGATCGCAAGGACCAAGAAGGCAACAGAGAGAACCATACCCATGAGCGGGGAGTCTCCTATGCCTGATAGTTTGAGCAATTGCCCACCCATCCAGATGATGGCAATCGATACAGTAGGCATGAAAGTCCATTTCACCATCATGCTCCACCATTGGCCGAAGTAAGTTTTGGTTTGGGGCAGAGCCATGGCCATGAAGCCAATCGGAGCTACAATCACAAGTAGATATATAATGTAATTCCTGATAGTAAAGAGAAAAGCCAGGACTAAGGTGATTACCGCCGCGACAATCGAAAAAATTACCAAGGCCAATGCCGTCAAAAGGCCACCGGAAGTACCTCCTGCCTTGTTCGCATTCAAATCTTTGATGATTGATTCGATGTCGGCATGAAAGAACTTTGAGACTTTGATGCCTTCTGTAATACATTTGGTATTGGTATCACTCAAAAAGAGAGTCAGCATTACGTTGGCAACATCGACTATGAAACGACAGAGAATGTAGCTAAAGTTGGCGGCTAGTACGGCCAGGACTAGGGTAGGCAATATCTTCTTGATTCCGTAAGTACTGACATTCAAGCGTAGTATTTCCGCAAAAGCGACAAAAAGGAGAACTAAGACTATCAGCGAATTCACGATACCCATCATGGTGATCCAAAGAGATCGGATCTCGTGACCTACACCGCCGTTGTTGGTGCCCAGAACTTCATAGATTTTGGCTAAACTTGTCGGAGGATTAAATGAAGTGGCTGGATTACTGGTAGTCCCAGTACCGGCCAGTGTTAAGGTAGGGTGGACCAAGAAAGCTAGAACGACAAGGAAAAATCCAAAAATGCAGAAGGCTATTATTCTGCTCTGTTTTGATAAGTTCAATTTTTCGAGAATATTCATCATAATATCATGGGCCCGCTGAGCATGAGTCGTAGGTCACGCCAATAGTGGCTGCCATCCATTTGTCCCCAAGTCCTTGCAGCCAAGTCGCAAAATCATAGAAAATGCTGATAATACCACAAAAAGCCCATGAAATTGGTTCCTTCCACATATCAAATCCGGCGCAGAGCGAAGGAGAATCACTGGCTCCTGGAGCATTATTGAAAGTTCCAGCGAGCGCATACCCCTGGGGCAAAAGTTTTTGGTATTGGGAATCGACAGTGCTATTAAAGACGGCAGCGGGATCCCCCTTGCCTTTCAAGCAGTTGTTGTATTGGTTATTCTGGTTGGCGTAGTACATGTCCAAGGAGAATTTCGAAATATTGTAAAGATAAGCCTCTCTCGCAGCCTTGTATTCAGAATTATTGAGCCACGCAACTATTGGGTTCCATGTTCCAGCTTTCGCCGCCGCGTCCATCCAAGTTTTGAATGTATTGTAAACACCTATTATGACTCCGACTGCTAGGGCGGCAGCTCTCAGTATATATTCATGGAGCCATACAGCCGTAAGGGTAACTACAGCCCCAATGGCTATCTTCGCGGCCGTTGTTGCGACTACGCTCCCAGCCGCTATTTCAGTAGCAGTCGCAGGTATTACTGCTCCAGTAGTCAATAATATACCGCCATCCACGACTGTCCCAGTCCCGGCGGCAGTAGCTGCATGAAGCAAGGCAGTACCATATGCTCCGGATATTTCAATGCCTGAGGCAGTCACGGCTGCTCCGCTTGCCGCTTGAGTAACAGCTACTGCGGGAGCAGTGACGCCGGCCGAGCCAAATAATACCGTACCGCCAACTCCCATAGCGGTTACTACACCTGCAGCTATAAGAGCGACGGCTCCGACGCCGAGAAACCAATTCGAAGCTGTGACTGCACCACTCTGACCGTTAATTACATATGGGATGCCAGCGTTTAATTTATCCCAGTCGGATACGAGAGAATTAGCTTCTCTTGTCGATAGGGCAACGGTGGGATACTGCTTTGACGCGGTGCCATAATATCTTTGGAAGGAAGCAGCATCTGTGTTGATCAAGAAGCTTTTCAGTGCCGAGGCTGAGGCTGAGTTTGAAAGATAATCCTTGAGATATTGAGCTGCTGCGTCGTTTTGTCCATCTGGTACAACGGTTTTAATCTCCTTGAGCTGAGCGTCAATCCACTTTTGGGCATCCGCGTCCGAGGCAATCCTTCTGGTTGTATACCACGATTTGCAGGCTTGATCGTTTGCCGAGATGGGCCCTATCCTTTGCACCGGTAAAATAGTTGGCATTATGGGCTTGGAAATGCTTTCTCTGGCTTTCTGCAAAACAATATTGTAGTCGACAGCAGCCGTCTGCCATGCTGCAACCGTTGGCTGTGTGTTTGTAAATGTAGAGCGGGTGGAGAAAAGGGCACCAGGGGTTTGGTTGATTGAGCCGACTTCGTAAGCCTTGTAGCACCAAAGCTTCACTCCGACACTTGGTATTGATATTGCATTCCAGTCGCCAAACACGCCAGTAAAGAAGTCCTTAGCGCCAGCTACTTGGCCAAGGTTTGGGTCCTTTTGATCCCAACAAACATTTTCAAGAGAATTCGGAGTCACAGAATTGTTGGAAAGAATATACATATTCGGAATAGATGGGTTATTCATCATGCCATCCGCCTGCCAAAGATCCCAGCTATCAGCTGGGCCCCAAGGATTATCGTAAACATTAAGGGTCTTTCCTGCATATCTATTATGGAAATCCCAGTGAGTAGAGCTGTAATTGAGACGAAGATTCGCGATTTCATTACCGCTTGAAGCCCCCGTTTGATTGACATACGCCCAACTGGTGCCAGTGGGTGGTGGCGGTGTGACTGCCTTAACTTCCACAACATCAATACCAAAAACCTTTGCCAGTACGGCAATCATCAAAATATATGTTAGCGTTCGCTTAAACCCTCTCGCCAAAACCCCTCCGCTATTAGTTACAATTATTATACCGTTTATTTTGCAACCGATAAAGTGCCTATTTACTCCCTGTACTTTTGCTTTGCGTTGCTGGAAAGTTCGAGTCTGGCCAAAATCGCTTTGTTTATAATCTTGTCGAAGCTTATGTGTTCGTCGTTGGCTTTGTCTGGGTCATTATCGAGAGCGACAAGGGCCAGTTGGAGCTCGCCCTTCTCATAAAGCTCTTTGCTCACCCTCAGGGCGTCGTAATGAGTGTATTTGGCAGTTGCTGTCTCAAAATCCTCGATTGCTTTGCTAATATTTTTGGATTGAAGAAATGGCTTGAGTTTGAGCACATCCGTCTGGGCTTGATTTGCCAATTCTTGACGATCTTCTGCCAAACTTGTTTTGTAAAATATGGCCGACTTCTGATATTCAAGCTCGGCTGAAAGATATTTCTTCTGTATTAGATATTGGTCGCCCCGCTCCAAGTAATCATCTGCCCAGTGATGGCGAAGCGGCTTGGTAATTAATTCGATGAAGACCAAAATAATCGCCACGATCAGGACCCATTTAGCAATCTTGCGCCAGAGTGTCTCTTCCTCGGGATTTCTTTCGGTACGGATTTTCTTAATTTCATCTGCGTTCATAGAGTGATTTTATCAAAAGTTGGTAGACGAAAGCCAGTCCTGTATAATAATGTCATGGAACATTTATTTGATACAGCCAGATTCTATGACTACCAGACCTATCTCTTCTTCCATGGTGCTATCCACGGACGGCCATGGCTAAACGAGATTTATCTTTTCTGTGCCAAATATGGCATCATATTTTTCTTTCTCTCCTATATCTATCTGATCCTGCGGGGCAAAGTAAATGCGTTTTACTGTACATTTGCCGCTATGGCAATCGCCGGATTTGTCGATCTTGCAATAGCGCTTTTTTGGCGCCGGCCGAGACCATTCATCAGCCATAGCAGCGAAGTAATGACGCCAATTATTGAGGGGCTTCGGGTCTATAGCGTCTCATTTCCCTCAGTTCACACTTATGTTGCTTTTGCCATCGCCACCAGCATATTTCTCTATGGGCACAAAAGACTTGGGATGGTATTGTTTCTCCTGGCAATTCTGGTTGGGGCCGGACGTGTGGGGGCAGGGCTACACTATCCATCTGACGTCCTGGCCGGTGCCTTCCTTGGCATCTCCTCCGGCATCGTGGCTTACTGGCTTGTTCACAACAACGAACACAAATGGGACGTGGATTAGAAACTAGCTATAAAGTTAAAAGTATAAAGTTATCAATCATGGCTTCGCTGCAAGAACTCAAAAGACAATTTCTAGAACATTGTGAGCTCGAAAAGGGTCGGGCTGTTCTGACAATTGAAAATTATGATCGATATATTTCCCGATTCTTGGACTATCTTGCGGAAAATAATTCTGGGGCGGAGCTGACTCCAGCAAATATTACTCAGGAAATCGTGCGCAAATATCGCCTGCATGTCAATCGTCTGACCGACCAAGAGGGATTAGAACTAAAATTGATTACTCAAAATTATCACATTTTGGCCCTGCGGGCGTTCTTGCGCTATCTTTCCTGGCGCGGGATCGAGACATTAGCGCCAGAGAAAGTGCCCGTCGCCAAGACTGGGGATCGCGAAATCAGCTTCCTGGGAGGCGAAGAAGTCTCTGGAATATTAGAGAAGCCTGATACGACCAAAGTGACTGGTCTTCGTGACAGAGCAATATTAGAAGTTCTATTCTCGACTGGTATGCGCGTCTCTGAGCTGGCGGCGCTCGATACTTCTGACATCAATTTCGATCGGGGTGAAATATCGGTCCTGGGCAAGGGTAAAAAAATCAGAGTTGTCTTCCTCTCTGACTCAGCGGTGTATTGGATAGATCAGTATGATAAAAACAAAGGGCACAGAGGCGGAGAGGCAGAGAGGCCAGAAGCTCCGACACTCCGACACTCCGACACTCCGACACTCGACCCTTTACTATTATCGCCCAAGGGAGAGAGATTGACCGTTCGTTCGATAGAGCGAATTGTAAAGAAGTACGCTGGATTGGCCGGCATAACCAAAAAATGCACGCCTCATACTCTGCGTCATTCTTTTGCAACCGATCTATTAATCAATGGTGCCGATATTCGAAGTGTCCAATCTATGCTTGGCCACTCATCAATCACCACGACCCAAATTTATACTCATGTGACCGACCAGCACCTGCGAGAAGTGCACCAGAAGTTTCATGGCAAAAAATAGTTCCTATTTTTCTTCCCAGAACTCTTCGTTTTCGGCCAAAGCTTGTTTGGCTGGAGTTGTAGACTCCTCGATGACAGCAATTTCTTTTTGAATCTCTTTGATCAGGTGGGGGCCAGAATTGATCGAAACTCCTGTTTTATTATCGACAATTTGTTTCACTTCAACTTTTATCTCTTCTTCATCTGGCATATATATCTTTCTATTTACGTACTTTGAATCTTGCTTCCAATTCAGATCGGCTAATTTCACGATCAGAAAAGGGGATGAATTTATCTTCACCAATTGGACCGACAGCCATCACTTCCTCGGCTCCCTTGCCGGTAATCAGAACGACATCATTCTTCCTAGCTTCTTTGATTGCCTTGTGAATCGCCTGAGATCGGTCGAGTACTTTCCAATAATTTCTATTGATCCGCCACTGATTCTTCTTGCCACCTCGGAAGATTCCATCGGCCACCTCATTCATAATAGTAGCAGGGTCTTCATCATAAGGATCTTCGTCGGTAAATATTACAAGGTCGGCATAGCGTCCAGCCAGCGCGCCCATGATTGGCCTCTTCGTCTTGTCGCGTCGGCCAGTAGCACCGAGCACCGAAATAAGCCGTCCGCCAGTATTGCTCATGCCGTCACGGACAGTTTCATAAACATTCTTGAGCGAGTCTGGATTGTGAGCGTAGTCAACAATGACAGTGAAATCTTGGTCGGGAGAAACTTTGATCGGTTCCATCCGACCAGGAACTAGCTCGATATCTTCTAGCCCCTTTACAATCTTGGCCGGGTCAATTTTCAGAGCCAATCCGACGCAAAAGGCGGCCATGGCGTTTGAAACATTGAAAATCCCGGGCAACTTCAAATTCACAATATTTTGTCCCTCGTTGTGGGCGGCTGTGAAAGTGACGCCGCTTGGATTGGTCAATATTTTTCGGGCGACCGCGCCATGCTCAATCGGTTTTTTGACCGAATATAGGAATTTTTCGGTTGCGGGCAGGGAATTGAATTTCTCGGAGTATTGGTCATCCATATTGACGACCGATTTGGCCTCTGGATTGTCCTTGAACAATTTTAACTTTGCGTTGAGATAATTCTCCCGAGTCTTGTGGTAATCGAGGTGATCCTGGGACAGATTGCTGTAGACGACAGTGTCGAATTTGATGCCGTGGATACGGTTTTGATCGATTGCCTGTGAAGTCACTTCCAATATTGCATATTCACAACCAGCGTCGACAGCCTTCTTCAGGAACGATTGGATGACGGAGGCGGGAGGAGTGGTCACCCAGCGGACTTTGCTCTGATGGGCAATTCTTTTGTCGCCAATCTTGGTGCTGATGGTCGTCTCCATGGCGTTTTTGATCCCTGCGGCGTCCAATATCGAAGAAATCATGCTGACAATCGTCGTTTTGCCTTTGGTTCCGGTCACACCGATCACCTTAATTTTCTTGGCTGGATTGCCATTCTTAATCACAGACCAAGACGCCTCCAGCTTGTGAAGATGGTTCTTGGCGTTCTGACCCAAAAGTTTTGATATAATTTTTCGCATTTTTCTTAAATTATTTTATAACTTACTTGATCATTGATACTTGACCCTTGATCATTCTATTAATCATCGTCTGATTTTCTCTGCAATTTTAAATAATTGATAGGCCGTAGGCTGTATGATCAAGTCATAGCTACCGGCAATTTGGGCTGCTTGTCCGCCGAACTGTTGTTTGAACCTGGTCACGCCGGCCCATGGATGCTTTGGATTATCATCTGGTGCGATGCCGAAGAAATCATATTTCTTGTATTTCTCTTCTTTCGCATCCCTGATTGCGGTCCATTGCATCAGGTACGGCGCCATCGTGTTCTTGAAGTCATCGTTTGAGGCGCCAAACATGTAGATCGCGGTCTCTCCAGAATAAACCATAATCATAGCGGCCAGATCCGTTTCCTTGCCCCCAATCGTTTTCTTGGCCGTATAAACACGACAGTAACCTTTTTGCGAGAGGATTTCAACTAGCTGGATGAAATATTTTTTGGCTCGATGGGTGATGCCGTGTCGTTTGGCTGTTTGTTCGTAAAGATTGTAAAAGCTATCGATGTCATTAGGGCTAGTCCCAAAATGAATTTTAACCTCGTTTTTGCTTGCCACTTTGATATTATAGCGTCCCTTTTGCTTCATCTCGGAGAGCAATTCCTCTTCTGTTTTGGAGAGATCAAGCAAGAGAGTGTGCTCTGGCTGCATTTCCTCGAACGCTTTGGCAAAACCAAAGCGGGAATCTAGAATTTTGAATTTTGAATTTGGTCCAGCCACAGGGACATTAAACTCCAAGCGAAAGAAAATGCTATTATTTTGCCTCGCTATTTCTCTTATCTGTTTCGAAAATTCTTTTATTCCAGATTCTAGATTCCAGATTCCAGATTCGCTATTCGCCATCGGCGCGTACAGCATTGAATAGCCTAGGGGCAGATTTTTCTGCAGGACCAAAATATCACCAACCCAGTAGCTCTTCTGGTAACCGGTAGCAAGTTTAAACTGCTCCCACTCTTTGGATTGGAAGATATTGTTCATGTCACAATTATAACAGGTAGAGCGGGTAGGTGGAAACATCTCTGATTGAATCAGAGGCTCAAAAATGGTAAAACAATGGAATGGAAAAGAGCAAAATCAGAATATTAGCCATTGAAACTAGCCCCGAAGGGGCCCCTTTGGGGCTGTGATCCATCCTTCGCTAAAGCTACGGAGGACGAGACGAGGCGCGAAAAAATATGAATAATAAAAATACTAAAATTCGCATACTGGCTATTGAAACTAGTTGTGATGAGACGGCGGCGGCAGTAATTGAAGAGCAATTAGATGGATCCCGGATCAAGTCCGGGATGACAGGCCTTAGACCTGTCATTTTGTCGAATATTATTTCCTCCCAAATTGATCTTCATGCCCAAACCGGAGGGGTCGTCCCAGAGGTGGCTAGTCGCGCTCATATGGAAGCAATTATACCAGTCATCTCGCAAGCGCTATTATTGGGCCGAGAAGTTGGCCCTGCCGATTATCAGGAAGCGATAGAAGAGCTTTCTGGGATTACTCATATTGCTGTCACCGCTGGGCCAGGCTTGATCGGTTCTCTGCTCGTAGGCTTCAATGCAGCGAAAACTATGGCCTACGCCAGAGGGTTGCCAATAATTCCAATCAATCATATCGAAGGACACATTTACTCGGCCTTCAGCCGAGAATTATCAAGTGCAGATGATCAATTCCCGATTCTTGCCCTGACTGTTTCTGGTGGGCATACGTCCCTTACATTAATGAAAGATCATGGGATTTACGAGACGCTTGGTCAGACACTCGATGACGCCGTTGGCGAAGCTTATGACAAGGTCGCCAAGCTTCTGGGGCTGGGCTACCCGGGGGGACCAGCGATTTCTAAACTCGCCTGCGAGTTTAGAAGGTTGGGAGCCGGGAGCCGGGAGTCAGGAGAAGAAACTCCAAACTTTAAACTCCAAACGCCAAACTCTATTGTGTTCCCGCGTCCGGTAATGAATGATGGAACTTATAATTTCTCTTTTTCTGGACTCAAGACCTCGGTTTTGCAGAAGACAAAAGATATCGTCCTAGAACTGAATTTGAATTCTCCAACCGAAATTCCAGATGAAATCAAGCAGGAAATTGCGTACGCCTTCGAGGAGGCAGTGGCCGAGGTACTGGCGACGAAAACCGCTAGAGCGGTCAAGGAGTTCCAGCCCAAGACCGTTGTTTTCGCTGGAGGAGTTTCGGCCAATCAGTATCTGGCAAGCCAAATCCAGTTGAAAGTTGAAAGTATAAAGTCGAAAGATAAAACTATTCAATTTTTGACTCCGCCTCGAGACATGACTGGGGATAATGCGGCTATGATCGGGTTGGCGGCTTATCATCATATCAAACAGGGCAAAATTTCGAATTGGGATGAGATTGATGTGGATTCAAACTGGGAACTAACCTAAACGGTAAGTAAGTTATCATCTTCAAAAAATGAACCAAATCGAGTAGAATTAGAAGAGTGAATTTTCATTTCCCCCTAATACTTAATACGTAATACGAAACACTACTTATGATTACAAACATTATCGATGCGTTGGCCCAAGCAGTTATCAATATTATTGATGTCATGGGATATTCTGGTGTCTTCCTGCTCATGACGGTCGAATCTTGCGGTATCCCGATGCCATCAGAAGTGATCATGCCTTTCTCCGGATTCCTGGTCGCCGAAGGGAAGATGAATTTTTGGGCTATTACCTTTCTCGGCGCCTTCGGCAATTTGGTCGGTTCTTGGCTGGCCTACTGGATAGGCCATCGTGGCGGAAGACCGCTGATAGAGAAGTACGGCAAATATATCCTGATCTCCAAACACGATCTCAATTTAGCCGACAAGTGGTTCACGAAATATGGCGACGCCACGGTTTTCTTTGGCCGACTCCTACCAGTGATTCGCACTTATATCTCATTTCCTGCCGGAATCGCCAAGATGAACTTTAAGCGTTTCTCAATCTATACCTTCCTGGGCGCTTTGCCCTGGACGGCGCTTTTCGCCTGGCTCGGTGTCAAAATGGGTGCGAATTGGGAAGCGATCAGGACCAAATTGCACAATTTCGATATGGCGATGCTCGTGATAGTAATACTTCTGATCGTTCTCTACGTCTGGAGACATCTCAAATTAAGTCGAAAGTCGAAAGTCTAAAGTCGAAAGTCAAATGTATCTATACAAAAAATCCTTCGAGAGCCGAAGGATTTTTTAGTTGAATATTAAATTGAAGTTACAGGTGGGGTTGGCGGTGTCGGAGGAGTGACTGGTGTGGCAGGAGGTGTTGGCGCTGGCATGGTCGAGGGGAAAGAATTTGGGAAAGGAGTCGAAGGCATTGATGTCGAAGCAGGATTTTCCTCGGGAAGAGGCTCATCAATTGGTGAAGTAGCTGATTCTGCTGGGGCTGTCATTGGGGTCTCTTTCGCCACGGGGGCAGGTTCTGCGGTTGGGGCTATAGCCGCTGCGACAGGTTCGGCCGGAGCTGGCACGACTGGCGCAGTTGGGGTAACTGGAGGAGTAGAAGTGGTTGGGGCGGCGAGTATTTCGTCTTTTGGTGTTTCGAAAAGGTCATCAGTTTGATTATCCTGGGCCTCTGTTGTCTTGGGATTGTACGAATCAATATCTGCAGAATCGGATGTTGGGGCGGTCACTGGCGTCGCTGCCGAGGCCGAAGAATCTACGTCAACGGGCTTTTCTTCCATCGGTTCATCAATTGGTGCAACTGCGTCAATATTATCAGCAGACGGAGTTGCGCTAGCAACCGGTTCATCTGTTTTTTCTTCAGAAAATGACTCTGTCGGCAGCTTGTTACCTGTCAATTTTTCAAGGTGGTGGACACCGACGATGATTGCTGACGGTTTGCCGTTCTTGGTCACCACGTACATATCATCGCTGGCTTCGACTTCTTCAATAATCTGATTGAATCTGTCTCGCGCATCGGTAATCGGAATAATTTTCTCAATGTCTACTTCAAGCATGGCACCTCCAGTGAATTATTTTACAATCTTTCTATTTATTCCATTCTAGCATTTTAATATTTATTTTCACAATTCCGTAATTCGAGTATAATTGGAAAGAGCAGAAAATTAATGAGAATCGAAAAATGAATAAATCGAAAAATGAGAATCTCGTTCAATTTATAAAGTTTGGTGTAGTTGGCGTCGTCAACACCGGTGTCGACTGGGTTGTCTACTATCTTTTGACGGCTTCGGTGCTAGAGGGGGACAAGAGCATCGCCAAGGCGATTTCATTCCTGGTCGCGGTCGCCAATTCATACCTTTTCAACACGATTTGGACCTTCAAGAAGGAATATCAAAAAATTGCTCAATCGGGCGAAGCTAACGCCAAAAGCATGATCCTGGTCAAATTCTTTGTTGTCAGCCTGATCGGCTGGGGCATCAATTGGCTAGTATTCAGAGCGACTCTTGGCTCCTACAATCCTGTCCTGATGGGTAAACACGATATCATGCCACTTGTCTTCGCCTCTGGCTCAGCGATCATCTGGAATTTCTTCATCAACAAGCTCTGGACATACAAGAGATAGGAATATCTATAAAAAAAGAGGCTCACGATGGGCCTCTTTTTTAGTGTAAACAATTATCTTCTTTTGAGATAGTCAGCCAACATTTCTTGCCATGGCCGAACTTTGGAAGAGAGTGCTGTCTCGACTTTAGTTTTATCCATGTATGAATAGGCTGGTCTCGTCGCTTTTTGGGGATATTGGTCGCTTGTGATCGGCTTGACCTCAATTTTGGTATTGGTTTGCTTGAAAATCTCAACTGCGAAGTCGTACCATGAAGCGGCACCAGCGCCAGAAAAGAGATAAACGCCGTAGGCGGGTTTGATTTCGATTATTTTCTCAATTGCCTCGACCAAATCGCCAGTGTAAGTAGGCGAGCCGATCTGATCGCTGACGATGCTTAATTCATCTCGATCTTTGGCAAGTCTGAGCATCGTCTCGACGAAATTGGTTCCTGGATGGCCCTCTGGCAATTCGCCAAAGATCCAAGCGGAGCGGATAATATAGTATTTATCACAATTATTTTTAACGGCTTCTTCGCCCTCGAGTTTCGTCTTCCCATATACTGAGAGAGGATTGGTTGCGTCTTCTTCGGTATAAGGCGAATCTTTCTTGCCGTCAAAGACATAATCAGTCGAGATGTAAATCACGGTCGAGCCAAATTCTTTACCTGCTTTTGCAATATTTTCCGAGCCCAGTGAATTCACTTTGCGGCAAATCTCTTCCGTTTCCTCGGCCTTGTCTACCTGAGTGTAAGCGGCGGCGTGCAAGATGAAATCTGGCTTTTCCGCGCCAACAACTTCGAGGACTTTCGCCTTGTCTGTGATATCCATTTCTGCCGAGTCGGTCAATACCAATTCGTATTTATCGCTTAGTAAATCGATGATTTTCTTGCCAAGTTGTCCTTTGGCGCCAGTGACTAATATTTTCATTATTCCCCAACCTTTGAATTGTTTAATTGCTCTCTATTGGTGTCGAGATATTCCTTGGAGATGATCCGTTCCCACCAAGTTTTGTTTTCCTTATACCAATCAATAGTTTTCTGGATGCCCTCGTCAAAAGTTACGGAAGGCTTGTAGCCAAGCTCGTTGCGGATTTTGGTGTCGTCAATGGCATATCTCATATCATGACCCTTGCGATCCTCGACGTGAGTCTTGAGTGTCTCTGGCTTGCCGACTGTTCTCAATATTGTGTCAGCTACTTCCAGGCCATTTTTCTCAGCATGACCGCCGAGGCAGTAGGTCTCGCCGGCTTTTCCATTGTGAACGATCAGATCGATGCCAGCGCAGTGGTCGGTGACATAGATATAATCTCTGATAGCCAGGCCTTTGCCATAGATCGGGAGGGCCTTGTCTTGAAGGGCGTTGGTGATGAAGAGGGGAATAACCTTCTCTGGAAATTGATACGGGCCATAATTGTTGGTGCAGTTGGAGATAGTCACATCAAGTCCATAAGTATCATGATAAGCACGAACTAGGTGGTCGCTACCGGCCTTGGAAGCAGAATATGGGGAGTGCGGACAATATGGAGTTGATTCGGAAAATCTCTCTTCTGGCTTGTCCAAGTCGAGGGCACCGAAGACTTCATCGGTCGAGACGTGATGGAATCGCTTGATATTGTTGTCCTTGGCAACATCGAGCAAGACTTGAGTCCCGACAACATTTGTCTTGACGAAAATCGCTGGCCCAGTGATCGAACGATCGACATGGGATTCTGCGGCGAAATGGACGACAATATCACAGCCAGCCATCGCCTTGACGACCGTTTCGCGATCGCAAATGTCACCATGGACAAAAGTATAATTTGGATTGTTCTCGACACTGGCAAGAGTTTCTAGATTTCCTGCGTAGGTCAGATTATCCAAGTTAACTATTTCGTAGTCGGGATACTTGCTCATCATGTAGAGAATAAAGTTTGAACCAATAAATCCAGCGCCCCCAGTTACCAAAATTTTCATACATTCTCCTTATATATAATATATTTCATCAATGCGGCGATGGCTTGGCCATCAGTGATCTCATTTTTCAATATCAATTCTTTTACCTCGGCCAGACTTTTTTTCGATAGCGTAATATCTTCAGTCGAATCAGGATTACTAAGCCCTTGGGTCAAATCTCGGGCCAAGTAGACGTAATCAATCTCGGAGGAAATACCATTGAATGGCCGAAAGTTCCCCAAATATATCCACTCTTTAGCAGCGATTCCAGCTTCCTCCACAAGCTCTCGCTTGGCTGCTGACAAAGGATCTTCATTTTTCTCGATACCGCCAGCTACTACTTCAGTGGACAATTCATTGTCTGCCGTGTAGCGATGCTGGCTGACCATATAAATCTTCTCGTCCGTGTCTTCTGCGATGATAGAAACCGAGCCTTTGGTCACGACATGGAAGTATTTGCCTGGTGCGCCGTCTGGACGGATCACATTATCCTCAGAAATCGAGTAATAAGGACACTCAAAGGCGGTTTTGCTATCAACTTTTTTCCAGCCAGCCATTATTGATTTTCCTGATATGCAAAATCAACGTCGCTATCTTTGAGCAGAGGAGCTTGTCGATCCTTTTCTGACACGATCGGCTCTGCCACTTGCCAGTCGATAGAGATTTCTGGGTCGTCGAAACGGATGCTCCTATCATTTTCTGGCGAATAGTAATTATCTACCTTGTACTGAAATTCTGTATTCTCTTCGAGTGTGAGGAAACCATGGCCAAAGCCTCTGGGAATGTAAAACATTTTCTTGTTTTCGGCCGTGAGCTCGACAGAAACCCATTGCTTGAATGTGGGCGAGTCTTTCCTCAGATCAACCGCAACGTCTAGGACGGCTCCTCTGGTACAGCGGACTATTTTGGCTTGTGCCATCGGATTCTTCTGGAAATGAATTCCGCGAAGAGTGCCTTTTTGTGCACTAAAACTATGGTTGTCCTGAACAAATTCACCCTTGATCCCGGCCTCCTCAAACTTAGATTTACTGTAAGTCTCCATAAACCAGCCACGATCGTCACCAAAAGCCTTGGGCTCGAGGATTAGGACTCCGGGAATATCTGTTTCGGTCACGTTCATAGCGACTCCAGGATTTTAATTTTGCCCTCAGCCACCTTCTTTAAATATTGGCCATATGGAGACTTACCATACCTATTTGCTGATACGAGCAATTGATCCTTCGAAATCCAACCCTGGTTGAAGGCAATTTCTTCGAGTGCGGCAACTTTGATATTCTGGCGCTCTTCAACAATGCGGATAAATTCGCTGGCTTGCGACATCGAATCCACCGTTCCAGTGTCGAGCCAGGCAAATCCTCGGCCGAGCAATTTGACGTTGAGATCACCCTTTTCCAAATATACCTTGTTCAAATCGGTGATTTCCAACTCGCCTCGATCACTCGGTTTCAAATTCTTGGCGAATTCGACGACGCGGTTGTCATAGAAATAGAGGCCGGTCACGGCGTAGTTGGACTTGGGCTCGGTTGGTTTCTCGACCAGCGAGATCGCTCTATTGTTCTCGTCGAACTCGACAACGCCGAATCGCTCCGGGTCATTGACATAATAGCCAAAGACAGTCGCTCCGCTTTTGTTGCTGGCGGCGTCTCTCAACATCTCGGTCAGCCCGTTGCCAAAGAAAATATTGTCTCCCAGGACCATCGCGACGTCGTCGCTACCAATAAACTTCTCACCGATGATGAAAGCCTGAGCCAGGCCGTCGGGAGAAGGCTGCTCTTCGTAGCTCAATTTGATTCCGTAATCCGATCCGTCCCCCAACAATTTCTTGAAATTTGGCAGATCGTGCGGTGTTGAAATTATCAAAACATCCTTGATCCCAGCCAACATCAGGATTGATAGTGGGTAGAAGATCATCGGCTTGTCATAGATCGGCAACATCTGCTTGCTCATCGCCATGGTCAACGGATAAAGTCTCGTCCCACTCCCACCTGCTAAAATTATACCTTTCATATGGACTCCTTTTATTTATCTGACTCAAATATTATCATCAAGGGTTTATAAGAGCAATCATTCCTGATATGATCGGACAAGAATTATGAAAAAAAGATTAGTACAATTTGTCGAAAAAGTCCACCTCAAGGTCTTCGGTCATGAGATGGGGGATGAGATGCGGTCATTCTTAACTCGCCTATCGTGGTCCTTTTTGTCTGGCATCGGAGCCTTACCAATTCTCATGCTGATTACCACCCTGGCTGGGCGCTTCATGGGACCGATCGAGTATGGAAAATACAATCTCATGCTGGTTGCAAATCAGTATTTAATTATTTTCATTTTTTTGGGTCTGGATACAGTACTTATCAGAAGCATCGCGAGAGACCCTTCCGTTAAAGCTAGAAAACGGGTTATCTCATCAATAAGCAACATTGTTTTTCTGGTGCTAGTCGGGTTGGTGGTCCTCTCGCCAATAGTTTATCCTTTTGTGAGCCGGATAATGTCTGGAGGAAAATCCTTTTTTCTGATGCTCATATGCTACACAATTGTTTTCTCAGCTAAAACTTTATTTGATTCGTCCATTAGAGGGCTGGAGGAGTTCAAAGTTCAGGCTAAGGCTAAGATATTCGAGGTGATTATCGTTGCCGTTCTATTTATCGCGGTGTTTTTTGTCCTAAAAGATCACACATTTGCGGGATTCGTTTCAGTTCTAGTCGCTGGGGCTATAGCAATATCGATTTATTATCTATCCTATCTTAAAAGATATTTTGGCAAAAGTAACTTTACTGATTCATTGGCTGTTTTGAGGGAGGGGAAATGGTTTCTCATAAGCGCGCTGCTTGGCACGATTTTCTTATCCGCTGACAAAATAATAATTGCGAAATATCTTGGATTCACAGCGTTTGGCATATACAGTGCCTATTATTTTTCTTCTTTTACCTTGATCGCACAAGCTGGGCAATTGTTTAACAACGTATTTTTCCCTGCTACAGTTCGGGTAAAAGACAAAGCATTTATTAAAAAAATTGATAAAATCTTTTGTATTGGGTTCCTGCCGCTGTTTGTTCTTGCATCTTGCTTGACTCTAATAATGTTATCAATATTTGGGCGGCAATACCCGGTCAGTTTATTTTATGTTATTGGCTTCTCCGTGCTCTCAGTTGTCTTTCTGTTCCAATCGATATATGCTACAATCATTCTTGATTTTTCGGAACAATATTATAGGAAATGTCTGTTAACTACATATGGAGTAAATTTCTTAGCGATTTGCCTCTATATAGTGGCTGTGAGGTTTAGCTTCTTCTCCGTGTCTTTAGTGATTGGGACTCTGATAGCAAACTATTGTATCACGATAGCGATTCAGCGTTTCTATATAAAGAAAGTAATGAGCGAGTGAGTCGAGACAATTACAAATTTTTCTACTTGATTATTAAGAGGTACGGATATGCTAAATAATAAAACAATTCTAATCACGGGTGGGACCGGCTCATTTGGTAAGCAATTTACTAAGCGGATTTTGTCTGAATATAAACCAAAAAAGATCATCATTTATTCTCGTGACGAGTATAAGCAATACATGATGCGCCGACAGTTCGCCGAATATGACAGTCAGCTGCGTTACTTTATCGGAGATGTCCGTGACAAAGATCGTCTGAAGAGGGCCCTCAATGGAGTAGATATTGTGATCCATGCGGCCGCTATGAAGCATGTGCCGATAGCCGAATACAACCCGATGGAGGCCATCAAAACCAATATTCACGGCGCAGAGAATGTAATCGATGCGGCTTTGGACTGCGGGGTCGAGAAAGTAGTTGCTCTTTCTACCGATAAAGCTGTCAATCCAGTCAACCTTTATGGGGCCACCAAGTTAGTCTCTGATAGATTGTTTGTTTCCGCCAACGCTTACTCTGGGGGCAAGGGCCCAGTTTTTTCTGTAGTCCGATATGGCAACGTTGCCGGTAGCCGCGGCTCAGTCATACCTTTCTTCAAACAGTTGTTAGATTCTGGCCAAAGAATAATTCCGATCACTGATTTCCGTATGACCCGATTTTTAATAACTCTCAATCAAGGCGTCGATCTTGTATTTAAGGCGATCAAAGAAGCCAAAGGCGGCGAGATTTATGTGTCCAAGATCCCGTCTGTCAAAATTACTGATTTGGCCAAAGCGATGCACAAAGAGGTCAAGCTTAAAGAAATTGGCATCAGGGAAGGGGAGAAACTTCATGAAGTCATGATCACTGAGGAAGACTCCAGATTAACCCATGACTACGGCGATCACTACATTATCTATCCAGATTTTGATTGGTGGAACCCAAAAATTCATTGCAAACCAGGGAGCAAGAAAGTGATGGAGGGATTCCGCTATTCCTCAGATTTAAACGATGAGTGGTTGGATCAAAAAGGCATTACAGAATTTTTGAAATCAATAGAGATTGTGTATTAAAATGAATAGTTTTATTGCATATGGCAAGCAGTGGCTTGATGACGACGATATCGCTGAAGTTGTCCAAACGCTCAAAAGCGACTTCTTGACACAAGGTCCAAAAATAGAGGAGTTTGAGCAGGCAATTTGCAAATATACTGGCGCAAAACATTGTGTCGCCGTCTCCAACGGCACGGCCGCCCTCCATTTGGCCGTTTTAGCATTAAATTTAGGGAACGGTGAGGGGATCACCACACCCAATACATTTGTTGCTTCAGCCAACTGCCTTGCTTATTGCGGGCTAACCCCTGCTTTCGCGGATATCAGGGAGGACACCTGCAATATTGACCTAGTGGAAATCAAGAAGAGAGTGACCGACAAAACCAAGGTAATTGTGGCCGTCGATTTTGCTGGCCAGGTCGCCGACTTGGAGGAAATATACGATTTTGCGAAGAGTAAAGGCATTTATGTAATTGAGGACGCCGCTCACTCTATCGGATCTTCGTTTGCTGATGGCAGTAAGGTTGGGTCAAACAAATATTCCGATCTGACGACCTTCTCGTTCCATCCGGTTAAGACGATTACTACTGGAGAGGGCGGGGCTATCACTACAAATGATGAAAAAATATACAAACAGTTGCTCCTGCTTCGATCTCATGGTATCACCAAAGATCCAGCAATATTAAGCCAAAATCCCGGTCCTTGGTACTATGAAATGCAAGATCTTGGCTTCAATTATCGTATTACTGACATACAAGCTGCGCTTGGTTTGAGTCAGCTTAGGAAACTTGACAAATTTGCTGCACGCCGTCGGGAAATCGTTGATAAATACAATAAAGCGTTCGCTAAACTTCCAAATGTCGTTACCCCTTATGAAAAGCCAGGCGTCGGCTCTGCATTTCATCTTTACGTATTAAAAATTGATTTTGCTAAAATTGGTAAGACGCGCAAAGAGGTGATGGAAGAATTAAGGAAAAACAATGTTGGCTCGCAGGTTCATTATATTCCTGCTCACTTGCAGCCTTATTATCAAGACACATACGGGTATAAGGTTGGGGATTATCCTGTTGCAGAAGCGTATTACGAGCAGTGTTTGAGCTTACCATTGTATCCAAAAATGACCGATGTTGAAGTAAACTTTGTTATCCAAAAAATAAAAATACTGGTCAGCTGACTAGGAGCCGAGGAATATGTTATGAAAGAAAATGTGTATATCGTCTCAGCCAAAAGAACAGCCGTTGGAAAATTCGGTGGTAGTCTTCAGGGTAGCTCAGCACCAGAGCTTGCTGCGGCTGTTATCAAAAATTTGATTGCCGAGAATCCAGGGATTGAAAAGAAAGTCGGAGAAGTTATTCTTGGCAATGTTTTGTCTGCTGGATTGGGGCAGAATCCGGCCAGAATTGCTAGCGTCAAGGCAGGAATTCCTGAATCAGTTCCGGCCTACACAGTAAACAAGGTTTGTGGATCAGGGTTAAAAAGCATTACCTTGGCCAGCCAGGCGATCGAGCTCAGAGAAGCAGACTTGATTGTCGCTGGTGGGATGGAAAACATGAGCCGTAGCCCATATTTAATTGATGATCATCGGTTCGGAGTAAAACTTGGAGATCAGACGATCAAAGATAGTATGATTACTGATGGATTATTTTGTTCCTTGATCGGCGAACATATGGGGGTAACAGCTGAAAATGTTGCCAAGAAATACAAAGTTTCTAGGGAAGACCAGGATCGATTTGCGTTCAGAAGTCATGAGAAAGCCCTTGCGGCCATGATGGAGAACCGTCTGTCAGATGAGATTGTTCCTGTTCTGGTGAAGCAGAAGAAAGAAATGGCGGAGTTCAAAATTGACGAGCAACCCCGTGCCGACACAACGTTTGAGGCGCTTGCTAAGTTGAAGCCCATATTCGACAAAGACGGCACCGTGACAGCAGGCAACTCCTCATCCTTAAATGATAGAGCTGCGGTTATCTTCGTTGCCTCTGAAAAATTTGTTCAAAATGAGAAAATCAAGCCCATGGCTAGGATTATGAGTTATGCTTCTGTTGGTCTGGATCCCAAGATCATGGGTATGGGTGTTTATTATGCAGTAGTTGCTTGCCTCAAGAAGGCAAATTTCAAGATTGAAGATATCGATCTTTGGGAACTAAACGAGGCTTTTGCCAGCCAAAGTGTTGCTGCCTTGAAACTACTTGGTATAGATGAAAAAATTGTTAATGTAAACGGTGGAGCTATCGCCCTCGGCCACCCAATTGGCGCAAGTGGCGCTCGTATCTTGGTCAGTCTCATCCATGAACTCAAAAGAAGAAAATTAAAATATGGGGTAGCCTCGCTTTGTATTGGTGGTGGTCAGGGCATTGCGATGCTGATAGAAAACTATGAATAAGATTGCTGTTATCACTGGATCGACCAGAGGAATTGGCAAAAGTATGGCCCTGGAGTTCGCGAAAAATGGTTATACAATAGCGATGACGGGAACCAAAGAAAACGACGCTTCCAAGCAGACCGTCGCTGAGGTCAAAGAAATTTCTCCCAAGAGCTCCATATTCTACTTTGATGTAGCTAACTACGAAGAAGTAGAAAAAGCTTGCGCGAAAATTCTGGATCAATTTGGCCAGGTGGATGTTGTGGTAAATAATGCTGGTATTGCTAGAGATAGAACGCTATTGAAGTTGTCTCTCGAGGATTGGGACGCCGTGATTAAAACTGATCTTTACGGCCCCTTTTTCATCATCAAACAATTTTTACCTAAAATGGTTGAAAATGGCGGAGGGCGAATCATCAATATTTCCTCCATTATAGCTCAGATCGGTAACTTCGGCCAAACAAACTATAGCGCCGCCAAGGCCGGCTTGATCGGCCTGACCAAGTCTCTGGCCAAGGAAACGGCACGATACGGTATCACAGTCAACGCCATTTGCCCCGGTTTTACAGAAACTGATATGGTGGCCGGAGTCCCAGATGAAATAATGAAAACAAAAGTTTTGCCAAAAATTGCTCTTGGCAGATTAGCCAAACCGCAAGAAATTGCGAAACTAGCCATTTTTTTGGCTTCTGACGACAGCAGCTATATTACCGGAGAATGTATCGGTATCAACGGCGGTTGGCTATAGCGTCGATGCCTCTTGTATGGAAAGATTGCGGAGTCGATCATATGAATGAGAAAAAAACTATATCAAAATTAACTAAAGGGATTGATAGTCCGGCCCTCCTCGACTATGCGACTGAAGAGCATGGAGAGTATTGGCGTGGTCACGAGGATCGGCTCGATCATCTCATAAAAACAGTTGTTCTTGAAATTGAGAGTTTGGATCAAGCAGCTTCAAAACCGATACAGTTTGACCACGAAAAACCAAAAACATACAAAGCGATTTGGGCGATCTCTGGGGCTGGGACTTATCAGGAGTCGATCACTGATTTGACAGGCGATGCTATCTATAAGGATAAAACTTGGGCGCACAATTCCGATAAAAAAAGAATTGACCACGCCATAAAAATTATTCGGGAAATTAGTCTTGCTGTCTCAGGACTCTCAGAAGAAGACCAAAAAAGTTTGACTGAAGAACAGGTCGAAAATATTATCAGAGAATTTGGGCCTTATCTAATCTACAACGGGGTTAAAATACAAATAGAAGCTTTAAGGAGTGCTGTCAGAATAGGCAAGCTAAATTTCCCGGAGGAGAAGCTCTGTATACCCGACGGAACTATCACTTGTACCATTGATCAGGTGACCGATTTAAAATTTCCGAACATTGAATTCAATATCGGAGACATAATCGGCGTTGTGACTCACTCGCCGCATTTTCCTCGGGTTTTGCGTATGGCAAATAAGCACAAATCCTTTCCCCGAGGAGCAACAATCCAAGCTTTTCCAATCAAATTAGATCATCTTGAGGATGAGATTGAATTTACAAACGCTGAATTAAGAGGCATTATAGGATATATTAGCAAAGACCATGCGGAGTTTGCGCCGTATTCTTATATTATTTAAGGTGGCAATGGATAAAAACGAAATTAGAGACAACGTAACACTTCGGTTGGCTACCGAGAAAGATTGCAAAAAGATCTTCTATCTTTTTAATGATCCCTTGGTAAGAAAAAATTCCGTAAATCAAGAAAAATTAGATTTTAAGAACCATAAGGCGTGGTTCGCCAGAAAAATTTGCGATAAGAATTATATTTTTCTGATCGCTGAAACTAAGGGCCTTTTTGCTGGTCAAGTAAGATTTGATCTCAAAGGGGACGAGGCCTTGACCGGTGTTAGTCTTCACAAAAGGTTTAGGGGATATGGTCTTGGCAAAATTCTTCTTATCAGAGGCATGGACTACTTAAAAAAATATCGGCCCGAAATAAGCTTTGCTACTGGTGACATAAAACCAAACAATCTAGCAGCTGTCAGAAACTCTGAATATGCCGGTTTCGTTTTCGAGAAAGAAAGTGTTATAAGCGGAGAGAAATTCTTACGCTGTAAATGTGATTTAAGAAAGAGATCCCGATGAGATTGAAGATTGGGAATAAAACGATTGGTGATGGAGCTCCGGCATTCATTGTCGCCGAATTATCGGCCAACCATGGAAACAAATTCGAGATAGCAGCGGACACTGTTAGGGCGATGAGAGATTCAGGTGCAGATGCCGTAAAGTTGCAAACTTACACTGCGGATACTATTACACTAAATTGCGACAATGATTACTTCAAGATCAAGCAGGGCACAATCTGGGATGGTAAAAATCTTCATAAATTGTACGAAGAGGCCTCTATGCCATGGGAGTGGCAGCCGAAGCTCAAGAAAATCGCCAATGATCTTGGCATGGAGTGTTTCTCGACTCCCTTTGACAATACGGCTGTCGATTTTCTAGAAAAAATGGATGTGCCTGCTTACAAAATTGCTTCTTTTGAAATTACAGATATTCCGTTGATCGAATATACCGCGTCGAAAGGCAAGCCGATGATACTAGCGACAGGTGTCGCGGAGTTATCAGATATAGAGGATGCTATTGCCGCTTGTCGAAGAATGGGTAATAACCAAATTGCAGTACTTAAATGCACTTCGTCATATCCTGCACCTCTGAGGGAGATAAATTTAGCAACGATCCCAGACATCGGTCGGAGGCTGAAAGCGATTGCTGGCTTATCTGACCACACCATTGGTTCAGCGATTCCGATCGCTAGCTGTGCTCTTGGCGCAAAGATAATTGAGAAGCATTTCATATTGGATAAAAAAATTGGTGGGCCAGATGCATCTTTCTCTATGGAACCAGAAGATTTTCGCAAAATGGTTAGTTCTATTCGAGAAGTAGAAGAATCTCTTGGCAAGGTGAATTATGAATTGACCGAAAAGGCAAGCAAGAGCCGAGATTTCTGTCGGTCACTTTTTGTAGCAGAGAATATTGAACGAGGTGAATTATTTACTACTGACAACATACGATCGGTTAGGCCAGGCTTTGGGTTACCGCCGAAACATCTCAATGCAATATTGGGTAAAAGAGCCAAAAAACACCTAGAAAAGGGTACGCCACTTAATTGGATGCACATTTAGAATTAATCATGACCGAGGTTTATATGATGGAGAGCAAAACATTAGCCATTATCCCCGCCCGTGGTGGTAGCAAGAGAGTTCCGAGAAAAAATGTCAAAAATTTTCTTGGTCAGCCAATTCTTAAATATTCTATCGATGCTGCCGTAAAGTGTGGCTGTTTTGACGAGGTAATGGTCTCGACAGATGACGAAGAGATTGCAGAGATTTCACGAAGATCAGGCGCCAAGGTTCCTTTTTTACGAAGTCGGGAGAACTCTGACAGCAAGGCCAACCTCATTGATGTTTTTGAGGAAGTGATCAAGAGATATGAGAAGGAGGGCAAATCTTTTGACAATTTCTGCGTGATTTTGTCGACCGCACCGTTTATAAATGCTGAAAGATTGAAATTAGGCTTTCAGAAATTAAGGGAAAATCACGCTGATCAGGTTGTGGCAGTCGTAAAATATAGCTTTCCGATCCAGCGAGCTTTCCAAATTGAAAAGGACCGCTTAAAAATGATTTGGCCAGAGAATATGCATAAACACTCGCAGGATCTGGAATCGTCCTACCACGATAGTGGCCAGTTTTACTGGTATAATACAGAAAAATTTTTGGCTCAGAAGAAATCATTTCTTGATGATGCTGTCCCCGTAGAGATACCTGAATCAGAGGTTCAGGATATCGACACCCTGGAGGACTGGAAGATCGCCGAGATGAAGTACAAAATTTTGGAAAATAATGGACAAACTTAAAGCTTTAATTGTTGGAGCTGGGAAAATTGGAGCGTATTTTGATACTCCCAACAGCAAAAACATCATCACACACGCTCACGCTTATACCGAACATCCTGGTTTTAAGCTGGTTGGTTTTGTCGATAATGACACTGAGAGGGGCACGAAAGCAGCCAAGGCGTGGGGATGTCGTAGTTTTAAGGATATTGACGAAGCATTTTCATCAGAATCCATTGATGTTGTCAGCGTTTGCGTGCCAGACGATTTCCATGCGGAGATTCTAAAATCATTGATGACCAAGTCGATCAAGGCTATCTTTGCTGAGAAGCCAATTACCAAAACGTTACTAGAGGCCGTGGAGATTGTAAAAATCTGTGAGGAGCGCAGTATCGCCTTGCAGGTCAACTATTCTAGGCGGTTTGTCCCGGAACTAATAAATTTGGCCGAGGCTGTTAAGGCAGGCGAATATGGTAACTTTATCTGTGGTACGGCTTACTATGGTAAGGGCGTTATGCATAATGGCTCGCATATGGTCGATCTTCTTCGGATGTTTTTGGGGGAAGCCGGTGCGTTTGAACCTTTTGCGAGAGAGAATGATTTTTCTACTGACGATCCATCGGTGAGTGGTATTCTGAAGATAAACTCAGGCAATGTTGCATTCTTGGCGATAGGCTCGAAAAACTATACAATCTTCGAACTGGAACTCCTTTTTGCTAGCGGTAGAATTCAGATACGCAATTCAGGAAATGATGTTGAGATTTGGCGGGTAGAGAAGAGCGATGAGTTCGAAGGTTATAAATACCTAGTGAAGGAGAACAACCTCAAGACTTCGCTAAATAGGTCTATATACTTTGCCGCCGATAACATATTCTCACATTTAACAAAAAAAGAAACGCTTCTGTGCTCAGCCAAAGAGGCCATTGCTGATCTAGAAACGGCTATTAATATGAAGGGATCGTAAGGGTGAAGAAAATTCTTCTGTTTGCCAGAGATCCCGGCGGAGCTAACACGGTTATTCCTCTTTTTGAACCATTGAAACAGAGGGGATATAAGGTTGTAGTATTCGGCAAGGATGTCGCGATGACTCGTTTTAACCAAAACGGAATCCACGCTTTGCCGATCGCCGAAGAGATCAAAGAAATAAGTCCAAAAGAGATCAAGGGGTTTCTTCTCATCCAAAAACCAGATTTTATCATTACCGGTACGAGCGCCGATGATATGACGGAAAAATATCTTTGGTCATCGGCCATGATTATGGACATTCCCTCATTTGCGATTCTGGATCAGTGGGTAAATTACGGAATCCGTTTTTCAAAATGGGGCGTTTCTAATGTCGATAAATATAAGAAGAACCCTCAGCATGAGTATCTGCCATCAAAGATATTGGTGATGGATGAGCTGGCTAAAAGTGAGGCGATTTTGGCCGGATTGCCCGTAGATCGGATTTTAGTCTCTGGACAGCCGTACTTCGAGTATTTAAAGAATAGAGAATTTGATACTCATGCTTTGGAAAAGATCAGAAAGAAATATCGTCTTTCTCACTCCAATTATGTTGTGACCTACGCTTCAGAGCCGATCAGAAAAATATATGGCGATGCTAGGGAACACTTTGGTTATGACGAAATCACGACATTTTGTAGCTTGCACGAAGCGTTGTCTGATATAGAGGACGTTAAGAAAAACTTTAAAATTTCTCTGATAATAAAACTTCACCCCAAAGAGGACGAAAGCTATTATGATGGGTTGATCAATAAGCTGAAGAGCGATAATATAAAAGTATATTTGGATCGGGATTCTTGCTCCCAAGATTTAATAAAAATATCAGATCTTGTGTGTGGGATGTCTTCGATGTTCCTGTTGGAATCTTATATTTTAGGTAAACCGACGATCAGCATCCAGATCGGGCTCAAAGGGGACAATCCCTTCGTTCTGGACCGGATTGGGCTAATGAGAAGTATTTTAGACCAAGGAACCCTGAATTTCCGGATCAAATCGGCTATAAACGGCGGAAGAGAGAAGATGGCTGAATTCAAATTAATAAAAGATCCGGTGAAAAGAGTAATTGATTATATGGAGCAGAGTTTATGCCAAAATTAGCGATTAACGGTGGCGAGAAGACCAGAGCCAAAAGTTTTCCTGCATATAGAGTTCTGGGGCAAGAAGAGACTGAGATAACTAAAAAAGTTATTGAGTCCGGCGTGTTATCCAAATTTCTAGGAGCATGGCATGAGGATTTTTATGGCGGGCCAGAAGTACGTGCGCTAGAGGAAAAATGGGCAAAATATTTTAACGTAAAACATGCAATTTCAGTTAACTCTGCTACCTCCGGACTCTATTGTGCCGTTGGCGCCGTTGGCGCCGGACCAGGGGACGAAGTTATCGTTTCGCCTTATACGATGTCAGCTTCTGCAACTGCTCCTCTGATTTTTAATTCTATTCCAGTCTTTGCCGATATTGAGGAGGACTACTTTTGTCTGTCTCCCGAATCGATTGAGGCAAAAATTACTAAACAAACAAAGGCAATTATTGTAGTCGACATATTCGGCCAACCGTATGACGCTGATAAGATCAATGCAATCGCAAAGAAACATCATCTGCTGGTTATCGAGGATTGTGCCCAGGCTCCAGGAGCTAAATATAAAGGGAGATGGGCCGGTACTCTCGGAGATATCGGTGTTTACTCGCTGAACTACCATAAACATATTCATACTGGTGAGGGCGGTATCGTCGTGACCGATGATGACGACCTTGCCGAAAAGATCAGGCTAATAAGGAACCACGCTGAAGCCGTTGTTGAGAATAAAGGTGTCGGCGATTTAGTAAATATGGTCGGCTTCAATCTCCGGATGACTGAGATTGAGGCAGCGATTGCTCAAGTACAACTTAGAAAGTTAGCTGGGCTGATAAAAGATCGAATTGACAACGTTAATTATCTCAATGATAAACTAAATCAGATCCCCTGTCTTGAGGTTGCGAAGGTCAGGCCGGAGAGCGAACATGTTTTTTACCTGCACGCGATTAAATTTGATGAGGCAAAAGCCGGAGTCACTAGAGAAAAATTTATTGAAGCCGTCAAGGCAGAGCTGGCTCCCATAGAACTGAGGGAAACTGAGGGGGTGAAAATAGGGACAGGCTATGTGAAGCCACTCTACCTCCAGCCGATTTTTCAGCAAAAAATAGCGTATGGCGACAAAGGCTGCCCATGGAAGTGTGCTTTTTATAATGATGACGTTTCTTATCAAAAAGGCATCTGTCCGGTCACTGAAAAAATGCATTACGAATTACTGGTAACTCATGAATTAATGCGACCGCCGATGACGAGGGATGATCTGGATGATGTGGCGAACGCATTCAAAAAAGTCTGGGAGAATAGAGGCCAGTTAACTAATTAGCGAGAGTATAGTATGGAGATAAAATTCGGAGAGAGTGCCGAGCTTTGGGATGAATTTGTCCATAGTTCGCCACAAAGAAGCGTATTTGTGTCGACAAAGTTTTTAAATTCTTTAAATACAAAATACGAGCTTGTTACTTGTGCCGAGGACAATAAGATCGTTGCCGGTCTGGTTGTGCTATTTGGCGATGATGGTCCTATCTCCGGCGTATTTCCCTTCACCGAGTATCAGGGCTTGTCGCTTGCTGATAATTCAGCTTTGGAGCCACATCGCCGACAGTCGCTGGAATTTAAGGTTACTGAATTCTTAATCGCTGAGTGCACTGAACACTATGGGCAATTGTGTCTGTGTCATTCTTGGCGCCTTGTTGATATGCGGCCGTTTCAATGGTTCAATTATCATGAGCCGGAGAAGGGAGTATACAATCTGGTGTTGAGATATTCAGCCGTCTTGGATCTCCGGAAGCATGAAAGCTTTGATGAGTATCTGGGCACGATTCGAAAAGTAAGAAGGCAGGAGATCAAGAAAGCTTTTGAGAATTTGAAGATCGAGGAAATTGACGATGAAATGGTTTTGGATGACCTGCATGATAAAACCTTTAAGCGCCAAGGTATCGAGCGTGATGAAAAAGAGTCGCTTCTTTTGAGAAGTATCACAAAGAGCGCCCTCGATAATCACTATGGCAGACTCACCTGTGTCAAAGTCGACGGCGTGCCGGTTGCCGCCAATCTATTTATCTTTGATGACCGATCCGGTTTCTACTTATTCGGGGCAAATCATCCGGATTATCGCAATCTAAACGCAGGCACATTATTGTTGGCTGATGCTGTACGTGATGCAATGGATAAAAAGCTCAGCGAGGTCGATTTTGTCGGGGCAAATTCTCCAAACAGAGGAGACTTTAAGCTCAGCTTTAATCCGGAACTTAAACCATATTTTGTTACGACCTTCAAACCGTCGGTCTAGGCTTTAGGCCGGAATGGGTTTTACTAAACAGTTGTTTTTAACGCTAGGACACCTATGCAATATACAGAGGGCAGAAATTACGGTTTTAACCAAGTTTTGAAAGACTACGCTCGCTTTCCACGGTTTCTGCCGTTACCCTGTCATATCGACCACGGGTGGAGCATTCTCTTGGAGCCGGCAGTGAGCGACCTTAGCACTGATAAACCCTGTGTTTTTCTTTTCAATAAACGGATGGTCTTGGCTTGGCGCAAGAAAAGCAAAATTCCGGCGTATGTAATGGGGTCTCCATACATCCATTACAAAAATGCCCACAAAATTACCATAAAATCTGACGCAAAGGGGACAGTTGTTTTCCCGAGTCATTCAACTTATTTCCTAAAAAGCGACTTTAATATCAAGGAATATTGTAAGGAGCTTAAAACTCTTCCGGCTGAATTCCAGCCGGTCACCATCTGCCTCTTCTGGTTGGATTTTATTGACAAGAGCGCTGATATTTATCGGAATGAAGGCTTTAGCGTTACATCGGCTGGGCCGAGGATTTCGAATAGCCAAGATTTTGTCAGAAATTTTTATAGGATACTTTCGAGTCATAAGTATGCCACCTCCAACGATGTTGGTACCTATCTTCTTAACGCTGTGGATCTCGGGGTTCCGTTCTTCTTGACTGGAAAATCACCAGTCTTAGTAAATAAGGGAATGCGTGATGTTAATGTCGGAAAATTTACCGTTATCGACAAACTTGAGTATGGCAAGAGGACAAGAGACTTATTCTCAACCGGACCCACCCATGTGATCAGCAGGGAACAGCGTAAGTTTGTGGAGGATGAGTCGGGTATCAAGGATTGCTTGTCTCGAGAGGAAATGAATAAAATTCTTTGGAGTTATTACCGAGAGAATAACTATTGGCTTGTTGCTTTTGTGCCCTATTTGTTCACTTCAATCTTTGCGTTTGTTGTCTTTAACGGACCGTGGATAAAGCTGCTGATGTCGATGAGAAAAAAGATGACGGACAAACTGAAATGAAAATTACCTTCCTGACCCCCAATTTAGAGATGCATGGTGGTAATTTGGTCATGCTCAGGTATGCAAACTTCCTGGCCGAGAGTGGCCACGAGGTTACAATTATCTCTGCTGACCGCCAAACTCTTTTTGATATCGACAGGAGAATTACGCTCAAACAATATAAATCTTTTCCGATCAGGTATGTTGATTTCTTTCTTCTCCAGAAAATTTATTTCAAACAAATAATTGGGTTAATTTCAGAGTGCGATTTTCTAATTCCGATCTATACTCCTTTGCTACCGGCAATCATCAAAGCCAAAAAGCAAAAAAAACTCGAAGCAAAAATTGTTTTTCTTTTTCAAGATTTCTTTGAGATGGTTTGGGCCGGCCCTTTTATCAAACGGATGCTTGGGAACAAAAAAATCACTGAAAACATTGCTCTTGCAGTATGTGTCTCGGATAGCTCAGAAAAAGCCCTGAGAAGCGTTTCCAAGGTCAAATCAGTGGTGGTAAAGAACGGCATTGATCCTGAATTCCATCAGAGTTCCCTTAAAAGGGATAATTATCTTCTCTTCGTTGGCCGACCGCAAAGACCGAAGGGCTTCCATATTTTTAAGGAAGCTTATAGAATTATCAAAAGAGATTCCCCCGAGATTAAAGCGAAGGTAGTATCCCCGACAGTTGAAGACAGAATTGTGAACGGAATAGAATTTATAAAATACAAAGATAGGGAACAGCTTGCAGAGATCTATAGTAGGGCACTGATCTACGTGAATACTAGCCTAGGAGAAAGCTTCGGTTTACCAGCACTTGAGGCGATGGCGTCAGGTGCCCCTGTGGTTTTGACTGACACTGTCGGAGCCAGAGAATATGCGAAGAATAAGGAAAATTGCATTGTCACCGCGGTAAATAGACCGGAAGAAACAACCTCCGCTATTAAGAAAATTTTGGCTGATTCTAAACTTTGTAAAAAGTTAATCGATAATGGCCTGGAGACAGCGGGGAGCTATTCATGGTCAAAATCATTTGAGAAGTTGATCAAATTACTAAAACATCTCAACTAGTTGGTTCCTATCTGATTTTAATCAGTATCCCGCCGTTATCTGCATAGACGATAGGGTATCCCAAGGCGGAATATATCTCGCGATTTAATATATCATCAGAATTTTGTTGATACGATCTTTTGGCATTTAAACCACTTAATTTCTTATATGAATACAGGAAATAGACCGCAGTTTTGTCATCGTACTGGATTTTAGGGTTCTCAATTATTCGATTTTTTAATAAGACCGTTCTCGTACTTACAACGGTATCATCTTCTAAGGTAGTTATCTGTTGTTTGAGCTCTGGCTGGATAACGATAGGGGTATTACTAGCAAGATTACGTAAATTTTTATCCAATATGTTATCAAATTCGAGTCTATCGACCCTATGGTCAAAGATGAGCTGATGGTAGTATCTGTTACTGTAAAGGTCAATTAAGGTGGCATTGCCCTGGGTAGAAAAAATTATTGAATTCGCTGGTGTATGATTTTTGATATATCTTGCGACTGCCAATTCTTCCTTATAAACAATGGAGACGTTATTTATGGAAACATATAAGCTTGCGGCTGAACCCATAATAATAAATATCATAAGAGCAATGTTCAAAAGCTTATTCTTTTCTCCTAGTTGTTGACAACGTTCGATGAGCATGGCTGTCATGATAACAACTCCGATCGACAAATGGACCCAAGCTCGATTGGGCAGAAAGAACAGGCCCAACCTCGGCAAAACTTCTGCGACCAAGAAAAAAAGAAGAATATAGACAAGTGGCAATACAATGTAAGGCCTGACTTTGATTCTTTTTTTCAGCAGAAAAACCGAGAGATAAACGGCTAACAAAAGCGACAGTATCCCATTATACAAATAATAAAATAATGCATAAATGCCAGTCCAACCCAACTCTGCTCCGTCCATCGTTTGGTAGTTATTTATAAACCACCACCTCCAATGAACGGAATCAAAAAAATGTAGCGCATATTTAATCATAAAGGTAGCACCAGCGAAGATTTGCCCTAAATGGAAGAGCTCGATATACGGCAGAATGATAAGAATTGCTAAAATGACGTATTTAAATGGAATTTTTTTATCGACAAAAATTAGTTGTGACAAATTTATCACAAGCGCTAATGAGGAAATCATCACAAGGCAGATACCTAATTCATGAAACTTCATTGAGAAAACGGAAATCGTGAAGGCCACAATTGACGCTAGGGCATTATTAGTCTTGACTGAAGCAGCGGTGAGAATCAAGACTGGAATCGTCAGAACCATCATCCCAACTTGTGGTCTGATAATATTCATTTCTGTGAGTATCACGGAAGGCGCCAGAAGAGACATGTATAACAAAATGGCAGTAAATCTAGGATGTATATTTTTTCTCAAATAATCATAAAAAATGAGAGATAGGCCGAGGAATAAGGCAATGAATACATTCCTATACAGAAAAAGTACATCAATTCGCAAAAATTTTGCACAAACACCTAGGAACGAGATATAGAATTGCCTCCGTGGCTCCAAGTTGATATTCTGGGCGATTGATCGCGTAAGCTGTGTCAAATAGCCGTCAGCGTCCTGCGCCAGTGGGTTTGCAACCACTGTAATCAAAATTACACTTGCAAATGCGATGATTGTCGCGTAATCACGCCAGTCCACAGTATATTTTTTTTGATGTTCTAGCTCACCAGAAATAATTTTTTTCCATAATTTCCATCGGTTAAAGAGCAAAACAAGAATCGATAGGAAAGTATTTATAATAATAATCAACCAAATCTGCCATATCGTATTGAACTCGAATGATGACTGAGTTAAAAATCCAATAATCGTGGAAATAAAAAATGAATACAGGATACTTAACGAGATGTTGCCGAATCTCCCAAAGCTAAAATTGATCCAAGGCGCTAGATCTATCAGAAGTTTCCCAGGAAAGTAAAATAATAATACACTACCGAACAAAGTCATGCCAAAAGAAAAATTTAGCAGCCATGACAAACAATAGGTGGCTACAAAAAAGAGACCGAATTGAGGGACTCCCTTCCAAACATTAGCCTGGAGCCAGGTTTTACTTTTTATTCTTCTTGCCATATTTAAACGAATTTTAGAATTATTTTCCAGTAGCTATCAACCAAAATATTATAGCAACGGAGAGCAGGGGAATCTAGTTCGGAAAAACTCAACTTAGAGCTGAGATGTTTCTTTAGGTCCTTATCTGTTTTGGCCCGCTTCATTTTTTTTCTGGCTCTCAGCACACTTGATAATCCTTGAACAAAAGAAACAGAGCTTTGTATTTTGGCTATAAACCATCCGTCGATTGTTGCATACAATAAGAGAAAAATCTCGTTCAAGAGCAGCAGAGGCAGGATCAACAACAGAGTCTTCGTTTGAGAATTCTTGAATAAAAATATCAGCCGATTTCTTTCGGCATAGAAGAACTTATTTTTGTTTTTGCTAAATGAGTATTTGTGCCAAACGATGGCGTCTTTGATCAATCGAATATTATAACCAGCAATTCTAGCTCGCCAGCTCAGATCTACGTCTTCGTGGTACATGAAGAAACTCTCGTCAAACATGCCGATTTTTCTGATTATCTCAGCAGGGATAAGCATGGCGGCGCCGCTGGCGACCGAAATATCTTTATCAGAGGCAATCTCCGATTTGTTTTTTTTGTAATCGCCACAATAGCTAAAGCCAAGGAAGTTCAGGACATTTCCCGCCGAATTGACCAAATCGGTCTTACGCTTGCCATCGTGAAGGAGGATTAAAGGCTGAAGGATAGTATTTCTATCGGCTTTTTCAACAAGTTGTCCAAGGCAATCAGGATCGATTATCGTGTCGGGGTTCAGCAGGAAAACATATTCAGACTTGTTCTTGACTGCCGTATCAATGCCTAGATTATTTCCGCCTGCAAATCCTAAGTTCTTCTTGCCCTGAATTAACTTAACACGAGGATATTCTTTTTCGATATAATTTATCGATCCATCCTGCGAGTTGTTATCGACGAAGATCACCTCAAATTTCTTGTATTTGGAGGCGAACAGACTTTCCAGGCAGTCTCGAAGATGTTTCTTGCTATTATAGCCGACGATAATTACCGAAATCATTCTTCTTCCTGTTTCTCAAAATCTTTGAGACCGATCTTCATCACCATCCTGTGTATTTGTCTCTCGAGACGGTGGGCCTTGATATATATTCTGTATGTTACGAAGAACAAGAAGACGAAGGCAGCCCCGAAGAAAGTGTTGAGTCCGGAGTCGTTTCCGCCAATCGCACGGTTTATCTCGTCGATGATCGGCGGGAAGATAGCCAGAACCATCACTGCCAGCCAGGTAAATATCCAGAAGAGGGACATTATGAGGTTCTCTTTTTTCTTCCGAAAATCATGGAATGTTTTGGTGATGACTACTATCCCTATCACCATGGAAAGTATTTTGGCGATGATGACCATTATTTTCTCCCTGCGATTTTAATGGTTAGTATTTTTGTTAAAATATTAACTCCGTTCATCCAACTCTGGCCTTTTTGTTTGGAGTAGCTTGAATAGAGGACTTCGATCGGCACTTCAAGGTGCTTCAACCTGTTGCGCTTAATCTCGCCGACAATCTCAGAACAAATTTCGTATCCCATCGAATGCAGGCAAATCTTTCTAAGTGCTTTCCTGTTAAATGCTTTCATGCCTGATTGAGAGTCAGAAGACCATTTACGAAACACTATCAAGGTCATCACATTCATCATATGATTACCAAAGATTTTGAACTTCGGCATGCCTTCCGCGTTATACATTCTGGTCCCGACCACCACGTCCACATTTTTTTCCAAAATCGGCAGGATGACTCTACGAATATCTTTTGGATTGTGCTGGCCGTCTGCGTCCATAGTGACGACAATATCTGCACCAAGTTTTTTGGCAGCTTCCAACCCTGTGATTGTGGCTGCTCCTACACCCAAATTGATAGCATGCTGGACGAGTCTGCCCGCGTGCTGGGATGCTTTCTCGGCTGTCTTGTCGGTAGAGCCATCGTCGACCACTAAGGAAATAATATCATCGATACCCTCGATCTTCTTGGGCAATGATTTCAAAACATGTTCAATGGCCGCTTCTTCATTATAAGCGGGGATGACGATAACGAGTTTCATTTCATTCTCTTCCTGAATAAATATATCACTAACATAACAAATATAATCACGATCTACAATGTACGAATTTGACAGCCGACCAAAGCATTGGTATTGTGGATTTACAATCAAATAATTATCAAGAGTGATGGTAGGGAATTGGCCCGTCGACCATCCAGCAGCTTGCCGCAAGGTAAAGTGCTAAATCCAAGCCTTCGGGCAAGATAAAAATGTAAAGTCTTGCCGGTGGCAAGCCTTTTTTGAATTTGGAATCTCGAATTTGGAATTATGGGTTCGAACCTTGATTCTATATTCAATATTCTTAATTCTCCGCCCTTTGGCGGATTGGAGCTTAGTATGAGTTATTTATTTACCTCCGAGTCAGTGACGGAGGGTCATCCTGACAAAATGGCGGATCAGATTTCCGACGCAGTTCTAGACGCGTTGCTTGAGAAGGACGAAAAATCCAGAGTCGCGGTAGAGACGTTGTTGACCAATGGTGTTGCCGTGGTAGCAGGTGAAGTTACGACCAACGCATACGTTGATATGGCCAAGATTGCGCGAAACGTAATCAAAGAGATCGGCTATGACGGTTGTGGCTTCCACCACTCATCCTCCGGTGTCATGACCGCGATCAAAGAACAGTCTTCGGACATCGCCCAGGGTGTTGATAGCTTCGAACAAACCGCTGGCGGCAAAATTGTGAAGGAAGACTTGGAGCATCTTGGTGCAGGGGATCAGGGCTTAATGTTTGGCTTTGCATGCGACGAAACACCAGAGCTGATGCCACTTCCGATCACGCTAGCGCACAGACTTTGCCAGCGTCTAGCTGAAGTTCGCAAGAAGAATATTGTCAAAGGTCTCTATCCTGATGGCAAATCTCAGGTCACTGTTGAATATGAAAATGACAAACCAGCCCGAATTCACACGGTCTTAATCGCCGCTCAACACGCAGAAGACAAAGACCAGAAGACTTTGAGAAAAGAAATCACCGAGAAAGTGATCGCTCCAGTGCTCAGGGAATATGGTTTTGAAATTGACAAAGCGACCAAGATTTATGTTAATACGACAGGTAAATTTGTGATCGGTGGCCCTGAGGGCGACACAGGTCTGACTGGCCGAAAAATTATTGTTGATACTTATGGTGGATATGCTCGTCATGGCGGAGGCGCTTTCTCGGGCAAAGATCCGTCGAAGGTTGACCGATCTGGCGCTTATGCCGCTCGTTGGGTCGCCAAGAGCGTTGTAGCTTCTGGGCTTGCTTCCAAATGCGAAATCCAGCTCGCCTACGCTATCGGCAAGCCAGAGCCATTGTCTGTTTACGTCAACACTTCGGGCACGGGTAAGATCTCTGATGAAGCAATCGCTGAAAAAATCGCCAAGAACTTTGATCTTCGTCCAGGTATGATCATCAAAGAGTTGAAACTTCGTCGACCACTCTATCGACAATGCGCCGCCTACGGCCATTTTGGCCGTCCAGATCTAGATCTGCCATGGGAAAAAGCTAAGAAGATCAAATAATGGCTAACTTAATAATTGCTGGGACAATAGGGCTAGATAACATTGAAGCTCCTTTTGGTAAAGTCGAGCGTACGCTTGGCGGGAGCGGAACTTTTGCGGCCACAGCGGCTTCTTATTTTACAGATTCTGCCTTAGTTAGCATTGCCGGTCTAGATTTCCCCGACCAATATTCTAAGTTTTTGGAGAGTCGGAAGATTGATCTGACTGGAGTAGAGAAAAAAGGCGAAACTTTCGCTTGGTCTGGTTTCTACGAGTTCGATATGAACGAGGCACAGACCAAAGAGACGAAGCTCAATTCTCTCGCTTCTTTTGACCCAGAACTGCCAGATTCATACAAAGATGCAAGCTTCTTGTTCCTAGCCAATATTGATCCGACAGTTCAATTGAGCATCTTGAAACAGATGCGGGGCAAACCTTTCGTCGTAGCCGATACTATGGACTACTGGATAGGCAGCAAGAAGGCAGAACTTCTAGAAGTAATCAAAAAGGTCAATCTAATCGTGCTAAATGAGGGCGAAGCGAGACAATTATTCAATGAGCCAAATTTGATTAAAGCAGGGAAGAAATTGTTGGAATTAGGGCCTGAATACGCCGTTATTAAGAAAGGGGAACATGGTGCGCTTCTCTTCTCTCTCAAAGGCTATTTCTCGGCCCCTGGCTATCCGCTCGAAGAACTGAAAGATCCGACCGGTTGCGGTGATTCATTCGCTGGGGGCATGATCGGTTATCTGGCCAAGACAAACGACACAACTTTTGATAATATCAAAAAAGCTGTTGTCTACGGTTCGGCCGTGGCTTCATGTTGTGCTGAGGATTTCAGTGTCAACTACACCAAGAATATTCAATATAAAGATATAAAGGAACGTTATGACGTCTTCAAACAAATCAGAGAATTTTAAGGTCGCCGATATTTCTCTTGCTGACTGGGGTCGCAAGGAAATAAAATTGGCCGAGCAGGAAATGCCAGGGCTCATGTCGACTCGTCGTGAATATGGCCCTGCCAAGCCGCTCAAGGGCGCCAGGATTGCTGGTTGCCTCCATATGACGATACAGACAGCCGTTTTGATCGAGACGCTGGTAGAATTGGGCGCAGAGGTTCGTTGGAGCTCCTGCAATATTTTCTCGACCCAGGACCATGCCGCCGCCGCGATTGCCAAGGCTGGCATCCCAGTTTTCGCCTGGAAAGGTGAGACCGAGGAAGAATACTGGTGGTGTGTAGAAGAGTCTCTCAAGTTCAAAGGTGGCAAAGGCCCAAACATGATATTGGATGATGGCGGCGACCTGACTGTCTTGGTCGCTGAAAAGCACCCAGAATTGGTCGACGAAATCTTGGGCGTCTCAGAAGAGACGACGACCGGTGTTCACCGACTTTATCAGATGGCCGAGAAGGGAACTCTCAAATTCAGAGCTATTAATGTCAACGACTCAGTAACAAAATCAAAATTCGACAACAAATATGGCTGTCGTGAAAGTTTGGCTGATGGTATCAAGAGAGCGACTGATATTATGATCGCCGGCAAGACTGTCGTCATTGCTGGTTATGGCGATGTTGGAAAGGGTTGCACTCAGAGCATGCGTGGCTTTGGCGCTCGTGTATTGGTCACCGAAATCGATCCAATCAATGCTCTCCAGGCGGCGATGGAAGGATTCGAAGTTGTGACGATGGAGACAGCGGCTAAGATTGGAGACATATTTGTCACCACTACCGGCTGTTGCGACGTGATCCGAGGCGAGCATTTGGCCAAAATGAAATCGGGAACGATTGTCTGCAACATCGGGCATTTTGATTCGGAGATCAATGTCAGATGGCTCGAGACAAACGCCAAAGAAGAAAATATCCAACCTCAAGTTGATAAATTCACCTTGAAGAATGGCAATGACATCATCCTGCTATCTCGTGGCCGACTGGTGAATCTGGGGAATGCCCATGGCCATCCAAGTTTCGTCATGAGTGCTTCGTTCACCAATCAATGTCTGGCCCAGATCGCACTATTCACCGAGACTGACAAATACGAAAAAGGCAAAGTTTACACTTTGTCCAAAGAGCTCGACGAGAAGGTTGCCCGTCTTCATCTAGACCATCTCAATGTCAAACTTACCACTCTCACCACAGAACAAGCCAAATATCTCGGTCTCAAAAAATCTGGTCCATTCAAGCCAGACAACTACAGATACTAGGCTTTGATTTCGTCTCGTCCACTTCCGCTGGATGGCCATTTTCTGGTATGATTATCAGGAAATGGCTATTGTAAAAGTCTCTAATTTTTTCAAAAAATACCCCCTTCTTTGGAGAAGTTTGGTCGGGGCATTTTTTGTTTATCTGCTCTATTACTTTGCATTCCAATACGCGCGTGTCACTGCTTTTCCGATAGGCGATGATCCAGCGACTCATATTACTCGAATCAAGACCATGAGCTTCAGCGATATATGTGGGATGTTCTACCCGATCCCGCTGATAATTTTCAAATGGCTTTCCATTGTGTTCCACGGGGTAGAATTGCCTCGGCTCTTCACTGTAACTATTTCCTTCTACTTTTTTCTTGCCGGCCTCGGGGTTGCGCTCCTCGCCAAATCAATCTCGAAGAGTTGGATCGTCGGTTTCTTGTCAGCCCTGATCTTCGTGACAAGTCGCTGGACCAACGACGGTATCAGGATGGGCCTTCTCGGAGAGACGTGGGGCTGGTTTGCGTTTGCACTCCTGCTCTATTTCTTTGTAAAAAAGAATATCGTCTTTACAATTATTTTTTCAATAATTTTAATTTTTTCCCATCCGCTTTCGTTTATCATATATGTATTATTTTTCATAACTATTTGTGTTCTTACATTCGTCGAGTCAGAGAACAAAGAGAGCAGGAAATTTCTTTTGATTTTATTGGCAATATATGCCTTGGCCGGACTGCTTACTTATTTCTTCAAAAATGACTTGATTGAAAAGTTTTTACTTTTCGTCTCGGGCGATCCGAAGGGATACGGTCAGCGCCCGTTTTGGCTGATCCTTACTTCTGACCAACCACAACGCATCCTTGTCCCATTCTTGGCTATAATTGGACTTATCGCTTCGTTGAAAAACTGGGTCAAGCATGAAGTGAAGGTTGGATTTGCCCTTGTAATCGCAGGGCTTTTCATGTCGCTAAACTATGTTTTCGGGATATATTTCCTCTCATTTCGCTTCTACCCGTATTTCGAAATGGGTCTGGCCGTATTCGCGGCGGTCGGGATCTATTCGCTAGCCAAAACGGTGATTTTGCCAGCGGTTGCTCGTTGTACATTAATCGCGATACTCGCATTTCTTGCGATCGCTCCTAGCTACAGCGCCAACACAGTATTATTGAATTGGCAGAAGAATGACCCGGGAGCCCAGGCAATTATGACTGGATCGGACCAAAAGGCCATCACCTGGGTAAGGGACAACATTCCCGAAGATAAAACGATTGCGGCTTATTGGCGCTATGGCATATGGATCAAGGCGGTAGGTGATCGCTACAATCTAGTGTATGATAATATGCTCTTTGAAAAGCCAGCCCTAGATGACTATCTAGCGAAAGGCAACGAAGTCAAATATGACTATATCTACTTTCCGCCCGAGGCTACCTCGTCGCCCACAGATTTCAAGAATTACTCTATAGTTTATAATGATAAAGTATTAATTCTGAAGAAAAATGACCCACCCCCAGCAGCCCCCACAAGAAAAAAACGAAAGTAGCGAGTCTCCGATCAGATCGGTATTTGCTCTTTTGATAATCATCATGTTCACGTTAGCCTTCTACCATCCAGAATGGGGCGGACGTTTTCGTTTTGCAGCGCTATTGTCTGGCGTCCTGCTGTTTCTTTCCCAGGTCAAATTACGTTACATCGTTAATTTACTGATCATTACGACGATGGCACTCCTACTCTTCTTCAAGAAGATTCCTGCGCCCTATCTTTGGCTGACTAGTGATGATATCTATCTCTCGACGAAGTTAATTGTGAACTATCTCTATTTTGCGATTCTGATCGTTCTGCCCGTCGGATTATTCAATTTTCTAATTTGGATATCGCTCGAAAAAAACAAGCCAAAAAAAGAGGAATCTCGTGAGAAGATTCCATCATTTTATTTCCACAACGACTGGCAGAACAAATAGTTTATTTCAATATATTCGACAGTATGTCTCTGGTCTGATCGGCAGTTTTTTCCCAGGAGAACTCTTTCGCTCTTCTCAATCCTCTTTGCTCTAGATCTTGGCGATAGTTGTTGTCGCTTAGTATTTTTGTAATATTTTGTGCCAGATTATCGGCGTCTTTTGGCTCTATCAAAATGCCAGCGTCTCCGACTACCTCTGGCAGAGAGCTAACATTGCTTACGATGACTGCCTTGCCGCAGGCCATTGCTTCGAGCGGTGGCAAACCAAACCCTTCATATAGAGACGGGAAGACGAAGACCGAAGCCCCATTATAAAGCGCTGGTAGCTCTCTGAGCCCCTTGTGCTCCAGGAATTTGACCTTGTCTTTGAGATTCAGCTGATCGACTTTGGCAAATATATTCTCATAAAGCCAACCCTTCTTGCCGCAAATTATGAGCGGATGAGCTTCTTGCGTTTTGGGGTCTAACTTGGCAAATGCGCCTAGTATCGTCTCAATATTTTTCCTGGGCTCGAGTGTCCCGACGAAGAGAATATAGCCAGGTTTGAGTTTGTCTTCCGCCAGAATTGGTGCGATTTCGCTATCAGTCATGGGTTTGAAAGCTTGGTCGAAGCCGAGCGGCGTAATCTCAATTTTTCCCTTTGCGAAAGGATAGAAACTCAAGATATCTTTTTGGGTCGCCTCTGAAATAGTTATGACTTTTTTCGTCCTCTTGACTGCCCAATAAGTGAAAATTTTGTCGACCAAGATTCCTTTCCAGGTGTGTGTTTGGGGGAAGATCAAGTTTGAAAGATCATGGATGGTATGAACGGTCGGGATCTTGGCGATTGCTGGTACGATTGGGCTAGTCGGAGCCCAATATAGATCGACCCCATCCTTTCCCAATCGACTGTTTACCTTGAAATGCCAACCAATCCCTCCGCTCTCGACTTTGACCAGTTTGGCATTTTTGAAGTGAGGAAAATCGATTTCTTTGTTAGAATACAAAAGATAGGTATTTTCGTGATCTCTTTCCAGCATCCTTTTCAGGACATGGTAAACATACCAGCCCTTGCCAGTCTTCCTCTCGCCCAATTCTCTTGTATCAACGCCGATTATCATGTAATTTTAATATATCAAACTATTAAATTTTCAGGAATACTATGGGCGATAAAAGTCCGCTGGTTTCGATCATCATTCCGGTTTACAACGGCGCCAAAAATCTGCGACAAACAATAGACTCAGTCCTTGGCCAAACGTTCAAAGATTTTGAATTGATTCTAGTTGACGATTGCTCGACCGACAATTCAGTTGAGATAATCAAGAGTTATGGCGACAAACTGCGTCTCATAGAACACGATAAGAACGCTGGTGCGCCGGCTGGGACCAAAAATACCGGAATCAAAAATTCTCGTGGCAAGTATATTGCCTTCTCTGACCATGACGATCTTTGGCTTTCGACCAAGCTGGCCAAACAAGTCGATTCTCTCGAGAAAAACTCTGACGCAGTTGCCAATTTCGCCAATGGTTTCATTTTCGATGATGTCAAAAAGATTGATCTTGCCGCCCGATGGCCCGAGATTGAGTCTGTGCCAAGCCAAAAGAGTATTTTGAAGGCTTTAATCAAGCAGAATTTTATCTTGACGACGACTGGCGCGGTGGTTAGAGCGTCAGTTTTGAAGAAACTCGGCGGTTTCGACGAAAAGATGAAGCTCGCTGATGATTATGAGCTTTGGCTTCGTCTAGCTCGAGAGGGACAACTTACCTTTATCTCGGAGCCGCTCTTTCGTTGGAGATTCCATCGTACCAGCCTCTCTCACAGAGTAGACAAAATGCTGATCGATCTGGTCTATTGCTACAAAAAAATAGATGGTACATGGGAGCTCGATCCTGTTGATAAAACTTTCGTCCAGAGCCAAATCGGGACTTACCTGATTCGACTCGGCAATTATTACCTAGAAGCGAAGGATTACGAGAAGGCCAAGTCAAACTATCAGGAATCAGAAAAATACATCTCAAGCAGAAGCCGAGAATTGATGAGATCAATCCTGGCTCTGTCCCCATCGTTGGCTTCACTCATTATCAAATGCAAACGTCGCTATTCTGGCTGGGCCTCAAGGCGACAATCAAGTTGGATGCTCGACGAAGTTTCAGGAATTAATTAAGACTAAATATGAAATTTTCAATTATCATCCCAACTCTCAATCGATACGGTGTGCTCAAAGATACAATCGATCTTTTGCTTCGAGAAAAATCTTTGATTGAGGAAATTTTGATTATCGATCAGTCTGAAGATGTCGACAAACCTTTCCTCGATTTTGTGGCCAAAATTCCGATTATCAAATATTTTCATTTGGATGTGCCAAACGCGCCAGCCGCCAGGAATTTCGCTGCTCGGAAGGCGACAGGGGAATTAGTATTATTCCTCGATGACGACATCATCCCGGTCGAAGGATTTCTAGCCAAGCACCTCAAGAATTATGAGGACAAGAGCATTTCTGCAGTGACTGGACGAGTCGTCCTACCTCATGAAAAGGGGGTTTTCACTTCCGGCAAGGCCAACCATATCACCAAGACTGGCAATATTATCGTCAACTGGACCAGCCGTGATCGAGAAGAAGTGAACACGGTCGCCGGAGGGAACTTCTCTATTTACCGAGAGATAATCGCCAAAGCTGGCTATTATGACGAGAATTATATTGGCAACGCCATGAGAGAAGAGAGCGATTTTGTCTTGAGAGTCGTGGCCGCTGGCTACAAAATAATTTTTGATCCAGAGGCCGAAATTATCCATCTGGCCCACAAAAGTGGTGGTGGCCGCCAAAAATCACGGATTGATTGGTACTTTGACTTTTTCCACAACGAGTACTATTTCTTCCTGAAGAACTTTTCACATATCTATCTTCTGTGTTTCTTCTGGCGCAAACTAAGGCCGATACTAGCCTGCATGTTCTTCTATGGCAAGGGAAAAGCAAAAGCGCTCAAAACTCCTTTTTGGGCCTTTGCTCAAGCCAAAAAGGACTTTGATTTAATCAAAGCTAAATAGCGCTATTGGTCGCTTTTACGCAGTTCTTTCAAGCTTGCGAGAGTGAGTATCTTCCATGCATTAAGCAAAAGAATGTAGAGAACTAGTGTCAGAGCCATAATAATCAGGAAGTGCCAAGAAGTGGCCTGTTTCACCGCTACGGCGAAAAAATAAGAGATCAAGGAAATCGCGAATATCTTTGCGATCATTTTTTTGTCGAATGAATAGGGCAATATTTTCTTAGTATAGTAATAATTTACGCCAAACAAGACTATTTCTGACATTAGGGTCGTAAAGGCGGCGCCCATGTATGAGTATTTCGGAATGAAGTAAAGATTCGTCAAAAAGTTGAAAGCCAAGATAAAAACAGCTATTTTGACAAGTAACTTCCGAGCGTTGCTGGCCAGGAGCACTTCACCAAGCAAGGTGTCAAGATAAATAAATGGTAGAGTGAAGGACAAGACAATTAGGGCCTTCGCGCCAATTGCAAAATCTGGGCTACTAATAAAGAGGATTATCTCTCTGGAAAAGGCGACTGAGATGATAGTGACCGGCAGGGAAAGAATCAGCATAATATTTACCGATTTTTGAATTATGCGGGCTACGCCTTCTTTGTCGCGATCTATCTCTCGGGAGATGACAGGCTTCAAACTACTAGCAAAATAACCGCCCATGAAAACTATCACCTCGATCACTTTGTAAGCTGTTGAATAAATCCCGACAGCAACCGATCCTTTGATCCAGGCTACCATCAGAGTGTCGATCTTGAAAAACAGATTATTCATGACGAAGACGATTCCCAGAGGCCAAGCGAGATCGAAGATCCATTTTGATATTTTCTGGTCGAATTCCGGTCTGAATTTAGCCAGACGATCAGAAAAAATCTTTTTGAAGAAATATATTAGTATCGCCGAAAAGGTAAGTGTCGCCATGATCAAGTAAAAATTCCCATGACTTTTGATTACGATATACAGGGCGATCAGAGTAATAATTCGAGTTATAAACTCAGCTAGCGCAGAGAACTGCATCTGCAATTTGTACTGCAAAACGACATCGTAAACGCTCGAGAGCAGATTGAAGAAAATAAAACCGCTTCCGACCAAAGTGCCAAATTTTACTTCTGGGCTGAACTTTGTAGAAAACATTATTATCACCGCAAAGATAACAGCCAAGATCGCGGTAATAATTCTAATCGCCAGGACATTCGAAAGAATTTTTCTCTCTTTTTCTGGATTTTTGGCGATTTCCCTTACGGCTACAGAGAATAGACCGAGGTCAGCAATGACAATGAAGAAGCCCAGGAAGGTATTAATAGTGTTATAATCACCGGTTCCTTTGGTTCCCAGATAGTTTGTGATCAGTTTGACCGCGATAAGAGTAAAGGCCAAGGTGAAAAATCGCACAATTATTTGCGAAGCGGTACTGATAAAAATGGCTCGTTTTTCTTTCATCTAACCAATCAATTTAGTGAATTTCTTCAAATTTATCTTTTTCCTTACTGCCAAAGTAACAATTATGGCTGCGGAAATCAACCAAAGCGAAGCTATTGCGATAGAAACCGCCAACCAATTTACTTTTTCATGCCATTTCTTGGGTGGAATAATGGGGACATTTTCATCGCTTGCCGTAACAATTTGGATTGATCCACCCTCTTTTTGAGAGAGCTCGAAGCGAATCGGATCGGAGACTGGGGTTAAAGTTTTGTTGTTTTGACCCTGAACTGTCAAAATATACGACCCTGCTGGTATCGGAAAGTCGATCAGGAATTCAAATCTGCCATTGGCGTCAGCCTTGGCCGACATCAATTTGCCCTCAGGTATCTTTGGCGATGGTTCCAATTTGATGTTAGCCATATACTCTGGCAGTGTCAGGCCTGAGATCTTGATACCTGATGCGGTGCCGTCAGCTATAATATTTTTGAAGTCGCTTGTTTTTGAGATTGAAATATCGGAGGGTTTGGCAATTTCTTCCTTAATCTTTGGATCTGGCTCCTTGATCATAATTTTGAAATGCGAAGTGTCGCCAAAGCCATCATTGTTCTGTCCTCGGATATGGAAATAATATGTCCCGATTGCTTGATCCGCATAAGTGACGGTCATCTCATTGGAGGTCACCTTCGCGCCAGGAATAGTGTCAGCGGTCTGATCGAGAAGATAGGAGAAACCGGTAATATTGCTTGGCCGATCCCAGGACAAGATGACGGTGTTCGCTTCGTAGGACGTATTTTGGTCAGCGTGAGTCGCCGAAGAGATGGAGATAGCACCTGGGGGCGTCGGACGGCGAACGATGCTGAAGGATGTGCTGTCGCCATCAGTCCCGACGATAGGTCCTTTGTCGGCCAGAGATACTCCAGAGACAGAGAATGTTCCACTGCCTGTCGTACTAGCTCTCAATTTGCAGGAAGCGATCCGAAATGAGGAAACTGGCTCAGTCAAAGCTCCGGCAAAACTGCCAGCTCCGTTTGGCTTGTTTACCCAGAGGGCATCTCCAGGAGAACAGCTCACTATTTTGATCACGCCGCCGGACCCGATCGTCCCCGAAAAGGCATTAAAAGTAGTGCCGCTAGCCGTAACGGTGCCAGTAGCTTCATCTCCTGGGTATTTCAGACTGCCAGACGAGACAGAAATACCAGCCGCCATGGCAAGCGTGGGCAAAAATAAAACTGACAAGAACGCCGATACGCATACTAACAAATTTTTCTTCATATTATCCTTTTAATTCTTAATTCGTATTTCCTAAGTTTTAATCAATTTAAAATTTTTAATGATTAAGATTTGATTAGAAATTAAAAATTAGTAATTAAAAATTGTAACTACTTTCCCCAATACCCCGCCAAGATTGAAAGATCCTGAACGTTAATGGCATGGCCGACTTCACCGGTCAAATTGGCCAGTGGCTCCTCTGGATTGATCTGCGACCAGTAGGCGGCGAAAATCGAAAGGTCCTGGACGTCGACGGCGTTATTGCCGTCGATATCGCCAGGTTTGTGAATCTCGATCACTATCGATTTTGTATCGACCAGAGTACCGCCCGCGTCCTTGTATTCTAAGGTGTAATTATTGGTCCCGTAAGCCAGATCGGTAAAATTAATATTCCAACTTCTAGATCCGAGCCCACCGTCGCTTAGGGGGCTGTTGTTCAGATAAGCGATAGTGTCGCTTCTTTTCCCGCCAGAAACTTTTTGGGCGTTAGTATAAGTTTTGAGGGTGAAGTTGGCCGTGTCGTCACTTTCACTATCGGCGTGGGTAGTGAACCAACTATCATACAAGTTCATAAAATTATAGGCGCTATCGAAAACATGCGGAGTATAGCGATAGAGCGAAGCTGTGGCTTCGTTCATAAATGTGACATCGTATTGTCCGTCTACCCCGGTCATCGTCTGGCCGACCTGAAAATCGGTTCCTTTACCTTGTGAGCGTCCATAATTGTAACGCAATTGCCAAGCCGCCCATTCGACTTGGAAAGTAAAGCCGAAATAATGACTGGAGCAACTGCTCGAATCGGGGCAGCCGTAGCCCATGGCGATCGTTAGGGCGTCATCGTTGCGTTCAGTTCGAGTGATCAAGCTTTGTTCCTTTTGCAGCATCACAAGCAGTACTTTGGGGCTCACGGTGCCGGTGCTTTCGTTGACCGTGACATTCTTATATGTTTCACCTAGATAAGTGCTGTAATCCTCGCCATCTCTGGCGGCAGTATTTTTCTTGCCTCGAGCCGCCTCATAAATAATTTGTGCAGCGCTCTTGCCACCCTCAGAAAATTCTTTTAGATAAGAGGCCTTAGTATTGAGGAAGGCTTGAATTTCGTCCTGGGTCATCGATCCGATATCGATAAAGTCCCTGTTGGAGATCAGATTGTTGTAGGATTTATTATTTACAAAATCAGTGCTGTTGATTTCAGCATGAACTTTTTGCATTGCCGCGAGCGTCAGAGAAAACACGGATACGCAGAGAATAGCAGACACAAATTTTCTGTCCCAATTTGACAATATCATCAAACTAATTTTATCATAGCTTCATACAACTTTTAAGCCCTTGCCTGGGGGCATTTGCTTTTTATGAGGCAATTACCCCACCAAAAAAAATATAAATAATAAGGTATAATAAATCTATGAAGAAAGTTACTCTACCAAACATCCTATCAGGCCTCGTCCTAGCCATCTTTTTTTTCCTGCCTTTCGAACGAATCCCGACTTTCGACGTTGGAGGGTTCACGGTCAAGATCAGCTATCTCTTGGCTATCGCTTTCCTTTCCTGCTGGCTTTTTGGCCTCCTCTTTCGCAAGGATAAATTTGTCAAATTCAGAGGGTCTGAGGTTATCCTGGTCGGATTATTCATCTCAGACTTGATCTCTTTCATGCTTGCACCGACCAAACGCGGACTAATTTTCACCTTGCTCTGGCTGTTTATGTTTTTGATTTATTTCTCCTTTTCTCGCGTTATCGCCAAGATTAGCTTTGAGAAAATTGAAAAATTCCTAATTGCCGCTGCTATTTTCATTTCTATTTTCGGTCTTGTACAATTCCTGGGAGACACTTTTGACGCCCCGACAACATTTACTGGCTTGCTACAACGCTATACCAAGGAAGTTTTTGGCTTTGCCCGAATTCAATCTGTCGCTTTGGAGCCGTTATATTTTGCAAACTTTCTAATCATCCCGATCCTTATATCTCTGAGAAAATATATCTTTGGAGCTAAGTTTTTCAATTCAACTTTTTGGCTGATCGTACTATTCTTGGTGAACTTTCTGCTCACAATGTCACGAGGCGCTTTCTTGGGCATGGGCGTGGCTCTACTGATCTTCCTGATTTATATAATCTGTAATAAGACTATCGCCAATCGTTTTGCCAAGATCGGCGGCGGCATTGTCGCATTCATCTTATCTCTCGGCATCTGTTTTGGTCTGATTTGGCTCAATCAAATGGTTAGAGACATCAAGAACCCACCAAAGGACGGCCAAAAAGTTCAGCTAACTTCAAGTTTTTTACAGCAGACGACCAACGTTGTCCCGAGCCAGAGGTCGGACTACTCGACTTTCGAACGGCTTGGATTTTATGGCTCGGCCATAGATTCATTTAAGAAAAAGCCAATTTTTGGCGCCGGTCCAGCCAGCTTCGGCTATCTTTACACTCCGGCTGCACAGCTTGCAAACGGCCAGTATCTGATAGTTAACAACGAATATTTGGAATTGTTAGCTGAGAACGGTGCTGTCGGACTCACTCTCTTCCTTCTTTTCTTGGTCTTCTTGGCGATCGAAATTCGGAAGGCGACCCGATCACTTCCGCTCGCTCAAAAATCTACGGTGATTGCGCTCTCTCTCGGCATGCTGGCGGTCCTGATCCAATATAATTTCTTCTCTACTTTGTATGTAATTTCGTTTTGGGTCTTCTTGGCTTGGCTAAATTCATATCAATTCAAACAAAATGAAAAATAAATTAAATTTGAGGTCGTTTTCCTTTGCTGCCTATTCTCTTGTACTAATTTTTTTGCCGGCCTATATTTTTCGCTTTACCTTGATCGGCTCGATCAGGACCAATCCGCTTGAACTTTTGATTCTCATTTTCTTCTTCTTGGTTTTGATTTTGAAATTATCACAGAAGAAGAGCTGGAACTGGGGCTCTCCCTGGGCTTATCTGGTAGTTTTTGCCGCTGTCTTGAGCTTAATCGCCAACGGAACAAGCACTGTCTCTCTCGGAATCGCCAAGGGCTGGATTGTAATCCCTATAATGTTTTATCTCTCTATCATCAATCTCTTCGGCCAGGACCGTGAAGGCTTCATCAAATCATTGCGTCTTCTCTTCGTCCCACTCTTCCTGATTTCTCTCTGGGCTATCTTGCAAAGACTAGGGCTGATTGCGCCGATGCTTTATCAAAGCACCGATTCTTCTTTCGCCCAATATATTAGTGAGCAAAGATTCTTTGGTCCTTTCGAATCGCCAAATTATCTGACGATGTTCATCGTTCCTGTCCTGCTTCTCGCCGCTGTCTCTGTCAATTGGAGAAAATTCAATTTTCTTCTTTTCGTTCAAATAGTTTCAATCCTCATCGCAATAACTGCGCTTGTCTTGAGTAAATCCAGCGGAGGGCTGATTGCTTTGTTCTCTGGCCTTGTGGTTGTCTCGTTTAGCTTCATTAGAGGAAAGTTTCTGAAGTGGACGGCCCTTGGCGTCATATCTGCAATAGCAATTTTCTTCCTGACACAAATTGCGGACAGTTTGCTGACAACTCAGACTGTGCGTACCGAAATTTATCGCTACAGTTTTCAACTGATCAATTCAGATTATTTGTTTGGCATTGGCATGGGGGACTTCCAGGACAAGGTGGCGGTCGTGGCCCTCAACAATCCCAGCTTCACACAGTTTGGCCTCCCATACGCAATTCACCCGCACAATCTCTTCCTCGCTTTCTGGCTCAATTTGGGATTAGTTGGCATCATTGCACTTTTCGGCCTCATCATCAGCTTCTTCGTAAATACCTGGAGGGCATCGGTCGGCAATACCAAATATTTTGTGGCCGCCGCTATGTCCGCGATCCTGATCCATGGCTTATTTGACACGACCTATTTCAAGAACGATCTCTCGGTCATCTTCTGGCTCGTTTTCGCCTCAGCATTTTTGCTTGGGAAGGGAAGCCAAAACAATGAAAAAAGCTCTTAATATTTTTCTTGCTTTTCTAATCATCCTCTTGCCCTTCCAGCAGTTACTCTCTTTTTATTTTGACTCAATTAATATTGATTCCGGGGTCTCCTTCTGGGCACTTCATTTCTATGAGCCAATCATTTTGATAATTGCTCTTATCGCGCTTGTCCGCTTTTCGATCCTCCCCAAGGCAAAAGCTAATTTGTATAGGCAATTGCCGATTCTGGCGATTCTTATCCTTGGCGCTTTCTCTATCTTTTTCTTCTCACCAAGCTGGGGCCAGGGGATTGAGGGATTCCGATTTACCCTCATGCCACTCGTTTTACTCTTTGGACTATCCAATCTGGGCGATCTTATTGACATCAAAAAAATGACCAAGGTTTATCTTGGCACCGCTCTGGCCGTGGCGATTTGGGCGATACTGGAGAGGTTTCTCCCTGCTGACTATTGGCGAATAATCATCCCCGGGGTCGAGAACGGATATGGCTCATTCCTAGTCAGCTTCGACATGGATTTGCAGCGGAGCGCCTCCTTCTTGCTTGGCGCGATCCAGCTCGGCTCATACCTTTTGCCGGCTTTCTTCATCTGCATCAACAATATTTTCAAGGGCAGTGCCAAGAAATTATCGATCTCGTTGGCGATCGTATTATTCCTAGGCGTCTTCCTCTCCTTTTCTCGAGCGGCGCTGATAGGGCTGATAGTTTCACTCTTTGTCTTCATCTTCATCAAGTCAAATTTGAGGGTCAAGAAAATAATTTCAATTATCGGTCTCGCTGTCGTGGCGTTGGCTGTGGCTCTCTGGTTCTGGCCGAACGCCACGGTCTCGCAATTCATGACTCATGGCCAATCACAGGCCGGCCACAATTTCGCTCTCCAGAGTTCAATTGATGAAGTGACGCACAGGCTAGCAGAGCCGGCGATTTTGATCTTTGGCAATGGACTTGGCACAGCTGGGCCAATTGCCATCAAATACGGAGGTATAATTTCCGAATCTTGGTATATCCAACTTTTGCTTGAGATTGGTGCCATCGGCTTGGCTCTTTGGCTCTATATCTCTTACCTCGTCTCTACTGCCCTTATTCGTGCCAAAGAGCTGGGACTTTTCTTCTCACTGTTGGCCGTGTCGATCACCGCCATATTTCTTCATACTTTTGCAGATAATCCAGCTTTGAGCTACTCTTTGTTTATCCTGATCGGAGTCGCTTTGGCCAATGTAAAAAAGGAAACAGATGAAAAAAATTCTAATTGACGGCAGATTTATTGGTATAGGCTCTTCACTTACTATCTACACCCTTGAGATTTTGAGCCGAGTCTTGGAATTGGATAAGGAAAATGAGTATACACTATTAATCCGTCCGCAGGGCCTAGAGAAATTGAAGGCCTACCCAACATTCGGAAAATCATCTAACTTTCAAACCAAGATTCTGGACGTCCCCCATTATTCCATGGCGGAGCAGACCAAACTCCTAACTTTTCTGAATCATAAAAAGTATGATCTCGTGCACTTTACCCAGTTCAATCACCCGGTCATGTATCGGGGCAATTATGTCGTCACGATCCATGACTTGACCCAATTCACCGAATTCTTCCAAGCTAATCCGATCAAGCAATTCGCCTTCAAGAAGGTAATGCAATCAGCGGCTCGAGACTCAGCCAAGATAATTTCTGTCTCAGAAACAACCAAACAGGACATTGTCAAAAGATTCAGCGTCAAACCAGAGAAGATAGCGGTCACTCATCTCGGTTTCGATTTGAAATATAACGAATCGGTCAAAGGTCAGACCTCGAAGGTCAAAGATTTTAAGGAGAAATTTGGCATCACCGGCGATTATTTTCTCTATGCCGGAATGTGGAAAAAACACAAAAATCTCGTACGCCTAATCCAGGCCTATGAGAAGTTTGTCGTTGATTGTCATTCTCGGGCAGGCGAAGCCATGACCCGGGAATCTAGTAATTTTGTTCAACTAGTCCTAATGGGCAAACCCGATCCTGCAGAGCCAGAGGTAATGGAAGAAATTAAAAGAGTCCGAGAATACCTAAATTCCAAATTCCAAATTCCAAATTCCATTATTACTACTGGTTTCTTGCCAGAGAAGTCCGAGGAGCAGGTGATTGGTTTCGCTGGCGCGATGGCTTATATCATTCCTTCGCTCTATGAAGGTTTCGGCCTCCCTCCGCTCCAAGCTATGGCTTGCGGCACGCCAGTACTCTCATCCAACGTTTCCTGTATGCCAGAAATTCTAGGCGATGCTCCACTGTATTTCGATCCATACGATATCGAAGATATGGCCAAGGCGATGGCACGAGTCTCCACCGGCGAGAAGCTCAGGGGAGAGCTCTCAACCAAAGGCCTGAAACAAGCGGCCAAATACAATTGGTCCGACACGGCAGAGAAAACTCTCGACGTCTATAAAAGTGCTCTAAAATAAATAAAGTCCTCTTAAAACGCAGAAGCGCCCCGATAAAATTATCGGGGCGCAACGGTTTAAAGTACATTGGACAAGCCCAGATGGGCTGTCCTAAGCTCCCCAGAGGGAGTTTCTAAAAAATATTATCGGACCATTCCTAGCCCCTCTATGACTTCCACGTGGAAGTCGGTGTGGACTGATTGTCCATCCTTGCTTAAGGTCACCCGAACGGTGCCTTCGCCTGTTCCGGACATAAGTCCTTCAATAAAGTCGTTCCCTACCATCAACGGCGGGGAGACCTGGGTGATCTCATTAAAGATCACGATTTCTTGCTGAGCACCTTCCCAGCCTGGTTTCGACGCTTTAATATCGTAGCGATTGCCAGGCAGCACATACAATGTGTTATTGGTTAGGGTAAGCGTTTTAAGCGTGCCGTCATAGTAATGCCATTTGATGGCGACGGTCATCGGCTGGTCTACAACCACGTCTTCGACACGTAATTGGAGACTAAAATCCTTTTGCGTATTGTCGCTAAGGACAATGCTAACTTTTGCTGTGAAGTCGCCACTCTCCTTTACTGTAAAGACGGGGAGGAGGCCGTTATAGCCCCAGTAGTAGTCTTCATAGGTTGTGGGGACTTCCGCGCCGATGTTGTTGACGACGACCACCTTTACCTCTTTATATAGAGGTGCGGTGGGGTCTACTGTACCGTCGCCAGGTCCACCGCGGTGATCCGTTCGATCAATCTCAACTGTCAATTTTTGGCCGACTTTGGCCAAGAATTTGTCACCGCTACGTTGTAGCGTGTAGCTACTTGCCTGTGTTGAGACGCTGTTTGCGGAACTATACGGGGTGTAGCCTCGTAAGACTGGATTCCAAGCAAGTGGCGCTGGCGGGATTGGTCTGGAGCCAGCTTTAACGGTCAACTCTCGAAGCAATACAGGGCTACCGGAGATGGCAAGTTGAGCCGAGATGATGTAATCACCGGCCATCAACTTCCACGATTTTCCACCGTTTCCGGTGATTTCGAAACCAGCCTTCTTAACTGACCAGACAATATCCACCCCACCGCGTTTGATTGCGGGGGCTAATACGTCAAATGAGAGCTCGTCGCTCTCAAAAACACTCTCTCCAACTTCGACGGTCTGCCACGCAGCACCGTCGTAACGCTCAACAGTGATGCTGAGGTTATTTTTGATTGGGGTCGATATGGAAGAATTTCCATTACAGCCACTCATTAGCAGAGCGGCAAAAAGGGCCAGAGTGGCCAGAACGATTGAACGCATGTTCGCGTCCTCCTTTTCAGAATATATTGAGGCACGTTGCCTCGTTGTCAATTTGCAGTCAGCCGGCATGTAAGATTTACCAGCGTAACTAGTTATTATAGCACATATACTGCTACTTTGTCAATGGTATGGAGAGTAAATTGAGCTCAATTCAGCCTTATCAGAGCTTTGAGGTCGATTATCGGGGTCTGACTGTCTTATGGGGCTCAGGCGATAGGAAACGCTTTTATTCACGCCGTTAAGGGCGCCATTTCCTTCTCGGGGCGTCAGTTATTGAACTTTGGACCCCCTTGTGTTAAATTACACAGGAATAACCTTATATAAAACTAACTGTGGGAGTCTTATGAGTATGGAGACAATTGCGTTCACGATCGCGCTCTGCGCTGCAGGCATCTCAATTATTTACGGTCTTTTCTTGGCCTTATCGGTCAACAAGAAAGACCCAGGCAACAAGAAGATGGTCGACATCGCCAAGGCGATCGAGACTGGTGCTATGGCCTTCTTGAATCGCCAATACTCAACTGTCGGCATGGTCGCCGCTGTCTTATTTGTAATTTTGCTCTACGCACTCGGCTGGAAAATCGCTCTCGGCTTTATGGTCGGCGCAGTCTTCTCAGCACTGGCTGGCTATATCGGCATGAATGTTTCAGTTCGCGGCAATGTCCGCACAGCTGAAGCTTCACGCAAGGGCCTGGCCGCTGGTATGGACGTTGCTTTCAAGTCCGGCACTGTGACTGGTTTGCTCGTCGTCGGCCTTGGTCTCTTGGCTGTTGCTGGATTTTACGCAATTTTCCATGATCTCGAAGCTCTGATCGGCCTCGGATTTGGTGGATCATTGATCTCAATCTTCGCTCGTCTCGGCGGCGGTATCTTCACCAAGGCTGCTGACGTGGGAGCTGATTTGGTCGGCAAAGTCGAAGCTGGAATTCCAGAAGATGATCCACGCAATCCTGCTGTGATCGCTGACAATGTTGGTGATAACGTCGGCGACTGTGCTGGTATGGCAGCTGACTTATTTGAAACCTATTCTGTCACTGCAGTTGCCGCAATGTTGCTTGGCCACCTTTTCTTCGCTAGTTTCGGTAACGCTATTCTATATCCGCTCATGCTTGGCGCCGCTTCGATCGTAACTTCGATCGTCGGTAGCTGGTTTGTCAGATTGCCAAAGAAATCCAAGAATGTCATGGGCACTCTCTATATCGGTCTAGCTGTCGCTGGCCTCTTGGCCGCAGTTGCATTCTACTTCATCACCGCCTGGATGATGAAAGACAACGGTCAATATTCGGTCATGAGCATTTATTACACTTCTCTGATCGGTCTCGGCGTCACTGCCGCAATGTGTTTGATCACTGAGTATTTCACTTCCAAATCTTTCAACCCAGTCCAGTCAATTGCTGAGAGCTCAGTCACCGGTCATGGTACCAATATTATCACCGGTCTGGCTGTCTCAATGCGTTCTACTGCCGCTCCAGTCCTCGTGATCGCTGCCGCAATTCTAGGCGCTTACTCTCTTGCTGGTATCTACGGTATCGCAATCGCTGCCATGTCCATGCTCTCGATGGCCGGTATTATCGTTGCTATCGACGCTTTTGGCCCAGTCGTAGACAACGCTGGTGGAATTGCTGAAATGGCCGAATTGCCATCAGATGTTCGTGTCCACACTGACGAGCTTGACTCTGTCGGCAACACGACCAAAGCCGTGACCAAAGGTTATGCTATCGCTTCTGCCGGATTGGCCGCTATGGTACTATTCGCTGATTATACTGAGAAATTGTCTGCTGGTGGCAAAGTCATCGCCTTCGACCTCAAAGATCCGTATGTTCTGGTTGGCTTGATTATTGGTGGATTACTTCCATATTACTTCGGCTCTCTCGCCATGCAGGCGGTCGGTAAGGCTGCTGGCGCTGTCGTCGAAGAAGTTCGAAGACAATTCCGCGAGATCAAGGGGATCATGGAGGGCAAAGCCAAACCTGATTACGGTCGCGCAGTCGATATTGTGACCAAAGCCGCTATTCGCGAGATGATTTTGCCAGCCGTAATTACGGTAGCCGCACCTATTTTGGTTGGTTTCCTTTTGGGTCCTGTCGCTCTTGGCGGATTCCTGATCGGTACCATCATCACAGGACTCTTCATCGCTATCTCGATGACTTCTGGCGGTGGCGCTTGGGACAACTCGAAGAAATACATTGAAGACGGAAACTTTGGTGGCAAAGGTTCAATTGCACACGCTGCTGCTGTCACTGGCGATACCGTTGGCGATCCATACAAGGATACTGCTGGCCCGGCCATCAACCCTGTGATCAAAGTCGTAAATATTATCGCTATGCTTATCGCCGGCACTCTGGTCAAATATGAATTGACCAACATGGTCAAAATCATCATTGTCGGTGCTCTCGTCCTCGGCGTTGCCGCCTGGATGATCTTCGCCCCAAGGATGACCGCTAAAAAGGCTAAATAGCTAAAATCGGAGGCTCTATGGTTGACTCAGAAACAGATGTTCCTGGAGTAGACATTGGAGATGGAGACGATCTTCATGCAGGCATGAAGGACCCGAAAATCAGTGGTTCCGTGGTCCTGCCTGACGCCGATGCGCCTTCGCAAGAGATCCCAGAAAATTATGATGGAGGCCAGAATCTTCTTTTCAAGACGATTAGAGAAAATAGCGATAATCCAACTTCGGATCGGACAGACGCGCAAGTGGCTGCTTCTATCGCGGCAGGGCTCTTCGGCGAGTTAAGAGCCGAAAACTCACTCCGATTTATTACTTCGTTCGGCTCATCAGCACATAAAGAAGATGCCCCTGGTCTCAGCGCTGTTGAAAAATGTAAACTAAGCGATCGATATACAGCGTTAAGTGATTCCGAGAAAACATTGGTTGATATTGCTCTCGGATTGATTGATCGCTATGACATTCCATACTCAATGACTTATCAGGCCGTTGGCAAGGAAATTACTAAAAATGGTGTTTTTGAAAAATAATGTTTGTGTTTAATATGATAAGAAAAGAAAAAAACACAACTGAACACGAATATTCTCTAGACAGATTCGAGGGCGACAAGGCAGTCCTTCTTGATGAAAATGACGAAGAGTTAATCCTGCCCAAGAAGTTATTATCAAAAGAGATCGTCGAAGGCAAGATAGTGGTGCTGACGATTTCTGACAACGAAGTCAAACAAATCGAGAAGGAAAAACAGGCCAAAGATATTTTGAACGAGATACTCGATATCAAAGAATAAGTTGATTCAAATATAAATGGGGCGACTGGTGAAAATCAGTTGCTCCATTTTTCGTATGGCCTTCCAATATTTCCCCTCAGTTGTTAAGATGTGAATATACAGATAAATGATTAATATTGGCGATGCACATTAAGCCAAAAACGAAGAAAATTCTGCGGATCGGACTGCTAGCGGTAGCGGGCCTTTTGGCGTTGTCATTGATTCTATTCGCTGGATATTCACTCTTTTACTCGAAAAAAATCTTTCCACGGCAACATATCGGCGAACTCGACCTGGGCGGGATGAAGAAGAAGAGCGCCTCAGAAGAATTATCATCAAATGCTGGAGATGTCCTCAAAAATCCGATCAAATTGATTTACATGGAGACTGGCGCGGAGTACTCTATCAATCCGAGCGATATTGGGCTCCAGTATGATCTGGATGCAACAGTAAATAGCCTTTGGCAGGTTGGTCGTGACGAGAGGGTCGCCAAGGCGGCTTGGGCGCAATTGGAGACTGTCTACAAAGATTCTGTCCATCCGGCCGTCTACACCTACAATGCGACTCAACTGGCCGAAAAGATTGCCAGCATCGCCAAGGAAATTGACGAAAATGCCAAAGATTACACTCTGGAATACAACGGCGATAGATTCACGCTTGTCGACAAACGCCAGGAGGGCAAAAGGCTCAACCAGCTAAAGATGAATGAGGCCTTCCAGTCTTGTTTCCAGGCGATCCGATGCCTGGATATCGCTTTCGAGAGAGAAAATTACAAGCCGACGATTACGATCGAAAACGCAAATGCCGCTCTGGCCAAGGCAAATCAGATAATTGACGGCGGAGAAATCACTTTAACTGGATCAGACCAGGAGATCAAAATAGACAAAGATACACTGGCCGGATTCTTTGGGTTCGTCAGCGATGATGCCAATATGAAGCTTAGCACCAACGATACTCGTATTAGAAAATTTAGCGAAGCGCTGGCCAAAGGCATAGACAACGAACCAGTTAGCTCCAAACTTATTGTCGAAAATGGCAAAGTGACCGTCTTCACTCCTTCAAAAAATGGGCGTTCGCTCAATCAAGATAGCGTGACAGAGAGTATCAAGAGCCTAATTCTGGCCCGTGTCTCTACCAATATGGCCGCTACTGATACCAAAACCATCGCTCTTGTCATCACCGAGAAGAAGCCGGACGTAGCAGATACTGATATCGCCAGTCTCGGTATCAACGAGCAGATCGGTACTGCTATGACCAATTTCAAAGGCTCTCCGGTGAACCGTGTGCACAATTTGACCGTAGGCGCGGCCGCCCTGAACGGAGTTTTGCTCAAACCAGGAGAGGAATTTTCGACTCTGGCTCACCTGGGCGCTATCGACGCCTCGACTGGCTACCTTGAGGAGCTGGTGATCAAGGATAATTCGACAACTCCAGAATTTGGTGGCGGGCTTTGCCAAGTGTCCTCGACTTTATTCCGAGCTGCTCTCAATTCGGGCATGAAGATTACCGATCGCCAAAATCACAAATACCGAGTTTCGTATTATGAGCCTCCCGTCGGGATGGACGCCACGATCTATGACCCGGCTCCAGATTTCAAGTTCGTCAACAATTACGCTAACTCGGTTTTGATTCAATCAAGGATTGAGGGCACCAAGATCATCTTCGACTTCTATGGCACGAAAGACAGTCGGAAAATCGAGGTCTCGACTCCGACGGTTTATGACTACACCAACCCAGATCCGCCGGTCTATGTCGAAACTCCGACCATGGCGGCAGGGGAGACCAAACGAATTGAGAAATCGCATCAGGGCGCGACCGCCAGCTTTAATTATAAAGTCACAGCCGCCGACGGTACTGATTTGCAAACCAGGACTTTCAAGTCAGTCTACGTACCCTGGCAGGAGCGCTGGCTCGTCGGCACGGGCACAGCTGTCCCGGCAAATTGCTCAAACGGAGTCCAGGACGGTGACGAAACTGCAGTGGATATGGGCGGGAGCTGCCCAAAACAGAGCTAGTTGATAGTTAGGAGTTAGTAGTTAGGAGGAGACCACAATTTTATCTCCCGACTCCGAACTCCCTGCTCCCGACTAAATAAGGAGGGGTTACGCAAAAGAATAATTATTATGAATGGGATATCCCAAAAGTCCTAGAGCATTTTGGGGTGGATCCGGAAACAGGCCTTTCACAAGCCAAAGCCAGTCTTCGTCTCCAACAAGACGGCCCAAATTCTCTCGTCGAGACCAGTACGGGAGGGATTTGGCGTATCCTTCTGAATCAATTTAAGAATTTATTCATCTTGCTTATCCTAGGTGCGGCTACGATTTCATACTTTGTCGACGGAGTGGCGCAATCACTGATATTGTTGGCGATAGTTTTGCTTAACGTCATTTTTGGCTTTTTTCAGGAATACAAGGCAGAGAGAACGCTCCAGGATCTCAAGAGTAATTTTACCTCACGGGCAAGAGTTTTACGCGGCGGAAAGGTGATCGAGATCGAGAGCGCATTACTTGTACGTGGTGACATCGTTCTGATCGAAGCAGGCGGGAAAGTCCCTGCAGACCTACGAATTATTGAAGCGCAGTCTCTAGAGGTCAATGAGTCGGCTCTGACTGGCGAATCTCTGCCGGTCAGCAAAAACGCCAAGACACTTTCGAAAAAGAAGGCTCTGCCTGACCAGATCAATATGCTTTTCAACGGCGATATTATTGTTTCTGGCCACTCTCGGGGAATCGTGGTTGCTACGGGTGCGGAGACAGAATTTGGTAAAATCGCTAGTCTGACCCTCGAAGAGAAAGAAAAGACTCCTCTGGAAAAGCAAATAATCTATCTGGCCAAGAAACTGACTCTGCTCGCAGTAGCCGCTTGTGTGGTCATCTTCGCGCTCGGATTATTTCGCCAGATCGAAGTCCTAGAGTTGCTCACCTTTACGATTGCCCTCCTGGTGGCTGTCGTACCGGAGAGTTTGCCAACCGCCATTACTTTGGCTCTAGCGATTGGTGTTTCTAGAATGGCGAAGAAAAAGGCGTTGGTAAAGAAAATGTCAGCCGTAGAGACACTAGGAAGTGTAAGCATTATTGCGACCGACAAGACTGGTACACTAACCAACAACGATCTCGAAGTTGGCGAGATTTGTCTTTATGATCGAGGAAAATTTGAACAAATCAGCACCAAGAAAAACATTGATCGAATCAGAGAGAGCGAAGCCGGTCATTTTATTGTCCATGGGCTGGCTTGTTCAAACTTAAATTTGGAGGGGAATTCCGATTTTCTAGGTGATTCTGTCGAGGTGGCGATAGCTAATCTGGCCAAAACTCATAGTCACCTGGATCGATATTTTGCCAAAAATTACGAAAGAATTTTCGAGATTCCATTTGATTCTGAAAAGAAATACATGGGAGTTATCGTCAACTCCGCGGGTAAAAAGTCGCTGATTGCCAAGGGCACTACCGAAAAAATTGTTGAATTTTGTGTTCTCAAGCAAAGTGAGAAAGAAAAGATATTAGAAGAGGCTCACAAGCTTTCCGCCTTTGGGTACAAGGTAATCGCGCTAGCCGACAAGCATTTGAGTTCTCTAAAAAGTAGCGCTTTGGCTGGCATGACCTTCAAGGGCTTCTTCGCTCTGGCCGACGAACCGTCGGAGGGAGTCAAGGAAGCAATCGCGCTTGCGATAAAGGCGGGAATACGTCCAGTCATTTTGACGGGAGATCACCCAGAAACAGCTCGGTTTATCGCCGAAAAAGTTGGTATCTCGATTGAAGACGATGAGATCATAATCGGCGAAATGCTGGAGAAAAAGAGCGATCGGGAACTCCTAGAGATTATCAAAAAGGTCAAAATATTTGCTCGGATCGCGCCGGCAGACAAGATTAGAATTGTAGAACTTTTCCAGCGTCAGGGATATTGTGTCGCGATGACAGGGGATGGCATCAATGACGCTCCAGCTCTCAAGAAAGCTGACGTTGGCATTGCCATGGGACAAAAGGGGACGGATATCGCCAAGGATTCGGCCGATATTGTCCTTCTGGATGACAAGTATGCCACAATTTTGTCAGCGGTAGAGTACGGTCGGACGATTTATGACAATATCAAAAATATTGTAGTGTTTCTCGTCTCGGGCAATTTAGTCGAGCTTTTTCTGGTTGGCGTCGGTTTCGGTTTCAATCTGCCGCTGCCCATTACAACGATCCAGATTCTTTGGATCAATCTGATTACCGATTCTTTGCCAGCGCTGGCGCTTTGTTTTGAAAAACCAGAGAAAGAAGTCCTGAGCCAGCCCCCGCGCTCCTCCAAGAAGAACGCGCTCAAAATCTCTATGACTTATGGCCTCTCATTGGCTGTGTTGTCCTTCACAATCGGCCTTGGCTTGTATCTCTACGCTATCGAAAATTTCTCTCCAATTCACGCTCGCACAGTATTATTTACCTATCTGGTCTTTATGAATTTGGCTTTTGTCGTATCAATTCGATCGAAGAAAAGAATTTGGCAGAGCCCTGCCGCATTCTTCCGGAATCCATATTTATGGCTCTCAGTTTTGGTTGTTGGTCTTCTGCAAGTTGTGATATTCCTACCTTCGCTCCGACATGTTTTCGGAATTGTCGCTCTTAACTCTCGTGATATTACTATCCTCTTAACTCTTGTCATTATTTCGTTCCTCGGTGCAGAAATCATTCGCGCCGTGCATGACAAACGGGCGGCTCGGTTGACAAAATAAAAAAGTTGTGTTAATCTTATAACAACATAAACAAACGCACTCAAGCCATTTCGTTTTTTGAACTTATTTGATATTTTTCTATATTTTTTGCTTAATGATTGAAACAGAACGAAAAGAAGCACTCGACGCCATTTGTGACCAGGTTTCGGTTTGCACTAAATGCCGACTTTCTGAGACGAGGACCAAAGCGGTTCCTGGTTCGGGAGATTATAGTTCACGCGTAATGTTTATCGGTGAGGCACCTGGCGCCAATGAAGACAAAGAGGGAATCCCTTTCTGTGGCGCCGCCGGAAAATTCTTGGACGAGATGCTTGCAAGCATTGAGCTCGACCGCGACAAAATATTTATCACCAACTCGGTAAAATGCCGTCCGCCTGAAAACCGCGACCCCGAAGATGATGAAAAATCAGTTTGCCGCCCATATCTAGAAAAACAGATTGAATTAATCAAGCCCAGACTGATCGTTGCGCTCGGCCGCCACGCCGCTACCACGCTTTTGCCTGGAATGCCTGGTATTTCCAAAATCCATGGCAAAGCGCTCAAGCGGCCCAACGGTATTGTCTATCTGCCCCTCTACCATCCTGCCGCCGCTCTGCACAACGGAGGACTCCGCAGCACTCTGATCTCAGATTTTCAAAAGATCCCCGCAATATTAAACAAAATTGAAGAATTTAAAAAAGAAGAAAAGGACCAATCGAAACAAGAGACCCTCATTTAATTTTTAATTACTAGTTTCTAATGAATTATTAATTATTAATTAAAAATTGAATAAAAATTAAGAAGTAAGAATTAAGAAATAAAGATTTAACATTATGAATGAACAAATTAAAACACAGAATCCAATGAACTCTAAACCAATCAAAACAAGTCCGTTGGACGCGGCCCTAAAGCACGATATCGTGGAGGCGCACTCGCCTAGACACGAATTTCGACGCTCTATCAATTTGGCTCCAAAGGGCAACAACCCAGAGCCAAGATACACAGCTCAAAAGGTTGAGCCGAAGAAGGAAGATACTGCTCGCAAGGAGCCTGCTCAGGGCGAACCCCGCTTCACTGCTCAGCAGATCGATGACAATTACAAATCGAAGTTTTTTTACGAACCAAAATTGAAGATCATCCCACTCGGCGGTGTTGAAGAAACCGGTGGCAAAAATACCACCGTGATCGAGTACAAAAACGATATTATTATTATCGACATGGGTTTCATGTTCCCAGACGAGACTATGCCAGGCGTTGACTATGTCATCCCTGATGTTTCTTATTTGGAGCAAAACAAGTCGAAGATCCGAGGACTGCTGATCACTCATGGCCACCTGGACCATATTGGCGCCATTCCTTACGTTTATGAGAAACTTGGCTCACCGACCATTTATTCAGCTCCTTTGACTCTCGGAATTATCAAGAGCAAACTTGAGGAATTTGGTCTAGACAACAAAGTCAAAATGTCCTCGATGAAAATCGGAGAAGACACTCTCCAGCTTGGCTGTTTCAAAATTGAAACTTTCAAGGTCAACCACTCTATCCCTCAGGCAATGGGATTTTGTATTACCAGTCCTGAGGGCGTCATCGTTGTGACTGGAGACTTCAAATTTGATCATACTCCAGCTGATGGTAAACCGGCTGATTTTTCGGGACTCGCCATGATTGGCGCTCGAAAGCCACTTGTAATGCTTTCAGAATCAACAAATATTGAGAAACCAGGCGTTTCCATCTCCGAGAAAGTTCTCGAAGATTCTCTGATGTCGATTATGGAGAGATGTGATAATAGAATTATTGTCTCAACATTCTCAACTCTGATCGGTCGTATCCAGCAAGTCCTAAATGTCTCGAAGAAATTGAACCGCAAGGTTTGTTTTGTCGGACGAAGCATGGTCAAAACTGTTGAGATCGCACTTTCGCTTGAAGCTTTATTTTTGCCAAAAGACACCATGATTGATGTCAAAGATCTTGGCAAATATGCCGACGATCGTGTTGTCGTTGTCTGCACCGGCTCACAGGGTGAAGATAATGCCGCTCTGACTCGTATCGCCAATGGCGAAGATCGAAATGTGAAAATGAAGAAGGGCGACCTTGTTATCCTTTCTTCTTCTCCAATTCCTGGCAACGAGCGAGCAGTTTCTAGCCTGATGGACAGTTTGTTCCGTACTGGTGCCCAGGTCATTTATCAGAGATTGATGGATGTTCACACCTCTGGCCACGCCAATCAGGAGGATTTGAAACTAATGCTCGCCTTGATCAAACCAAAATATCTGATTCCTTTCCACGGAGAGCGTCACAAACTTATGCTTCACTGCCAGATTGCTAGGGAGATGGGCATCGTCGACGAAGCTCACTGTCTAGTCGGAGATGACGGTCAAGTGATCGAATTCTCAAATGGCAAGGGCGAAGTCACCAACAAGAGAGTTCCTGCATCCTACGTCATGGTTGACGGTTTGGGCGTCGGCGACGTTGGAAACATCGTGCTTCGTGATCGAAAAGCGATGGCAGAAGATGGTATCTTCGTCATCATCGTCACAGTTAATCACCAGACAGGTCAGATCCTGACCTCACCAGATATTATTTCTCGAGGCTTCATCTACATGCGTGAGAGCGAAGACTTGGTCCACAAGGCCAGAGCAGAGGTCAAGCGAATTTTCGTCAAATATACTGCGCCTGGTAAGGGCAAACCTGACTATACTGTGGCCAAACAAAAGCTTCGTGACGAACTCGGCGATTATCTCTTCAAAGAGACAGAGCGAAAGCCAATGATCATCCCAGTCATTATCGAGGTCTAAATAGAATCTTGGTAACAATACAAAAAGGAACTGTAGGAATACAGTTCCTTTTTGTTGCGCTGAGATTTGCTTTGATCTATAATTAAAGGAGAATGCACTCGGTATTCCAATTTGTTGTTATGCTGGAAAGTTTTCAAAAATAATAGAGTGCACAAAGAGGGAAAATTGGGCAGAAAAAGAATTCATCCAAAAAACAAACCAACCAGACGCTGGTATCAGAGGGAAGACGAATGGGGCAATTTTGTTTTCGATTGGTCTCTCGGCTTGCCCAAAGAAATTTGGCGGCTTATCTTTTCGATCCTAATGCTAATTCTTGGCGTCACCATCCTCCTTGGATTCTTCGGCCGAGCCGGCTCGATCGGCGAAGGCTTGTCCAATGTGATTTACAGGCTGTTTGGAAAATTCGGCGGAGTTGTCTTCGATATCTCATTTATATTCGTCGCATATCGTTTGATGGTCCCTCCGAAGGACAAAAAGGGCAAAATCGGCTACAGAGTTGCTGAATTCTTCGGAATTTTCCTTCTTCTATTGTCATTACCGACCTTCCTCCATCTATTCATCCCCGTCGATATCTCCAAGGAAGTAGCCGCCAGGGGCGGTTATGGCGGAGAAATTGGTAATTTGATTTCTGGACCTCTCAGGGGAGCGATCGGTCTTTTCCCGACATTTTTACTCACAGTCGCTTTCATTGCGATCTCGCTTATTATGATCTTCGGGTTTTCCATCCTGGAGCTTTTTGGCGTCAAGCGGTCGGAGGAGGGCGAAGAGGCCAAGACTGGGCCCAAGCTCAACATCAACAACAGCGGCGCCCAGGCGGCTCAGCCAAGCGCCAAAGTTTCTGTCTTTGAGGCCGTTAGAAGAAGATTTGGTTTCCGCAAACCACCCAAATTTGAGGAAGTCAATCGCGCTCAAGTTCTCGAAATTGCCGAAGACCGCACGCCTAAGACCCCAGCCAAACCTGGCGTAGCTTGGAAATACCCAGATATTAAAATCTTGAAAGAATTAGACGAGGTTGCGAATCCGGGCAATATTTACAAAAACGCCGAGGCGATCCAAAATTGTCTCAAGACCTTCAGCATGGATATTACTTTGGGCGATGCCAATGTAGGCCCGACTGTGACTCAATATACGATCAAGCCAAAAGAGGGCGTCAAATTAAATCAAATTGTGGCTCGACAGAATGATTTGGCTCTGGCGCTATCTGCCAAGAGTATCCGTATCGAAGCGCCAATCCCTGGCAAGAACGCCGTCGGTATCGAAATCCCAAATAAGGTTTCTGCCAAAGTTACACTGCGTGAAATCTTGAACGCACCTCAATTCTCGGCCGTGAAGAGCAAACTTGCTCTAGCTCTTGGTCGTGACGTAGCCGGGGAGCCGGTAGCGATAGATCTCGAGAAAATGCCCCATATCCTGATCGCTGGTGCGACAGGTTCGGGCAAATCAGTTTGTATCAACACTATCATCGTGACTCTGCTTTACAACAATTCTCCGGCGGAGCTAAAAATCCTTCTGGTTGACCCGAAGCGTGTTGAATTGACTGGATACAATAGTATCCCGCACCTTCTAACTCCTGTAGTCACTGAGGTGGACAAGACGGTTTCTGCGCTAAAATGGGCTGTCTGGGAGATGGAAAGACGCTACAAGATGTTTTCTGAATTGGGCAAACGCAATATTATCGCCTACAACTCTGATCCGGGGCCAGAGGGCAAATTGCCTTACATTGTAATTATTATCGATGAGTTGGCCGATCTGATGGCAACCTCTGCCAAAGAAGTTGAAGGCTCGATCGTTCGTTTGGCCCAAATGGCTCGAGCGACTGGGATGCATTTGATTATCGCGACCCAGCGCCCTTCAGTTGACGTTTTGACAGGTTTGATCAAGGCCAATGTCCCATCGAGAATTGCTTTTGCTACCGCTTCCCAAGTTGACTCTCGCACAATCTTGGACGTCTCTGGCTCTGAGAAATTACTTGGATTCGGAGATATGCTCTACATGGCCGCTGGCCAGAAGCCTCGACGTATCCAGGGTTGTTATGTTTCTGACCCAGAGATTGAGGAAGTAACAAAATTCCTAAAGGATCAAGCAGAGCCACAGTACAATGAGCTAGTCACAAATTTTGGGGCTAGCCGCAACGGATCATCCGGCAATTCAGTCAATGGAGCAAGCGAGGATGACCTATACAATGATGCTGTCGACACTGTCGTAGCGGCTGGCAAGGCAAGCGCATCTTTACTCCAGCGTCGGCTTAAGGTAGGCTATGCCAGAGCAGCACGATTACTCGATATACTAGAGGAGAACGGAGTGATCGGACCGCCAGACGGCGCCAAGCCTCGTGATGTTTTGGTCGACGAAATGTCTGGAGGCGGGATGAGCCAGGTTTCGACCGGATTTACACCGGAATACCGTAGCACTTATGACAGTTCCAAAGATTATCCAGAGGACGAAAAGATTTAACACAATGGTAAAAGGTTTTTCAAAAAGAAAAGTGGCGACTGATTTGACCCTGGGGGAGATGCTTAAGTGTGGTCGCGAATCAAAGAATATCTCGATCGAGGAAGCCGAAACCGGCTCAAAAGTTAAGGCAAAATATCTCGTTTCGCTGGAGAAGGACGATTGGGGTGACCTTCCTTCGTCTGTCCATGTCCGCGGTTTTGTGATGGCCTACTCCAAATTTATTGGTCTAAATGTGAGCGAAGCACTCGGTCTTTTCGACCGAGAGAAGAAACTGTACAAAAAAGAGTCAGTTCATAATTTATCATACAAAAGAACAATCAAAGATGTGCCGATTTTGATTACCCCGAAACTGCTAGGCTATGTCGCTGCGGTTGTTTTGATTGCTGCATTTTTTGGTTATATCAGCTACCAGGTTCGCGGTTTTGCCGGTACACCAGATTTGAAGATCACTTCTCCTGGCAACAACCAGATTTTTGAAGACGACAGCATCGAAATCGCCGGCGTCGCTGATATCGACGCGGTTCTTCGGATAAATCAGGAGGTTATTCCGATTACCAATGACGGCCACTTCATCAGCGATGTTAAACTCCACAAAGGTGTCAATGTGATCAAAGTCGAGGCGGTCAATAAGGCCAAGAAGCAAACAAGCGAAGTTTTGACAATCGAATACAAACCCAAAACGGCGCTTATCAATTTGAACACAAATCAATAATATTTAGAGAAATTAAGACTGGAAGGACTGCCATGGCCAAGAAGGAAGCAACAAAAGAAGAAAAACAAATATCAAATATGGAGTTGGGAAAGAATGAAGCGCTCAAATCTGCACTTCTGACAATTGAGAAGCAGTTCGGCAAGGGTGCAATCATGACCATGTCTGACACTGGTTCATACAAGGTTGACGCCATTTCGACTGGCTCCCTATCGCTTGACCTGGCTCTTGGCGTTGGCGGTTTGCCACGCGGACGAGTTGTCGAAATCTACGGTCCAGAGTCATCCGGTAAGACAACACTTGCGATCCACACCATCGCCCAGTCTCAGAAAACTGGCGGATACTGTGCTTTTATTGATGCTGAACACGCTTTTGACCCTGAATATGCCAAGAGAATCGGTGTCAATCTCGACGATCTTCTAATTTCCCAGCCAGACAATGGCGAGCAGGCTTTGGAAATTTGCGAAACTCTGGTACGCTCAAACGCGCTTGACGTTATCGTAGTTGACTCAGTAGCAGCTCTTGTCCCACGTGCTGAAATTGAAGGTGAGATGGGCGACTCTATGATGGGTGTCCAGGCCAGATTAATGTCACAAGCACTTCGCAAGTTGACTGGCGCTGTTAGCAAATCCAAAACCATTCTTATCTTTATCAACCAGATTCGTATGAAGATCGGTGTCATGTTCGGAAATCCTGAGACGACGACCGGTGGTAACGCGCTCAAGTTTTATGCCTCAGTCCGTCTCGACATCCGCCGCAAAGCGACCTTGAAGCAGGGAGATGATAACGTCGGCAACAACGTCACAGTCAAGGTAGTGAAAAACAAAGTTGCTCCGCCTTTCAAAATGGCCGAATTCGATATTATGTTCGGCACTGGAATTGATTATGAAGGTGAAGTTTTGGATTTGGGAGTCAACAAAGGCATTGTCGACAAAGCCGGATCATGGCTTTCATACAATGGCGAGAAACTAGGCCAGGGCAAAGAGGGCGGTCGCGCATTTCTGAAACAAAATCCCAAGATCACTGAAGAAATCAAAGCCAAAATTCTAGAAAAAGTAGCCGCCGACAAAGTCGAGTCCGACAAGCAAAATTAAAATTCAACATTAACCTCACCCAACCTCTCCTTGAAAAGGAGAGGAGTTAGAGGATATGAAATATTCGCCGCTAAATTACGCCCTGAACTTGATAAAAATCCGTGACCGGAGTGAGGGTGAAGTCAGACAAAAGATGAAATTGAAGGGGTTTTTTGCGGATGAGACAGAAGCGGTCATCGCAAAGTTGAAAGAGACGAAATTGCTTGATGACGAGAGATTTGTCTCCAGCTATATCAGAAGCCAGCAAAATATGGGGCGCGGAACGACTCGAATCAAATTTCGATTGCAGTGCCTCAAGATAGATGATGCTTTGATCAAAGCAGGTCTAGCTGAAGTGTCAGAGGAGGACGAGAGCGAAAGAGCTGGCGAATTAGTTGAACGGTGGATCAAGAAGAACGGATCCAAAGAAAACGCCAAAGAAAAATTAATCCGCTTTATGATGGCTCGAGGATTTGACTACGGCACGATCAAAAGTGTATTAGAAAAAACAAAATTTTAAATTATAGAAAACGGAGGGGTTATGGCCAAGAAATCGGCAAATATTCTTTGGTTTAAAGAGATCGACAAGAGCTTTATTCCACAGGTAGGTGGCAAGGGCGCCAATCTTGGCGAGATGACTCGAGCGGGGATTCCCGTTCCACAAGGCTTTTGCGTCACAGCCCAAGCCTATTTTTATTACCTGGAAAAGACAGGAATTAAAAATAAAATTACCGGGTATTTGAAGGGTCTCAATCCCGAGGACAACAAGAAGCTAAATGTTGTGTCCAAGGAGATCAAGAAGTTGATGCTGAAGACTCCACTACCCAAGGATCTTGAGACAGAGATCAAAGACTCATACACCAAACTTGGTGGCTTCGCGGTCGCTGTTCGCTCTAGCGCCACGGCCGAAGATTTGCCAGAGGCTTCATTTGCTGGACAGCAAGCTACCTTTCTCAATATGCAGAGCAAAGACCAAGTCGCCAAAGCAGTTCTCGAGTGCTTCGCCTCTCTTTTCGAGGCTCGTGCTATTTATTATCGTCTGATTAACAAATTCGACCATATGAAGGTCGGCCTTTGTGCTGTTGTCCAAAACATGATTCAGTCAGAGAAATCAGGTATTCTCTTCACTGTCGATCCAGTTGACGAAGACATGGACCACTTGATCGTCGAAGCGGGTTATGGGCTTGGCGAGGCGATCGTTTCTGGCTCGGTCACACCTGACCGTTATATCGTCGACAAGAAGGAATTCAAGATTTCGGCCAAGGAGGTCAATACTCAGACTTGGAAGATTGTTCACAAGAAGGATGGCGGGGACAAACATGTTTCGGTCGCCAAGGATTTTCAATCAAAACAGAAGATTACCGATGACCAAATCCTAGAGTTAGCCAAGATTGGCATGGCAATCGAGAAACATTACGGCAAGCCTCAGGATACAGAATGGGCGATAGAGAATGACACGGTCTATTTTGTTCAATCTCGTCCAATCACGACACTAGGAAAGTCAGGCGTCAAAAGTCAGGAGTCAGGAGAAAAAACTGCCGACTCCCAACCCCAAACTGCCGACAAACTAGAGGTCATTCTTCATGGTGCGGCCGCCTCTATGGGATCAGCTTCTGGCCCAGTCAAGATAATCCACAAACCAACCGAAATAGACAAAGTGATGGAGGGCGACATACTGGTGACTGAAATGACAACCCCAGATTTTGTCCCAGCTATGAAAAAAGCCAAGGGCATTGTGACCGATACCGGTGGCAGAACTTGTCACGCCGCCATCGTTTCACGCGAACTTGGCATTCCTTGTGTAGTTGGCACTGGCACAGCTACTTCTACTTTGAAAACTGGTCAGATGATCACAGTTGATGGCGCCAAGGGATTGGTTTACAAGGGAAACGTCAAAGTCGCTTCAGCCCCTGTCCCTGGCCCAGCGGATGCATCCGCCAAGGGCTCAGCGCTCGTCGAAGAAGTCCCGATCACTGGGACCAAAGTTTATGTCAATTTGGGAGAGCCAGAAATGGCCGAAAAGGTGGCTGCCTTACCAGTCGACGGCGTTGGATTGCTCCGCGCAGAATTTATGATTGCCAACATTGGCGAGCATCCCAAAGCAATGGTAGCCGATGGGAGAGGCAAAGATTATGTCCAAGCCCTTGTAGACGGCTTGAAGACGATCGCTGGCGCTTTTGCGCCACGTCCGGTGGTATATCGTGCTACCGACTTCAAAACCAATGAATATCGCGGGCTCAAGGGCGGCGAGAAATACGAACCTGTCGAAGACAATCCGATGATCGGTTATCGTGGAGCTTCTCGATATATCGCTGAGCCGGAAATGTTCGCACTTGAACTTGAGGCAATCAAGAAGGTTCGCGAGGAATTTGATCTGAAGAATCTCTGGATTATGATTCCTTTCGTCCGCACCACTACCGAGATGGCAGAGTGCATGAAATTAATTGAAAAGGGTGGGTTGAAGCAGGGGCCAGATTTCAAAATCTGGATGATGTGCGAAATCCCCTCCAACGTCATATTGCTCGAAAAATTCATTGCCCTCGGCATTGATGGCATCTCTATTGGATCCAACGATTTGACCCAGCTTACTCTCGGGGTTGATCGTGACAATCAGACATTGGCCAAGATCTTCGATGAACGCGACGAAGCCGTCAGGCTTTCGCTCGAATATATCATCAAGACTTGTCGTAAGCACTCTGTTACTTGCTCGATCTGCGGTCAAGCGCCAAGCGTCTATCCTGAAATTACCGAGATGATGGTACGCGCTGGTACGACCTCCGTCTCTGTCACTCCTGATGTCGTCTTCCAGACCCGCAAAGTCATTGCTTCAGTCGAAAAAAGAATATTACTCGGTAACATCATAGATCGCTAGAAAAATCTAATCTCTCGAAAAAACTGGCTCAGAGCTTTGACTCGAGCCAGTTTTTGTGTTATGAAAATACTAACGGAGGAAATTACCATGGCGTTACCGCAACAACCACCGTACAGGGTTCGCGAGTTGCCCAGCATGCATCTTGTGGATCAGCTCAGCGGACCTGCTTTGGCGGACCATCGACCGGATAAACCGGAAGTCGTCTATCTGGGGCCTGGTGACGCTCCGAATGTCATCGTCGCTTGGTGGAATGATAGATCGGGCCTGTATCACGAAGGCCAATTCCAGATCTCTGGACCCTAAAAACCGAACGTCTCGATATTGCATCGAGGCGTTTTTATTTGGAGAAAATTTATCCCAAAAAAGTAAATCTTTTGGTGGTTTGACCGTTCGATCCAACTTCCTCAAAGAACATAGAGGCGGGACGAATCCAGATCTTGGTCTCTGATTGATATAGAGGAGTGTAGACTACCATCTCTTCACCAGTTTCTGAGTGTTTGCCCGTGCTGATGACCCGATAATGATTCCCTTTGAAATGCCTATATTTGCCAGGTTTAATTGCTGGCTGAGGTTCTTGATTGATTTTCTCGGAGAAATAATCAAAAATTTCTGTCAAAGTTTCATTAAATTGCAGATGCGGTTCGGCGTATTCCTTGCGCCGTGTATGGCCTGAGTCCTTGTCGAAGTAGACAATATTGTTGGAGATTGAAAATTGCATCGAATAGCAGATCTTGTCGAGAGCTTTGACGATTTTGGCTTCGATAGTTTTTCCGTCTTCGTATTCTTGCCAAAGTTGTGTGAACTTTTCACACTCCTCTTCGGGCAAAAGAGCAAAGATTTTATTGGCTGATAATTTTTCTTTCTCTGATTTTTCCTTCTTCTCTTTTTCGTCTGACGGCCAGGTATCACCGGTATAAATCTCTGGCAGATCGTGGACTAGGGCGATCTGGAGCGCTTTTTCGAGATCAAAATCGAGCCCCAACTTATCCTTGAGGGCCATCACCATCAAAGCCAGATGCCAAGAGTGTTCAGCATCATTCTCACGACGGATCTTGTCGGAAAGGACGGGAATCCGCTCGATGAGTTTCAGCTTCTCCGTCTCGACCAAGAAATCTAAGATTTTCTTCAATTCTCTTTTCATCTATTCGATATTGTAAGAATCTTTCCACTCCCATTTATGCTTTTTGTATTCAGGCTTAAGACGCTTGAGAAGCTCTTGGTAAACATATTTTAGAGCAGGATATTTCTCGACTGATTCTCTCGGATAAGGGGCTATTAAATCTGGTGTATCAAAGCATTTGTCTGTTTCGCAAAGCATATGGTTGATGCCCTCGATCTTATCGAGAGCCTTCACAAATTTTGATTCTTCCGTCTCAGAAATTTCGTACTCCATCCAGAGATCGTACATGGCTTTGCCTGATTTGCTTGGTAGCATCTTTTTTATTTCTTCTATAGCCTTTAATTCAGCCTCGTACTTTTTCTTTTTGGTGGTGATACCGAAATGGATCAAGGAGGCGTCTGTATCGTCGGCGATTGCTTCGACGAGGTCATGGGTCAGAGCCATTTTCAGGGCCTTATGGACGTCCAATTTGAAATCATTTTCTTCGGTCAACACGATAAGCAGCAGCGCCAAATGCCATGAATGATCCGCGCTTGTTTCTTTGTTCACCATACTCGGAGTATTCTTCCATCTTTTGGTATATTTCAATCTTTCAGAAGTCCTGAGGAAGTCAAAAATTTTCTCAATATTATTTTTCATTTTGTAACTGCCAATCCGATTATTCCAATTAATATTATTGCCATACCACAGTATTGTTGAAGTTTGAGTCGTTCCTTCATGAAGATAGCACCGTATAGAGTTACGATCAAGGGAGTCGAGGAGCCGATCGCCGATACAATCGCGACCGAGCCGGTGTTGAGTGCTTGGTAGAAGAACAATACCCCAACTGAAACGGTGATCGAAACTAGGAATAGGTATGAAGCTGTCATACGATCAGGCAATTTGAGATCAAATTCTTTGGCAAATATTAGCGAGACCAAGGCGGAAATCAATATTACTGCCTCGACCAAGAACGAGGTGAAATATGTCCCGAAATGTTGGGTCGGTATCTTGATCAGAAAGAAATATATTCCCCAAAGTAGCGCGGCCAATAGCGCTAGGCCGATACCGCTTTGTCGGTCAAAGAGATGCGAATTCTTGAAATCACGGAAGTTGATTGAAACTAGAATGATTCCTATCACAACGGCCAGAATGCCAAAGAGCTGAAGCCCATTTAATTTTTCATGATAAAAGACGACCGCCAATAATGCCGTAATCAGCCCGTACGAAGAGGAAACTGGGCTGACAATTCCCATTTTCCCGACTTTGAGAGCCTTGAGGAAGAAGAGCAGGGGGAAATACCCAAGGGCGGAAATTAGTATCGCAACTGGCAGATCTGTCCACGAAAATGAGGACGGAAAATTGAAAATCAGAATTACGCCCAATATAACTACGTTAAACAGACCACGGAAGATCATCACTTTTGTCGCTCCAATTTTGTCGGTCGGTTTCTTGGCAAAAGCGCTCGAAAGTCCGAGTAATATTAGCGCCAGGAGAGCCAGCAAAATAGGAGAGTTCATATGGCTTGAGTCATGACTGGAGGAGGCGTCATGGCAGGAATTGCTTTTTTGGATCTATAGAAGAAGTACCCGACAATTGCGAATGTTGAGACAGGAGAGAGCCATTGTGGAATCTCAGCTCCAAGGCCGTCAAAGAGCATGATTGCACCGAGGATTAGGATAGAATACATCGCTCCGTTTTTGAGGTAAATATACTTCTTGATCTTGTCGATATTGTTCAAGGTCAACTGTCGGACCACCAATGCGCCAACACCATTACCAAGTAAGATCAGAGGAACAGCTAGCGTGAAGGCGAAGGCGCCGAGTACTCCGTCGACCGAGAAAGTGGCGTCGATAATCTCAAGATATAGAATTTTGGAAATATCCGATAAGCCGTTGTTTCTGGACATCAAACTCGCTTCGCTTCTTTCAGCATTTTGTTTGAAGCCGTGAGTGATGAAGAAGGCTGTCGATCCAACTACCGCTCCAAGAGCTAGCATGGGATCTTCCTTGACTGTCATAGACACAACGACTGTCAGGATTATGGAGATAAGAGCGTAAAACCAAACGCCGTTTTGCATGAAAAACTGCTCTGCCCTTGGCAGGCCAAAGTTTTTCTCCTCGAGAAAGAGCCAATGGAAGAATAGAAAGACCAAGAAAATACCGCCTCCCGCTAACAGCATCGGAGAAGATAGTTCGATCGCTAATTTAATTTGTGGGTCAGAGCTAAAGGTAGCGGTCAGCGCTCCGATTGGGCCAAGGTATGGATTGACTGCCCAGACGATAATCCAGGGCAGGAGACCGCGTACACCAAATACAGCGAAAATTAATCCCCACGACATAAACCATTTTCTTGCCCGCTGGCCCATCGTCGTCAGAACTTCAGCGTTGATAATGGCGTTATCGATGCTCGAGATCGTCTCGAAAAGGCAGAGTCCGCCGATCACTAGAATTATGTTTAGTATTTCCATAATATTCCCGTTAATTTCTATTTACTCTAAAATTACTCCAAAAATGGTATTTGATCAATCTAGCTCTAATTTTTGCCCGACTGAATTTTCCGAGACTCTGCGAAAATTATTTCGTATAAATCATCGATAAATTTATCTTCAATCTCTAATCTTCTAGCTTTCCCCTTCAAACTTTCCAAGACCATTTTTTCGCGCTCTGGCTGATACGCTGGCAGGCCTTGTTCATTTTTAATCTGGCCGATCTTTCCGACAATTTCAAAACGTTTAGCCAGAAATCCAATTATTTCGCCGTCGATCTTGTCAATTTCGGTTCGTAATTCTTCCAAATTCATTTTGCGTCTTCTTTCCTAATTACTAGATAGTTCGCAGATAGTATCAGAGCGCCACCAATTATTATTCCAAGCGTCATTGGCTGATGCAAGAAGATCGTGGCCAGAATAGCTCCGACAATCGGCTCCAAGAGCATAATAATCCCAGCTTTCATGGTTGGAACTTTTTCGACGCCTTTTAGATAACAAAGATTATTGAATAGTTCCGCCACAATTCCAAATAGCGCTATTGCCAGCCAAACGTAAATGCTGAAGTTGAGTCCCCAGCCAATAATTTCCTGTTCCTGCGTAAACCTTGGCATTATGAAAAATATAGCCGAGAGAAATATCAGCATGAAGAGACGGCTTATAAAATATGTGCTCAATGGCGGGATATTCTTCTTCGATGCGTAGCTTCCGAGTACCACCCAACCCGACAGTCCGAGCCCACCTACCAGCGCTACTATAATTCCAGGCAATGCTCCCTGTAGCTTGAGCGGGTTGGCCAGGAGCAAGATACCTACTAGCACCAGCAGACAAGCGTAAATGTCTTGTCGAGAAATCTTCTCTTTCAGGATTACAGAGCTAAAAATCATTGTCCAAAGTGGCTGAGTATAGAGCAAAAATACAGTAGTAGCCACTGATGCCCCGAGTTTCAAGGCACCAAATTCGCATAATATGATTATCGCCTCTACAAATCCATAAAAAATCATTAATGGCAGAAACTGCTTGTTAATTTTCCATCCTCGTTTGGACACGATGACTGGGATTAGGACGACGAGAGAAATGATAAACGGGATGATGGATATCTCGGCGAGCGATAAGCCAAAGCTCGACAGGACTTGACCGCCAAAAACTACTAGGCCAGATAGCGTTGCGCCAGATATTACAAACCAATAATATTTACTAATTTTCATCTAAATCTCAAATTATTTTTTTGCAAAATGTGTAAATCTTTTCCGCCAGGATGATTGGATCGTTTATGACCGTGATATGGTTGCCACCAGGCACAACGTCAAGGACGGAGGTGCTTACCAGAGAATTTGTTCTCCTTGCACAATCTAGAGTGAAAATCTGGTCATTCTCCCCCTGAATTATCAAAACTGGAACGGTAATCTCTTTCAAAATATTTGTGCCGTCGAAGTTCGCCAGGTTTTCGTACGTGTAGAGCCAAGAATGAAATGAAGTGTGGGAAATATCAGAATAAATTCGCATCAAATTCCAATCACTTGTCCCGACGAATTTGTCAAAACTTTCTCTGTGATCCTTGCCTCTTGACGGCAACCAGCTCCGGAGCCGCAATAAGATATTCAGGGCCAGAAGGATCGGCCAGCCAAAAGTTCGAACCACTCTCAATTTTTGTGGAGCCTTCGAGCCAGTCCCGACCAAGACGTAACTCTTGGCCATATTCGGGAAAAGCTTATGGAATTCTACGCTTATCATGCCACCAAAGCAGTGTCCGACAAGGATAAACTCCGTGATGCTTTCGATTCCGATGACCGTATTTATATCTTCAGCAAATTTTTTTAGAGTATAGTCCTTTGCTTTTGTTGGACGGTCGGAGAGGCCGTGGCCTCGTAAATCTATCGCCAAGGTCGAGAGGCCTTTGTCCCTGAAATACTCCCGTTCTTTTTTCCAAACATTTAGACTACCGCCGGCACCGTGAACGAAGAATAGAAAGCAGTCACTTTTCTGGCGGTCAATATCATAACAAATCTCAGTTCCATCAAGACCCTTGGCTTTTGGCATCAGAGCGAATAATTAGTTAGAATCTCATTTCTTTTTTCTGCTCTATCAATCGCCAACTTCACTAGTTTGTCCAGCAATTGTGAGTAGGGAAGACCAGACACCTCCCAAAGTTTTGGGTACATCGAGATCTTGGTAAAGCCAGGAATCGTGTTGATCTCGATGATCATGAATTTCCCCTCGGGCGTCAAGAATCCATCGACTCGAGACATACCTTCGGCCGATAGGGCTTTGTAAGCTTTAATCGCCACTTCTTGAACATTGGCAATCTCTTGGTCTGACAGTTTGGCGGGAATCTCAAATGTAGCGCCGTTTTCGTCCAGGTATTTTGCATCATAATCATAAAATTCATGGGTTGGAGTGACTTTGCCGGGAAGGGAGGCTTCTGGCTTTTCGTTGCCCATCACAGATACTTCGATTTCTTGGCCCACTATTGTCTCTTCGACCAAGACTTTGTTATCAAATTTGAAAGCTTCCTCCAGCGCTGTCATATACTCAGATTCATCGTGGACTTTACTGATACCGACAGAGGAGCCAGCGTTGGCTGGCTTGACGAATAACGGTAGGCCAAGAGCTTCTGTTGCCTTCTCGAAGGTTATCTCTGATGCACTGGTTACAGTCAGGAATTTCCCAATCGTAATGCCAGCATCTCGAAGAATCTTCTTCATGATGTCTTTGTCCATTCCAACAGCCGACCCCAGGACGCCCGTCCCGACATAAGGGAGGTCCATAATCTCAAGCATTCCCTGTATCGTGCCATCCTCGCCATAGGTGCCATGGAGTACTGGGAAAACGACGTCAAGCGTTGTCTTGGCTTGAGCTTTCGGATTGTAGAAACCTCCGACGCTAAAGAAAATTTCTTCACCGCCTGTAGCTAGCGTTACAGTCGTCGGACTTTCTATATTTAAAATTGCATCGTTTGCAAAATGATAAAACTCGCCGGTTTTGGAAATTCCGATCGGAAAAATGTCATACTTTGTATGATCGAGGGCCTTCATCACGTTGTATCCGGAGATCAGTGAGATCTCATGTTCTGCGCTTCTCCCGCCGAATAGTACACCGATTCTGATTTTTTCCATTTCAAATCCCTAAATATAAAATTTTTTAATTAATGGGTTGATGCAAGTCACTGTCTCGTACCAAGAAGTATCAGAAAGATATGCCATCTCTTCGGCTGTGATCTCGGCGCTTTCGTCTTTGCCAATCAAGGTGACAACGTCGCCAGATTTCACATTTTTGATTTCTGTGACGTCGATCATAACCATATCCATGGTGACTCGTCCCAAGACTTTGGCATATTGACCGTCAATAATTACACTGCCAATGCTGGACAAATTGCGGCGAAAACCGTGCCAATAACCGATCGGTAGTATGGCGATCTTGCTCTCACGGTGCAAGGTCTCGGTAAAGTCATAGCTGACTCGGTCGCCCCGCTTGAGATTCTTGGTCTCAGCCACGATCGTTTTCCAGGAAAGCGCTGGCACCAATTTTATTTTTTCTCCAGCAAATGCCTCCACCTCTTTTGAGGGCCAAAGTCCCATCAGGCTGATACCGATTCTGACCATGTCGAAATGAGATTCTGGAAACAATATTGTGCCTGAACTTGCGGCGGCGTGGCGGATCGGCTTCATACCCAATTCATGCGCGATTTTAACTGCTTCCTTGAACTCCATGATTTGTCCGCGAGTTTCGGCTGGGAAAGCTGGGTTTTTGGCGGCGGCAAAATGGGTGAAAATGCCTTCAAGCTCGACATTATTCATCTTCTTGATCTCGCCAAGAGCCTTTTCTACTCCTTCGACAAAAAATCCCTGTCGGTGCATGCCCGTATCAACTTTGAGATGAATCTTTAGCTTGGAGTTTTCAGTTTTCAACGCTCGGAGCGAGGCTATCTGATCAGGGCTAGAGATGGAAACTGAGATATTATTGGCGGCGGCCTCGATCAGCATTTCTGGCAGGGTATAACCCAAAATCAAAATTGGCTTAAATATTCCTTCTTTGCGAAGTTTTAGCCCTTCGGTGATCGAATCGACGCCGATCCAGTCAACGCCCAAGTCCTGCATTGCGGTCGAATAATCGGTCAAGCCGTGTCCGTAGGCATTGGACTTGGCCACTGCCATCAGTTTGCACTCTGGCCCGATTAATTGGCGAAAAGTTTTGTAATTAGTCCTCAGGGCTTCGGTGTTAACTTCAACCCAAGTCCTAATACCTTCATGATTTATTTTCATTATAACCCCCAATTAGAAATTATAATTGAATAATACGCTCAAAACTGCTAAAGTTCAATTCATGGAGAGGTCGAATAGCCCCGAAGGGGACCCTTTGGGTTGGCCTAGTGTAATCTCATTTATTATGAAATATTTCGTCTACATGCTCGAAAATGCTAGTAAAAGACATTATATTGGCATAACTACTGATCCGGCGCGAAGGTTGGACGAACACAATTCTGGTTCTACCAGATCGACTAGACCGTTCAAACCTTGGAAAATGATTTATACTGAGGAATTCGATTCCAGACAGGAAGCCTGTAAGAGAGAGTGGCATTTAAAGCACACAAAAGGTTATAAGGAAAAATTAGATATTGTAAAGAATTACGGAGAGGTCGCATAGTGGCCTAGTGCGCTCGCTTGGAAAGCGGGTATACCCGCAAGGGTATCGAGGGTTCGACTCCCTCCCTCTCCGCCAAAAACTTATGAAAAAATATATTAAAATTACTGTCAGTTGTGCTACTCAATCCGAAATTGAGCAAATTTGTGATCGGCTTCTTAAAGAACAATTGATTGCTGGCGGTGACATCTCTGAAACTCAATCAAACTATTGGTGGAATGGAAAAATAGATAAAGAGAAAAGATATACGTTAACAGCATTATCTGTACAAGATAAAAAAGATGCGATTATAGAATTAACGAAAAAATACCACCAAGATGAAACACCAGGCATTATATTTTCTTATTTTGATGCAAATAAAGAATTCTTAGATTGGATAGATCAATCAATTAATTAATGCGTGAAAGGTTCTAGACCCGTACGTCCCGCCATAAAATAGGAACAAAAATGAAAACAATTGGAATCATCGGTGGTCTGGGCCCAGAGACTACATCAGAATTCTATCTTGATCTGATTTTTTCCTGTCAGAAGAAAAACCCTGCAAGCAGGCCGGCAGTTGTTATCGCTAGTGTTCCTTTGCCTTACAATATAGAAGAGGATCTGATTACAAAAAATCAGGGCTCGGAGCGATATATTCCATACCTGACGGACGAAGCTAAAAGGCTAGAAAAGTCGGGGGTAGACTTTATTGTCATGCCCTGCAATTCCCTCCACATATTTATCGAGGAGATCAGAAGCGCTGTATCGATTCCTGTTCTAAGCATTGTGGAAGAAACAGTTAAATTTCTTAAGAAAAATAAATTTAATAGAGTTGGGATAGTTTCTACCTCTGCAACTATCGAAAATAAACTGTATGAAAATTCTTTTAGGGAGAACGGCATAGACTATCAAACACCGAATGATTTTCAGCAAGCCAAGATGGGAAGAATCGTTCTAAATCTTGTTAACGGTCAACAGAACAACAAAGATCGAGAAGAGTTGATTCAAATAATTGACGATTTCAAAACAAAAAATGTTGATTGTGTTGTGTTAGCTTGCACGGATCTCCAGCTGTTGATACCAAAACATCCAACCCTAAAGATATTCGATACGATGAAAATATTTGCCGATGCTTCTGTCGAAGAAATTTTATTATAAAAAATATAATTGTGAGGGGATAATATGCAGGTAAAAAATAAAATATTTCTAGTTACGGGCGCTGGCGGCGGAATCGGCACCGAGTTGTGCCTTGCTTTGCTTGAGCGCGGAGCCAAAGTTGCAGCTGTTGATTTGCGCGATGAGGGATTAGACAAATTAAAAGAATCGGCCGGTGATAAGGCTGAACGTCTGACGACACATGTCCTAGATATCACGGACAGGAAAGCGGTCGAAAATTTACCCGAGGATATTATCGCCAAACAGGGCAGTATAGACGCCATTGTCAACAATGCTGGGATCATCCAGCCGTTTGTCAGAATAAATGATCTTGAATATGACGCGATCGACAAGGTTATGAAAGTCAACTTCTTTGGCACACTATATATAACCAAAACTTTTCTTCCATTACTTCTCAAAAGACCAGAAGCTCATATTGTTAATGTTTCCAGTATGGGCGGCTTCTTGCCGGTCCCTGGCCAGAGCGTCTATGGTGCGTCAAAGGCGGCAGTCAAGCTCATGACCGAAGGATTGTACGCCGAACTCTTGGACACAAATGTACACGTCTCAGTAGTTTTTCCCGGTGCTACCAACACGCATATCGCCGAAAATTCTGGGGCCGGGATGCCCAAGGCAGAGATAGATACTTCAAAACAAAAGAGCTTCCCAATGTTGTCAGCCAAAGAGGCGGCCAGAATCATCGTTGATGGAATCGAGAAGAATAAAGCTCAAATATTTACAGGAAGAGATTCAAAGATGATGGATTTTCTTTATCGGCTCAATCCTGTCTCCGCCACAAAACTGATTGCGAAGCAGATGAAATCACTTTTACCAAAATGAATAAGCAACGAAGGAAATAATTCTATGAACAATTTTGAATTACACAATCCGACTAAAATCATTTTTGGTACCGATGCCATGGAGAAGATTGGCGATAATATTCAGCCCTTTGGCAAAAAAGTGCTCGTCACTTATGGCAGTGGCAGTATCAAAAATAATGGAGTCCATCAGAAAGTAATGAGCCAGCTTAAGGATTTTGATGTTCAAGAATTCGGCGGCATCGAACCAAATCCGAGAGTAGAAACTGTTAGAGAGGTTGTCAAAAAATTTAAGGATTTTAATCCTGACTTTCTCTTGGCTGTCGGTGGCGGCAGTGTTATTGATGGTACTAAACTTTTGGCCGCTTCAATGTATTACGATGGTGACCCATGGGATTTCATGGCGAAATCAGATATCGAACCGACAAAATATATTCCATTCGGTGTGGTCTTAACCCTTTCGGCGACCGGAAGCGAGATGAACAAAGGGGCTGTTATAACAAATTGGACCACTCACGAAAAGAAAGGCTTCAAAAAAAAGCAAAATTATCCAAAATTTTCAGTAATTGATCCACAAAATACTTTTTCTTTACCCAAAGACCAGACAGCCTATGGTGTTATCGACGCATTTTCTCATGTCATGGAACAATATATGAATACAACTAAGAATGTGCCGCTTCAGGATAGGATCGGCGAAGGCATTCTCCTGACTCTTATAGAAAATGGACAAAAAGTTCTGGATGCCCCGACTGATTATGAGGCCAGGGCGAATGTTTCTTTCTGCGCTTGCATGGCGCTGAATGATTTACTCAGATCGGGAGTTGATGAAGATTGGGCGACTCACGGCATAGAGCATCAACTCAGTGCCTTCTATGATATACCGCACGCTGCCGGACTAGCTATCATTACTCCAAGATGGATGGAAGTTGTCAAAGATCAAAAAGCACAAAAGTTGGTCCAATACGGAAAAAGAATCTGGAATCTTGAGGGAAATGACGAAGAAATTATCAAAGAATCAATTACTGCTACCCATAACTTCTTTGCCTCTCTCGGTGTCAAAATGAGCTTGAAAGAGTGGAATATCTCAGACGAACATTTTCCAATTATGGTTGAGAGATTGGTCGAAAAAGGAATTGGCGAGATCCCTCTGACTGCAAAGCAAATTAGAAAAATATTAGACGACTGTTTAGCGTAATAATTGTATGAAGATATATCTAATGCGACATGGTCAGACGACAGGGGATATCGAAGACCGCTTTGGCGGTGATTATGATGATCATTTGACCGAATTGGGAAAATCACAGGCCGAGAAGCTGGCAGGCGAATTAGTTGGATTAAATATAGAAAAAATTTACTATAGCCCTCGTATCCGCGTCGCGGAAACAGCTTCTATAATCAAAAACATTACCAATATTCCAATAGAATCTATCGATGACTTGCGGGAACGAAATGCTTATGGCGTTTTAACTGGTCAAATCAAGTCAGAAGCAAAGGAAGAACACCCAGAACTCATAGAAATCCTGAAAGATCCCACGGCTACTATTTCAGGTGCCGAAGATTATGGGTCTTTTAAGGATAGGATAATCAAGATTCTCGACAATTTATCTGATTCCCAAGCTCAGCCGGTTGGTATCATAACTCATGGCGGCGTCATCAGCTGTTTCTTGCGCGAGATAATTGGCCGCGAGAGGAAGAAACTTGACGATTGTGCTCTGATCGAGCTTGATTACGATGGTAAAAAATATAATATTGTTAGGTCAAACGGCCTGGAGTTCCAAGACCTATAAATCCAGTCGGAGAGAGATTGTACCAAGCACAGTCTTTTTTGTTGCAATAAATTGAGCTTCGCTTTACAATCAGGAAGCTATGGATAATCAAGTTCAGGAAGTCAAAGATCGAGTTGATATTGTCGAGGTAATCTCGTCCTATTTGACGTTGAAAAAAGCGGGGTCTAATTTCAAGGCCAATTGTCCTTTTCATAACGAAAAGACTCCTTCGATGATGATCAGCCCAGAAAGACAAAGCTTCAAATGTTTTGGCTGTTCTGAGGGCGGAGATGTCATCACCTTCATCGAAAAAATTGAAGGCCTAGACTTCTTTAACGCCCTCAAATTATTAGCTGACAAAGCTGGGGTCCAGCTCAAAAGTGAGAAGGTCAAATTTGGTGACAAGGAATTTACTTCTGATCGCAAGACCAGAATTTACGAAATCAACGAATGGACGAAAAGGGTTTATCACAAAATCTTGACTGATCACCCGAAGGCCGAAAAAGCGAGAGAATATTTAAAAGGGAGAGGCCTAACAGTAGAGACCATTTCAGCTTTTGAAATCGGCTATGCTCCAGCTGCTTGGGATTTCCTTCTCAAATTTCTTGGGAGCAAAGGCTACACAGAAAAAGAGGCGGTCGAGGCTGGAGTGGCCGTCCAGAGCGACAATGGCAAAATATTTGATCGATTCAGAGGCAGAATCATTTTCCCAATCAGCAATATCCTGGGCAATACCGTCGCCTTCACTTCCAGAATTCTGGAGGATGACGGCAAGAGCGCTAAATATGTAAATTCATCTGAATCTCCGATCTATATTAAGGGCAAGACTATCTATGGTCTCGACAAAGCTAAGTTGCCGATCAAAGAAGCGAACCAAGCAGTTGTCGTCGAGGGCAATATGGATGTAATTGCTTGTCATCAGGCAGGATTTCGAAACACAGTCGCTTGCTCTGGCACGGCCTTGACCCTTGACCAATTGAAAATATTGACCCGTTACGGTGGCGAGATAGTCTTCTGTTTCGACGCGGACAACGCTGGCCAGACGGCGATGAAGCGAGCTGTCCGAATCGCGCTCGAAAACGATATGACGACCAAAACAATTTCAATAACAAAGCCGTATAAAGATCCGGACGATATGATCAAAAAGGATCCCTCCATTTGGAAAAAAGCTGTTGCGGAGGCTAGGCCATCACTTGAATATTGGATCGATCAATTGATCGAAAATGCGGGCAAACTTGATGTTACGGCCAAGAAGACGATCGCCAAGGAAATCTTACCAGTCGTCAAAGCGATCTTTTCTGATATTGAAAAGGAACATTATATTCGCTATCTGTCTCAGAAATTGTTAGTTTCTGAGAAGTCTCTTTCGGAGGCACTGAATAAATCCAAAACTGACCGCGAGTTTTCTCATCCAGAGGTGAAGTCAGAATTACCAGAGGCCGAGAAGCTTTCGCTTGTTGAGAGAATCCTAGGCCTTGTTTGGGCCGATCCAAGCCTAGCCAAGGAAATCGGCAACGAATTTGAGGATGTTCAATCATCAGAGAAATATCTGGTTGACCTCTTGGCAATGGTGAAGGCCAAATCAGTAGACAAGGAAAAGATAAGGCCAGAGTTTGCAGCAGAGCTCGACCAGCTCACGATTACGGTCCTAAAGGATATTGATCCAGAGGCTGATGGCGCACTCTCCGAAGAGATCAAATATTTGCTCGGGCGGCAGAGAAGCGATCAAAAAGAGACGATCAAAGATGACTTTGCCAGACGAATTCGTGAGGCTGAGCAAAAAGGGGACAAGGAACTATTGAAAAAGTTACTGCAAGAGTTCTCGACCTTGATAAAATGAGCTCAAACTGTTATTATAAGACAAGCAACATTTTTCGCTCTAATAATACAAATTAAACAGGGGCAACTGTGGATTCCGCATCACCAATAAGGCGGAACCTGCGGCTGCAAATAGTATGGCAAAGAAGATTTTTGTTCCCAAGAAAGAGGAAATCCTCGCATTCGCGCCCGAAGTTAATGAACTCTTGATGAAGGGTCGCTCCCATGGTTATATCTCCATGCAGGAGCTCCTTCAAGTTTTGCCGGAACCAGAAGAGAATCTCGAGGAAGTGGATTTGCTTTTTGACTATATGTACAGGAAAGGCATTGAGTTCAAAGAAGAGGTCGAAAAGCCAAAAGGCATCCTAGCCTCAATATTACAAGCGAAAAAGGAAAAAAGTCTGATTGAAGAGCTTGGCCTTGGCGACATTGCCGATGACTCAGTTCGTATGTATCTTCGCGAAATTGGACGGATTCCACTTCTCACCAACGAAGAAGAGGTCAAATTGGCCAAGCGAAGCGAGAAGGGCGACATCTGGGCCAAGAAAAGATTGGCTGAATCCAATTTGAGACTTGTCGTTTCAATCGCCAAGAAATATATTGGTCGCGGTCTATCATTGCTCGACCTTATCCAAGAAGGTAACACTGGTCTGATGCGAGCAGTGGACAAATTCGATTATCGCAAAGGTTTCAAATTCTCAACATATGCTACTTGGTGGATCCGCCAGGCAATCACGCGTGCTATCGCTGACCAAGCTCGCACCATTCGTATTCCTGTCCACATGATTGAAACTATCAACAAGCTTATTCGTGTTCAGCGTCAGCTAGTCCAAGATCTTGGTCGCGAACCTACTCCAGAAGAGATCGCTCAGGAATTGGGATTGGATGTCGACAAAGTTGAGCACATTATCAAGATTTCCCAGGAAACAGTTTCTTTGGAGGCACCAGTTGGCGAAGAAGAAGACTCACGACTCGGCGACTTCATCGAAGATACCAAGCACGCTTCGCCGGAAGAGCAGACCTCACAACAATTGCTCAAAGACAAAATCGGAGAATTCTTGAGTTTCTTGGCCCCAAGGGAGCAGAAAATCTTGAAAATGCGTTTCGGACTCGAAGATGGTCGCACTCACACTCTCGAAGAAGTCGGTCAGGAATTTGGCGTCACTCGTGAACGTATCCGACAGATCGAGGCCAAAGCTCTCTCGAAATTGAAGAAGGCTGAGAGATCCACTGATCTCGAAGAATATTTGCAGGGTTAAAAATGTCTGTTCTTTTGATATAATCAAAGAAATAATCAGGGAGGAATTGTGGGAAACGAAGAAGAACTACTCGGTCTCAAAGCAGACCTTGCCGCTGGCAAGAGTGTCCCTGCTTTAGTTGACGCGTTGAAAGCCAAGGGTTATCCCGAGGCGGCGATAAACGAACTAATCCAAAAAGCATTTCAGACCCAAACGGTTGAGAAAGATGCCAAAGGCGCAAACGGCTCCAATGTGAAACGTCGAATCGATCCAGCCAAAGCTTTTGTCTGGCTTGGGATTATTCTGATCCTCTCAGCAGTAATCGCTGCAATTGCGGCAAATTGGTCCGGCGCCACGCCGTGGCTCAAGGTTCTCTACACTGCTGTTCCGATGATCATATTTTACGTGCTGTCTTTTTTCCTAGCCAGAAACGAGGAGACCAAAATTTACGAGAGATTAACTTTTGTTACTGCATCTTTGCTTCTACCAGTATCGGTCGGGACTACGCTCTATGAATTTGGAGTTTACAAAGATCTAAATTCCCATTTCGTCGCAATTTGTACCGGATTGGCGGCCGCCTATTTCCTGTTTTTCGAATTCTATGCCAAGCGAAGTTATCTTTCTCTCCTGTCGATACTGTCGCTCTATGTTACTTTTGAGGCAATTCTTTTCAACTGGAGTCTAAACAACGAATTCGCATCGGGCTGGTGTACTATTGGATTTTCTCTTCTAATTTTGGTCGTTGGCGTTTTGCTGAAAAACAAAGATCGATCAAAGGATACTTATCTCGCTACCGGCACAGTTTTATCCCTTGTGGGCCTGCCCATCATGATTTATCAAACAATCGATAAGTATACTGACTCACTGCCGTTTGAATCCCCATTTTTCTTTGTTGCCGCTGTCGGTCTTCTGTATCTCATGGTCGCGCACATTTACAATTCTTATAGCGAGAAGCTAGGTGGAGACGAATTAATCTATAATTTGAAACGCCTTGTCGAAGAAGTGGCTGTTCCGCTCGTCGTTTTACCTATCGTTTTTCTGGGAACGTCTGATAGTTTGAGACATTACTATTTATTCATCTCTCTTTTCCTCGGTATTGGTGCTATCTTGGCCGCGGCTAGGCTCAAAATCAAATCTCTCCCGCTCAGCGGAGGGTTTATGATTCTGATTTCTGTCTTGACGCTAGCTAGCGATTTCTTTCACGATTCAGCCAAATGGCCACTGTTGGTCATAATCTTTGGCTTCCTATCAATCGCTTTGGGTCTTTGGATCAGGAGAATCTACAAGGATCAGGAGAGCTTAGATTTGTTCTGGGGTCTGGGACAGGACGTAGAGAGAGAAAACAAAATAGCGCACAAGGCTACCTGGTGGTCAGTCTTGCTCACGATCATCGTAGTCTGGTTTATTATTGGTACTGCTGCCAGCTTTATTATGGGCGCTGGCATGCGCTAACGGCCTCAAGCCTTAAGATTTTTTATCTTGAACTCTTGCGCCAGCCGGCCGCTACGGCCTCTTCTTCGCTGCAAAACCAGTGTTCGCCTGGCTCCGATATTTTAGTTCTGTCGTAAAAAGAGCCGCCCGGGACATGATAGATCTTGCCGCTTGAACTAATATTTCCCTTGATCAGACAGCCCGGTGGAGGATCGGCCGGCGGAGTCGGCTCTACAACCTTCTCTGGCTTTGTCGGTTCTGCCGGAGTTGCGGCAGAATTATTCTGCGATACCGTGCTTGGCGCTGCCTCTGTTTGTTGGGCTGGAGCAACGGCAGACGCTACGCAAATATTGGATGACCAGAGGCCTTTGCTAGTAGATTTTGCCCGAGATTCGGCCGATTTAAATTCAGCTCGATATTTATAATTTTGATTGCTGTAAGTGTATTCGTGGGCAAATCCGTTTTCGACCATATACTGATTAAAATTAGTCTCATCTACAAAAATATAACCAAGAAGTCGGTTATATTTGTCTCTCTCGCCCGAAACAGGATCGCTTTCGAGCTTAATCTTCTTCCCCTTTAGCATTTTATCCGCTTCGGATTTGGCCAGATTAGCAAAGCATTTTTGTTTCTGGTCGGTGCTACTTAGCTCCTCTGAATCGATTCCTATTAATCTGACGCTCTCTGTTTTCCCATCAAAATTTATTTTAACCGTGTCGCCGTCGATAATACTCGTAACATCATACAAAGTAAGATCTTTGTCAGTTTCGCTCTCCCCAGTTTGGGCCGAGGCGACTGTGCCATCGTCTGCTTCTGCGGATTCAGAGGCTTCATCCTTATTCGTGTCAGTGGTGATTTGAGACGAATTGGAACCAGAGCTAGCAGTGTTGGCCTTGATCTGCCGATTATTTAGCAAGTTAGCCAACAACAAAACAATGATTACGACACCGATTAGATAAACCCCTGTTTGCCTTATCCAATTTCTCATTTCACAATAATTATATACTTATCAGGTAATTCTTTACACCAGGCCTCTTTTTTGCTATTATTTCTGTGTTCAACTTGATCCCCGATAGCTCTCCGCCAGCTGGCGGAGGCAGAGCGCTTAAACTTATGTTGCCATATGTTTATTGTGTATGCAATTTACAATCATGACCACGATAAAATCTATATCGGCCAAACTAATAATTTGGAATTACGATTAGAGGCCCATCGGAGTAAAACATTTGTAACTAGTTATACGTCTAGATTTAACGGCGAATGGCTGTTGATCTACACAGAAAAGATTGCGACCCTAGGTGAAGCTTTAAAAAGAGAAAAACAGTTAAAGAGTTTCCGAGGTAGGGAATTCATCAGACAATTTATAAAAAGATAAGTATCAATAAGTACTTATGCTCCCCGATAGCTCAATTGGCAGAGCGCTTCGCTGTTAACGAAGATGTTACTGGTTCGAGTCCAGTTCGGGGAGCCATAAGTACTTATTTTTTTATACCCCGGTAGCTCTCCGCCAACTGGCGGAGGCAGAGCGCTTCGCTGTTAACGAATCCGCCAACCGGCGGAGTTACTGGTTCGAGTCCAGTTCGGGGAGCCAAAGAAAACGCACCATGAAAATGGTGTTTTTTCTTTGGCCAATATTTCGGTACAAAAAAACTCCCAGTTTTTATGCTGGGAGTTTTTGCGAGCAATGAACAAAAGTTATTTAACTAATGTAACATTGACTGCGTTGAGACCTTTTGGAGAATCTTCAGACTCGAAAGAGACGGTGTCTCCTTCGGCGAAAGTGTCAAAATTATCTACGCAAGAGTTTTTGTGAAAAAATAAATCTTTTCCCAACTCTGGAGAAGTAATAAAGCCAAATCCCTTGTCTGTCAATTTTTTGATTGTACCTGTCATAGTTTTTATGCTTGTTTATGTTGTTTTAGAATTGAATCTATCGGAGGGACTCGACTATTTCCCTAAAATTATTCTATTTGATAATAACAGAAATTAAGTTAAAAGTCAATCGTAGCGGCGTGCACCCCATTTTTGTAAGAGCGGTGGGCTCGAACTGTTCAGCATTTTCGGTTATTATGATTGCAAGATTAACAATGGATCAATATGCCAGAAAAAGCAACGGGTTTGGGGTTAGACGGTTCTAACGTAATCACTGATAAAGATAATCATGATGAGAGCGCTGAAAATATTAAAGCACAGGAGACAGTTCGCAAGCTAGAAGGATTCTACAATGAAGGGATGAGCATCGTCTCTAAATTTTCGGAAACCCAAGACGAGACAACAAGAAAAGAATTGATGAATCAGGCAATCGGACTAACCAAGCAGATACAAGAACTCATTACGGAACGGCCAGACATAAATGTTGGTATTTCAGAATCAAATATTGAAGATACTGTCGATATACTTTATGAAGCAATCAAGGGCGATGTCGATGGCAACTATGCGATGGAAGATGAATTTAATCTGTGGATAGTAAAGAAATGCTATGAGTCTATAAGAGACATCGTATTGTTAGAAAGAACAAAGGGAAATAGGATCTCTGTCTCTATTCAAAAGAAAAAAATTTCAGAAGAGGTAGACAAAACAAATTCAGAAATAAAAGCTAATGTCGGGGAAGAAACGGTTGTAGTCCCAGACCCTGTTGGTCAAACTACGGAACAAACCGCCGAGGGCCCCAACCAAGACATTATCGATACTCTTCAGGAAATTAGAGACATGGCTGACGCAGTTTATACCGATTATAAAAACTATGATGCAAGACACTTAATCAAGATAGACGTAGAGAATCTAAAAGCTTTTAGTTTCGATTCTGATGATTTAGAAAGATTACAAGAAATCATGCGATGGACCGACGAGCTAGCAAAAAGTGGCAGTGATTGGACCGAAAGATTGGAAACAAAGAAAATGATTGGGGGGTACATCCACGACTTAGAAATCTCCGCGAAAAACATTAAGTAGTTAAGCAATCCATAGCTCGAACGGTTAGGAATTTTAGGTTATTATGATTGCAAGATTAACAATGGGCAAAAATGAATGAATTCTATTCTCCTATCAAAGATCCTAATGCTGTTGAAGAGCAAGAATTAGGCAAGAACTCACCGATACCTCTCATGGCCGAGAAGGACGCGAACGGCGAGCCGATACCGGGCGAGGCGCAATGGCTCACTCTAAAAGCTGAGGGCCGAGTTGTCGAGGGCAAGATGTTCCAGCCAGCAGGCGGGAGCAAGAAACTAGTCTTTTTCGAGCCGGGTATGCCGGGAGATAGCAATACTTGGATGGAGGGCAAGCACGTGCCGAAATTAGTTGAGGCAGGCTATGCTGTCTTTTGCGCCAGACACTCTGGATCTCAAATTAATTCTGAAAGATCGCCAGAGCTAATTAAATGTCCCGAAAGAATTGAAGCCGGCAAGGTGCAAGGCCAGGAGTATATCGGCGGAGATGAGCCTGCAACGGTAGAGGACATCGATCGCGAGCCGGAGATTGCCCTCAAGGCGTTATCGGCAGATTTTGATGAAATTTACTTGGTCGGTCACTCCAGCGGGGCGGCCGCAGAGCTTTATTCGATGACTAATTTGCCAGGAGAGATCACTGACAAGATCAGGAGTTTTACCTCCTTATCTGGTTTTATCGGTGAATATGATCATGAAGCCGATACTTTCGACAGAGAGGGTCGCTTTGACAGCGAGGGCTTGAGAAAATATTATGAATATTGCAATCAGTATTTGAATATGGGGGATGCTGGACACAATGTTGAATTGGCGAAATCCGTTCTCGAGCGGATTTACAGCCATCCTTTGCCAGAGCATATCCAAGTCAATCTGATTACTTCGCCAAAAGACGAATATGTCACGCCCGATCAGGCAGGAGGTTACCACGATTTTATTGGCCGTGGGCTAAGAGTTAGAGACAAGACGCAGGATCGTCCCGATTATCATGATCTAAAGAATCTTACTCCAGAGACCTTGATAAGACTGATTGAGATTTATCATCCGGAGAGCACGCACAATGTTACAGTTGGAAACAAAAATAGAGATCCCTTTGATAACAAGTCATAACGAAACCGAAAGGATACATCATGTCAGAAGGCGAAAAGAAAAAGTTTAAATTCAATTGGAAAGAGTACGCCAAAACCTGGGGAAGCTACACCCCTCCAGCCCATCCAGCCGAGTCAGACATCAGAGTCATCGAGGTTTGGGTCAAGAAATTTATCGATGAAAACGGCAAAAGCCCAACTGTCATGATCCTTGGGGTCACGCCAGAGTTTCGTGATTTATTCTCGCAATATAACTGCCCTGTTACTCTTGTCGATATCACGCCTGAGATGAAGATGGCTATGGACACGTTGCTCAAGGAGTCACTCAACAAAGCGGAGGTTTTCGTAGAGGTAGACTGGCTTCTCTTGGATCAAAAACTGGAGAAGAACAGTTTTGATCTCGCGATCGGTGATTGCGTTACCAATAATATAGATTATCGGAACCGTGATAGATTCCTGGAAGGCATCGAATCTGTTCTAAAGCCTGGTGGGTATTTCATTTCGAGAAATTATCTAGCGCTAGAAAAGAAGATGACGCTGGAAGAGATTCTTCATCAATATGACGACCAGGATGAGGCAAATTATACGGTCATGTGGTGCGATTTTCTCTTCAACCTGACTTGGAACGAAGAGACCAGGACGATCGATAATCAAAAAATTGCCGAATTGACCAAAGACGCTGGCCCCCAATATGCAAAACTATTAGAGAACTATTTCAAAGCCTTCCCACCCTTTGAGAAGATCTGGACTATGCCCAGCGTCGAGGAACAAAATGAGGAGTACAAAAGATTCTTTGAGATAGAGAAAATTGTTCACAACGACGATTATGCCTACGCCGAAATCTGCCCAATATATTTCCTGAAGAAAAACCCCTAGGTCTGACATATTCTGATCGGCCGCCTCTTGCAGGGGCTGGCAACGCCGCCGGCCTCTTTTATGCTTGACTATATAAGTTTTTTGGTTTATAATATGCGGCATGGAGGGTAGTGCAATGAAGAAATGGCTACCGTTAATAGGTTATCTTGTGGTTGTAGTTCTCGGCGCTTTTATCTTTTCCGCTTGGCGGGAAAAAGTGGAAGCGGCTCGGCCGGCTACCGTACTCCGGTACGACAACGTGGTCCGTGTGCTTATGCACGAGCCAAATTATTTTTCTTTGTATACTGAACAGACCGACTCAAAAATTCTTGGTTACCAAGAATTCAGCGACTGTTCGTTTACAGAAATTATCGCAGATGTCCCGCCTGGCGAAAAAATGTGGGCGTTGAAGACTGAAATTAAGGGGACGCCTACTAAGTGGCTCCTTCAAATTCATATTCATTCGCCGAAGGACATAAACGGCGCGGGGTGGGATCACGGCAAATATGGCCGCGGCCAAACCGTACCGATAGAGTAATTCTCGACCTGTCTCCAAATTTTGGAGGCAGGTTATTTTATTGTTAGAGCGGTCTTCAAAATTTGCGAAAGACAGATCAGAGTGTTATCTTATAAACAATTATTAGTTTTAGGGAAAGGAAGTCAAAATGACGATGAGCGATATGGGCGGGCCGGGTCCGACCGATGGCAGCGATCTGCCAGTAGTCCTAACTGGAGAAGACACAGATATTCTCCCCGAAGGAGAACACAAGGTCAGCGTAGATCTTTTGGAGACTCCAACTGACAGTGTTATAGATTTACAATCGGCAAAATCTTACCTGCCCGAAGTCATCTCCTCACAGCTAAAGTCTAGTATAATCAGTGAGAAGAATCTAATTAGGATAGGCATTGACGCCTATAAAATTGCTGAAGGCCTTAGAGCGAATAATCCAGAGAACAAAACTCCAGAAAAGCTTGTCGGTGACTTTGCCAGACTTCCGCTAATAGAGCAGAGCAAAATTGTGAAAGGGCTGTCAGAGAATTCGACTGGTGGTAGCTTCCACGACTCCTGTCTATTGGCGATCGATTTTTTGCACCAAGGCTAGGCCAGCAAATTTCAACATAAAAATATTGCCTTTTGGCGATATTTTTATGTCTCCCAACCGTAATTATTTATTTTGTCTTTTTGAGCCTAAAAGGATTCTTCTAAACTCTTCCATTGATATCAAATTCCAAGTATAATTAGGTCATTACAAAATAAGATTGAGGGGAATGGATTTAAGGCAAGAATTGAACATTGCTAGCCTCGACAAGGAGATCCACCGGATACAGCGAAGTACCCGTACTTTGTGGCGCCATTTTCGTCCACTGCACAACCATCTGCGGATGAAATTCAGGTGGTACTACAAGTGGCATTTGAACCCATGGGCTCATGCTCTCCACTGGTCGGCTCTCGGACTTTACCTAGTCGGTATCGCAGTTTTTGGTTACACATTTTTCCAACACCCGACCGAAACGAAGGCCGCTTCACAAAGGAGTTGGGCGACAGGGGAGGCATGGAAAGAATGGAAGACAAAGGGCCTGAAAGACAAAGACGACAAGCTTATTCTGAACTCCAAGAAGTCTGAAGGCACGGCGACACTTACGTTTAATCCGCTTGAGGCGGAGGTAGTGGACTGGCTTTCTAGCGAAACTATCGCGACCGGATCGATCAAAAGTGAATTTTCGACCGATGATGTTCTGTGGAGCACCAATATTGGAGATGTATCTGACTCCAAATCATTATATGTTCGTCTGACGTTTAATGCTGATGAAAAAAATGAAACTGAATTATCATCGTTCGCTCTCAATTATTCTCGGTATCCAGCCACTCCGGATGGGTTGACAGTGGTGACCAGAAAATCGATCTTTGGTTCTAGACATATTTTAGAAGCCGGAGCTTTTTCTGACCCGGATGGGGATAATCATGCGGCCTCTCAATGGGAAGTTACGAATAGAGCAGGTGATTACACTAATCCCATAATTGAATCTGGCCCTAGGGTTGATGGCAATCTGCTTAACTTTACGCTACCTATAAATCTAGCCGAGGGAACTTATTATTTTCGTGTCAGGTACCAAGATTCTGTCGGTGCTTGGTCACTCTGGAGCAAAGATTGCGCTTTAAATGTCGTCAGAGAAAACAAAAATTTGGTTGTCACAGCAAATAGCGGTATTCAACCCTCTCAGGATGAAAATGAGGTTGTCGGAAGAAGAACGGAAAAATCCAAAACTATCGACAACAAAGATGGCACCGAGACCTTAGAATCATACCCGGGCGTTATCCATTATAAGGAAGATTATTCTAAATCTGATTCTCCTTGGCTCGATATTAATTCAAATCATCTGGTAGATAGCTCCGAATATGTTCTATTTGATCAGATGCCTTCAACCGTTAAAGTTTTCAAGGACAAAATCGGTTATGAAATTGAATCGCGTAAAACTGGTGACAAATATACCATTTCTCTGAAAGATATTGATGGCAATCCAGTTTTATCTAAGTCTAGGGGCAGTGACAATAAAGTCGCTTGGGCAGACATTAACACCCCAGAACAGAGAGAGGCGGAGGATACTAGAAACGCTCTCGCCAAGTGGATTTCTCCACAAGTTCTGGCTGAGCAAGCGTCTTTTGACGACGGCAATCTAAAATTTGAATTTGAGATTGGTGAGTATGGTGTTCGTCTCTGGAAGACAATCACTGGCGTCGACGCACCACAAAATTTTAAATGGCAGATCGATCGTGTTGAAGGAATCAAAAGCTCCGGCGGGTCTGATTTGGTATTTCGGGACAAACCTGAGGCCTTCGAGATAGTGGACGGCAAAGAAGACCGTCAGAGACAAGTCAAGATTGATGCTCGAAAAATGAGCGGTGACTTAACCTCAGCTTTTACTTGGCAGGAGACCGCCCCTCAATCTGATATCAAGATTGATACCGACGTGACATATCGTCCGGACCCGGATCCAGAAACGAGCTCCGTTGACGGCTATCTTTCAGCTAGTGGGGCAGGTACTTGGGCCGCTGCTCGTGATGCTGTTGATGCGACAATCATCGAAGATTACACTACTGCTGCTTGGGCTGATTTCATCATGAACTATGATAACGCTAATTTTAACACCGATAGGACAATTTTCACATTCGACGCTTCACCTATTTTGGGCGCCACAGTAACGAGTGCAACCTTTTCTGCCTATGGAAACGGTAGCAATTCGAATTACAATGCCGCCGATCCTGATATAAATTTGTATAGTTCTGCGCCAGCCTCCAATACGGGCTTGGTCGCTTCTGACTATTCAACTCTTGGAACAACTGCATACTCCGATCCGATTGCTTACGCTAGCTTTGCAACTGCGTACAACAATTTTGCTCTTAACGCCGCAGGTCTCTCTGGGGTTCAGACTGAAATAAACGCGAACGGTATGGTCCGTCTGGGCCTAAGAAACGCAAATTACGATGTTGCCGACATCTCTCCATCGACTATACCCGGAGAGCCTCACGGTGGCGGTGTTAGTATATATATGTCAGAAGAACCAGGCACAGACTTTGATCCAAAGCTAAGTATAACTTATGCAGCTGCTGGCAGTCATATCTCTGGTATTGCTTATGATAATAATATTCAATCAGGTGTACATCTCGGAGCTGGGGTTCCTATTTCCCTTTCCGTAAATGGTGGAGCCAAGCAGACAGTCACAACCAATGCGAGCGGCGTTTTTGACTTCACTGCGACGGGACTTGCTGCAGATTTGCCGATTACAATATTTA